>JAVBMN010000023.1:0-133993 GCA_031552405.1 Bacteroidaceae bacterium | reverse complement strand
TGGATAAATCGGAGCATCCCCACCCAGAAAATCGATTTCCCAGGTGTCTAAAAATCGCCTAAAACCGGCCTGAGAATCGGAGCATTCCCGTTCATTTCTGGAAGAAACGAGCAAAAAGAGGCAAAAAAACGGAGCATTCCCACCCAGCCATTCTCTCCTCCCGGAAAATGGCTCGAAAATCGGAGCATTGCCGTTCACTTTTGTCTTCCACTTCATTGGAAATCAATCTAAAACGGAGCATTGCCGTTCACTCGGACGAGTTTTCCAAAAAGTCGGAGCATTGCCGTTCATTCCTTTACTTTGCAAGCTTTTTACAAACGATTCAGCTATGGCAGGTAAAACTAAAGAAATGAGTAAGATAAAACAAGTATTGCGCCAGCACTTGGATGGCGTGTCCAACCGTAAAATTGCAGCCAATCTGGGTTTGAACAAGGAAACGGTCAACAAGTACGTCCGTAAGGCGGGTGAAGATAACATGAAGCTTGCCGAGCTTCTGGAACTTGACGATCCGGTGCTTGAGTTTCGTATGACAGGAGGAAACCCCGCCTACGTTGATGAGCGTTTTGAAACGTTCAAACTTAAGCTTTCCTATTTTGAAGAGCAGATGGGACACAAGCATGTCACTCTGATAAAACTTTGGGAAGAATATATCTGGGAGAACCCCGAGGGATATCAGTTGACCCAGTTCCGCTATCATTACCAGCAGAATACCAAAGCCAAGAATCGCCCTTCCACCATTCTGAAAGATCTCTATAATCCGGGGGAGAAATGTTATCTTGATTTTGCTGGCGACCGGTTAAAGTATATTGATCGTGAAACCGGTGAGATCATATATCCACAAACCTTTGTGGGTAGCCTTCCTTGTACGGACTATGGATTTGCTCTTGCCGTTCCCTCACAGAGAAGCGAAGACTTCATCTATGCCATCACACGCTTCTTGCTGGAAATAGGCGGTGTACCCAAGATACTGGTTCCCGATAACCTGAAAGCCGCCGTGATCAAATCCGACCCGTATGAGCCTGAGATAAACAAGGTGTTGGAAGATATGGCCAACCATTACGGATGTGTGATTCTGCCTGCGCGTCCCCGTAAACCGAAAGATAAATGCACCGTAGAGAATCAGGTCAAGCTGATCTATCAACGTGTATATGCTGAGCTGCGCAACGAAACCTTCTACTCGCTGGAAGAACTCAATGCTGCCATTGCAGAGAAGATGAAGGCCCACAATCGCAAGCGCATGCAGCAGCATCCATACTCCCGTGAGGAACACTTCCTGGCCATAGAGAAGCCTGCTTTGAAACCACTTCCTGCAAAGGAGTTCGAGATAAAGAGTTATACCAACCTGAAGGTGGGATTAAACAGTTGCATTTATCTGGGGCGTGACAAGCATCACTACTCGGTACCCTACCAGTACATCCATCAGAATGTAAAAGTGATCTATACCCGCACACTTGTGAGAGTCTTCAACAAGGAAGAATGCATAGCCACGCATGCCAGAGCTTATGCCCAAGGCAAATACACGGTGGTAAATGAGCATCTGGCATCTCATTCCAGAGCATACAGGGAACGTTCCAAAGAACATTACATCAACAGGGCATCCTCCATAATGGTGGAGTTCGGAGAAGTGGTACGTTATATGTTCCTCACAGCCACACAGCCAGAGGAGGTTTATTACAAGAGCTGCGACGGCCTGCTGCATCTTGCCCGGGCTACCGACCCGATTCTGTTCAGGAGAGCTTGTGAAGCAGCAATGAAGTACCAACGTTACAACTATCCGTTTATCAACAATTTGATAAAGAGCAAATGCAAAGGGCTGGACGAAGTAACTGTCAATAGTCCTGATTATCTGTCGCCTCCCAAAGAACATCGGAATATAAGAGGTAAGAATGAATTTAAATAATCACCCATGTTTAACTAAAAGAATAACTGAAATGGACGAAATTGCAAATCAACTCAAAAGTCTACGGATGCCCTCAATGGCAAACTGCTGGACATCTTTACAGGAAACCCGCAGAGTGGCGGATCTGTCGTTGAGCGACGGGCTACAATTGCTTTTACAGGCAGAGTATGACGGGCGGAAACAGAACCGTAACGCCCGTTTAATCAAAGAGGCACACTTCCGTTATCAGTCCTCCATAGAAGAGTTAGTCTTCGATGCCTCACGTGGCTTCGACAAGACACTTATACTCAAACTTGCCGGGGGAGAATATATCCGACAAGGCATCCCTGTGATAGTTACGGGAGCGGCCGGAACAGGTAAAAGCTGGTTAGCCACTGCGCTGGGATATCAAGCCTGCCTGTCAGGATTTAAAGTCAGGTATTATGGAATACAGAAGCTCTTCGAGCAGATCACTCTCGCCAGGATGGAAGCCACTCTGCCACGATTCTTCGACAGAATGGCGCAAACAGACCTACTGATATTGGACGATTTTGCTATCAAGAAACTAGACGGACAGCAAATGCTGGATCTGATGGAGATAATCGAAGACAGGCATGCACGCAGGGCAACCATCATTATAAGTCAGTTGCCTGTGACTAATTGGTATGAGCTTATGGAGGTAAATACGACCGTTGCAGATGCGATTCTAGACAGAATCGTGCATACAGCAAAACGTTTTGAACTTTGCGGATCGAGTATGAGAAAGAAATAACTATTTTTGTAACGCTAAACTGAATCGTGATAAAAAGTGAACGGGTATCACCGATTTGACTGGGTGGGTATCAACCGTTTTTTCCAATTATCATAAACAACGTAGTAATGAGGCAACAAGCAGGATTTCTTCCAAACTTCAATTTGTAGAATCAGAATTGATAAATAAATTATCTCTCATAGAGGATTGTACGCATTTTTCAATCGTTTCGAATCTTCTTTCTATGCCTATTAGAAATACGGACTTAACAGCTTTTGAAGAAACTTTATACGGTTATTTCGAATTGGTTAAGGAATTGGAAAAATATTATGAAAAGGAATTAAAACAATACAGATAAGTTATCATCATGTTGGAAGTAATTCCCGAAAGACTTTTTCAATTTCATATTTACCAAAAAAATAAACAAAATCGTGTTATTTTAGGTTGATACAACCTTTTAGTGTGCTTTCTTTTAGAATTGCTTTAGGAGCATATTCTTTAATCAATGATTGGGCAATAATCTTTTGTGCCTCAGTTGCAGAAGGACATAACGTTACTGTAAGTTTATCAAAAGCGGTTTCCTTTATTCTCAAAAAATAGTCTTCAAAAGGTAATTCAAAATTACTTTTCAAACTATCAATAATCATATCTGTAAACAATGGATTAGTCATATCCATATTATATTTCATAGGGATAGCAGTAAGAACAAATCTACTCTCATTTTGAAACTGCCACCTCTTATGCTTATATTTTCCTACATTCCCAAAAGAAATATTAAGAGTTGTTCCATTTTCGCAGACTATTTGTTCTGTAACCGCAATATGATCATCTACATATTCTATTGGCCGATAGAACAATTCTGTATCTTTGATAAATGACACAAAGAAGCATTTGCCATTAAGTAACTCTTCAAGAGGAAGAAGAGACATTATCTTACTATCAGCAATTGATATCTTCTTTGAATCGCAAATCTCATACTCTTTAAAGAAATCTTTTTCCAATGAAATTTTCACTCCTGTATTTCCATTGGCATATAATTTCCACAATGGAATACTTTCTTCATTTAATTCAGTCCAACAAGAAACAAAGACGTATTTGCTTAAATTTATTCCATTTGATACAGTATTCCCCTCTTCCAAGTCATCTACCCTGTCTAACCTATTAAAACGTATTGTTCGGTTCTTTAAGATTAAAGCCAAGGTATCAATTGTTGTATAATGATGAATTAGATTATTATCCATACTTTTTTTGTTTCTCTGATGTTTTAAACACGTTGTAACTAATATTACGTATTAAAATCTTTATTGTTCTCTTGTAATAAGATTGTATGTTATGCAAACATACAAAAAGTTCAAGAGACATTTGCTAAAATAGGGTGTTGTTTTGATAAGAAGTTTTTGAATTGAGATACAATGAGCTAAACTGTTTTTAATTCTCTATTTCAATAATCATATCATCTGGTACGAAACCTTAGAAAAATACTTCTATGGGGCGTGATTTATTTTTAGACCTAAGTGAATTAAAGAAGAAAGATGCTATTCGTGTTGTGGTGATTGACAAATGTTGATAGTACGAATCCTTATTCATTCTTCTCATAAGAACTTTATTGATAGAAGCTCATAGCTGGGAAGCTGCTGTTTGGAAGTGTGCTTTTAAATTGTTATTTTTGTTTCGTTTCCTGAAGCGAACCAGTTTTTCTTCGGAATATGAGATAGAATATTGATTTTTAACCAGCACCTTGTGTAAACCAACGTGTAAACCAGAAAGAACGATTTAAAGAAAGGTTGATGTAACTTCTTGAATATTAGACTGTAGCCGATATGGCTCAGTTGGTAGAGCAACGCATTCGTAATGCGTAGGTCCCCGGTTCGAGTCCGGGTATCGGCTCAGATAATCAGGTAGTTACAGAAATGTGGCTGCCTTTTTTGTTGTGGGTTTCTGTGGTTTTTAGGGCGAAAGTTAAACCAGGAGTTAAACCGGAATTGAGTATGGGAACAACGGTTAACGTGCTGTGTTACAAGTCAAAAAAGTTGTCAAGTGGGGAACATCCCCTCATGATTCGTGTCTGTAAGGACGGGAAAAAGAAGTATGTGAGCTTAGGAATCTCCATTTTGCCTAAGTATTGGGACTTTGTGAAAAGCAAGCCTAAGAGCAATTATCCTCATAAAGAGGTTTTAAATCAGATGATTAGTGCAAAGGTGGAGGAGTATGAAGAGCAAATCATGGCTTATAAGACAGTCAATAGGGATTTTACTGCTTCTACTCTTATCAATAAGCTCAATACGCATACTAAGTCAGTGACAGTATTTCAGATATTCGAGGAATACATTCTTAGACTGAAATCAGAAAATAGAACTACTTATGCAGCTTTGTTTAGAGGAAGTCTAACCTCAATCCGAAAGTTTTGTCGTGGAGAAGACTTGCTGGTCTTAGATATAGATGTGATATGGTTAAAGAGGTACGAAATGTATTTGAAGAAAGACGAGATGTCTATTAACCGTATGGGAACTTTTTTTAGGCATATACGTGTTATCTGGAATCTTGCTATTGAAAAGCATATAGTCAAAGCGGATTTATACCCCTTTAGAGATTTTAAACTCTCCCGTTTCTTTCAGCCAGCAATGAAGCGTGCTTTGAATAAGGATGATGTAAAGAGAGTAATAGCTTATAGTGGTACTACATTTTATGAGGAACTGGCAGTAGATATATTTTCTTTCTCTTATTATACTGGCGGAATCAATTTTGTAGATATGGCCAATCTAAAGTGTGATAGGATAATGGATGGTAGAATTGTATATACCCGTAAGAAGACGAAAAAGCAGATATGCCTTCCATTACAAGCTGATGCTCTAAAGATCATAGAGAAATACAGGCAGGATAATGCAACTTACATATTCCCCATCTTGAGTAACTACCATGTGACGGAGGCACAGAAGTCTAACCGTATACATAAAGTGTATGCTAAAGTAACCAAGCATCTAAAGGAGATAGGCGAAGAGTTGAATCTACCCATAAAACTAACGACCTACGTAGCCCGCCACTCCTTCGCCACGGTATTAAAACGCAGTGGAGTATCTACCTCTATTATAAGCGAGTCATTGGGGCATAGTTCTGAAAGGGTTACTCAGTTTTATTTGGACAGTTTTGATAATGAACAGATGAATGAAGCAATGAAGAACTTGTTGTAGGGTAGCCCGATTTTTCGGTAAAAACGTCTTGTTGTATTAAGGGATGGAAGGGAATTTGTATAAAAATTCACAAAACCCGCATAGAGTTTAGGCTTAGAAGAAATAAGTAGGAAAATACTTGCTTGCCTCAGGGTGATCTAAAAGGAATTTAAGCTCATTTCGAGAAAGTTCTTTGCAGAAATCGTCTGCAATACAGAATATTTCTGTAAATTTGTCACGGGTAAGAATACTCATAATTAAATGTATATCTATTTGGTTATCAGCTATAAATATACAAAATTAGGAGATCTTACCCAACTTTTTACGGGTCTTTTTTATCCAAAACTTAGGTTATTAACATAAAAAATAATGAAAAATGAAAAGAGTTGTTTCGCTTCTTAGTACGATTTGTTTTGTCGGCCTAACCCTTTCTGCGCAGAATCCTCCGATTACTCCCGCATGGGCCTTCAGACATATTGCGTGGGAAGATAGTATTAATACCTCGCAAGGGGCCATCTCTTTAGTAGATGGCTACCTGAAACGGGATATACCTGTAGGAGGGGTTATCATTGACAGTCCATGGTCGGATTCCTACAATGATTTCAACTGGGATAGAGAACGCTATCCGGATGGCGAAGACATGATCAGGTATTTTAAGGATAACAATGTAAAAGTCATCATGTGGCTGACCGGAGCGATCAATACAGAATCGAAAGATACTCGTGTTCAAAAAAGTGTCACGTATGACGAGGCAGTTTCTAAAAACTATGGCATCAATAACAGTCAACAAGGAAAATGGTGGAAAGGAAAAGGCATACATATTGACTTTACCAAAAAAAAAGCCAAAGAATGGTGGTTCAAACAGTTGGATAAGGTCTTTATGGAGGGTGTTTACGGATGGAAAGTCGACCAGGGAGAGTTCTGGTTTGGCGACACCATTCATACCTCGGTAGGCACACTGACCAATGAAGAGTTTCGTCATTACTATTATGACGCGATGTACGATTATACCCTTTCCAGAAACAAACAAGGAGTGATTATTGCCCGCCCTTATTCGCACCAGGGGGGATACTTTGCCAGTGTTGGCAAGATGAACCTGGGGTGGTCAGGCGATTTCTCCGGAGATTGGCGAGGGTTGAAGCTGCAAATAGACAATATCTATACATCCGCTCAGAAGGGGTATGGAGCACCTGCCTGTGAGGTGGCCGGATTCTTTATGAAACGATCCAATAAGGAACAGTTTGTTCGTTATGCACAATTCGGAGCAATGACAGCCGGGATGATCAATGGGGGAGAGAATGGAGCTTTTTCTAATCACCTACCCTGGTATCATGGAAAGGATGTAGAAGATATTTATCGTTTCTGTGTCGTTTTCCATGAACAGTTGATTCCTTACCTTTTCTCTACAGTGGTCGAGGCTCACCTGAAGGGAGGCTCTTTGCTGAAAAACACATCGTTGACCGAGGAGAGTCATCAACTGGGGAATGATATTTTCACGAAAGCCATTACATCGACGGAGAGTCGCGTCAGTTTTAAGCTGCCGGAAAGAGCCGATTGGGTTGATTTCTGGTCGGGTGAGGTTAGAAAAGGCGGAACAGCCGTCACTCAAACGTATCCGTTGGACAGATTCCCCCTGTTCTTTAAGCAAGGTTCTATTGTCCCGATGCACATTGATGGTAGCCTGACAGGCATTGGCGATGCCACGATGAGAGGAAAAGAGACTTTTCTGATCCATTCGGACTCTACTGAGTCTTCTTTAGTCTATCACGCTCCCCGGAATGAAGGGATTGAGTACGATGATATACACATTGTATATAATGGAAAAACTAAAAAGTTAAAGGTGTCAGGTAAAAAGGAAAAAGAGTTTGTTTTTATTATCCGTAATGTGGATTCCATCCATCAAGTGTCGGGAGCGAGTTCATGGCATTATGATTCCTCGACCCGGGAACTGCGGGTAGTAGCAAAAGGAAAAGACTTAATTATCCGTATGGCTTAAGCTTAGCCTTTTGCAAGGAGCACCGCAAGTGCCGTGTACATTCATTCGTTGTCAAAAAGAATGAAAGAATAAAGAATACAAACAATTTATTTTTCATACTTATTTCTATTTGCCTTCGATAAACATAAACACTATTTTATTTTCTTGCCAACATAAATGTGTATACTTCATTGGGGCTTTGTTCCCACATCGCACTCACACATTTGACCTTACAGCGGAGTCTGCTAATACTTTTTGTTAGTTTGTCTTCCCCTGAAAAAAGTTGACTCATAAACAACAATAGTTTATGGGATCATACATTGAACAACGAAAAAAGTATCAACAGACAGTTCTGTCCGAACATCAACGAAGCGGTCTCAGCCCTTATCGTTTATCTAAAATTTATCCGGTAGCCGAAGAGACTATTCGCCGTTGGATTATTAACTTTGCAAATGAAAATCCAGCCAGCGAGATGAAGCAACTTAAAGGCACAGTCAGGCTATCGACCGAAAAGTCTGCCACCCGAGCAGACTCAGTATCCTCGGCTCAAGAAACAGCCGAGCAGAAAATCGCTCGGCTTGAACAAGCGCTAAAAGAAGCTCGACTGCGAGCCGATTTCTACGATGAGATGATCACTGTGGCGGAATCAAAGTTCGATATTCAGATACGAAAAAAAGTTGGCGCCAAACGATAGAAAACCTGCATGCACGGCCCCCGAGGCATTACGCCATAGAGGTTCTGTGCAGGTTGTTTGGCGTAAGCAAGCAGGCCTACCACAAGCAGAAAGTCGAATCGGCAGCAAGGAAAGCAGCTCAAGAATCCTTCGCGCTGGAATATATCCATTCCGTGCGCAGTATTGATCCCGGCATCGGAGGACTGAAACTTTGGTATATGTACAAGCGGGACTTTCGTGACATCGAACGAGTCGGGAGAGATCGCTTTGAAGATATAATCCACCGTCACGGACTAAAAGTGCGCAATAAGATGCGAAAGCCTCGCACAACCGACTCCACTCATGGTCTTCCGCTCTATCCTAATCTCGTGCGGGAATTTATCCCTACATCCATCAATCAACTATGGGTTAGTGATATAACCTATGTTCCCGTGTGGTTGAGCGAGACAGAGTATGCGTTCAGTTACCTGACAATGATTATGGATGCCTACAGCCATGAAATTATTGGTTGGGCCGTCGGGGCAACTCTGGAGACCCTTTACCCGGCTAAGGCTATTACGATGGCTTTTAAACGGCTCGACGGTATCCCTAAGGAATTGGCTGGTACTCTCATACATCATAGCGACCGTGGCGTACAATATGCAAGTCGGGAATACATTAAATTGCTCTCAATAAGAAAAATTCGTATCAGCATGACTGAGAACGGCGATCCCAAAGAAAATGCACAAGCCGAACGCATCAACTCAACAATGAAGAATGAGCTTCTTAAGGATATGCGATTTCATTCTGTTGATCAAGTAAACGCTGCCATAGCAGCTGCTGTTGAGTTCTATAATAACCGACGTCCTCACATGAGTGTCGATATGATGACCCCGGCCGAAGCAGCGCTTTGTCATGGAGAAATCGAAAAATGGTGGCGAAGTTATAGAGAGGAAGCCATAAAAAGAAACAGGGCATGAAAAAGAATCGCTAAAAAAAGTTTATCTTTGCTACCTGGGAGGGGTTACACACCGACAGTCAACTCCCGAAAGGGATAAGTCTAACCGAGTCAACTTCGCTCAGGGTTAAGGACGCACAGCCGTCAACCTAAATCAGGAAAACACACATAACACCGTAATTAAATTTGTTGATTATTTGTGATTTACTTAATTGATCTCTCAATTTTATATACCTTACCAACCTCCGTTTCCACATCATACTCATACACTTTATAAAGCATGGGAAGTTGCGGATTTATTTCCTGCGAAACAAGCGGGGTCTTTATGGTAGCTCGCGCGAAAATAGGATTGGGGTTATCACCCTTGGCCTCTTTCATACCTTCGCCTTGCAGAGGAACATACGAGCGAAGGCGCAGATTTCCACCTAAACGCGAGTGGATAACTGCTTTGGAAAGTTGAACGCCGTCCCATTCCATATCTACTTCAAATCCTCCGCGAGCCACTAAACCGGTAATCTTTCCTTCGCTCCAGACATCGGGGAGAGCAGGCAACAGGTGGACTGCTCCATCATGACTTTGTAGCAACATTTCAGCCACTCCGGCTGTGTAGCCAAAGTTTCCATCGATCTGGAATGGCGGATGAGCATCGAACAGGTTGGGGTATGTACGCCCCAGGTTATTATCACCTGATTCAACAAGAACCAAGAGGTTGTTTATTATTTTAAAGGCCCGATTACCATCCAACAAGCGTGCCCACAGGTTTATCTTCCAACCGATCGACCAACCGGTAGCTTTGTCTCCCCTGTATATTAAAGAGTTCTTTGCTGCCTGAAACAGTTGTGGGTGAGTATAAGGTGATATCTGATTGCTTGGATAGAGGCCGAACAAATGAGAAACATGTCGATGATCGCTTTTTGGATTATCTACATCTTCGAGCCATTCCTGCAACTGGTTGTATCGACCTATCTGCATTGGGGGTAGACGGTCGATCATACTTTGCAGGCGTTGGGCATAAACAGGATCTTCATTCAGTAACAAGCAAGCCATGCGGGTATTGGAAAGAATCTCAAATGCAATCTGATTGTCCATTGTACAACCAGCAATTGTAGATGCTGCATTAACTTTTTCGTCTCCATCAGGACCATGTTCCGGAGAGTTGGAAGGACATGTAACCATCCATTTATATCGGGGATGCTCTACCAAGAAATCGAGGAAGAAGTCAGCAGCACCTTTCAAGGCGGGATATACCTCTTTCAGATAAGTCTTATCTCTTGCGTACAGATAATGCTCCCAAAGATGTTGACAAAGCCAAGCTCCGCCATTAGGCCACATTCCCCAGAATGCACGATCTACAACTCCGGTGCTACGCCAGATATCTGTATTATGATGTGCCAGCCAACCGTTGCATCCGTACATGTCTCTTGCAGTTTGTTGTCCACTCTCCGACAGTTCTTTGACCATTTGAATAAGCGGTTGGTGCGTTTCGCTCAGATTCGTTATCTCGGCCGGCCAATAATTCATCTGAAGATTGATGTTGACGGTGTACTTTCCGTCCCACGGAGCCAACAGTTTTTCATTCCATATACCTTGTAGATTGGCTGGTTGCCCTCCCGGCTGTGATGAAGAGATCAGAAGATAACGCCCATACTGAAAGAATAACGTAGCCAAAGATTTATCTTTCCCCTGATTGAAATTCCTCACACGAATATGAGTTTCTTCTTTAGCTGCATCAGAAGTTCCCAAATCAAAGGTAACCCGATCGAATTGCTTCTTATAATAAACAATGTGATTGCTTTTAGCTTGATCGTAGGGCGTTTTCAACGCATTGTTCAGATAGGAACTAGCTCGTTTGGTTTCATTGGCACTTACATTTTTATAATTGACAAAATTAGTTGCAGCCGAAATATAAATCGTTGCAGTCTTAGCATTGGATACACTGATTTTATTGGAGTCAATTGTAACCTTTCCTTCGGTAGTCTTAACAAGAGTCTGATTCTCTACCCGGATAGCACCCGATATCTGTTCGTGCGCTTCGCCTTTTCCTGAAAGAATTAATTTTCCGTCTTTCTTGTACACTATATGTTGTAAAGGAGATTTATAATCTGCAGTAAAGTTGAGAAAACCTTCTCCATCGGCTGTTAGGTGGACGATAATCACCTGATCGGTGAAGGATGAGAAGACCTCACGGGTATAAGTTGTTTCGCCCACTTTATAGCGTGTAGTAGCTACCGCCCGCGATATATCTAAATCACGGTAATAGTCGGTATACAATTCATGCTCAGGAAAATGAAGCATCAAACTTCCAATAGTTTGGTAGGGCATTCCGTTTTGAGGAGTTTTAAACTTTTCATCCACCAATTGTTGGGCTTCCAGGTTTTTCCCTTCAAACACCAAGCGGCGCACCTCGGGCAGGGCTTTCAACGCATCAGGTTGGTCGTTACGGTGAGGGCCACCTCCCCACACGGTTTCCTCATTCAGCTGCAATTCTTCGTTCACTACACCGCCAAAGACCATCACTCCCAAACGCGAGTTGCCTAACGGCAACGCTTCGGTCCAGGCATGAGCCGGCTGACTGTACCACAGTTTCAAGTCACCGGCTCGTGCTGACAATGCACCCATTACTATACACGCTAACAAAAACAATCTATTACCTTTCATACTAACCTCTATAACTTTTCTATTTCAGTAACTGGTGACCGGCTTTCCCTACGGAATAAACCTTCTTGCCTATTTTAATTGTAACGTTCCCATCGGATGAGAAGAACCATCTCCCATCTTTCCGGTAAATGGAAGCTGATACCGGTTCTGATGACTCAATGGTACAGTTTCCTTTTTCAATCTTCCTACCGTTTACCATGTACAATTGTGTAACTCCTTCGGGCATTTCTGTTATGACACCAAAGGATCCTTCAAACCGGATTTGTTTGCCGGGAGTGAACGATGTTTCCGGCGAAACAGTACTTAGCACATAATCTTTACGTTCACCTTCGGAGTGTACACACAAGGCAGCTACCGATTGATCTACCTTCAGTTTCTCAAGCCTCCTGACTGCTGATTCCCCTTTTACCGGTTCGAATACAGCTATAAAAGGAGCATTCCATGCATTGTTTGCAGTCTGGCGAACCACCAACGTGGGAGTTACAGAAGGTGCCATACTTACATTGTCGGGGGTCAAACCTTTCTGCAAAGTTGTATAGGGCGCTTCCACATTATACAACTCGCGGCCTTGCGCTCCCAGCATCCACATCTGCATGGACAGTGGTTGTGCACCGGTAGTTATATGCCAACTTGCCCTGAAATCGTCCGGGCAGGAAACCTTTTGCAGGTTTTTGAACCAGTCATACCCTGAATGGTATGTTTTCTCCCATCGATCCACCTGCGTCAGCGGGAGCTGTTGTCCGGTGGTCGATTTAAGTTCCAGCGACCGACCTACAACATGAAACAAATAGTCATTATCCGGCAAGTCCGAACGGAATATATCGACATAATATCCCTTATCAGAGGTTGTTTTGATCAAAGCCACCACTCTCCGTTTTTCGCCTGCTTCCACATCTGCCATATTGATGTAGGGACTCAACGACATCGTATTTACAAAATTGTCTGAACTGACCCAAGGCTCCATGGCACGAATCGTTATATCGCCTTCCGTATATCCGGGCAATATGGTATTACTTCCGGTGGGCGACTGGTGATACACCTGATCCTTGCTCCAGTACGACTCATAACCGGCGGCATCCGGTGCCAATGCATAGCCAAAACCATACAATTGCAACGCCAGCCCATTGGGAGTGAGGTGATATCCTTTACGCCCACCATACAAAACGGCCATCAGATTTTCTTTTTCCGGCTCGCTTTTCATGGTGATAAGGCGATGATGGGGAGAGTAGGATGTACGTTCAGCCTCCACCTTTCCGCCCTCCGGTATGGAAGGCGTATAGGTACAAATATTGACCCATCCTGCACAATTGCGCTGATAATTCCCGGTCGACAGCCCCGTATGCAGTGCTGCAGCTACCCTCGAAGCATTCTCTGCATCTCCTGTTTGTGTATAGTAAGTCAGCAAACGTTCGAATGTACCGAAACTGGCCGGTCCTCCACGGCTATCGCCAAAGACAATCATGTTGGCTCTTCCGTCCATCCAGGGGAAAACAGCAAGTGCCGCCTTCTGCAAAATAGGGTTATCAGCTATGATGTCAATGTCGTTCCGCTTCAGCAAAGCAGCAAAATCAAGCAACGCACTTACTGTACCGAAGGAGTAGCCCGGCGATTCCGGCCACAACCCGGTAACCGGATCATAGCTTTTCAGGATATCCGGAATGGCATCATGATACGGAGTGGATTCTGTTGTCAGGTAATGCAGGTAGTGGGAACGGCCTTTACCATCCGGATAGGCACTATTCTCTTCTAATGCCAAAATGGGGCGCAGCATCATGTTCCATCCGTTTACATTCCAGTTTCCTGTTTTACCTCCCCGCACGAAACCGATGTCAATAAAACGTTTGAATACGATTCCAGCCACTTCGGTCACTCCTTTCCTTATTTTTTGAAAAGAAGGATGAGGGTGCGCATGTAAATAGTCGTAGGCGAAATCATAAATAACTGCAGCATGCAACGCCAGATCATCGTGAATCTGTTCATAGTCATAATATCCGCAAATACCACCGGGCTCGTATCCTCCTTTGCCTTTGGACGACTGCTCCGGATCAAGAATCGGATTCATATAGTAGGTCCCCGCCAACCATACATTGAATACATCCGTTGCAAAACGGGCATACTTTTCATCTTCGATTAGCCAATACAGGAAGGATGCTTCTTCGGCCAGGGTAAGAATCTCTACATTGTTCGCGCGAATCATGTGCCCGGACTCTTTGTAAGGAATCAATTGCTTGGGAGTTGATGGATCGACACGGCTCATTCCCCACATATCTCCGGTTTCATTGTAAGGAGTCCGCTCCTCCAAAGGTACATTATAATACTTATTCCAGGTGCGCATGCCCGGCATACGTACCGTGGGTACCGGTGCATTACCTTCTCCCCGTTCCCAATTTTCATTTTTCAGATAACACTGGGTATACCGTTCCCCATCTTTCCAATACATGGCGATGCGGGAAACAATCCATTCGGGATCCGACTGATGGCGATCTACGTATGGATCGATCCGCTCCTTTATGCGTTCAACGGATTCCTTAGCCCAAAGCTGTCCACGTATTTTCTCTCTGACAGCAGCCTTGTCCGAGTTGGATACATAGATCTGCGGATGAGCTGCCCAAACAACTGGGCTTATCAACAGTAATAATGCAATCAGGTAGATTTGTTTTCTCATACTTACAATTCTTTAATCAAGACACAAGCCCATGGAGACAATTCCCTGTTCAAAACCAATGTCCCGTCGGCAGCAACTCGCATGGTTTCCTTTTGCGTTCCCCAGGCCTTTTGTTTCAGATGTTCAATCTCTTCCCGGGTAGGTGAATGAGGAGCGCCGATGCTTACATAATCGTCGTATACATTACCATGTTCCTTGTCCAATGTTTCGATTACAAAAGTAACTCCAGGTTTCAAACCTGTCAATACAACCTCCAGTTTTTTGGAAGAAGCATTCATATAATTATGAAAATGAATGGCCGAAGGTACTGCTTGTTCAAATTCCTGTGGATAATTAAAAGCAATAGCGGTTATTTTACCACTTTCCGACGAGCGGCTTACAAACAACGGATCGGCATAATAAAGCTTCTCGTCACCCAGCTGATGGAGCATGCGGTAGGCATGGAAGGAAGGTTTTACCAATCCCTGGAAGTTGATCATACCGAATCCACCATGAAAAACACTTTCGCCTCCTCCTTTTTCTTCAAAGATATCGGTGAATGTCCAGTACATCAGTGAGTTCGTCATACCAATACAATCCAAATTTCCTTTCAGGATATAGGCAGCCGGTGGCAACGCATCATGCATGATATCCCGGCTGTTGGGACTGGTGCTCCATTCCGTCAAGTGAATCTCTGCATGAGGATATTTGCTCTTGGCCAACTGACGCTGAATCCAGCTGATGTCGTCTTTCAGAGAATGCACATACCGAACGGCGTCTTTGCTTCGCCCGGTTTCCGGATCAAGGGCATAGTCCGTAGGATACGGATGGGTGGAAATAAAATCGACCGGCAGATTCTCTTTCTCGCAATAAGCGATGAAATCTTCAATCCATGCGCCCTTCCACAACTGTTTGTTAATCTTATCCTGCGGATAGAATACGGACTTCTCTTTGTCATAGACTTCGCCCTCAAAGCGTTTGTCGGCAATGAAATTACTGGTTGCCGGGCCGCCTACTTTCAGTCGTTTGTCTACCGACTTCACCGCCTCTGCCGAAGCTTTGTACAGTTTGAAATAATCACTCTTCGTTCCGTCAAAGAATCCGGCTTTCGGGTTCATATTCAGGTTGGGCTCGTTCCATACTTCAAAATACCAGGTAAGCACCTCTTCTATTCCATACCGATCAACGACATGCTGAGTGAAGGCTTTCACCAGGTCGTGCCATTTGCCTAACCGGGTTGCATCAAAGCTCACCCGGTTCTGATACCACATCTGCATCTTGCTGTCGTCCGTAGCTATTCCTTTCGGAAAGAAAGAGAGCTCAACAAAAGGCTTCACACCGATAGCTAGCATACGATCATGCACTTCGTCAATGTATTGCCAGTTGTACACCACCTTGCCATCGGGCTTCTCGAAGTAAACAAACATATCGTCACCGAACAAGCCATGCATGCGCAGGTACTGGAATCCGCAATGTTCCTTGACTTGCTTCAATTGTTCTACCCAACTTGTGCGCAAACCTTCATTGGCTCTACCCGCACAGGTTCCCACACTCCAATAGTGAGTCAATGGTTCGCTTTTGCCTTTTACGTCAATACGCTGTGCCACCATGAGTTCTCCCAGTAGCATTAGGAGTGCTACTAACATCATTATTCGCTTGTTCATAATCTTATATCTTTAAATTTTTTATTTGTTTACAACTTGATAATGGAACCAGTCCACGTCCACATAGCCAGACTCGCCTTTATCGTTATAGGTATAAATACCAATCATGTCTCCCCGGAAGTTCCCTGGACTGAGCGGATACACTCCTCCCAGTTCCTTGAAATTCATACCGTCTGTGCTGTATTGAAAACGGGCTCTATTATCAAACCCCACGCAGGTACGAAGGTAAAACACCTGCTGACCGGTCGGCAATACATCTCCTTCAGTGATTTCGCCATTCGTTTCGTATTTCATCCGCTTCATGCCCTGATGCAGACTGACGGCAACAGCTGCATACGACTTCCCTCCATTAAAATGCGCCAAACCGGCTTCTTGCCCTTCTGCCATGCCTTCAATCTCCAGTCTGACGGTAACTACCGTCGTATCACTGCGCAGGTAACGTTGGTTGATGGTATTCCCGGCCTTGAAAAAGCCTTTTTTATCCACCGAAGGATAGGCGTACAACCGTAAATATCCATTCCGTTCTGTCAGCGACCATTTGTCCCTGCGCGGTTCATGATTCCACACCCATTGCAGATTCAGTTCCGTAGCAGAAAATTCATCGCCCGACTGTGGAATTGATTCCGGGAAACCAGCAATGGGCTTGGGCAACTGATAAGCCATCTTTCCTTCCATATTCTGTATGTCGACTCCGATAACGGTCCATCCGTTTGGCACTGTATGCAGAATCGACGCCTGTCAGGTCGGTCAGGGCAGCTCCTATGGTAGTCCAGTTGACCAGGTCTTTGGAATGCAGGATGGTGACTCCGGGGTAGCTTTCGAATGTAGAAGCCACCAAATAGTAATCCTCGCCTACCCGTAGCGGGTCAGGGTCGCTATAATCGGCAGCAATCACCGGATTACGGAAAGTGCCATCGCCTTGGTCACCCCACTTCCCGGTTTGCTGGGCATGAATAGGTAACCATGCCGCCATGATAATCCATAAAAACGATGTCGGTTTCACCTTCATGCAATATTATTTATTAGATTGTTTCTCGGCTGCCCATGTCACCGGGATGATCTCTGCTGTCTGGATGCCGATGCCTTCACCAGTAGGACGCAGGCTGACAGTCACCACATTCTCACCGTCTTTATTCAGCCAGCATTCGGGAATGTAGTATTCCCGCTGAGGACCTTCCTGCCAGCAACGCCCGATGCAATGTCCATTCACGTAGATGAATCCGTTGCCCGACTGCTCCAAACGGAGGTGATAAGGATACCATACATTTTTCGGCATACCAGGCAGTGCAAATGAGTAGCGATACCATACCAGCAAAGATTCCTGTATATTCGTATGGCCTTTCAGTTGTTCTATAGGACTAACTTTCTTTGGCGACATTGGTGAGACTTTCGACAAGGCCAATCCTCTTTCCTCCTCTGTGTATGCATATTCCAGCGACAACTCCTGCGCTCCACATTTCACAAACGTGGGTCCTATCTTCCAGTAATCTTCGACCACCTTTTTAGTATGGTGGTGCAGGCCTTTGCTTTCGAATAACAGGATTACTTCCACCTTCTTGTTCACGGTAGAATCACCGGGTAACTTATAAAGGGCACTTGTTTCGCCCTCCTTGAGAATAGGCAGTAGTTTTCCTTGTACAGATACCAGCACTGTATCAGCATCTGTTCCATTGATCAGTTTCTTCCCGATGCGGCCTACCTCAAGGGTTTTTCCTTGTGAGGCAAACGTTCGGTAATAGATAAAATGGCGGCCATAAATACCTTGATCATCTATATATTCTCCCTTTTTCAGTTTCTTCCATTGCGTGGGGAGCTTGTCGGGGAATATCTCCGTGGTTGTCAATCTGATGGTATCGGCTTTGACAGCCAAACGTGGTTGTGGCTCCGGCATTTCAGGATACCATTTACCTTTATCGGCTCCTGCCGGAAGATAATACACCATAGAGCCAAAGGGTTCCAAGGCAAAATCCAAGGCAAAGTCTGATGTTTGCAGGGTGCCGAAGTGATGACGGGTATGCTCCTCCGTTCGTACAAAATAATATCGATCACCATTGATAGCCTGTCTTACCACTAATTTCACCTCCGGATCAGTAGACGAATAGGCCAACGACTGAATATCTGTGCGGGTGATTTTTGTTCCATGCTCCAACAAGAACACCGAAAGCCCTTGGAAGCGACGGTACCGGTCATTGGTTGAACCATCTTCGCCTATGGCTGCGGCATAATCATACGTAGTAGTCATTTGCCGGGCTCCCCAATCGTCCAGATTAGTTCCCCCCACTGTCATGTAGTAACTCATCCCGCAGAACCCGCGCTGCAAGGCATATAGAGTAATATTTTGTGTTTGCACCGGCATTAGTCCGTCCTGCTCCCAGCTCAATTTATCGCCGAGTTCGCTGCACCATCCTCCTTGTAACTCACCGGACAATAACGGCTTACCGGGTTGCGACTGTAGTTGCAGGTTGGTTAGCCGTCCAAAGTTCTTCTCCACGTTCCATCGGGGATAGCTATTTACCATATCCAGTACACCGTTAAGTGCACCTTCGCCCGCATTGCGGGCCTCATCCGTCCAACAGGTGATAAGAGGTACCTCTATTTCATATTTGCGGGCTACCCGGGCGAGCTGAACCAAATAATCCTTCTTAGCTTCTTTGGGGAACCATTTGATGCGGTTAAATTCATTCTCGATCTGAAACAACACCACACCGGGAGCTCCCACAGCCTTTCTGGTTATCTGATGAGGGGCAACCACCCGACATACCGCCCGGTACCAGTGCTCGTTCCAACGAACAAATTCTGGATCATTGCTTTGCAACCAAGTGTCGAAGCTTGTCTTTACCGGCTTCTTCTGCATGATCCATTGCGGAAACCCGCCCCCACTCCACTCAGAACAGATATATGGTCCGGGCCGTACGATGACATACAAGCCATAAGACTCGGCCATTGTTAAGAAATCGTCCAGCTCTTTCAGCTCCAGACAGGACTCATCGTCCACCGATTTAGGCATCGTCCGTTCATGCCAGTTCCAGGGAACATACGTTTCCACACAGTTGAACCCGCCCTCCTTTAATTTCTTGAAACGGTTGCCCCAGAGTGCTTGCGGCGTGCGGAAATAGTGAAAAGCCCCACTGAACAGAAAAACATCGTTGCCTTCTATCTGAAAACATCGTTGGTCATAGCGGATGCGGTCCGGGTGTAAGAACACAGAATCCTCAATAGTCAATACTTGTGATTGATCGACAGATATATTCTCGGCTGACTTATTATTCATAACAGCCATATCTGTGATATTTTGTGCCCACAAGCCAGCAGGTATCAACCCGAACAATGCGAATATTAATTTCTTCATAAGTATATTTTAATATCAGATAATATTATTCTATTCTCGCAGAGAAACAACAATATTTTTCAATGATACGTTGTCAGAACTGCTTCCATATAATAATTCGTATTTTTCAGACAACACACTCATTGCATTCGTGTTATTATTGAAAAAATCAAATGTTGCCTAATACAATTAGGCTTTTAACCTGAGTTTTGGATAAAAAAGACCCGTAAAAAGTTGGGTAAGATCTCCTAATTTTGTATATTTATAGCTGATAACCAAATAGATATACATTTAATTAATTATGAGTATTCTTACCCGTGACAAATTTACAGAAATATTCTGTATTGCAGACGATTTCTGCAAAGAACTTTCTCGAAATGAGCTTAAATCCCTTTTAGATCACCCTGATGGCAAAAAGCGTCGTAATCGCCCTTGTAGAATGAGTGATAGTGAGATGCTCAGAAGCTGTTTTGAATTTCCATTTTTTTTATTTTTATCAATCTGTTTTGAGTTTCTTCTTGGTCTATTTTCCTGTTTTCCATCGTCAGATAGCCCGCTATCTTCCTCCTAAAAACAGAAAAATATCCTCAAAAACAACTCTCAAAACATTACTGAGCAAATTCAAAACAGCTTCTTAGAAGACTACAGGCATTTTCAGCGGCAAACCAATGAATGTGACTTGAAAAATAGATTAGATAGCAGGCCAGTATATAGCCTTGATTGCCCCCAAAGCAAAAGAACTGATACGTACAAAGAAACGTATAGCCAGGAAAAATGCAGTAGAGTTTGATGTGGAGAAATATGCACATGCACTTTGGGGAATCAACGCCATGGCCATACCGGGCATGAGTAAAGGAGGCCTGCTTGTGCTCATGGGAGAGCTTGGTCATAACTTTGCGGAAAAGTTTAAATCGGCATCGACATTCTCTTGTTGGCTTAACCTTGTTCCAAACAACAAAATTTCAGGAGGCAAGATTCTATCAAGCCATGTCCCAAAAAGGAAGAACTTTGCAGGACAAGCTTTCAGGCAATGCGCCAACTCGATAAAGGATTCTAAAAATCTCTTAGGATATTACTTCCGAAGACAAAAAGCCAAAGGAGGACACAAATATGCCATAGTCTGTACAGCACATAAAATTGCCAAAATATTCTTTGTCATGGTTCTACATCAAACTGAATATGATGAGAAATTATGTGCCATTGATGAGAAAGTGCTACTTGAGAAGAAGATAGCACGCACACAAAAAGCGTTAGAAACATTAAATGAAAAGCTCAGAAAATCAGCATAATACAAATGTGTTATATAGAAGATAAAGGGTACATCTCCGCAAAACTCTTTGAGACTCTCTTCAATGATGGAATCCATTTAGTGACTGGAATCAGAAGCAATATGAAGAACCGATTAATGACAATGCGAGACAAGATACTACTACGCAAACGATCCGTTATTGAAACCATTAATGATGAACTAAAGAATATCTGCCAGATAGAACATTCTAGACATCGGGGGAAGGCCAACTTCCTAATGAATATGATTGCAGGCATAGCAGCATATTGCCTCTTTGAAAAGAAGCCTGCAATAAAGTTCGACAGGGAAGAAAGCCACGGGCAACTGACTCTGTTCAATTAAAAATATAATACAAAGAAGATTTGCTCAGGAGGAAACCCATCTTGAGCAAGGAAGGTATGCACGTAGAAGGAAATTACTGAGAGGAATACAAACAAACTGTTTTATGCAAAACTCAGGTAGACAAGCTAAAAGGCGTGTTTTAAATCTTGTGTCAACTCTAAGGTGAAACGTTCGGCGCCTCTTCTGTTCAGATGGGTGGTATTGTAGAAATTCAAGGTGTCTTTGGACACAGGGCTATCCGAATAATTCAAAAACAGCAAGTTGTTTACTTGGGCTATACTATCGTACATTGACACCAGGCCCTTATAATTATCCACCAACCCTTCCAGCTCATAATAGGGGGGCGACAGAACAAGGATGACTTTGATATTATATTCCGCACATTCTTTTAGGAATTGATCGAAAAGAGTTTCTATCTTTTTATCTTTCTTCCAATATATAGTCTTCATCTTCCTTCTCTTTTCTAGATGGAAGGGATTCCATTCTTGATCAACGGCTTCAAATCCCTTGTATTTTACCTCCTCCGGAGAAGAAGAAGGGGTAGGCTGGAAATAGTCGGCAAAAGCCATTCCCACGGGTTTGAATTGGCCGGAATATTTCAAGAATGGGAAATAAATATCATTCGCATTAAACAGGTCGTGTTGTAACAAATAGCTTCTCACGTATTCATCCCTCAGATAAGGAAGCAATTGATAGCTCAGAAAAATGCTTTCATTACGCTCCATCGTATCCCAATCAACATTTTGTATCAGTATCTTAGGCGTTTTATTGTGGTTGATGTAGGACTTGAATCTCAGATATTGGATGTCAAAAGAAGTGCCGTCGAGTCCTAGGTTATAGGAGTTTACGTGCAATGTAGTATCTAAGATGTACGTGTTATATTGAAGACGGGCCCGGGATGAACCCAGAATCAGGACATCGGCATCGATCTTTCCATCAAAGATCTCATTCCATTCTTTAAAATCGTCTTTCTTGGATTTTCTCAGGCCGTGATCAGTGACCCATACGATCAGGAAAAATGAAATGCCCAAAACAAACGCAAACAAGAGGCTATTCAGGATGAATCTTTTCATAGTTTAAAACTGAAAGTAAATGAAAATAGAAGAATTTCCATGCGTTAAATAAATCAGGATACAGAGCGACAGATAAGCCGACCACCTCACAAACTTGTTTTTTATGGAGATATTAAATCCAAACGAATCGGCCCGGTAGATCCATTCCAGTACCAGCATTAATAGGATTGATACAATGGAATACACAAGGGCGTAATTCGATATAGTCTGGTGAAAAGCCTCTTGAGTAGGTCCATCAAAGAAGGAAATGTCCGAATAAAAGATCCCTTTGATATACCGAACCGCATCGGATACGGAGGGTGCCCGGAAAAAGATCCAGCCGATCACCACCCATGCAAAGGTTACCCCCATCTGAAACGTTTCTTTGAGACTTGGGAAGATTCTCCCTTGAGCCACACTATCAATGTATTTACGGTTCTTATTCCATAAGATTAAGGGTAAAAACAAGATCGCGTGAAAGGCACCCCAAACTATAAAGGTCCAATTCGCGCCGTGCCAAAAGCCGCTTACAAGGAAAATGATAAAGGTATTACGTACCACCAGCCCTTTTGTGCCGCGACTGCCTCCCAGTGGAATATACAGATAATCCCGAAACCAGGTAGTCAGGGAAATATGCCAACGTCGCCAGAATTCCGCAATATCCCTTGAGAAGTAAGGGTAATTAAAGTTTCTCATCAGGTTGAATCCGAATAATTTCGCGGTTCCGATGGCCACATCAGAGTATCCGGAAAAATCCCCATAAATCTGAAATGCAAAAAGAATGGCTCCCAAGGTCAGAATCAGACCGTTTTGTTCCGAATAGCTCCCATAAATCGTATCCACAAGAACAGAGCAGTTATCGGCAACCACCATCTTTTTAAACAAGCCCCATAAAATCTGCTTCATTCCGCTTACCGCCTCACGGTTCACAAAATGGCGCCTCACGTAAAACTGAGGAAGCAAGTGAGTGGCCCGTTCGATAGGCCCCGCTACCAATTGTGGGAAGAAGCTCACAAACGCAAAAAAGGCAATGATATCGTTGGACGCTTTTATTTTCTTTTTGTAGACATCAATCGAATAGCTCAAGGCCTGAAACGTATAAAAGCTGATTCCGACCGGGAGAATAAAATGCAACGTGCTGATATTTAACTTCTTACCAAATAACAAAAATGCTTCGGTAAAGTTCTCCACAAAGAAATTGTAATATTTAAAAATTCCCAAGATGAGGAGATTCACCACAATATTGAGAATAGAGATAAGGCGAGCCTTCTTTTCGCCCTGCCCTTCCGGTTGTTTCCGAGCCTGTTCAATAGCCCATCCGCTTCCAAAACTCAGGAGGGTGGTAAACGACATCAATAGCAGGAAATGCCAGTCCCACCATCCATAGAAAAAATAGCTGGCCGCGACAATAAATAAATTCTGTATTCGCAGATTCTTATGAAAGAAAAACCAGTATAGTAAGAATACTATGGGTAAGAATAGTCCAAATTCAATGGAGTTAAAAAGCATGAAACGATCCGATTGAGCAGTTAAAATTGAGGTAAAAGCAAACCTGTAATAGTGTTGCCCACACCAATGGGCAAAGATACGCCTTTTTCATAAAACGCAAACCGAAAAAGGTTTATTAAGCTAGGAACCCATGCTATTTCAAGATTCAGGCCTGTGTTTAAAAATCCCAGGCCTGAAGTTTGCAGAAAACAGGCCTGAGGTTGCGCAACTCGTGCGCTGCAGTTGAAAAATTGGTGGGCACGAATTGTACAACTGGTGCCCACCAATTGTATAACTCGTGGGCACGAGATTATAGCCTCTGTGAAAGGGCGTTTTGAGGAAGTGGAGTGTAACTTTTATTTTGTGAGTGATTAAGATTTAGCTTCGGAATTGTGAATGAAAAATCTCCTTCCACGTTCCACTTTTTCTGATCACTCCTTTCACAAAACGTGTGGAGTGGAACATGTAGTGAATGAAGGTTTCACTTCGAAACTACTTGTAGTAAAGGCTTTCGTGAGATTCGTGGAACGTGGAGGGTGTGTGCAGTATTGGATTTTACTACAGTAGAGTGAGGATTATACAGGTTAAAAGCGTACATTAGCAGACGAATCTATAATCGTTTATTATGTCGCAAGAGAAGAAAGCCATATTAGATCGTATCAAACAGCATAAGGCGCTACCTATTATGGTTCGCTTACCACATAATACACCTTTCAGTGAAGACATCGTTGTGGGCTTGAACAGACCTGTACAGCAAGGATTTTACTCCTTGATGGTAGTAGTTAAGGGCGAGTCAAAACACATGATAGACTTTCAGGATGTTACCATTAAGGACAATCAGTTGGTGTTTGCAACTCCCTGGCAAATCCATGCGATGGAAAAGGCCGCAGGAACAGAATCATACGGAACCAGCTTTGGAGAAGAACTGATGAACTATTTTCCTTCGTCTTTTCCTTTCTTTACCGATCCTTTCGGGAATCAGGTTATTGAGGTGCCCCAACCTGTATTACAACGGTTACTGGCAGTGTTTCATTCTTTAGATAGTATATTGCAGGACGGCACATCCAATCCGGAGCTGGTCTTGGTATACTTAAACGCCTTGCTGACTGAATGTAACGACACCTATTTCAAAGACCGGAAGCCGGCAATCGATGCAAAAGACAGCCTGTCCGATTTCATATTGTTCAAAAACTACCTTGAAGATAACTACCTGAATCATCCTTCGGTAGAAGAAATGGCCGAAGAATTGGGCATGAATACCAATGCGTTGTATCATCTGGTAAAAACCAAATGTGGTATTTCCCCTAAAGCCTACCTTACAGAACGGTTGATGCTGGAAGCCAAACGCAGATTATATCTCTCAGCTATTTCTATCAAAGAACTGGCCTATGATCTGAACTACAACGATCCTGAATACTTTTCACGCTTATTTAAAAAGCGCACGGGCAAAAATATTCCTGAATACCGGAAGTGCATTCAGAATTTATCCGGGTCTTAATTTGATTCGTCCGGCTCAACTAGGGGTAAACCGCCCTACCTTTGCATTCACAGAAATAAAGAATAAAGAGTTATGAAAAAGTTGAGTCTTTCCAATGATTTAAACCTATCCCGCTTGGGGCTTGGCCATATCAGTGATACTAATCCTGCCGGAAGAGCGGAAAGTATCCGAACCATCCATACTGCAATAGATAGCGGAGTGAATTACCTGAATACCGCCGATTTCTACGATAGCGGTGCTCACGAGATGCTTCTCTGCGAGGCTTTAAAATCCCGTAGGCGGGAAGATGTGTTTATTTCGGTAAAGTACGGAAGCATGGTGGCACCTAACGGTATGTACTACGGAATTGATGTACGCCCGGAAGCCGCAAAAAGCTATTTAGCCTATACGCTGAAGCGTTTGGGGACGGATTATGTAGACCTTTACCAGCCGGCTCGTATCAACCCGAATATCCCGGTCGAAGACACTATTGGCGCCGTTGCCGACTTGGTCAAGGCTGGATATGTTCGTCGTATCGGCATCTCCGAAGTGGACGGCGAAACCTTGCGGCGGGCACATGCCGTACATCCTATTTCATTGGTCGAAGTGCAATATTCGTTGCTGAACCGTTCTATTGAAAGTTCGCTTCTGCCTGCTGCCCGTGAACTGGGGGTGGGTGTAGTTGCCTTTGCCAATCTATTTCACGGACTAATCGGCAGTAGCAATCCACAAGAGAAACTTTTGGCATTGAGCCGTAGGATGCCTTCTGCTACCGTTGAGAGTCTGACCCATTTAATGCCGCGCATGAGTGAACTGGAAACCATTGCCGACAAAAAAGGCATTTCCGTTCAGCAACTTGCCATTGCCTGGGTGCTGGCACAAGGAAATGACATCCTCGCGTTGGTAGGCTCACGCACTGTTGAGCAACTGCACGATACCCTAAAGACGGATAATGTAGAACTCAACAATGAAGACTTGAAGCAGATAGAACAAATCATCCCGAAAGAACTCGCCTCCAATTCTTCGATGCTGGAAATGAAGTTAGATGCAAACGGCTTGTTTATCCGAAAGTAACTTTACATAAAAATCAGGTGAGATGAAAGGGCTGGTCATGTGTATGTTGTTGGCAATAATAGGACTGTCGGCAAACGGACAAACAGAAAAGAGTACGGATGCACCCAATAAAATTGAGAAAATGGAACTTGAAGAGAAACAGATTGGAGCCAAAGAGCTTTGTGACACTTTTGTGAAAGACAAAGCCCAAGCAGAGAAAAAGTATGGTAAGAAGGTGATGAAAATAGCAGGCTTTGCGGTTTTTGTAGGCCCTGATGTATATGGACTTCCTTCGGTAGAACTGTCGGAAAAGAAAGGTGGTAAAAGCCGTATACTTTGTGTTCTTCCGTTTAATGATTACCTCAAATTGCGCCGGGTTTCCAAGGGCGATGAAGTGATTATGGAAGGTGAAGTTCGCAGCCTGTATGATAAAGACCAGACTGTGGTAGTAAAGGATTGCAGAATAATAGAAGTGAAGAAGAAATGATATGAAGAAAGTGCCAATGTAAGAGAATTTTTGATGAAGAAAGCCGATTGTGGAAACGAAACCGCAATCGGCTTTTCGTTGCTATTAGAGATAATAAGGATTTGTCAGGGTCTTGATTTGAATAGTCCGGCCCTACCTGCATAAGCTGCCGTACCTTTGTCCACAGATAAATCAATTGAAACAGATATGAAAGTAAAAGTTGTAGGCATTGGGCTGTTAGCTGTGCTATTCTTCGCTTCTTGTGAAAAGAAACAAAGCGCCGATCGTGCACAGATGCCGCAGGAATACCCTGTAATGACAGTGACGGAACAAACAGAAGTATTGGAATCGGTATATCCTGCCACTATCAAGGGGCAGGAAGACATTGAAATTCGCCCGCGCGTGGATGGATTTATCGATGCCATCTATGTGGACGAGGGTTCAGCAGTAAGAAAAGGACAAGCCCTGTTCAAGATCAATTCGCCGCAAGCCGAGCAGGCTTTGACTAGTGCAAAAGCGGGGTTAACCAGTGCGATGGCTCAAGTAAATACGGCGAAGACCAATGTGAACAGAATTCGCCCGTTGGCCGAGAAGAACATTGTAAGTAAGGTACAACTGATGACTGCCGAAGATGCCTATCAAACCGCTCAGGCAGGTTTGGCTCAGGCCGAGGCTGCCTGGAAGAACGCACAGGCTACATTAAACTGGACCAATGTAATAAGTCCGGTGGATGGCCTTGTGGGCGAAATATCATTCCGCCTGGGAAGCTTGGTAAACAGCAACCACGTGCTGGCCACCGTATCGAATACAAGTAATGTATATGCGTATTTCTCTATGGACGAAATAACGCTGATGCAGTTTCTGGACGATACGGAAGGTAAGAATCCTGCAGAGAAACTCAGGAACCTTCCTCAGGTTACCCTGACTCTAAAGGATAAAAGCATTTATCCGGAGAAAGGCAAAGTGGAGACAATAGCCGGAATGGCAAACGTCAGTACAGGTTCTACCAACTTCAGAGTGGAGTTTCCCAATAAACAAGGCATTTTGAGAAGCGGAACAACGGGTACGATTACCATTCCAAGAGTGGTGGAGAGTGCCCTTGTTATTCCTCAAAAGGCAACTTTTTCGCAGCAGGATAAACGTTTGGTGTACAAAGTACAAGGCGACTCTGTAGTTCAAACACTACTTATAGTTACTCCCACCCCCGATGGCAAGAGTTATGTGGTAACAAGCGGACTCTCAAGTGGTGACAGGGTAGTTGCGGATGGTGTTATTACCCTGAGTAACGGAAGGAAAATCATAGCGAAATAAGTAGACTATCCATATATAATAAAAAGAGTTATGCTAAAATTATTTATAGAAAGACCGGTTCTTTCAACAGTCATATCCATTGTAATTGTGGTATTGGGTATCGTAGGTCTTACGGCTTTGCCCATTGAACAGTACCCTGATATTGCACCTCCTACAGTGCAGATCACGGCTTCTTATCCGGGCGCGAATGCGGATGTAGTCATGAACAATGTCATCATCCCGCTTGAAGAGCAGATAAACGGTGTGGAGGGAATGACCTACATGCAATCGTCGGCCACTAACAATGGTGCGGCAAGCATCCGGGTGTTCTTCCGTCAGGGCGTCAATCCAGATATTGCTGCTGTAAACATTCAAAATATGGTGGCACGCGCCACACCGCTTTTGCCGCAGGAAGTAACCCAGATCGGTGTCACGGTGCAGAAGGTGCAGAACGGTACCATCCTTGGATTGTCGTTTGCATCAACCAACCCCGACTATGACAGGGTATTCCTCCATAACTATGCCAATATCAATATCCTTCCGCAGATAAAGCGGGTATACGGTGTAGGTAGTGCAGACCCCTATGGAGGAAACGATTACTCAATGCGCATCTGGCTCAAACCGGATGTGATGGCTGCCTACGGCACCTCCCCGGAAGAAGTGGTAGCGGCACTGAGAGATCAGAACATTGATGCCGCCCCCGGTACGATTGGGCAGAATAGTAACCAGTCCTTCCAGTATACATTGAAGTTTACCGGACGGCTGGTAACGGCCGAGCAGTTCGGAGATGTGATCGTTCATTCACGCAATGGAAAGATCCTTCGTGTCAAGGATGTGGCTGATGTAGAGTTAGGTGCCAGGGAATACACTTCCTTCTCCCTGCTGAACGGGGAGTACGATGCTTTATATATAGGTATTAGTCAAACGGCTGGTTCAAATGCCAAACAGGTGATCAACAATGTAAAGGAGGCTCTTGCAGAGGCGGAACGCTCTTTCCCTCCCGGGCTCTCTATCCGCTATACGATGGATGCCAGTGAATTCTTGGATGCATCCATTGATAAGGTAACGCATACCATGCTGGAAGCATTTGCGCTGGTGGTGCTGGTGGTACTGATCTTCCTGCAGAATTACCGTTCCACCCTTATTCCGGCCATTGCGGTTCCGGTATCGATTATTGGTGCTTTCTTTTTCCTGCAGTTGTTTGGATTCTCTATTAACCTGCTGACTTTGTTTGCATTGATCCTCGCAATCGGGATTGTGGTAGACGATGCGATTATTGTAGTAGAGGCGGTACATGTCAAGCTCGATGCCGGAGCAACGAGTGCCAAGGAGGCTACGCTGTCAGCCATGAAAGAGATTGCTCCGGCCATTATATCTATGTCGCTGGTGATGGCTTCCGTATTTGTTCCGGTTAGTTTCATTGGAGGCACTTCGGGAATTTTCTTCCAGCAATTCGGACTGACCCTGGCTGTAGCTATTCTCATTTCGGCTATCAATGCGTTGACATTGAGCCCGGCACTTAGTGCTTTCTTCCTGAAACCGCACCAAGAAGAGGAAGAAACGAAAAGAAGCAAGAAGAAGAACATCCTGGATCACATTTACCGGATATTCAATAATGGTTTTGATGCGGTTACCAATACATACCGCTCCATGCTGCAATTCATGGCAAAAAAGAAGAACCTGTGGATCACCGTATCCATTACCGTGGTGGCTATAGGTGTATTCTTCGGCATGATGAAATCGCTCCCCACCGGGTTCGTTCCGTTAGAGGATAGTGGTGGCGTAGTAGGATTTGTAACTTTGCCTCCGGGTTCTTCGTTGGAAAGAACAAGCCAAGTGGCCCAGCAAGTTGTAGAATTTACCAAAGACATTGAGGGAGTGCGGAACACCACCACCATCAATGGTAACAACTTCATGAGCGGTGCCGATGCCTCGTATGCCACCGTAATTATCCTCATGGAGAACTGGAAAGACCGTAAAACCACCACCGACGACGTGGTACGGATCTTGACGGAGAAGACATCGAAGATCAATAATGCCACCTTTTTCTTCATGGCCCGCCCTACATTACAAGGGTTTGGACTGGGAGCCGGAGTGGATATGGTATTACAAGACCGCACGGGTGGCGATATCAACTATTTCTTTGAGATTACTCAGAATTTCATACGCAAGCTCAATGAGCGTCCGGAGGTAATGCGAGCCATGACCACCTTCAATCCGAACTTTCCCCAGAAGATGATTGAGGCCGATGTGGCGAAGATCAAAGATGCCGGACTTACACTGACCGAGGTGATGAATGCCTTGCAGGTAAACGTGGGCAGTTCCTATATTTCGAACTTCAATGTGTATGGCAAACAGAGCCGTGTGATGGTACAGGCCGCCCCCGAATACCGGAGAAATATCGATGACCTGAAGAAGATATTTGTTAAAACAGGCAACGGAGAGATGGCCCCGGTTACTGAATTTCTGAATATTACGGACGTGACACAGCCCCGCTCACTGGAGCGTTTCAACATGTTCTCGTCGATGAGTGTAACCATTATGCCCAATTCGGCCGATGGCTACAGCTCGGGAGATGTATTACGTGTAATTGAAGAAATGAAAAGCGATAAATCCATCTTCCCTGATGGTTACAGCTACGAATATGCCGGTATGACGCGCGAAGAAGCAAGCGGCGGAGAGCAGCTCCTGATTATCTTCGGCCTGTGCCTTGTCTTTGTATACTTGCTTCTTGCTGCCTTGTATGAGAGTTATATCTTGCCGTTGGCTGTTCTGTTTTCCTTGCCGGTGGGGTTGTCGGGAGTCTTTACCTTCTTGCAGATCTTCGGGGTGCATCAGGGAATCGTCAACAATATCTATGTACAGATCTCGATGGTGATGCTGATCGGTATATTAGCCAAGAATGCAATCCTGATTGTGGAATATGCGTTGCAGCGAAGAGGGCAGGGGATGGGCATCGTTGAGGCTGCCATTGAGGGAGCTGTGGCGCGTTTTCGTCCTATCCTGATGACCTCATTTGCCTTTATCGCAGGCCTTTCTCCCTTGTTCTTTGCCACGGGAGCGGGGGCTGTGGGTAATCGCTCTATCGGTATCAGTGCCATCGGAGGTATGGCGATCGGAACGCTCATCGGAGTGCTGGTGATCCCTATTCTTTTCGTCCTTTTCCAGCGTATCCAAGAAAAGTTATCCACCCATTAAAAACGTAATCAAGTTATGAAAACCATTCAATATACTAGAACGCCAAAGGCTGTTCTTTCTTCCATCCGAAGTATCAGTATGACAGTTGCATTGCTGTGGGTGTTGTCATCCTGTACCACCACGCACTATACAAAGCCCGAAACGGACATCTCCAATCTGTACCGCACAGAAGTGTCTGTAGCCGATACCGCCGGTATCGCCGCTATCCCGTGGAAGGAATATTTCCCGGACACCGCACTGCAATCCCTGATCGAAGAGGTATTGTACAACAACCTCGACCTGCGGATTGCGTATATCCGCATCCAGCAGGCCGAAGCCAGTTTGAGCATGGCCAGGGGAGCCTACTTCCCAAACGTCTCTTTAGTGGGACAGGTCACTGACAGGCAGACCAGTACCGGCACAAATGGTACAAAGGTATTGGCGTATGGCGCTTCTCAGTATTCCTTAGGAATCAGTGCCAACTGGGAACTGGATGTCTGGGGTAAGTTGCGTAGCCAGTCGAAAGCTCGCTATGCCCAGTTCCTTAGCAGTCAGGCTTACCGTGACTTGATACAGACTTCGCTCATCGCCAATATCGCCACTTCGTATTATTCCCTATTGGCATTGGATGAGCAACTGGCCATTACCCATCAAACCGTATCTTTGCTGGAAGAGAACCTCCTCACCATGGAGCTTCTGAGAGAATCCGGACAGCAAAACGGGGCAGCGGTAGAGCAGAGCAAGGCCCTGTTGTACCGCACCCAGGTGACCATCCCTGCACTGGAAACCCAGATCCGCACGATGGAGAATTCCATCAGCCTGCTGCTTGGCCGCCGCCCGGATGCCATTGAGCGTACACATTTAGACAACCAGCAACTCCCTGCCTCAATGGCACTGGGCATCCCGGCACAGATGCTTGCCAGACGGCCGGATGTGCGACAGGCAGAATTGTCTTTCCGCTCCGCCTTTGAGCTGACAAATGCCGCACGGACCAGCTTCTATCCCTCCCTCACACTGGGGACGGCCGCAATTGGGTATGAATCAACCTCATTATCCTCCTTCTTCAAGCCTGAGCATATCTTTGCCAGTATCATCGGAGGATTGACGCAACCGCTTTTCGCCCGCAGACAACTGACTGGCAACCTAAAGATTGCCAAAGCCCAACAGGAAGAGGCCTTGCTCAACTTTGAACGCACTGTATTGACCGCCGGAAAAGAAGTATCGGACATCCTCTTTGCCTACCGTTCCTCTTTGCGCAAGAATGAAACCCGGCAGAAAGAAGTCGTTTCATTAGACACCGCCGTATACTATACCCAGGAACTACTGGTGGCAGGCGAAGCCAACTATACCGAAGTCCTCTCGGCAGAGCAAAACCTGATACAAGCCCGTCTCAGCCAGGTAAATGACAAGTTGGAACAACTGCAATACAGCGTGGAACTATACAGGGCGCTTGGCGGTGGAACGGAGTAGGGTTCCCCCATATCTTATTCTCTGACCGAATCGTATCTGTATCCTCCCGAGTCTTCATCCCTCACTATTCTTCCCGGCTGCCGTGCCGGGACATGCATTCCTATCACGGCTATGTCCTTGTCGGAAAGGTATTCCACCACTTTAAGACGTGTTTCCCGCGCCATATCGGGGTTGATATCATACTTTACCGATATTTCGGGATGCGGCATCTGTATAGCCAGTGCATGCGTGATGTCTCCCCATACCAGCAGCTTTTCGCTACCATCTGAGAGGAGGAACATGATATGTCCCGGGGTATGGCCGTAACCCTCTATCGGGAAGATGCCGTCGCCGTAATTGCCGTCGAGCGCAAGAGCTTGTACCTTTTTAACCTTCGCGCCGTATTGTGTCAGAACCTTCTGCGCCGTATGGAAACCATTGTGCTGAGCAACCGGTAGCTTATTCATTTCGGCCTCACTGGTCCAATAAGCGACTTCCCTTTCACCCACGATTACCGTGGCATTGGGGAAAGCAGGTTCTCCGTCCAACAGCATGCCCCCGATATGGTCTCCATGCATGTGTGTCAGCAAGATATGGTCTATATCCCGGCACTCGATGCCGAGTTTTTTCATATTCCCGAAGATATTCTGACCGTAGCCGGTGTCGATGAGCCATACCTTGCCTTTTCCTTTTATCAGTACCGCATGGGTGGCGATAGGAAAGGTGCCGTTCGGGGCATATTGGGCTGTAACAGCTGCCGGGGCTTCTATCAATAGGCTGGTGTCCGCGTCGCCGCTGCCTTCGGTAAGAACGAAGACTTCATAACTGCCCACTTTATAACCCTCAGACACGCCACCGCCTTCCTGAGCTGCGCAAATGGTGACTGTAGACACCATAACCATACACATTAATAATTTCTTTATCATGACAAATTAAGTTCATTGTTTGCTTTGAAAAGGCTTCATATTGTTACTTAATATCCACTATCCTGGTCGTATTGCATACCAGGTGCATTATTGGGTCTTTCGCTGAATCCATTATTGGTATAAAATTCTTCCTTCCCTTTAGCACAAAATAGCTGAATATCCCTAATTCCAGCGTTGTGGCATCTTTGAATCAATTTGCTTAGAATTTCTTTACCAATACCCTTTCTTTGGTAGTTAGGATGAATTATCATTTCGGTTATAAAAGCGTGTAAATAGCCGTCTGAAATGATTCTTCCACATCCAATTAATTCATCTTGTGAATAGGCAGAAACCATATACCAACTATTCTTGATGGCGTTGCGAAGTTGCTGTTCCTGTTTCCTATCCTCTTTATCCCATCCGGTTGTTTGGTAAAGAGTGAAAAAAGAATGCGCATCTGGCAGATTCTCTCTATATTCTATGTTCATAGATTCTAATCTATATTTAAGGTTACAAAATTAGCAAATCTTTGTAAAGTAGCCTCGAATTATCTCTTAAACCCTTTGTATTTAACTGCTTCCGACTTTTTCGGGGCTTGATGTGCGGCCTTATAACCTGTTTCAATTCTTGTAGGGGGTAAAAGCAACACAGAGTGTAGCGAACGCTCTATCAGCTAATTCGCTACACTCTGCTTAAATCTACTTCTTAATTAGAGGCCTATTTTAATATCTTTATTGTCTTTACAGAACCGTTTTCCATTTGTTGCCGTACAATGGTTACTCCCTCCTGTGGGGCATTAAGCCGAATGCCATTGGGAGTATAATACTCGCTTTGAGCAACATCTTCATTGTCTGGAATGCCATTGATGCCTACGGGATCGTACTCTACGGGTATCAACTCGAATTGGAAACCTGTAAGGCTGGTACTTGCAGAGGTCAGAATATTGCCCTCGTTATCGGTATCCCAGTACTTGTTGCCGCTGGTGCTGGTGTAGATGGCATAGAATTCTGAACCTTGTGCGCCCTGTAGGGAGAAAGGGTAGGAGGCAAAGGTGCTCATCTTAGCAGTTGTAGTCAGGATCAGACTGTCGGCCAGTGAAGTGAAATTATACTTGGCAGTGGTTTTCCGATCGATGAACCATACTTGACTTGGGGATGGGGTGTCTACATTGCCGGCTTCGAAAGTGGCCAGTTCGTTCTTGTCGTGAGCGGTAAGGTAGGTGTCGGTGGCTATGTGGCGTATCATGTAGTTACCGGGCTCGATAAGGCGGCTGGTCTTGGCATCCTTCACATACACAGTGAATGTATAAGTATAGGTTTGCCCGTTCATCTTGAATTCAGCGGTATACGTATCAGTAGCCTGAATGTCGTTGAGGGTAAACGCTGCACCGTGAGAACCGTCTTGCCATGTCACATCGTCTGTGGCGGCAGTAATAGGGATGTTAAGTCCGAGTGTGACCTGTGAACCGGCATCGGTTATTGTCGTTAAGGCGCTGCTCAACGAAGTACCTACCATGATATAAGGCTCTGCAGCTACCACATTGACATGGAAGGTGCAGGCGCTGACTTTACCGCCCTGATTGGTATAATACGCGGTGTATTCGCGTGAAGCAGTGACGGGGCTGGTGGTGATTGACGATGTAGTCTGACCGGTGGTCCATAGATGAGTTCCCCAACCTACGTTAGGTTTGGCGTTCAGCGTAACAGTCTGTCCGTAGAGGACAGATACCATATCCGTTGAACTGGTTTTTCCGTTGTAAGTGACGGAGGCAACCAGATTATCGGCGATGCAATCATCTGTAACAGCGAGCGCGAAACACTGCTGACTCTTGATGCCGTTCTTATTGGTATAGGTCACACGGTACATCTGACTGAAGTCTGTGGTGACGGTGATATCGCGAGTAGTTTCGCCTGTGTCCCAGAGCCATTGGCCGGTGTCTTCTTCGTCTTTCGGAAGTTGCGGCATCAGTTTCACGGTTTTACCCTTGGGTAGAGAGGTGTTGTTGTTAACAACATAAGTGTTCTTAAGTCCGCCCAGCTCATTGTGATGGATGACCTCTCCTTGGTATTCCATCTTTGGGGTAAGTTCGGTTGGCACTTTGTCGGCAGGTGCAAGGCCGTCATACGTGTTCATCAATACAGAGAAACGCAGGTGGTCAAAGCCCCAGCTGGCACCGCCTGTGTAGACGGCTTCCACATTGTTGTCCACCATATTCTGGTACGCAATCTTGGAGAAGGGCATCTCCACGCCTTTCACGCCCTCGTACATGCCGATGACTGTTCCCCAGTATGCACGGGTTTCGCCGCGTCCTCCGGAACCCATCACTTTTTGTTCCTCTTTGGCAGGGCCCCAGAAGGCTTTGCCTACATCGTGCCAGTTGTATTGAGTGAAGGGCAGGTCATCACGTTTGGCATTGTTGTAGGCGGCGATGTATTCAAAACCGGCTGCCAGACGGTGGTTCATGTAGGCAAAGAGGTCATCTCCTTGGTTGTAACCCATGTGTGCCAGGTCGGCTGCCAGTCCCATTGCCATAGCCGCATGACCTTGGTCGCGACCGCTTTCCTGTGTCTGCCCCACTTGGCCGTATGCGCCGGTTTCGGGGGCGTAATTGTCATATACTTTCACTACGAGGTTGCCCAGAAACTCGTTGCAACCGTCATTAATCAGGGGATTCTTGATGCGTGGGTCTTCGAATGTACCTACTTGGTCATATTTAAAGAAGGACATACCTTGATTATAGATGAATACATCATCAAGCAGAATGCCAATGCTGATCACAGCGAGGTCGTTGCACAATCCCCAGTTGCTCCAGGCATGACCCGGGCGGTCGCCGAAGTGCTCGGGATTGTTCACATTGTCCCATGTGCCGCTGCGGCTACGCAGCCAGCCGATGGTGGCTTCGTACCACACGTTGCGCGTGTAGGTCTTGTAGGTCTCGAAGTCCTCTGCACTCCATCCGTCGTAGTCGCGCAGCAGTTCCGCGGCTTGGGCGAACTGGTAACCTTGAAGTCCGGCGGCTAGGGCATAGTTTGAGTCGCCCCCGAAGTATTTGTGCCCGCGTGCCCATGCCATCAGTATGTTTACTGCGGCTTTGGCGCATGCTTTGTTGTCTTCAATCTTCCAGCGCAGTGCACACTGATAGGCCTTGGCGGCAGCCTGTGCGGCGGTGGCAAAGTTTTCACCCACTCCTCCGCCACGGACGATGGTTTCAGTGACCCCTGTGGTGACTGTAGACTGCGCGAAAGCAGAGTTCTTCAATACGTTATAGGCTGCTGTCACTGTGGGGTTCTTGGCGGCAAGCTGTGCTTTGACACGGTCAAAGTCGGCCTGTGTGTGCATACCTCCCGGATGAATGAAGCCACGATTTATGTCATAGGCAGTCTCCATGTCTGAAACTGTAGGCAGGGTTATACCTTTTGTCGCTTTTACAGAAGTAAGGGTGGTGTTAAGCTGAGCGAGGATATTATCCATATACGCTTGGCTGAACTGCCCCCCAGCCACTGTCTCGGCAAATGAAACCAGGCCCTTTAGGTTGTCAACGGCTCCGGGCAGATAGCTTCCGGCATCTGCCAGAAGTGTCTTGGCTCCGGCTATGGCTGTCAGCAAGGCTGCATTGTTGCCGCTTGTTCCGTGTATGTATGCATAGTCCAGCTCACTGGTCTCTGCTGACAGTGTAGTGACTTCCGTATTGGTAAGCGCACGATCGTAAAGGCTGAAGCCGTAGACAAGTGTGTTTGTCAGATAACTGTCGCCCGAGAATGGTGCACGTCCCAGCCAGCAATAGGCTGGTTTTGTGGAACCATAGAGGGTGCTGTTCTTCGGCATACTGCTGATGGTGCTCTTCAATACTCCCTCAATGTACAGCTTTCCTGTAGTGCCACTCTGTGTATAGGCTACATGTATCCATTTGCCTGTGGCAGAAGGTGCGTCTACGGAGTATCCTTTTTCATTAGAGTAGCCACCGGGAGAGGAGGCGATGCGCTGCGCATTCAGTCGGTAGGCAGAATAAGCACCTCCGGTAGAAGTGTTGGCAGATAGTGTAGAAAACGTCCAAAGGAAAAAGCCTGCACCGGAGAGTGAGGTAGCCTCATTCACACGGTAATACACGGAGATGGTGTGGTCCTCGCAGGCGGCAAACAGTTTACCGGCCTCGGCGGTCAGGTCGAGGTAGCCGCTTCCATTGCCCAGGTTAAGGATATTGTACTTGCCCATCGCGGCTACCTTAGCAGGGCTGGTCAGTTTGGTGGTGATACCCGAAACGGCATCTTTTACGCTGGTACCGGATACGTTTTCGAAATTCAATCTCATCTTAAGATTGTCTTCTTGCGCCCCTGCATGGATAACCACGCTGAATAGCAAAATGAGTAGCAATTTGATTTTCATATAATTTTGATTGTTAGTATTCGGTTTTGAAACTGCGATAAAGGTAGGTATTTCGTCAGATAACCCATGTGATTGTTTTATTCCAAAACGCGTACTTGCAGTCTTTTGTACAAAAGAGACACCATTTTAGTATAAAAAGGGCATATCCGGAATGTTTCTATTCAGGAAAAAGTGTAATTTTATGGCCGAATTACATGCCTTGGAATCATGCATACCTTATTATATCCACGTGCCCGCTTGCGTATAGCGACTCTGATTTTTCTTTGCCTCTTCGCCTCTTTGGCGGGCAGGGCAACGGAGCGGCGTATGTTGACTGTCCGTGACGGACTATACAACAACCAGACCCGGCAACTCATAGAACTGCCCGGCGGGCAAATGCTGGTGGAAACGGAAGGAATGTTCAATCTATACAACGGTGTCAGGTTCACTCAGCAGGAATACAACCTCTGGCAAACATTGCCGATGCTTGGGTTTGGCGGGTGCATTCATTGGACTGACCGCCAGGGCATGCTCTGGATAAAGGACTACTACCGTCTTTATATCTACGACCCGGATGCACGCCAATTTCGGTACGATGCAGCACAACGACTGGCGGCAAGCGGTGTGAAACCCTCCGAGCTGAAGAACCTGTGCATGGATGCCGACAGTACTGCCTGGCTTCTTACGATGGACGGGCGTTTGATGCATTTCGACTGGGAGCATCCTGCCGAGCTTGCCATGACACTGACAAAGAGCGAACTCGCCGCAGGTATCAGTGTAGTGAACGTGCTGAAGGCAAGTAAAAGTCTGTACCTTTTCTTTCTTAATACCGGCGTGGTGCGCCACTGGGATGCGAAGAGCCGCAAGGTGGTGGCAGAAAACACAACCTTGGAGAGCAAGATACCCGTCTCTGACCATAGCCTCTTTCCTGTTATGTGGAACGACGAGCAGACTGCTGTCATTGCGAGCAACAAATACTTCGGCGGTCTTTACCGGTACCACATCCCTACACAGGAATGGACCTTGCTGCTGCAAACCAGCATCAATGGTATCGAACGACTGCAAGACGGTGGATTGCTAATAGCCAGCAACGATGGTCTCTATCTACTCACGAACGAACAGATAACCGGTCACGAGAAGATACAGGGCACATCCCCACTATACCCCACGGGTGCGCTTTCCTTTGCCCATCAGGACCGGCAGGGAGGTTTGTGGCTGGGAAGCAGAACCAAAGGAATCATCTATCAGCATCCTCCGAAGGGTATTGCTCAAACCCTACAGAGCACCAAAACGCTTCATCTTATCTGCATGGAGCGAGCAGCTGATTATTTACTGCTGGGTACTCCCAAGGGAATTTTCTTCTTCAATACGGAGAATCAGATAATAGCCCCTGTGCCGGGAGCATCCGAATATGACTGTCTCGCAATGACTGCAAACTCAGACGGGAGTGTCTATGTAGGTACGAAACAGGGTATGCTGTATCTTGCATATAGCAAAACTCAGCAGAAATGGAGTCTGAATTTACTGGCTGACGGACGTTTGAAGAACCAGCGGCATTCCCATTTCCGCTTTGCCTTGCCTGTTGATAAGGAGAGGTTGCTGACCTGCAATGTGGTCAATGCGCTGGGGTATATCCACACTACCCGCCACGAATTTATATGCCTCAATGATAAACTGAAAGAACTGGATGAATACCGTACACTGGTGGGTGCCGTCAGCCTGAACGATAAGAACAAGGTGCTGGTTTATGCCCAGAACGGAATCTTTGTGCTCGATACACAAAAGGACGAGATTGCTCCATTCTTTCCAGTCAGCGAGATGCTGCAATACAGCGATAAATTCAACTGTGCGATGACCGATAGCGACGGACGGCTGTGGCTGGGCACCCAAAACGGTCTCCTTATGTGTTCTCAGGATTTATCCGTTGTGCGCCGTTTTACGGCTGCCGACGGCCTCTCCAACTCTTGTATACAGAGCATTGCCGAAGATGGGAAGGAACGTTTGTGGATAGGTACAGCCAATGGCATTTCGCGCATCACATTTACCCCGGCTGACACGCTCATTACCAGTTTCGGACTTGCCGACGGGATTCCTACAGCCGAGATGGTGGAACGCTCGACAGTCATTATGCCCGATGGAACCGCCTATTTTGCAAGTATGGATGGCGTTGTGATGTTCCGTACCGATACCTTCGACAATCATTCGCAGCCCATGCCGACAGTGCTTACGGGGTTCAACGTGTGTAATAGTCCGCAATCGCTCGACCTTTCGCTCGTCTCCCTGCCCTACAATGAGAACTACCTCAGCTTTCAGTTCTCCTGCCTTAACTATGCCAATTATACCCACACTCACTATCGCTATCGCCTGAGTGGGATTGACAGGCAATGGATTACAAGTAACGACGGAAGCGGATTGGGCGAGGCTCACTACAACGCCCTTTCCCCCGGCAGTTATGTATTGGAGGTGCAGGCCGCCATAGGCGATGGGCAGTGGGGAGCCATGATGCAAAAACGCATCACCATCCTGCCACCTTTCTGGCTCACCTGGTGGGCAAAGACGTGTTATGCCCTTCTGTGCTTGTCGCTTCTGTTACTGGCTCAGTCCTACTATCTCAAAAAGAAGAAAGCCAAGATGGAACGCGAGAACGATGAATACGTGAACCACCTGTTCGAGTTACGCGAGGAAGCCCGCCACCAATTTGCCGAATCGTCAAACATAATCCCCGGAAAAATTGCTGTAAACGCCGAGGAAGAATTGCTTGTAAAGCAAATGCTAAAGGCCATCGATGAACACATGGATAATGCCGACTATAACGTAGACCTGCTGGCGCGTGACGTAGCCATCAGCCGCACCAATCTCTACAAAAAGATACAAACCATGCTCGGCATCACCCCCACCGATTTCATCCGCAATGTTCGCCTGAAACGGGCAGCCTTGCTACTTGCCGAAACCGAGCTTAATGTCAACGAAATTGCCATAAAAACAGGCTTCAACACCGCTCGTAACTTCTCTGGCAGCTTCAAAAAGATGTTCGGTGTAACCCCTTCGGAATACCGATACGGGAAGAAGGAATAGGTTCCTGAATACGAATACCATAAAGAAAGGGGATGCACTGATGAAAGTGTATCCCCTTTTTTGAGAGATTAGGTATGTATTCCTTTACTCTTCAAGGAGAATACCCAAAATTTCGCAAGCAGCCTTTGCCACGGGGGTACCGGGGCCGAAGATGGCGGCTACACCTGACTGGTACAGGAAGTCATAGTCTTGTGCGGGGATTACACCTCCGGCAATGACGATGATGTCCTCGCGGCCCAGTTTCTTAAGCTCGTCGATGATTTGGGGTACAAGGGTCTTGTGTCCGGCGGCAAGGGAGGATACACCTACCACGTGCACGTCGTTCTCCACTGCCTGGCGGGCAGCCTCGGCGGGAGTCTGGAAGAGGGGACCCATGTCTACGTCGAATCCGCAGTCGGCATAACCGGTGGCTACTACCTTGGCACCGCGGTCGTGTCCGTCCTGACCCATCTTGGCTACCATGATACGGGGCTGGCGACCTTCTTTCTTAGCAAAGGTCTCGCACAGTTCGCATGCTTTGGCGAAGAGTGCATCGTTCTTACTTTCTGATGAATACACGCCTGATATGGTTCTGATGATTGCTTTGTAACGGCCTACTACTTGTTCGCAGGCAAAAGAGATCTCGCCCAGCGTAGCACCTATGGAGGCGGCCTTTACAGCCAGATCCAACAAGTTGCCTTCCTTGGTTTCTACGCAGTGGGTGAGGGCTGCCAGTGCGGCATCCACTTCCTGCTGGTTGCGTTTGCCTTTAATACCCTGGAGGCGTTCGATCTGCTGTTCGCGTACCACGGTGTTGTCAATTTCCAGGATGTCGATGGGATCTTCCTTCTCCAAACGGTATTTGTTTACACCTACGATGGTCTGTACACCGCTGTCGATACGAGCCTGTGTGCGGGCGGCAGCTTCTTCGATACGCATTTTGGGGATACCGGTCTCGATGGCTTTGGCCATACCGCCCAGTTTCTCTACTTCCTCGATGAGCTCCCAAGCCTTGTTGGCCAGGTCGTTGGTGAGTGATTCTACGTAATATGAGCCACCCCATGGGTCTACGTTCTTGCAGATCTCGGTTTCTTCCTGGATATAAATCTGGGTGTTACGTGCGATACGTGCAGAGAAATCGGTAGGCAGGGCGATGGCCTCGTCGAGCGCGTTGGTGTGGAGCGACTGGGTGTGTCCCAGTGCGGCTGCCATGGCTTCGATACAGGTACGGCCTACATTATTGAAAGGATCCTGCTCGGTGAGCGACCATCCCGAGGTCTGCGAGTGTGTACGCAGTGCCAGCGACTTGGTGCTCTTGGGGTTGAACTGCTTCACGATCTTAGCCCACAGCATACGTGCGGCACGCATCTTGGCAATTTCCATGAAGTGGTTGGTACCGATGGCCCAGAAGAAGGAGAGGCGGGGTGCAAAGGCATCGATATCAATACCTGCATTCACGCCGGCGCGGAGGTATTCCAATCCGTCGGCCAGGGTATAGGCCAGCTCGATGTCGGCGGTAGCTCCGGCTTCCTGCATATGGTATCCGGAGATGGAGATCGAGTTGAACTTCGGCATCTTCTGTGAAGTATATTCAAAGATGTCGGAGATGATCTGCATCGAGAATGCGGGCGGATAGATATAGGTGTTACGCACCATGAACTCCTTGAGGATGTCATTCTGGATGGTTCCGGCCATTTCTTCGAGTTTGGCGCCCTGTTCCAGTCCGGCATTGATATAGAATGCCATTACCGGGAGTACAGCTCCGTTCATGGTCATGGATACGGACATCTTGTTGAGGGGGATACCGTCAAACAGTGTCTTCATATTATCCAGTGAGCAAATGGACACACCGGCTTTACCTACGTCGCCCACCACACGTTCGTGGTCGGGGTCGTAACCGCGGTGTGTAGCCAGGTCGAAGGCTACGGAAAGTCCCTTCTGTCCGGATGCCAGGTTGCGGCGGTAGAAGGCGTTGGATTCCTCGGCAGTGGAGAATCCGGCGTACTGACGGATGGTCCACGGGCGGAAGGTGTACATCATAGAGTACGGTCCGCGAAGGAAAGGAGGCATACCGGCTGCATAGTCCAGGTGCTGCATACCTTCGAGGTCTTCTTTTGTATATACCGGTTTCACTTGAATGTGTTCCGGGGTTTCCCAATTGGCGCTGATGCCATTGGCGGTTTGCCAGGCCTGCCCGTCTACGGGCTGCATACCGGCAAAGATATCGATTGTATTAAATGTGGGTTTCATATCAGTTGATGCCAAGTTGTTGGTTGTATGCTTTGAGCGTGTCGAGTACACTGACACGCACATGGATGAAGTTCTCGATACCGGCAGCGCGGAGGTCGTCGGCGCAAGCGGGGTTACCGGCTACTACGAACATGGCGCGGCCGCCCAGTGCCTTAAAGGCGGGGGCAGCGTATTCTGCATATTCGTCGTCGCTGGAGCAGATCACTACGATGTCAGCCTTGGCCTCCATAGCAGCTTGTACACCTGCCTCTACGGTTTCAAAACCAAGGTTGTCAATTACCTTGTATCCGGCACAACCCAGGAAGTTGCAGGCAAACTGTGCACGCGCCTGACGCATAGCCAGGTTACCGATGGTAAGCATGAAAGCCACAGGGGTCTTACCGCTCTTCTCAGTCTGCAGGCGGAGGGTCTCAAATTCGCTGGAAGCACGGTCCATGTTCAGCTTCTTGTAAGGAGCGTTGTCATGGCTACCGCAGCAACAGCAGCAAGTTTGCGGCTCTTTCTCGCCGGCCACTTCGGTGAAGTTGGGGTATTGGTTGGTTCCCAACAGGATTTCGCGGCGTTTGGCTACGGCGTCGTGACGGGTTTTGTTGCTGGCGTTCACTGCGTCTTGTATGGCACCGCTGCGGATGCATGCTTCGAATCCGCCTTCGGCCTCTACCTTCAGGAACAGATCCCATGCCTCCTTGGCGATAGAAGCAGTAAGGGTTTCGATATAATACGATCCGGCAGCCGGGTCGATTACTTTGTCAAAGTGCGACTCTTCCTTCAGCAGGAGTTGTTGGTTGCGGGCCAGTCTTTCAGAGAATTCATCGGCTTCGGCATACGTAGCATCAAACGGAGTTACCGTCATGGAGTCTACTCCGCCCAGGGCGGCACTCATGGCCTCGGTCTGCGTACGCAGCAGATTTACATGTGCATCAAACAGGGTGAGGTTGAAACGTGAAGTTTCCGCGTGAATGTACATTTTGGAAGCGCAACGGCATACACCGTCAGAGTCCGTATTAGGGCAGTCCGTGCGTAAACACTCAGGCTTGTAAGCGCTAACAATCTGCGCCCACAGCATGCGTGCGGCACGGAACTTGGCGATTTCCATGAAGTAATTGGCACTGATACCCATGCTGAAGCGAATCTTCTTGGCAGCCAGCGCAGGACTTACTCCGGCTTCGATCATCTTGTTCAGATAGTCGTTACCCCAAGCCAGTGCATATCCCAGTTCCTGAGAGATATAAGCTCCTGCATTGCACAGGCTCTTGGCATTTACGGTAATGGCTTTGAAGAAGGGGAAGGGGGCCAGTGTATCGGCCAGTTTCTTTGCTGTTTCGGCAAAGTTGGGACCTTCTACCCCTTTGGTCAATGTAGCATTGAAGGGATCGAAGTTTATAGAACCACGCAACTCAGGTGCGTTGTATCCTTTCTTTTGGAAGTAAGCAGCCAGCAGCTCAGCCAGTTCTACGGCGTGGCATTGGCATACTGTGAAGTTCAATTCTACGATATTGGCATGAATATCGTTCAGCAGAGTTTCAATGTAAGCAGCATTCAGTTCTTTGGCTTTCACGCGGAATCCAAGAGAATCGATGCCTTTGTTCAGAATGTCCAGCGCTTTCTGGTTGGCCTCCTGAGGGCTGGCTACTACGATATCCTGGCGTACAGCCCAGGCTTTGTTGTCTCTTTTTGTACCTCTCAGGTAAGGGAATTCTCCCGGGAGGGCATTGAGGGTGGAAAGGTCGTTCAGGTCTTCCTTACGGTAAAAGGGCTGTACTTTGAACCCTTCGGTAGTTTTCCAGACTAATCGTTTTTCAAAATCGGCCCCTTTCAGGTCCACGTTGATTTTCTCCGTCCACTCCTGCGTACTGACAGGTGGGAAGTCTGAAAACAGATTTTCTTTTTTGTCTGCCATTTCTTACTGATTTAACATGAATTTATACGTTAATTGTTACTTGTTCGTAATAATCCGGCAAAGATAGTGAATTGTAAAAGTTGGGCCATCTTTTTACGCCTTTAATTTGGCTGAAAGGGTGGTATTTGCTCCTATTCTTATGCAATGAGCGGATACCTCTACTTAAGAAGTATCCGCTCATTGTGTATGGGATAGTATATTCTACCTGGAAGTAATCCCTTTAAAAGAATCTGTACGGAATGGGCCGGCGGGCAGTCCTTTTCCGTTGTACAGGTTTACATCTGGGTTATTGCTCCATCCGTAGCGTACGGCGGTGGGGGTGGGTACCTGCTCGCTGTGTACGATTACTTTATCACCATCAATAAAGGCCTTTGCCCATACAAATTTTCCGTCTTCTCCGGCAATGGCGAATCCTTCTACGTAACCGTATTTACTGGTGGTCTTCAGTCCTCCGTCCGTGTTTTCAAAGGTCAGGATGGCTTTGCCTGAGGTAACTTCCATGCTTTTGTAGGTGGGGCCTGAATAGGTAATGTCTTTATATCCGTACGTTTGGTTGAGGGAAGCCAGGGCGAGGCGCAATCCTACGTCCTGTTTGTTTCGCGGATGGATGTCAGCCGCATCGCCTATGTCTGTGATCACGGCCTCTCCGGTGTGGGGGAGGGAGAGCGTCATGGTCTGCGCTTCCCGCAGTTCGGCCCATTCGCTGTCCATGGGTTTTTCATCCTTGGCCATGAAGTTGGCCAGTTGCACCCAGTAGAAGGGGAACTCTGATCCCCACTTAGCTCTCCAGTCCCGGATAAGGGTGGGGAACAGGGTGCGGTAGTCATAGGCACGGGAGGCGTTGTTCTCACCTTGATACCAGATTGCGCCTTTGATAGATACACCGATAAGTGGATGTATCATGGCGTTATACAGCAGGGAAGGCTGCATGTTGGGGCCGGGGCTGATGTATTGGAATGCACGCGAGTCCACCGCTGGTTTGTAGCTCCATTGACATTGACTCAGAGGGATATTCAGACTGCCTATTTTCAGGAACATCTCTTCATCCATGCCGTTGAAGCCTCCTTCCCCTGAGTGATCGGTAACGCGTATCATAAGGCGGTTCTCTTTAGCCAGCACGCCGGTAGGGATAGAATATACTCGTTTCAGATTGTAGCCGGTGGACTGACCAACTTCTGTACCATTGATCCAGGTGATGTCTTCATCGTCAATGCCTCCGAGTGATAGTTCACCTGCTTTGTGAATGCTGCTTTCAGGGAGTGAGAAAGTGCAACTAAACCACACCACTCCGTCCAGATCGTTGAGGCCCATTCGGCTGAAGGAGGTGGGCTTCTCTACTTTTATCCAGTCCTGTATGGGGTAGTTGGGGGTATACCACTTCTCTTCCAGGTCTTTTTTTTGGTTCATAGCCTGGAGATAGGCTTCCTTTTTCGTCTTGTTTTCTTCAATAAACTTTTGAAGGTCGTCTACCTTCTTGCCTCCGTATTTCTGACTGTATTGTGTGGGGAGTGCGGAGAATGTGTCCGGACTGATCCAGGTTTCTACGTCTGTTCCGCCCCATGAGGTGCAGATCAGGCCGATAGGGATGTGTAGTTTCCGGAATAATTCCCTTCCGTAATAATAGCCCACCGCCGAGCATTCGCCTACAGTGGCTGGTGAGCAGACTTTCCAGATGCCTTGTATATCCTCTTTAGGAGTAGTAGCCATTTCTTTGGACACTGTGATGAAGCGGATGGATGGGTAATCTCCATTCTTGATCTCTGCATCAGCATTGTCGGCTTCTTTTACGCGGAATTCCATATTAGACTGTCCGCTGCATACCCATACTTCTCCCAATAAGATGTTATGCAGGGTGATTTCGTTCTTTTTACCTTTGACAGTCAGGTCGTATGGGCCTCCGTAGGATAGTGGTTGGAGGCGTACTTCCCATTTGCCGGATTTATCAGCCTTGGCTTTAATCGTCTTTCCATTAAAAAGGATCGTGACGGCTTCCTGTGCGTCAGCCCAGCCCCATAAATGGATAGGCTGGTTGGCCTGTAGCACCATATTGTCAGAAAAGATCTGAGGCAGTTTCACCTCAGCATGCAGGGTGGCAGGAGAGATGCCGAATAGCAGCAACATGCCTGCGAGAAGAAAGAACTTTTTCATGGTTGGAGTATTTAACGCTTTTGTTGGATGAAGTTATCAATAAAATCGACTGTCTTTTCAATGCCCAATATGGAGGAGTTAATGCATAAGTCGTATGACGGGGCATATCCCCACTGTTTGGTACTGTAAAAGTTGTAATAGTCGGCCCTTTTGCTGTCGCCTTCTTTCATGAGCTCGGCAGCTTTCTGTGCGTTGACATTGGAGTAGTTGCAAATGCGGGCAATGCGGTCATCATCGGATGCGGAGACAAAGATGTTGATACAGCCGGGGTGCTCGCGAAGGATGTAATCCGCACATCGTCCTACAAAGATACACGATTCCTTGTCGGCAATCTCCCGGATGACATCACTCTGTATCTTGAAGAGCGTATGATTGCTTAGGTAATAACTGTTGCTCAGTGTGTTATCGTTGAAAAAGGGGACGCGCAGGCTTCCAAAGAATCCTCCAATTATGGAACGCTGGTTGCGCTCGTCGGCTTTCTCGAAAAGTTCCGGGCAGAGGCCGCTTTCCTTGGCAGCCATGCGGATTAACTCTTTGTCGTAGCAGGCGATCTGGTAACGCTCTGCCAGTAGTTTCCCTATCTCACGGCCTCCGCTGCCCAGCTGGCGGCCGATGTTTATGATACGATTCTCCATTGGTATATATTTATTTTAGTTTCTTTAGCTTGCGTAGCTGACTTTGCAACATGAACCAGGATACGATTGTGGCGGCCAAGTCGGCTGCGGGCATGCTGCTCCACACACCTGTAATGCCATAGAAATGAGGCAAGATAATCAGGCAGGGTACCAAAAATATCATTTGTCGGGTGAGTGAAAGGAAGATGGCTTTGCCCGACATTCCTATACTTTGGAAGAAGTTGGCTGTGACCATCTGGAATCCCACAAAAGGAAAGAATGCAAGTATGATCCGTAATCCCTTGGCCGACAGGTCTATCAATTCTTTCTCGTTGGTGAACACGGAGGCTATGGCATGCGGGAACAGTTCGCCAAGGGCAAATCCAGTGGTGGTAACCAGCATGCCGTAAAGAATGGTCTTCTTTAGCACTTCGAGAACACGCCCGTTAAGTTTGGCGCCATAGTTATATCCGGCAATGGGTTGCATGCCCTGATTTATCCCCATGACAATCATAATGAAGATAAACACCACGCGGTTAACAATGCCGTATGCTCCAATGGCCAGGTCTCCTCCATGTTGTTGCAAACCCTGGTTGATAAGGATCACGATGACGCATGCTGCTGCGTTCATCATAAAGGGTGAGAGGCCAATGGAGAAGGTGTCGAGTACGATCTTTCGTTTCAGGTGCATCCCCTCTTTGTTGAAATGCAGGAAGCTTCTTGAACTGTGGAAGAAGCGTAGTTGCCACAAAAGCATAATGGCCTGCGAGGTCATGGTGGCAATAGCACTACCTTGAATGCCCCACTTGAACCCGAAGATAAAGAGCGGGTTAAGTATAGTGTTAATGGCTACGGTGTAGATCATGGCATACATGGCCTGTTTGGGTTGCCCGGAAGAGCGTAATACCGCATTGAGGCCCATGAAGAGGAAGGTGATTACATTACCTGCCAGGATGATCTCCATGAAATCATACGCATAGGGCACCGTTTCTTCGCTGCCTCCGAAGAAGTAGAGCATGGGTTCGAGCGTGGCCAGTCCTACGATGGTAAACAATACTCCTAGTATGATATTCAGTAACACCGTATTGCCCAGGATAAGATTGGCGCTTTTGTAATCTTTCTGCCCAAGGCGTACGGAGAGCAGTGTAGAGGCTCCCACACCTACCAGCGACCCGAATGCGGCCGACAGGTTCATTAACGGAAAGGTCAGCGCCAGGCCGGATATGGCCAATGCGCCAACTCCATGACCGATGAATATACTGTCTATAATGTTATAGAGCGACATGGTGGTCATGGCGATGATGGCGGGTACGGCATATTTAAGGAGTAGTTTGCCTACATCCTCGGTACCCAGTTCGAGTGGATTCTTTGCGGTTGAGATATCGGACATCGTGTGGCTTTTCGTAAAGAGTTGGTATGATAAGAGGCCATCGAAATGGCCTCTTACTGTATTTTCGGTATGCAAGAAGGCGCTTTGTGGGCGCTCCTTGTAATATGTTACGCGTCAATATTGGCGTAGGTGGCGTTTTCCTCGATGAACTGGCGGCGTGGACCTACATCCTCTCCCATAAGCATAGAGAAGATCTGGTCGGTTTCGGCAGCATTTTCGATGTTTACTTGCTTAAGGATACGCGTTTCGGGGTTCATGGTAGTTTCCCATAGCTGGGCAGGGTTCATTTCTCCCAAACCTTTGTAACGCTGGGTGTGGATGCCTTTGTCTTCCCCTTCGCCATACGTTTGGATGAAGCGTTCGCGTTCGGCCTCCGAGTAGCAATAGGCTTTGTGCTTGCCTTTGGTGCAGAGGTAGAGGGGCGGGTTGGCAATGTACAAGTGTCCGTTCTGGATGATCTGCGGCATATAGCGGAAGAAGAAGGTCATGATAAGGGTGTCGATGTGCGAACCATCGACGTCGGCATCCGTCATGATGATAATCTTCTTGTAACGCAGTTTCTGTATATTGGCTTCTTTGCTGTCTTCTTCTGTGCCGATGGTTACACCCAGAGCAGTATAGATGTTGCGGATCTCGTCGCTTTCCAGCGCTTTGTGGTACATGGCTTTTTCTACGTTCAAGATCTTACCGCGCAAGGGAAGGATGGCCTGTGTAAAACGGTTACGTCCCTGCTTGGCAGAGCCGCCTGCCGAGTCACCCTCCACTAGGAACAACTCGCATTTATCAGGGTCTTTCTCGGAGCAGTCGGCCAGCTTACCGGGCAGTCCGCTACCGCCCATAGGCGATTTGCGTTGTACGGTTTCGCGGGCTTTGCGGGCTGCTACGCGAGCCTGAGCGGCCAGAATTACTTTGTCTACAATTACCTTAGCCTCCTTGGGGTGTTCCTCCAGGTAGTAGTTGAGGGCTTCGCCCACGGCCTGGTCTACGGCACCCATTACCTCGTTGTTACCAAGCTTGGTCTTGGTCTGTCCTTCAAATTGCGGCTCGGCCACTTTGATTGAGATCACAGCGGTGAGGCCTTCGCGGAAGTCGTCACCGGCAATTTCTACCTTGGCCTTCTCCAGCATCTTGTTGTCCTCGGCATATTTCTTCAGTGTGCGGGTCAGCGCACGGCGGAAACCTGCCAGATGGGTACCTCCCTCAATGGTGTTGATGTTATTCACATAGGAGTGAATATTCTCAGTGTAGGAGGTGTTATACATGATGGCCACTTCTACGGGTGTGCCTTGCTTTTCCGTGTCAATGTATATGACATCATGGATGAGGTGCTCACGCGAAGAGTCGATAAAACGAACAAACTCTCTGAGTCCTTCTTCTGAGTGAAATAATTCAGACTTGTATGAACCATCTTCATGCTGTTCTCGATAGTCAGTCAAGGTAATGTTGATCCCGGCGTTCAGGTAAGCCAGCTCGCGCATGCGGCTTGCCAATATGTTGTATTGGAATTCGGTAACGGTAAAGATGGAGTCGTCTGGCCAGAATTGCTGGCGGGTTCCGGTGATATCCGTTTGACCTACTTCTTTTACAGAGTATAAGGGGATGCCTTGTTCGTATTCCTGCTGGTAGATAGTGCCGTTACGGAATACCTGGGTAGTCATGTGTGAAGAAAGGGCGTTTACACAGGAAACTCCTACACCATGCAAACCGCCAGACACTTTGTAGCTTCCTTTGTCGAACTTACCGCCGGCATGGAGTACGGTCATTACCACCTCTAGTGCTGAGCGCTGTTCTTTTTCGTGAAAATCTACGGGGATACCGCGTCCATTGTCTTGTACGGTGATAGATCCATCGGAGAGGATGCCTACTTCGATATGATCACAATGTCCGGCCAATGCTTCGTCAATGGAATTATCCACTACTTCATAAACCAGATGGTGTAATCCTTTGGTGCTGGTATCGCCAATGTACATGGCCGGACGCTTGCGTACTGCTTCCAAACCCTCCAGTACCTGGATGTTACTGGCTGAATATTCCTGCTCGGCTATGATTTTTTCTTCTTCGCTCATGTTTACTTGCTTTTCATTTAAAAAACACACAAAGATACACTTTTCTTTTGGTATCTGATTTCTTTTCTGTATAGATTTTCACGGCAAAAAAACTCTTTTTGCTATTGCTTGTCGCTCGACTGAATGGTGGCGGACGCAAATAAAGGCCAAACCTTGTGTAGGTTTAGCCTATATAGTTTTTTATTGAAAATGCTATGGAGAGTCCTTACGCGATCTTGTTCACGTAAATCATCAGCTTTGACTTCAAGTTGCTTGCTTTGTTCTTGTGAATGATATTCACTTTAGCCAACTTATCAAGCATCTTCACAACTTTCGGAAGCATAGCAGAAGCAGCTTCTTTGTCAGTTGTAGCGCGAAGCTTACGAACAGCATTTCTCATGGTCTTGCCATAATATCTGTTGTGCAAGTTTCTTTTTTCAGTCTGTCTGATTCTCTTGATGGATGATTTATGATTTGCCATTTCGACTAATCTTTGTATTTATTGAACGTTACTTTTTTATTTGTAGCCCATAGGGGAGTCGAACCCCTCTTTCAAGAATGAAAATCTTGCGTCCTAACCGATAGACGAATGGGCCTTCATTTCTGAATTGCGGTGCAAAGGTAAGGCCTTTTTTTGTATCTGCAAACAAAACGTGGACTTTTTTCGCTTTCGGCATGTTTTTTTATTTCTTAGCCGAAAGGGCTCGGATCTCTCGTGCACACCAGCTCCATAATTGGTGCGCACGAGTTCGAAGATTGGTGCCCACCAGTTTTGTAACTCGTGGGTGCCAGTTTCGGCTCTTTTAAAAGCCTTGATAATCAAATAGTATGCGTGTTGAAGTCTCGAACTTTCATTGAATCTCCTTCCACTATTTCTTCCTGAGACCTCGTGGAGGCACTTCAGGAAGTATCATGCAGCTATTGCATACCCGGATTTAATCCGTTATTTTTGTGCGTTCATTATGATCCTATATGATAAGGTTAGTCTGGAATGATTGTATCCACTCCCGCAATCGTGTTGCATGTCACAAAGTATAATGATACTTCCAGTATCGTGCATCTTTTCACCGAGGCTCTCGGCAGGATATCCTGTGGCGTGAAGATCTCGCATTCGCGAAAGGCGCAGTTGCGCCCTCAGTATTTTCAGCCGTTGACTCTTTTGGAAGTGCTTATAGAAACGCGTGCATCAAAGAGTATGCATTCCCTGAAAGAGGTGAGGATGTTAATACCTTATTCTCAAATACCCTTTGATCCGGTACGGAGTACCATCGGCATGTATCTGGCTGAGTTTCTCGACAAAGTATTGCGCAGCGAGGGAGAGAATAAGCCGCTGTTTGCTTACCTGTTGCATTCTTTCCAATGGCTGGACTGTGCACACAGGGGGATTGCCAATTTTCACCTGGTATTCCTGATGCGCCTATCTATCTTTTTGGGTATTTACCCCAATACGGAGGATTACCATACAGGCGATTATTTCGACATGCGAAGCAGTTGTTTTGTGCCGCAGGTGCCGGGGCATCCCAATTTCCTGAAGCCTGCTGAGGCTGAACGTTTCGGGATATTGATGCGCATGCGTTATGAAACGATGCACCTGTTTCCTTTTGAACGTACGCAGCGTACCTATTGTCTGGAACTGCTTACGGAATATTACCGCCTGCATATACCGGAGTTTCCTCCGCTGAAATCATTGGAGGTATTGCAAGAGATCTTTTCCTGAGGCGGGGCTTATACCTTCTGAGGCTCCCTGATAACGAGCAGAGAGGGGAGGGCGCTGAAAACTTCTTTGTCGGCCGCAATGCTGGCGCAGCTATCGTAACTTACAATAAGCAGTCCGCCGGATGCGGGAATCACCAAATCGGTAATCTCATTAACTACATGAGAGATGATACGTTCCGGATGCGACTTGCATACTTTCTGTATGTACGCATTGTACTCTTGTTCGTAAGAGGGAAAATAGTACAGGTGGATGATGTGTTGCTGGTCTTTGAGGAATCGGTTGAGGTAGGCAAAGAGGAACATGTCCATTTCTCCGTTGATCAGTAGTGAAAAGCTCTCTACCGGAGCATAATCGCGGTTTACAAAGAATCCTACCGGGCACGGCACATTGTTCATCATATCTTTCTCTTTGCGGCGAAGGAGACCGAAGAAAGGGACGTTTGAAAGCGGCATGTTGCCATCTTTCATAAACTGCGGTCCGGCACCCAGAAGCAACATGTCGGGCTTTTCATGACGCGCCATGTGTCGCATGTCGGATACCAGATTATCTGTGACCCTGTAATGCTTCTCAATGGTTATCTGCATCTTGTCGGCATATTGGCAGATCGGTTCGAAGCTTTCTTCGGAGAACTCTTCCGCATTGGTACGGTTCACGTCGGTACCCAGCGTAAAGTGCGCAGCGGAGATGTGGTGGTGTTTCAGCTGCGAGCCAAACAGGAGGTGATAAATCGACAGCAGTTTCTCTCCCGTCTCGGCACGACCAAAGAACAGGAGTAGCTTGCGTTCCGGCCCGGCTTTCATGTGACGGGCTTTGCAGGCATACTCTACCAGGTTTAACAGTGGGGTGGTCATGAATGTGGTGGTCAGCGCCATGATTACCAGAATCACGAAGATAGAGGGGGGTAATACCCCCAATTCATATCCGATGTTCAATGCCACAAGTTCCATCAGTCCGCGGGTATTCATCAGTGTGCCAATGGTAAGACTGTCTTTCCAGGATTCTCCCACCAGGCGTGAAGAAAGTGCGCATCCACCGAATTTTCCCACAATGGCTACCATAATCAATAGGAAACATACCCACCAGAGGTCGGGCGTATTGATTAACCCTATCTGTGTACGAAGCCCGGTAAAGGCAAAGAAGAGGGGCAGGAAGAACACCAGCGCTATGTCTTCTACCTTTTCCATGATTACCTTGCGGAATCCAAAGTTGGACGGCATTACCACCCCTGCCATGAAAGCTCCGAAGAGTGCATGGATGCCCAATACCTCGGTCAGTGCGGCCGAAATAACGAGTACCAAAAAGATGAAGCTGACAAATGTCTTATTTATGACCTCCTTATTGGAGTATATCGTACCGATCTTTTTAAGGAAAGGACGTATCACGAGGAACATCACCGCGATATAGACAAAGGTAAGCGCAATGGTGTACAATGCGCTGCCGAAGTTTCCCGCTTTAGTTATGGCTATTACGATAGCCAGCAGGCACCAGGCTGTCACATCGTCATTGGCGGCGGAGGCTATGGTGAGGATGCCTACGGGTTTGCGTGTCATGTTTCGCTCCTGGATGATACGCGCCAGGACCGGAAAGGCCGTGATACTCATGGAAATGCCTATGAAGAGGGCAAAAGGCAGGAAGGCTGTCTGGTGCGATGCATACTTCTCATAAATCCAGTGCGAAGCCATCAAGCCCAGGAAAAACGGCACGAGGATGCCGGCATGGCTGATGACCAGTGTTTCATTAATCTTACTCTTTAGTACGCTGAAGTCTACCTCCATGCCTATGACAAACATAAAGAGTACCAGCCCTAACTGGCTGACCAGCTCCAGATTGGTTAATGACTCCGGTCGAAACAGAAAGCCGAAGAACTCCGGGAAAAGCGCCCCCAGCACGGAGGGCCCCAATACAATACCGGCTATAATCTCACCAATTACCCCTGGCTGACCGATATACTGAGACAGAAAACCAAAGAAGCGTACCGCCAGCAGTACAACAATGATCTGTATAAGGAGGGTGGCAAAGGGATTGGTTAAGTTGTGTAATAGTATGGAGTGGAATAGCGTGAATGCATCTTCTGTGCTTTTCGCTTCGGAAGATGTAAAATGCAGGAAACGTTCACCTTCAACTATTGCTCCATAGATACATACTCCGAAGAATAGTAACATTAGCAGATAGATGAGGTAGTTTTTCTTTGCTTTCTCCATACAGATAGTATTTAAAAGAAGTAACGAGATAAGGTGGGAAAGAGTTCGAAGGACTGGGTAGTATCGTGTGAGGGCATAATCCTTGCTATGCCCTCACGCGATGCTTATCCCAATAACTGCTTCACGCAGGCAGAGATCGCTTTTCCTTCTGCCTTTCCGGCTAGTTGTTTGCTGGCGGCTCCCATGACCTTGCCCATATCCTTAGCGCCGCTAGCGCCGGTTTCGGCAATAATAGTTTTCAGGGCTGCTTCCAGCTCTTCGGCGGTCATCTGTTGAGGAAGGTAACACTCAATAGCTTGCACCTGGGCCAGTTCCTCTTCGGCTAAGTCGGTGCGTCCCTGCTCGCTATAGATAGTGGCCGAGTCTTTGCCTTGTTTCACCAACTTTTGGATGATCTTCAGGGCGGTGTCGTCACTCAACTCATCATTGGCTCCTGGAGCTGTTTTGGCTTCGAGGAATAGCTTCTTAATGTTGCGAAGGGCTTCTAAACGTACTTTCTCGCGAGCCTTCATCGCTTCTTTGATGTCATTGCTTACTTGGTCAAAAAGATTCATATCATTTGTTTTATTAGCTGAATAAAATGGTGGCCGAGGAACTGTTGTCATCCGCTTCTTCGGGAGGAAGAGGATTTCCTTCGTTCTTGGAAAGACGCGTGATCTCTTTCAGGGTCTCTCTCTCTCGTTTGTAGGTAGGCGTCCCCTCTACCATAGAGATAACCCCTTCGTTGGTGAGATCTTCCATGCTGAATACGTAAATATTGTGGGGCTTTCTGGCTTGGTTCTTTGTAATAGAATCGCCGTAGGCACTCGCGATACGTGTATCGTCTTTATCTTGTTGATCTTGTATATCGGCTATCTCTTGCGCTTTTTCGGAGGTGCGGATGGTAGTGAGCTTAGCCATACCAGGTACATCCTTCATGCCGAATCCGGTAGCAAGGATCGTGATTTTTACTTTCTTCTTGAGGCTGTTGTCTACAGCGACTCCCCAAATGACTTTCACATCGCGATGAAACTTGTCCATAAACTCATGTACGTCGTTCATTTCATCCATTATGAGTTCAGACTCCTCGCTGAAGGAGATATTGAATAATACCTTCTTGGCATCAAATACATCGTTGTTGTTGAGGAGGGGCGAATGGAGTGCGTCTTCAATAGCTTTGTTCAGACGGTTTTCTCCTTCTCCGTATCCGATACTCATAATGGCCACGCCACCGTCTTTGAGGGTAGTCTTCACGTCGGCAAAGTCGAGATTGATCTTTCCCCTTACAGTGATAATCTCGGCGATGCTTTTGGCGGCGATGGAGAGCGTGTCATCCGCTTTACCGAATGCGTTCAGGACAGAAAGGTCCGCGTAGATCTCGCGCAATCGCTCGTTATTAATAACCAATAGCGCATCTACATGCTGTGCTATGCGATCCACACCGTTCAAAGCCTGAATGATTTTTCCTTTACCTTCAAACACGAATGGGATCGTAACGATACCTACGGTAAGGATGTTCATATCTTTGGCGATACGTGCAATGACAGGAGCTGCGCCGGTACCGGTTCCACCACCCATACCGGCGGTGATGAAGGCCATCTGGGTACCGTCATTGAACAGGTTTTGGATTTCCTCGTAGCTCTCTTCCGCATAGTCTTCGGCTTTTTGGGGAATGTTACCAGCCCCAAGCCCTGGGCCTATCTGGATCTTGATGGGTATGTCGGATTCAATCAGTGCTTGTCTGTCTGTATTGCAAAGTACAAAGTTTACATCATGGATGCCTTCTTTGTACATGTGGTTTACTGCGTTACCGCCACCACCTCCCACACCAATTACTTTGATGATACTGGGAGTTTCAGAACTGAGTCTGAGCTCTTCTAAGGGTTTTATGGGGGTTGACATAATGTTTTGTTTTAAATTACAAGGTTATTTATCGTCGTCAATGATGGAGGTTAAGCCTCTTTTAATTTTATCCAGCGTTTCGCCGAAAAGCCTTCTCTTATTGGATGCTTTCTTTGGAGTCTTATCTTCCTCTTCTTCGGTTTCAATACTCTCCACAGGCTCTTCGGGGAGTATCTGCATGGTGTGACCGTAGGTAGACACTTCAGGTGCTTCCTCTGTTTTCGGCGGACAACACTCTTCATTACCACAGGTTAAAAGCCCGAGGATGGTAAGGCATGCACCGTCTTTTGCATTACTTGGATACGCCCCGCTAAACTTTATACTGGAGCGTATGGAGGAGGCCAGTCGGCAAGGCTTAATCTGGGAGATAGCCTGCATGGCTTCTTCCATCTTGTTCAGGTTGGAACCGCCACCTGTGAGGATAATACCTCCAAGTAATTCCCCGTCGTATCCGGAGTTCTTTATTTGTTGCCAGGCGTTGGTCAGTATTTCCTCGGCGCGTGCGGAGGTATATAGGGCCACTGTTTTGCTACTGAGTGAACGGCTGTTGGTAAGAGGTATGTCGATCACTTCCTTCTCTGTTTCGGCGTGTTCATTATGCGGCATGAAAAGGGCTGTGCCGTATTTACGCTTTATATCTTCGGCTTCTTCTTCCTCCAGAGGGGTAGGAGTACAGAGGTCTCGTGTGATACTGGCCGATCCGATAGGAATTACGCTGAGATACCGTAATAGGTTGCTTTTAAACACACTTACGGTAGTAGTTTCGGCACCGACGTCTACCAATGCGCATCCACTGCGTGTTTCGGCAGCTGCCAAGGCGGTAGTGGCAGTGGCTTGTGGCGAAACGATGAACTCAATGACTTGTATGCCTGCCTGTTCAAAACAACGTTGCATGTGTTTGCGAATGGAGGGGCGGGCTACGATGTTTAGGAAGTTTCCCTCAATCAGTGTGGTGAGTGCCCCAATGGGCTCGGTCTGAGTGGTGTTTCCTATTCTGTATTCCTGAGTAATCACATCCAGAATGTCTTCTTCTGTCTGAGACTGGTTCACATTTTCCTTAGTAATACCTTCTTCTATTTCCGCGGTGATGCGTGTTTCCTCCATGAAATGGCGGGATATCACGCGAAGTTTGCTATGTGTAGATAGTCCGCAAATGCCCACGTATGCGCGGGATATGGGGCGGTCAATGGTTTCTTCCAGTTGTTTCTTTATATCAAGAAGCGCTGCTACAGTTTGGTCGATGTTGAACACTACGCCTTTGCGAATGAACGAGATGGACTCTTTTTGTGCGTATGCCAATATTTTGATGTTACCATCATTGGCTTTCGTTCCTACAATACCTGCGATCTTTGATGACCCAAGTTCAATTGCTACAATGTACTTATTCTCTGCCATATCTTGTTTCTCCTTATTTCTCTTTCTTGGTGCAGATAATTTGATTACTGAATTCAATGTTGATCCGGGAATATTTATCCCATCCGATGGTTTTTAGCCCTCGCTTGTAAAACTGCTGGAGCCGGTCCATCTTTTTTTCATAGTCCTGAAGCGAACCCAGTGAGATGGTAAAGTCTTCCTCGCAGGGAAACAGCTCAATATTTTGTTCGGCTGTGAAGTGGATTTGTGCAATCTTATCCTTCCAATAGGGGTTCTCCTTCATATATAAACCTATCTCTTTTAGTGTGTTCCCGGCGCCTTTTTTTTGTACTGCACCGGTTACTATTGGTAAATAGGCTGCGTTTAGTGCGGGTGCCACAACGATAGCTCCGTTCTTGTCAATATAATATTCTTCTCCATTGTCACTCAATACATGGAGAATGGGGATTCGCTGATAGATCTCTATGATAATCTTATCATCGGATGTCTTGTAGCACTCGGAATAATTGATCAACGCTTGCTGATTGAGGGTCTGTTCTATCAGGCGGGTGTTGATATCGTGCATACGTTCTCCTTGCGGGAAGAGGCCTTTACTTTGTAGAATGCTTTTTACTTCTTTTGCGGAGATAAAGCCTTTTTCAGATTTTTCCATCAATACAATATCTACAGCCGTACAGCGGGCCTCTGCCGAAGGTTTGTTTAGAAAGCTCATAGCGATCAGCAGATACACAAAGAGCCCTAAAATAAATACTAGAATAAATGCCTTTTTTACCATAGCTTTTCTACAACCTGCTTAATCTCGGGTACGAGATTGTCTATATCGCCAGCTCCTAAAATAAGGAGTACGTCTGTATCTATCTGGCGTAACTTGTCTGTCAGTTCCTCTTTGGGGCAAATGCTCTTCTCCCTGTCAGGGCGAAGGTGATCGAAGATAATCCGGCTTGTAATACCGGGAATCGGTAATTCACGGGCGGGATATATCTCAGTCAGTAGGATCTCGTCGGCAATGGAGAGTGCCTCGGCGAACTCCATATAGAAATCGCGCGTACGAGTATATAGGTGAGGTTGGAATACGGCTGTTACTTTCTTTCCCGGGTACAATTCTCGTAAAGAAAGGAGGCTTTGCCGGATCTCGTCCGGGTGGTGGGCATAGTCGCTCAGAAAGGCTTTCGATTCGGTTTTAATCTTGAAGTCGAATCTGCGTTCCACTCCGCGAAAGGAGCCCATCGCATCATGCACCTCTTCAGGGGTTGCACCAGCCAGCAGGCACATGGCCATGGCGGCAATGCTATTGTCAATATTGATACTTACCGGTACTCCCAATGAGATATCGGCGATAACACCTTGTGGTGTAACCAGGTCAAACATGATCTCTCCCCCGCCTATGCGGATTCGCTCGGCGTGAAAATCTCCCTCATGGCGGTCGTAGGTGTAAATGTGCACTCCTTCTTGTACGTCAGGTTTCATCTCCAGATTCCGGTGAAGGATAAGTGCTCCTCCCGGGCGGATCAGTGAGGTGTAATGGCGGAAACTCTCCAAATAGGCTTCTTTGGTGCCATAGATGTCTAAGTGATCGGCATCAGTGGATGTAATGATCGTAATTTCGGGATGGAGTTGATGAAAAGAACGGTCAAACTCATCAGCTTCTATCACTGTAAAAGGGCTCTTTTCGTTTAGGATTAGGTTGCTGTGATAGTTGTTGGAGATGCCTCCCAGGAATCCGGTGCAGCCTAACGAACTGTGATGCATAATATGCGCGGCCATCGTGGAAGTGGTAGTCTTTCCATGTGTGCCGGCTACGCAGAGTGCACGGGTTGCTGCTGTAATAGTGCCGAGTACCTGTGCGCGCTTCTGCATTTCGAAACCGTGATTTCTGAAATAGTTCATCTCTTGATGATCGGCGGGAATGGCTGGCGTGATTACCACCAGAGTATGCTCCTTGTCCAGGAAAGAATCAGAGATTAGTTGGACATTGTCCTCGAAATGAATGCAGATACCTTCTTTAATGAGTTGGTCGGTCAGTGCGCTGGGGGTGCGGTCATATCCTCCCACCTGCTTTCCGCAGGAAAGGAAGTATCGTTCCAAAGCACTCATTCCTATGCCACCGGCTCCGATAAAGTAAACGGAGTGTATATCATTCATTCTCATGACTCTTTCTATATTGGGTTGCTAATTTGATTACTTCGTCCGCAATGGTAGATGCGGCATGGGGTTTGGCCAACGATTGGATCTGGCTGCTCAGGGAGGCAAGCTGCGTTTCATCGGTTACTAGCTTGAGGGCAGCGGGCAGGAGTGATTCGGCCGCTTCGCTGTCCTTGATGAGTACTGCAGCACCTTTTTCTACCAAGGCCAATGCATTCTTTGTTTGGTGATCTTCTGCTACATTGGGCGAGGGGACTAAGATGACAGGCTTTCCTAAGATGCAAAACTCGGAAATAGAGCCTGCGCCGGCACGGGATATAACAAGGTCGGCAGCCGCATATGCGTGTTCCATGCTGCTGATGAAATCAGTTACATACAGTTTATCATTGCAGCAGGGTTTGCAGCTATCTTCTGTTTCGGAAAGACTGTTTAGTATGCTGGAGTAGTAATACTTTCCGGTTTGCCAGATGACTTGTACCTCACCTTGACATATAGACTCTGCCCCGGCAAGAATGCTTTCATTGATGGTGCGAGCGCCAAGGCTTCCGCCAATGACCAGCAGGGTCCTGCGGTTTGTAGCCAAGTTGAAGAACTTCAGACCTTCCTCCTGGCTGATAGCACTGGATAGTAGAGACTGGCGTATGGGGTTGCCGGTAAGAATGATCTTGCCCTTCTCAAAGAAACGGTCCATCTTGTCGTATGCCACACAAATGCGTTTGGCACGTTTGGCCAGCAGTTTATTGGTAACCCCGGCGTATGAGTTTTGTTCCTGAAGCAGAGTAGGTATTCCATATTTTCCGGCCATGTTGAGGGTAGGGCCACTGGCATATCCTCCTACGCCTACAGCTACGTCGGGCATAAATTGCTTGATAATCTGCCGGGCTTTCTGTTGGCTTTTGAAGAGTTTGAAGAGTACACTGATGTTTTTGAATGGGTTCTTCCTGTCAAATCCTGCTATGGGCAATCCGATGATCCGGTATCCGGCAGCAGGAACACGCTGCATTTCCATTCTGCCTTCCGCACCTACAAAAAGGATTTCCACCTTGGGAAGTCTTTCCCGGATGGCATTGGCTATGGATACTGCAGGGAAAATATGCCCTCCTGTACCGCCGCCACTGATGATGATGCGTAGACTCTTTTCCATATTTATTAATTGTGGATTGCAGGAGCCGACAAATGCTCTTCTTCTGCAATAAGCTGTTCTTTATTTAGTTCGGTGTCAGGCTCGGTCTGAAACTCATTCTTCTCGCTTTCTTCCAACTTGGCAGTGTATCTGCTGACGCTCAGTATCATGCCGATATAGGCGCAGTTGATCCAGGTAGAAGTTCCTCCTTTACTGATCAACGGAAGTGGCTGACCGGTAACAGGTATTATCCCTACTGCTACGCACATGTTGACCATAGCCTGGATTACCAGTATCATGGCAATACTCATTACCAGGAAGGTGGCAAAATTACCTTTTGCCTTTCTTGCAATCTTTCCTGCGCGGATGAGCAGCCAGATGTAAAGGGCAATTACGAATATTCCGCCGATCAACCCAAGCTCTTCGATGATGATGGCGAAGATGAAGTCGGAAAAGGCCTGCGAGAGGAAATCACGCTCTTCACTGTTCCCTGGCATCTTCCCGATTATATTGCTCTTTGCAATGGCAATTCTGGCGTGTGCTATTTGCGCATCATCGTCAATGTCGTATTCGCTGGGAGGTACATCATTCGGGTGAATGAACTTGTTGATACGGTTCTTCCAGGTAGGGATACGTGAAAAGAAACTGCTTTTTTTCTTCTCTGCCTGGTCGGGAGTTGTGGAGCTAACCATCTCTGTACTGGTTTCGACTTGCTCTTCCTCGCTTTTATTAGGGTATAGTATGACAAATGCCAGTGCAAATGCTACAACTCCTACAAAGAGAGCCGTTAATTTGAGCATCTTCTTGGTGTCAATCCTTCCGATGAACATCATGATGTACACTACCAATCCCAATAGGGCAGCTGTCGAAAGGTTCTCCGGCGCGATAAGGGCAATAAAAACAGCAGTGATAATAAGGATCCATTTGAAGGCTTTTTTATTTGCTTTGGCGTTTTCCTGGTTTTTGGCCAGAATGAAAGAAACAGTGACTATTACAGCCATCTTGGCCAATTCGGAAGGTTGAAATTGTATGCCAAACAGAGTCATCCATCGTGCAGCGTTATTTACTTTATCGCCTCCTAAACCCATGATAAAGACGATGATCAGTAATATGGCCGACAAAGGAACAAGCACAAGAGGAATAAGCTGGAAAAGCCTGTAATTCATTAAATGTACCGCCCAGACAATCAGAGCGCCCGCAATAAGAATAATGGTATGTTGCGTGATAGGTCCCCAGTGATTGCCAGTCTTGTAACTAAGCGTACTTGTAGCACTGAAGACTTCTACAATAGAGATCAGGCAGAGGAAAAGAAAGATGACCCATATCACCTTATCTCCTTTGAAGAGGTTTTTCAACAGATCCATATACTCTTTTTATTTATAGGTTTTTGACACACTCTTTAAATTGTTCGCCCCGGTCTTCCATGTTCCTGAAAAGGTCAAAGCTGGCGCAACAAGGCGAAAGCAATACCGTATCACCGGGTTCTGCCATAGCAAAAGCTTTTTCTATGGCATCTTTCATGGCCTGGCTGTCAGCGATGGGGCTTACCATCCCGTCAAAGTGGGTATGTAGCTTTCGGTTGTCTACTCCAAGGAAAACCATACCTTTTACTTTCTGCTGAACCAATTTGTCCAGTTCGGAATAATCATTGCCTTTGTCTTTTCCTCCGAGGATGAGGATTACCTTGCTTCTCACGCTGTCCAGAGCATACCAACAAGAGTTTACGTTGGTGGCTTTTGAGTCATTGATAAACTCTACTCCACGTACCCGTGCCACTTTCTCCATACGGTGGGGTACCCCCTGAAAGGTGCTCAGTGCTTTTCGGATATCCTCCTTCCGGACTCCGGCTATCTCAGCAGAGATGCCGGCAGCCATTGAATTGAACAGGTTATGGGTACCGGTCAATGCCAGTTCCTCCTGCTCCATATTAAAGGTAAGAGGGTTGGTAAAAATAATCTTCCCATTTTCTACATATGCAATGCAATCTTGCTCCTTGTGAGTAGAAAAAGGGTATTTCTTCGCGGAATAGAGATGTTTTAAGAGCTCTTCCTTTATGATGGGATCGTCATTCCAGTAGATGAAGGCATCTTCCGATGTTTGGTTCTGCGTGATTCTCATCTTGGAATCCACATAATTCTGCATGCAGTAGTCGTAACGATCCAGATGATCGGGGGTAATGTTCATGAGAATGGCTATGTTGGCTCTAAACTTGTACATATTGTCAAGTTGGAAACTGCTCAACTCAAGCACATAGTATTCGTAATCGCATTCGGATACCTGTAAAGCCAGGCTGCGCCCGATATTCCCTGCCAAACCTACATTGTAACCGGCACTCTTGAATATGTGGTAGATCAATGAGGTAGTAGTGGTTTTACCATTACTGCCTGTGATGCATATCATCTTGGCGGTGGTGTATCTGCTTGCAAATTCAATCTCTGAAATGATGGGGATGTTCTTTTCCTTGCATTTCAGGATCATTGGGGCATCTTCGGGTATACCGGGACTTTTGATAATTTCTTTTGCAGTAAGGATCAAGCTTTCAGTATGCATGCCTTCTTCCCAAAGAATTCCTTCTTTGGAGAGCATCTCTTTGTAGTTGTCTTTAATGGAAGACATATCGGATACGAAAGTCTCGAATCCTTTTCTCTTGGCTAGGATGGCTGCTCCTGCGCCACTTTCGCCAGCTCCCAATATAACTATTCTTTCTCCCATAACTGAATTATCTGATCTTTAACGTAATAATTGTAATCGCTGCCAACAGGATGGTGATAATCCAGAATCTGACAGTTATCTTTGATTCGTGGTACACATTGGTCGGCTTTGTGATAAGGTATGTACACGCATCGTCCATGTTCGCTTTTGTAGTGCGAAAATGGTCGTGAATAGGTGTACGTTTGAAGATACGTTGCTTCTTGCCACGCTTCTTTCCCCATTTGAAGTATTGCACCTGCATGATTACCGACAGGTTCTCTACCAGAAATACTCCGCATAATATAGGGATGAGCAATTCTTTGTGGATGATAATGGCGAATACAGCAATGATTCCGCCAATTGTCAGGCTGCCGGTATCACCCATAAAAACTTGTGCAGGGTAGGAGTTATACCATAAGAATCCAATAAGAGCTCCAATAAACGCACAAATGAAGACAACCAGCTCCTCACTACCCGGTATATACATGATGTTCAGATAACTGGCAAATCCTAAGTGGCTGGATACGTATGCCAGTATTCCTAAAGTCAAGCCTATAATTGCCGAATTTCCGGCGGCCATCCCGTCCATTCCATCGTTCAGATTGGCTCCGTTGCTAACAGCTGTTACCACAAAGATCGTCACCACTACAAACAGAATCCATCCGCACTTGCGCTTCCATTCCTTGTCAAGCCAGTTGAACGCATCGCTGTAGTCTAGGTTGTTTCCTTTGAAAAAGGGGATGGTGGTCTGAGTGGATTTTATATTCTTTTTTGCATGAACTACATTTACGACCTGGTCTCCTTTTTGGATCTCAATATTTTCGCGTACCACCACGTCGGGTACATAATAGAGGGTAAGGCCTACTATAAGCCCGAGACCTACTTGCGCAACCACCTTAAACTTGCCTTTTAATCCGTCCTTCTTCTTCCTGAAAATCTTTATATAGTCATCGGCAAAGCCCAAGACTCCTAACCATAAGGTGGTAAAAAGCATCAGTATCATATAGGTATTGTGTAATTTACCCATTAATAGGCAGGGGATCATGATAGAAACAATAATGATAACTCCACCCATACTTGGGACTCCAACCTTATTCACTCCGAAGGGGTCGATCTCTGCATCACGTTGGGTTTCGGATATTTGCCTCTTCTTTAGCGCGTTGATGAACTTATTACCGAATATGGTTGAAATCAACAATGCCAATATAGTAACAGACAGAGCCCTGAACGAGGTGTATCCAAATACTCCTGCGCCGGGAACATCCATGCGGTCAAGCCAATCGAAGAGGTAATATAACATGTCTCTATTCTCCTTATTATATTAGTGATGAATATTCATTATCTCGCGTAAGACCTCCTTGTCGTCAAAGTGATGTTTTATGCCTTTTATCTCCTGGTAATTCTCATGTCCCTTTCCGGCTACAAGTATTACATCTCCTTTTTCAGCCATCATACATGCGGTACGGATAGCTTCTTTTCGGTCGATGATGCAGAGTACACTCTTTCGTTCGTCGGGAGAGAGGCCGGACAGCATGTCGTTCACAATGTCTTGGGGATTCTCAGAGCGGGGGTTGTCGCTGGTAAGAATCACACGGTTGCTTCGTTTTACTGATTCCGAGGCCATGATCGGGCGTTTTCCCTTGTCGCGATTGCCACCGGCACCAACTACAGTGATGACTTTCCCTTTTCCCTGTAATACGTCGTGAATGGTATCCAGTACATTCACCAGTGCATCGGGGGTATGTGCATAGTCTACGATTGCTGTATATCCTTCCGGTGATTTGAGGGTTTCAAACCGGCCACTTACTGCATGCATCGTGCTGAGGGCTATGAGTGTTTCTTCGGGCTCTTTGCCTAAAAGAATACATGCGCCATATACCGCAAGCAGGTTGTATGCATTGAACTTTCCAATGAACTGTACGGCTACTTCTTTATCATTGATCTGAAGGAGTGTACCGTCAAAGTGGCTCTCAAGGATCTTTCCTTTAAAGTCGCAAAGCGTCCGCAAAGAATACGCATATCTTCGTGCTTTCGTATTTTGCAGCATTACCGATCCGTTCTTGTCGTCCAGATTGGTGAGAGCGAAAGACTCGGCAGGCAATGCGTCAAAGAATGCCTTCTTGGCATCCCGGTAATTATCAAAGGTTTTATGATAATCCAAATGATCGCGAGTGAGGTTCGTAAAGATGCCTCCTTTGAATTGCAGTCCGTTAATCCGGTGCTGCGCTATAGAATGCGAACTCACCTCCATGAACACATACTGACATCCGGCTTCAGCCATCTGGGCAAGTAGCCGGTTCAGACTGATGGGATCGGGGGTGGTGTGAGTTGCTTCTACTATCTGGTCGTCAATGTAATTGCATACGGTGGAAAGCAGCCCTGCTTTATACCCGAATGAACGGAAGAGATTGTATAGCAGGGTAGCGATGGTTGTTTTACCATTGGTTCCTGTGACTCCGATCAGCTGCAGTCGTGTGGTGGGATTGCCATGAAACTGTGCTGCCACTTTTCCTGCTGCTGCTTCTGTGGAATTGGTTATGAGGTAGGTAACTCCGCTTATGATTGTTTCCGGCAGCTCTTCGCACAATATGGCAGTGGCACCATTCTCTATTGCGGTGGAGATAAAGCGGTGTCCATCCACTTGGGTGCCTCGTACGGCAATGAAGAGATTGTTGCTCCTTACTTGGCGGGAATCAATATGCAAATCTTGAATATCAATAGACAGATCGCCCACTACCTGTTGTAAGGATATACCTTGTATAATTGTATTTAGTATCATTGCAGTGCCTCCTTTCCTGTTTTTGCATCTTTCGCAGCAATGAGTTGTAATGTAATGGTTTCGCCCTTCTTTGATGGTTTTCCAAAGGGGATGCTTTGTGCTGATACGCGCCCTATGCCGGTGGAACGTACCTTTAAGCCCCTTGACGAAAGAAGAAAGGTGGCATCTTTTAGGTTCATCCCTACTACATTGGGGGTGATTTGCGGATTTGTATTGTCTTCTTGCAATGTTTTTCTTTGTAGAGGCGCTTTTGTACTCTTTACCGAGTCGATAGCACTTTCCAGATTGACGCTCAGATTCTTGGCATAGATGCGCTCGGCGATATTGTGAAAAACACTACCGGCCATCAATCCGCCTGACGCTGGGTATCCCATCTTTTGTACGGATACAAGCATGGTGTATTGTGGATCCTCTGAGGGGAAGTATCCGCAGAAGCTGAGCAGGTAATCCACACTGCCCGTTTTGTAGCCTCCTGCACCTTGTGCAATTTGCGCGGTGCCGGTTTTTCCGGATACGCTGAATTGTGTAGATCCCGCGGGTTTACCCAGTCCTTCGCTGACTACCTTGCGCAACATCATTTGAATGTCGGACAAGGTGTGGGCCGAACAAATTGACGGTTTGAGTATTTCAACCGGATATTCTTCCGTCATAACGCCGTCGCTCATGACTCCTTTTGCAAAGCGGGGCTTCATCATGACTCCGCCATTAGCTATTGCATTGTAAAAAGCAACCGTATTAATAGGTGGAATCTGGGTTTCATATCCGATAGACATCCATGCCAGGGTGGTTTTCCACCAGTTTTGTTTGGTGGGGATGCGTATGCGGGCTTTGGCGCTGTTTTTGAAGGGGAGCTTAAGGTCGGCATTGATGCCTAGTTTGTCAAGGCCCTCCACAAATTTCTCAGGAGTTTTGTAGAGGTGCTCGTCAATAATACGGGATATCCCAACGTTTGAGGAGTACATCATAATCTCCGGAGTGGTAAGCCATTGATATCCGCCACGGCGCCAATTATGGTCTTTCATTAGCTTTCCGTGCATTTCCCGAACTCCGTTACCTGTGTCAAGGCTGTCATTAACAGTGACAAATCCATTTTCAAGGGCTACCATCATGGAGGCCGTCTTAAAGGTGGATCCTGGCTCCATAAGGTCGCGTATGCAGAAGTTTTGTTTCTCCAGATAGTTGCCTCCCAGAAGTTCCATGTTGACCATTGCCTTGATGTCACCCGTCTTGGTTTCCATAAGGATCACGACGCCTTTGTAGCCTCCTATTTCCTTTAGCTTGTCAACGAGCGCTTTTTCTGCAATATCCTGCATGGTTACATCAATGGTTATCATTAAGTCGGATCCATTTATCGGAGCTTTATCAATGAATGTCAGGTATTTGTTCTTCACTTTTTGACGGTGTGAATACCCCTTTACTCCGCTAAGGACGCTGTCGTATGCATGTTCCAGGCCGCTGATGGCTCCTCCTGTGGTGTCGGAATATACTCCACCTAACAGGCTGGCTGCGAGCGAACCGAATGGCTTCTTCCTTTCTGTGTTTTCTTTTTCACAGAGGCCGCTGGAGTATTTCCTCATACGAAACAGGGGTAGTTTCTTAAGCTCTTGGAATTGGATGTATGAGATGCGTTCTTTGCAGAGTGCAAAATAGCGGCTTTTGCTTTTACGTCCTTTCTCAATCTGCCCCTTGAAGTAGTCGGCACTTCTTGAGGGTATGATTGTGTGCAGGCCTTTGCAGATAGTGTCCATCGCTAAGCGTGAGCTTAAGATAGAATCTTGTTCATAACTGTCCGTGCGAAAATCCATGTAGATTTGATATTGTGGCAGCGAACTGGCCATGAGCTTCCCGTCGGCAGAGATTATATTCCCTCTTTTGGGATACTCTACTTTATTTTCACGAACAAAACGGTTGGCTACTTCCTGCCAATAGGACCGTTCGGCAAACATCACATAGGCAGCCTTCCCTATGATACATAGGCCCAAGATGATAAGAACGTAGGTTACTACGCTATAACGGGTGATGATGCTTTTCTTCTTTTCTGCTCCCATTTGCTTATTCCTCCGTCTTTTTTATGAGAAAAGGTGGATAAGTTGCTGTTTCCAATTCGCTGTTATGCGAACGAATGAACTCCTCAATACGGCTTTGCCGCGTCATTTCAGTCAATTCAGAGGAGCGGGTCAACTGGTTGTATCTTACATCGGTAAGCTTCTTTTCCAGTCTGTCAATATCAATAAGCTGTTGTTGTACGGTGTACCTGTTGCCAATATAGAAGATTGTATATACTAGTACAAGTACAATCATCTTATATTCTTTGCGGACGATGTATGTCAAAATCTCCCCGCTTACCAAATCGCGAAAATTGGTGCTTACGGTATCTTTCTGCTCATTGTTCTCACCTTTGAGGATGAGGTTGAGTTGTTTTTCGCGGTCGGTCGGTTCCGCTTGCTGCTGAGATTGAATGTCTTCTGTCTTCATAACTTTACGGCAATTCGGAGTTTGGCGCTTCGGGAGCGTGGGTTGCGTGCTATCTCTTCTTCGGTTGGGGCCGAGAAAGAGGGGGGCACTACTTTGAAAGTGCTTTGTACGTGGCCAAAGAAGTCCTTAACGATTTCTCCGGCTACATTTCCGCTTTTCATGAAATTCTTTACCAGTCGGTCTTCTAGCGAATGATAGGTGATAACTACCAGTCTGCCTCCGGGGCGTAATGCTTCTGCGGTTGCCTCTAACATCTCTTGCAGGGCTTCCAGTTCTTGGTTAACTTCTATGCGAAGGGCCTGAAATAGTTTGGTGAGTTCTTTCTTTTCGCGGTCGCGAGGGAAGAAGGGAGTTACAATACAGACAAGTTCTTCGATGGAGCGAATGGGAGAGGTGGCACGCGCCTTTACAATTGCATCCGCTATTTTGAATCCGTTTTTCAACTCTCCGTAAAGGCGGAATATCTCGGTGAGTTTTTCGCGACTGTATTCATTAAGAACCTGCTCGGCTGTTAACTTTGCTTTTTGGTTCATGCGCATGTCGGGAGAGCCTTTTGCAAATCGGAACGAAAAGCCGCGTTCCCCCTCATCGAGGTGATGGGATGATACCCCTAAATCAGCCAGTATCCCGTCGGCGGGAAATGCGTGGTGGTATCTCAGGAAGTTCTTTATAAAACGAAAATTGCTTCTGACAAAGGTGAATCGGGTATCTGACAGTGCATTCTTTTCTGCATCTTCATCTTGATCAAAGGCTATCAACCGGCCGTTTGAATCGATGCGCGACAGGATTTCACGCGAGTGCCCGCCGCCGCCGAAAGTTACGTCTACATAGATACCTCCGGGCTGTATGTGCAGGCCGTCTACGCTCTCTCGGAGCATAACCGGAATGTGATAAAGGGGCGTATCGCTCATTGGTGGTTCTCCTCCTTTCTGTTGTTTCCCAAGATTTCTTCCATTTGATGCATCATCTCTGCAGGACTTAAGAATGGCTTTTGAGTATTTTCGGCGTTCCAAAGCTCGATTGTCTGACCCATGCCTATAAAACGAACCCCTTCTTCGATGGTTGCAGCCTGTAAGAGCCGGCGAGGGATCAGGATGCGTCCGTTGGCATCGAGTGTAATGGTTTCGGCCTCTGCTACGAATGCGCGGAAAAGCATTTTGTCTTTAGCGCTGAAGAGATTGAGCCTTGAGGTAAGGGTTTCTATTTCCCTTCGCCATTCCGACTCGGGATATAATATCAGGCATGGCTGGTAGATGTCGTTGCGCAGAATGAATCTGTCTCCTTCTTGTTGAAGGATTTTTCGGAAAGAAGAGGGTACAAATACACGACCTTTTGCATCCATCCGAGCCTCGATATTTCCTATGAAGGGATTCATTGAGCTGCTTTGTATAGATTGAAGAGGCAAAGTTACACAATTCCCCACAATCCCCCACGCTTATTTCTTGTTTTTTTTGCGCGTACGAAAAAAAAAGAATATCTGGTCTCTTTTTGTGGTTGGGGATTCTTGTTTAATATGCTTGTTTTCAATGGTTCGCGTGTTTTTGATCTCTGTCTTTTTTTTATTTGTTGATGCTTGGATTGGTTGTGTTTGTTTAGGTCGAAGGGTAAGAGAGGGGACGTTGTTTATGGGGTGAAATATTTCGACAAATTTGGTGTACGGTGTTAGGCGGATTGTTGCTTTCTGTTTTTGATCTCTTGTTTTTGCTGACTGATGATGGTAAGGGGTGTTTTTCCTCTGTTCAGTAAGAAAAAGTCTATTGCCCTTCACGTGTGCTGCAATGGCCTGTTATATAGCGTTTTAAATGTGAATCATGCCCTTCACGGAGGTTTTGTATAATGCTTGCTGTCAGGCGTTTGTGGGTGAAGGGTGCCCTTCACCCATCCTTCACACGGGAAAGAGAAAAGGAGGCTTGTTAGGGTGCTGTATGTTTTGGTGGATTGAAACGAGAGGGTAGACCTGCATCTGTGAAGGGTGTCCTTCACGGGGTTCATCCCCGCCCTTCACCCGCAAAGCGCTTGTGGGTAAGGCTTTCAAGAGGTATGAAGGGTGTGAATAGTAAAACCACACACTCTTGGGAGAGAGAAGGAATTCTACTTTTTCTCGTAGGTTTGCAGTCTCTGAAACTCGTGCGCGTCAGTTGGAAAACTGGTGCTTGCCAGCTTTTCGGCTGATGCGCATGAGTTTGGAAAACACAGGCTTGAAGTTTAAATAACACAGGTGTCAAGTTGAAAATCTCAGGCCTGGGATTGTGGAACCTTAGGGCTGCTTTTCTGGATATTAGGTTTGAGACTGGTGGGCTGTAGCGCTGTGGCTAAAGGGTTCTGTGTGCTAGTTCTCTGACTTTTATTTGATGTTCTTCTGGTTGTAGCGTGGCTCGTTTGGGGTGTTAAATGGGCTGTGGAGAAGAAAAATGTTGATAAGTGTAAATTGTAATTACAAGAAAGGGCTCCTTGGCTTGTTGTTTTTTCTATATGTTTGGTGTGAATTCAGAAAAATATAGCTACCTTTGCACCCAAACTGAATAATTCATAGGTTTTTTTTATGAGAAAATTCGTATCTTTAATAGTACTGATTGTCGTTGTATTAGGTACTTCTTGTACTCCTCAGAAGGAGCTGGTTTATTTACAGGGAATAGATTCTATTTCCAATCAAACTGAACAAATCATTCAAAATTACACGTTGAAAATCCAAAGTGATGATATGTTGAGCATTAAGGTGGGTTCTAAGGATCGTGACTTGCTTGAACCGTTTGGAAATAATCTGCTTTTAGGTCAGGTAGGACAGAATACCAGTTCGTATAGTAGTTCACAGAAAATGAATTACTACCAGGTGGATCAAAAAGGTTATATTAACCTCCCGATATTTGGGAATCTGAAGGTGGATGAGAAAACCACCTCCGAGTTGGAGAATATGTTGGCGCAGAAGTTTAAAGAAGCTGGGTATGCGTATGATCCTATTGTGAGTGTTAAAATAATGAACTTTAAAATTTCTGTTTTGGGTGATGTGAAAACTCCCGGACCGGTTTCTGTGGAGAGTGACCGTATGACGATATTGGAGGCTTTGGCTAAGGCAGGCGACTTGCAGCCGGGAGGCCTTCGTAAAAATGTATTGGTAGTACGTGAGGAAAATGGAGTGCGTAGCTGGGGACGTGTGGACTTGACTTCTCCTAGTCTTCTGACTTCTCCTTATTATTATATGAAGCAAAATGACATTATATATATAGAATCGAATCAAAGCCTTAGCGTAAAGGCAAGCCCGTTCTTTACCTACTGGAGTGCAAGTAGTTCTATATTGTCTATTATTATTTCCGTCGTATCACTGATTTCTGTTTTATCGAAATAAATAAGCTTTTATGATCAAAGAAGTAAATCCTAATAACGGCCAAGGCTATTTTGTAGAAACTGAGGAGAAGGAACAAGAGTCATTCTTTTCGTTGCGTACGATTCTTGATTTCTTAATTGCCCGCTGGTACTGGTTTGTGGTATCGGTTTTGGCTTGTTTGGTGCTTATGCGTTTATACATTGCAACCATAGCTCCAACGTATCAGCATCAAACGATGGTGATGATTAAGTCGGACGATAAAGCGGGTGTGAGTACAGAAATGTCTGCTTTCCTTGAACTGAACGGGAAAAGCGCAGCCAATATGCTTGAAAATGAACTCTATGTGCTGAAGTCAACCCCTCTTATTGAAGAGGTCGTGAAGCGTTTGCATTTGGATGTGAATTATGAACGCAAGCTCTGGTTGAGAAAAAGAAGCCTGTTTACAGATACCCCTTATACGGTAGCCTTCCTGGATGACTTTAAGGAGTTTACTTCTTTTAAACTGACGCCTATTGATAGTAAACGTTGTCGGATCAGCGAGGTTCAGATTGGTAACGATGAAGTAAGTTGGGAGAAAGATGTGATTTACTATTCTCCAATATCTACTCCTTTTGGTCGTATCCTTGTCAGCCCTAACAAAGAAAAGAGCGATAATAAAAAGGTTGAAGCGATAGAAGAAGAAGAAATGAGCACTGCGGATTTGTATATATCCAGAACCAGTGTAAATGATGCGGCTATATACTATAAGAGCTGTTTGTCTACAGAATTATTGGACGAAACTTCTTTGGTAACGATAACCTGTACCGATGAAAATATTGATCGTATAGATGCAGTGCTTAGTACACTGATAGATGTCTACAATAGGTTTACGATTGATGATAAGAACCGGGTAGCCCAGAATACAGAGAACTTTATCAAAGAGCGTATTGACGTATTGGGGCGTGAACTAGGGGTGGTAGATAGCCGTTTGGCCCAGATTAAGAGCCAGAATCGTATTCTGGATTTTAAAACAGGTGGTTCGCAGTATCTGACCGAAGGAACGAAAGCCAAAGATGCAACCATTACCTTGGAAACTCAGGTAGCTGTGGCTAATTACATTCGTTCTTTCCTGGATGACAGTTCACGTGACAACGAATTGATTCCGGAGTTGAGCTCTATGGAGGATTTGACTGCTGCCAGCCAGATATCGGAGTATAACAAAATGATGTTGCAACGCAACCGTCTGGTTGAAAACTCTAGTGAAGATGCGCCGGTGATTGCAAATATGGATCGTGGTTTGAAGACCTTGAAAAGCACCATACGTAAATCATTGGATGCAAACGTGAAGAGCTTGAATATTCGTTTAGATCGTGCCCGTCGTGTGGAAGCTTCTGCTGATGCTATGATTACCTCTGTTCCTGCTCAGGAAAAGAATGCATTGGATGCTACCCGCCAGCAACAAATCAAAGAGAGCCTTTATACGTTCTTGTTGAACAAACGCGAAGAAAATGCCATTAAGTTGGCCATTACCGAGAGTAATGTGCGTTTGGTTGAGCCTCCTTACGGAAGCGAGTTCATGGTGGCACCTAAGCGCGGTATGATGATGTTGGCTGCACTGGCCATCGGTTTGATTATTCCATTTGCTATCCTGTACGTGATGTCATTGCTTGATACCAAGGTTCGTGGACGTAAGGATATTGAAGAACAGACTTCCCTGCCTATTCTGGGCGAGATTCCTGCTTTGGGCGAAGCTGATGCAAATGAAGAGTTGGTAGTAAAGGACAAGCATAATGACTCGGTGAGTGAGGCCTTCCGCCTAGCTCGAGCTAACCTGCATTTTATCAATAAGAATGCTAAAGTTATTATCTTTACCAGTACAATGTCGGGAGAGGGTAAATCATTACTTGCCCGTAACTTTGCAGTGACATTGGCCATGGGAGGTAAGAGTGTGCTTTGGGTGGATAGTGATATCCGTAAAAATACAGGTTCCAAGCGAATGGGTATGAAGCATGTGAAGGGGTTGAGTAATTATCTGGCTGAGACAGAAGATAATGTAGACAATCTGATCTTCCCGAGTAACCTGAATCCTAATCTGGCTATTCTGCCTTCCGGGCCTAAACCGCCTAATCCTGCAGAGTTGTTCCTGAGCGAGCGCTTTGATGAACTATTTGCTATTCTTCGTGATAAGTATGACTATATCGTAGTAGATAATATTCCTGCCCTAGTGGTTGCGGATGCGGTGACAGTAAATCGTGTGTCAGATCTTACAGTCTATGTAGTTCGTGAAGGTATGCTTGACCGTCGTTACCTGCCTGAACTGGAGAAACTCCATAAGGGTGGTAAGTTTAAGAATATGTGTGTAATGTTGAATGACTGCGCATTGGATAAACGCGGTTATGGCTACGGTTACGGATATGGTTATGGCTACGGTTATGGCTACGGTTATGGTTATGGCTACGGTTATACGGATGATACCAAGAAAAAGGAACTCCTTCCTTGGCACAGGCGTTTTATCAATAAATATCTTCTTCGCCGATAAGAAGTAGATTTGTATTCTGATACAAAGAACCCAATGAAAGGTAAATCTATCTTTTTCATTGGGTTCTTTTGTTTTTTTAATATTATTAGCAAAAACTTTACTCTCTCGTATAGTTTTCATTGTATCTTTGTGCCCAATGAAACAAGAAGGTAAGGAACAAAAGGAGAAGCTTTTGCGTAGCCAGATTACAGGGGTTGCGCTTCAAGCGTATATGAAGGAAGGCATTCGGGCAGTAACGATGGATGAAGTAGCTTCTTTATTAGGTATTTCTAAACGCACATTGTATGAAGTTTTTCCGGATAAAGAGAGCCTGATAATATCTTGTATGCACCAGCTTCATGAAGAGCATATGGGCGTAGTTTGCCAGATTGAATCAATGCATGATAACGTTATCGATATAATTTTGTCATTCTATCGGTATACGGTAGAGGCTTTCTCGCATGTAAATCCAACCTTTTTCTTGGATTTTCGCCGTTATCCTTCTGTACAAGAAGCGTATAAAGAAGGAAAATGCATGCGTGCAAATGATACGATTGCATTCTTTAAACGCGGGGTGGAAGAGGGGCTTTTGCGTGAGGATGTGAATTTTGAGATTACACAAGAATTGCTGGATTATCAGTTTGAGTTTTTATCCACGCAAAGTGATCTGTTTACAAAGTATTCTTATTTTGATGTCTATGAATCGATCTTCTTTAACTTTCTTCGAGGGTTGGCTACGGAGAAAGGTTTGTTGATAGTTGAAAGGTTTGTGGAAGAATATAAGAAGATCAAGAAGAATAAATAAGTAGTTGTCTATGAAGAGGAAAAGAATTGTTCTCTGTGTAAGTGTAATATGTAGTGTTTTTAGTGTACTCTCTGTAGCAGGACAGGAGGTTACTTCATTGAAATTGACTTTGCAGGAAGCTTGTCGCATTGCATTGAATGAGAATCCTACTATGGTGATTGCCGATCAGGAGATCCAACTGAAGAAGGTTTCCGACCAAGAGGCTTGGCAGGCATTGTTGCCAACGGCTGATCTTGTGGGTTCTTATACGTATGCGGTAGAGAAGCAAACTGTTGTGTTTAATGGGAATCGTGTGTCTATGGGTATTGCCAACTCCTTCAGTGGGGGGCTTTCATTAAATCTTCCTGTGTATATTCCGGCATTGTATAAGACGATGTCTATGTCAAAAGATGACATTGCCCTTGCGGTGGAAAAGGCACGTGGAAGCAAGTTGGACTTGATCAATCAAGTAACTAAGGCTTATTATCAACTCCTGCTGGCTCAGGACAGCTATCATGTAATAAAGAAAAGCTATGACCAGGGCTTGGCGAACTTTCACATTGTTGCGGCAAAATATGAGCAGGGAAAGGTTAGCGAATATGAAAAAATACGCGCTGAAGTGCAAGCCAATAGCCTAAATCCAAGTGTGATAGCGTCGAAAAATGCAATTAGCCTGGCCGAACTTCAGTTGAAAGTATTATTAGCTCTTGATGGCAATTATCGCATAGAGGCTTCGGAGCATCTTTCGGATTATGAAGAAAGTATGTTTGTGGTACGGATGGCTTTAGACAGTACTTCTGTGAAGAAGAATAGCAGCCTGAAGCAGTTGGAATGGAATGATAAACTGCTGTCGCATTCGCTAAAGATTCAGAAGACGAGTTTTTTACCTACTCTGTCTGCCGGTTTTAACTATTTCTATACCTCCATGAGTGATGATATCAAAGTGTTTGATTACAACTGGTTCCCCTATTCCAATATCATGTTGAATCTGAATATACCTCTTTACAAAGCCAGTAATTTCACTGCTGTAAAGAAAACAAGAATTCAGCAACAGCAACTGCTGAACCAGCGCCAGGATGTAACCCGGCAGTTGGTTATGCAGGCTCAGGCTTATCAGAATAGTATGGATGTAAGTACGGAGCAACTGGTTACCACAAAGGAGAACAGGGTTCAGGCTCAGAAGGGGCGTGATATTTCTTTAAAGCGTTATGAAGTGGGAGCCGGCACTTTGCTGGAGTTGAACGACTCGGAGGTAGCACTTACTCAAGCGGAATTATCATATACTCAGGCTATTTACGATTACCTCGTTTCAAGAGCCGATTTGGAGAAAGTATTGGGACAAGAATAAAGAAAATATAGATAGTATGAAGAATATACAACGAATAATGAAAGGGATGGCGCTTGTGGCCCTTTCCCTTTGTACGGCCTGCTCCGGTGGAGAAAATGAAGATAAGGCAGCTGCAAAAGAAGAGGTAATAAAGGTTTCAGTGGCTACCGTATCTGCTCGGCCTGTGAATCAGGTGGAAGAGTTTACAGCCACGGTAGAAGCGGATGTAAAGAATAGCATTGCTCCTTCCATGGCTGTACGCATCGAGAAGATCCTGGTGGATGTAGGCGATCGTGTGAGCAAAGGCCAGCAGCTGGTTCAAATGGATCAGGCAGGCCTGATCCAGGCTAAGTTACAGCTACAGAATAGAGAAACGGAGTTCCAGCGTGTGGATGAGCTTTATAAGATAGGTGGTGTTTCCAAGTCGGACTGGGATGCGTTGAAGATGGCTTTGGATGTAGCCAAGACTTCTTTTCAGAACCTTGCCGAGAACACGGTGCTGACTTCTCCTATAAGTGGAGTAGTTACTGCCCGCAACTATGACAATGGAGATATGTACAGCCAGGGTAATCCGGTATTGGTTATTGAAAAGATCAGCCCCGTGAAGCTTGTACTCAATGTGAGCGAAAGCTATTTTAAAGCGATTAAACTTGGTATGCCTGCTAAATTGAAGCTTGAGGTGTATGGGGATGAAGAATTCCTCGGGAAGGTCAGTCTGATTTATCCTACCGTCAACCCTGATAGTCGCACATTCTCTATTGAGATATCATTGCCTAATGACAATCAGCGCGTACGTCCTGGTATGTTTGCGCGGGCAGAGCTGAATCTGGGTGTAGAGAACCGTGTGGTGGTGCCCGATCGTGCTGTGATAAAGCAAACCGGAAGCGGAGAGCGCTTTGTATATGTATACAACAAAGGCAAGGTAAGCTATAATAAAGTAGAACTCGGACGCCGCATGGGTAATGAATACGAGTTAATAAGTGGTGTGCCTACCGGCTCTCAGGTAGTTATTGCCGGGCAGACCAAATTGCACGACGGCTCTGCCGTGACTCTGAAGTAATGTAGTGGCAACCGTTTTAAAACAGTATTAAGTATGAGTTTATACAAAGGAGCGGTCAAGCGACCTATTATGACTTCGCTTTGCTTCGTGGCGGTGATGGTCTTCGGTTTGTATTCCTTGCAGAAACTGCCGATCGACCTTTTCCCGGACATCGAAACAAACACGATCATGGTAATGACTTCCTATGATGGAGCCAGCGCCAGTGATATAGAAAACAATGTAACCCGTCCGTTGGAGAATGTGCTCAATACCGTGAGTCATCTAAAGCATATCACCTCGAAATCCAAGGAGAATATTTCTGTAATCACCTTGGAGTTTGAATACGGATACGATATTGACGTACTCACCAATGATGTGCGCGACAAGTTGGACCTGGTGGAGTCCGCCCTTCCCGACGAGGTGGGTAATCCCATTATCTTCAAGTTTAGCGCGGATATGATCCCCATTGTGGTGCTTTCGGTGAAGGCTGGTGCCAGTCTTCCGGCGCTGTATAAGATACTCGATGAAGGGGTAGCCAACCCACTGGCGCGTGTAAGTGGTGTGGGTACAGTGTCCATTGTCGGAGCGCCGCAACGTGAGATACATGTTTATTGTGATCCCAATAAACTGGAAAGCTATAACCTTACCATTGAGGCCATTTCTGCCAAGATTGGGGCGGAGAACCGCAATGTACCGGGTGGTAATATAGACATTGGTTCGGATACCTACCCCCTGCGTGTGCAAGGTGAGTTCTCTGATGCTACCCAATTAAACAATATTATTGTAGGCAACTATGGCGGGCGTATAATCTACCTGAGGGATGTAGCCCGGGTAGAGGACTCGGTGCAGGAACGTGCTCAGGAAGCTTATAATGACGGCGCCCAAGGTGCGATGATAGTCATTCAGAAGCAGTCGGGTGCCAATTCTGTAGAGATTGCCGACAAGGTGCACAATATCATGCCCGAACTCCAGAAATCCCTCCCCCGCGATGTGGAGCTTGGTGTGATTATAGATACTTCAGAGAATATCAGGTACACAATCGATTCTTTGGGCAATACCATCCGCGATGCCCTGATCTTTGTGGCGCTTGTGGTGTTTGTGTTCTTAGGGCGTTGGCGTTCGTGTGTCATTATCTTGATTACGATTCCTCTTTCACTGGTGGCCTCGTTCATTTACTTGGCTGTGACGGGTAGTTCGCTGAACATTATTTCTCTGTCTTCGCTTAGTATCGCCATTGGTTTGGTGGTGGATGACGCCATTGTGGTGCTGGAGAATATTACGAACCATATTGAGCGGGGATCCGAGCCGAAAGAGGCGGCCGTTCATGGTACGAATGAAATGGCTGTATCTGTAGTAGCATCTACCTTGACTCTTTTTGCCGTGTTCTTCCCTCTTACGCTGGTTACGGGTATGGCGGGAGTATTGTTCCGCGAGCTGGGTTGGATGGTGTGTATCATCATGTTAATCTCGTTGATCTGTGCGGTGACGCTTACGCCTATGATGTGTTCGGTCATGCTGCGACTCAACCCGAAGCGTAGCAAGTTCTTCAACCTCTTGTATCATCCCATTGAAGTGTTCCTTGCTAAGTTTGATACGGGTTATGCCAACCTTGTCAATCGCTTTGTACGCCATCGGGTCAAAGTGATACTTGGCTCCATACTATTTTTCTTCATTACAGTATTTATATCCACGCGGGTGGGAACAGAGTATGTGCCCATCAGCGACGACGGATTTATCGGGGCGGTCTTTGAGCTTCCTATCGGAACCCGTACAGAGATCTCACGGAAGATTGCACTGGAAGTGGTAGAGGACTGGAAGAAAAAGTATCCAGAGATAGAATGTATAAACTTCTCTGTGGGACAGGCTGATACGGACGATGCGTGGTCATCGTTGCAGAACAACGGATCTTATATAGTCAGCTACAATATTCGCCTGTCGCCTATGACAAAAAGAGAGCGGGGTATTGTGGAAATCTGTAATGGGATGCGTCAGGATTTGGGTAATATACCTGATCTGAAGAAATTTAAGGTAAACATCGGCGGTGGCGAAGGAAGCTCGATGAGCGGCGAATCCACGCTCGACTTGGAGGTGTACGGCTATGATTTTGCCGAGACAGACAAAGTAGCCAAAGAGCTCCAAAGTCGTATGAGTAAGATTCCCGGTTGTGCGGATGTGTCCATAAGCCGTGGCGATTACCAGCCGGAGTTTCACATTGTATTCGACCGGGAAAAGTTGGCCTTGCATGGACTTTCCCTGAGTGAAGCGGCCAATTATGCCCGTAACCGCATCAACGGAAGCATTGCCTCCAGGTACCGCGAGGAAGGAGAGGAGTACGACATTCGTGTAACCTATACCCCTGCTGCCCGACAGTCACTTGAGTCAATAGAAAACATCTTGCTGTATAATTCCAAGGGGCAGTCGGTTCGTCTGCGCGATGTGGGACGAGTGATAGAGGAGTTGATGCCTCCTACCATTGAACGTAAGGACCGTACGCGTGTGAATACGGTGACTGCGGTAATCTCCGGAACTTCGATGGATAAAGTGGTGGATGCCGCCAAGAAGGTAATGAAGGAAGTGAATGTACCCTCTGGGGTGGACGTGCAGTTCAGCGGTACGTATGAGGACCAGCAAGAGTCGTTCAGCGATCTTATGCTGCTCGGTATTCTTATCGTTTTGCTCGTATTCATCGTGATGGCGGCAGAGTTTGAGTCGTTAACATATCCTTTCATCATCATGTTTTCTCTTCCCTTCTCTTTCTCGGGAGTATGGCTCTTCCTCTGGCTGACGGGGAACACCATCAACCTGATGAGCGGTATTGGTATGATTATGCTGATCGGTATTGTGGTGAAGAACGGTATCGTGTTGGTAGACTTTATCAACCTGTGCCGTGAACGTGGTCAGGGTATTATTCCGGCGGTGGTTACGGCAGCTCGTTCGCGTTTACGACCGGTAGTGATGACTACCATGACTACCATTCTGGGTATGTTGCCGCTTGCAGTGTCGGGCGGACAGGGCTCGGAGATCTGGAAGCCGATGGGATTGACTGTAATCGGTGGATTGGCGGTTTCTACCACCATGACCCTGTTGTTCATCCCGGTACTTTACTGTTCTTTTGCCGGAGTGGGAGTACGCCGCAAGCGCCGGAAACATAGAAAACAATTAGCCAATAAAGAATAAGCGATGAAATCGATCTTAATAACCTTTGATCAGGCGTACTACGAACGCGTGATCGCAATTCTGGAGAAAAGTAACTGCCGCGGTTTCACCCATTGGGAGGATGTGCAGGGCAGGGGTAGCAAGACGGGTGAGCCACATTACGGCACACATGCCTGGCCGTCTATGTGTTCGGCCGTAATGGCTGTGGTGCCCGATGAAAAGGTAGATCCTGTGCTGGACAGGCTCCGCGAAATGGATCAGGCTACGGAGCGCCTGGGGTTGCGTGCCTTTGTGTGGAATATAGAAAAGACCATTTAGCCTGAATAATGCAGGTGAATGTGTGAAAATAGAGGAAAGTTCTTGCAGGGTGCAGGAACTTTTTTCATATTTGCATGCTAAATAGCGAAAGAAATAAATAGAATAGATGAAAGTAGATAAATCTCTTTGGATGTTGCGCCCGACGGTCACCTTCCTGATGCTTTGTGTAACGATGGCTGTGGCTGCTGCTACGCAGTACGGTGATACGGCATGTATGATGCGCGCAGTAGTCAATGTGTCGGTGTGTAATATCCATGCGAAGGGCGATTTTGAGTCGGCCATGGAAACGCAGGCATTGCTTGGTGCTCCGGTTAGGATTCTGTCTAAATCGCGGTGGTATAAAGTCGAGGTGTCTGGCGGATACGTGTCCTGGGTACATCGCTCTGTGGTGGTGCCTATGGATAGCGTGCAGATGCAGCAGTGGCTTACCGGCCCGCGGGTGGTAGTGACCTCTCATACGGCTTGGGTATATTCTCTTCCGGTAGCCACTTCTGTCCCGGTGAGCGATATGGTGAGTGGTTGCATGCTCCGCCTTGCCGGTGAAACGGCGGATTATTACCAGGTGGTATACCCCGATGGCCGCGAAGGTTTTCTCCCGAAACGGGATGCAATGGTGTATGAGAAATGGAAATCTTCCCGTACGCCTACTGTAAAAGCCCTGATGGAAACGGTGCTTTCGCTGACCGGCATTCCCTATCTCTGGGCCGGAACATCTGCCAAGGGTGTGGATTGTAGCGGTCTGGTACAGCTTGCTGCCCAATTGAACGGTAAGTACCTGCCCCGTAACTCCTCCCAGCAGGCCCGGGTAGGAGAGCGTATCGACTGTTCCTCGGGCTACGATGTCCTAAAGCCCGGCGATCTGGTGTTTTTTGGTACCAAAGCCTCCGAACAGGGCCGGGAGCGGGTCACACACATCGGGGTCTATCTGGGTGATGGTCGTTTTATTCATTCGCAAGGGTATGTGCACATCAGCAGTTTTAATCCTTCGGCAAAGGAATACGATGCCTTCAACCACAACCGCCTGCTGGGTGCTGCCCGTATTTGCGATGGGGAAGGTGTGATAAATGCCCCTTTCATCGGAGAAATGCCCTTTTACTTAAACCAATTTGAAGAATAAAGATATGTCCCACTCACGTAGAGATTTCCTAAAAACAGCTGCCTTGTTTGCTGCCGGTGCTTCGATGAATACGGCGGATTTGCATGCTATGGCTAAGCATAGCATACCTACTGCTCCTGTTCGTCCCAATTTGAGTTCGGGGAAAGGCCTCGTGCTCCGCTTTCGCCCCTATCCTTTGCAGCTAAAGCATGTATTCACCGTAGCCACTAACTCGCGCACCAGTACGCCGGATGTGTTGGTGGAGATCGACTACGAAGGAGTGACCGGTTACGGCGAGGCCTCCATGCCTCCCTATCTGGGTGAGAGTATTGAGTCTGTTACCCGCTTCCTGCAAAACGTCAATTTGTCCCAATTCAACGACCCTTTTCGCCTGGAAGACATCCTGGCGTATGTCGATGGAATTGCTCCGGACAATACCGCCGCCAAGGCTGCTATTGATATTGCCCTCCATGACCTGACGGGAAAACTCCTCGGAGCTCCTTGGTACAAGATCTGGGGTCTTGACCCTGCTAAGGCTCCTTCCACCACCTATACTATCGGTATTGATACTCCGGAGGTGGTAAAGGAAAAAACTCTCGAAGTGGCCGGGCAGTTTAATATCCTTAAAGTAAAGCTGGGCGGTAGCAATGACAAGGAGATGATCCAGTCTGTCCGTAGCGCCAGCAAGCTGCCCATTGCAGTGGACGCTAATCAGGGATGGAAGGATCGCGCCTACGCGCTCGATATGATTCACTGGCTCAAAGAGCAGGGTATCGTCATGATAGAGCAGCCCATGCCTAAGGAACAGCTGGATGACATTGCCTGGGTTACGCAGCACAGCCCTCTGCCCATTTTTGCCGATGAGTCCATGAAAAGACTTAGCGATATCAAGAAAATAGCCGGTGCTTTCACGGGTATCAATATCAAGCTGATGAAATGTACCGGTATGCGGGAAGCTTGGAAAATGCTGACCCTTGCCCGCGCGCTCGATATGAAAGTCATGTTGGGGTGTATGACTGAGACATCCTGCGCCATCAGTGCGGCCGCCCAGCTTAGTCCGGCTGTGGATTTTGCCGATCTGGATGGCAATTTGCTCATTTCCAACGATCTTTTTGAAGGTGTAAAGGTAGTAGGTGGTCGTCTTACCCTTTCTGATCTTCCCGGTATTGGCGTAACGAAAAAATAGCACTACGTCTTCCCTAAAAAACACAGGCCTGGAGTTTCGCAACTTCAGGCCTGCGTTTTGAAAACTCAGGCCTGCGCTTCCTCCATTGCAGGCCTGCGTTTTTTGTAACTTATTCAGCGGATGTGACCGAACAATGTGTGACCTCCGGATGTTTATAGTTAGAAAATAATCAGCCGGAAGGCATAAAATGCAAATTAGGATGAAGCGAAATTTTAAAGAAGCGGTACTGAACCGCCGTACGCGTTATGACTTGAGTAATGCGTCGCCCTTGTCTAATGATGAAATCAAGGAATTAGTGGAATTTGCCGTATTGAACGTGCCTTCGGCCTTCAACTCGCAGTCGGCCCGTGTGGTAATCCTGCTGGGTGATAATCACCGCAAGCTGTGGGATATTGCATTGGACGCGCTTCGTAAAATCGTTCCGGCCGAGGCTTTTGGTGAAACACAGGGTAAGATTGACAACTGTTTCAAGAGCGGATATGGCACTCTTCTGTTTTTCGAAGAGCAGGCGGTGGTAGAGCATCTGCAGGCTTCCTTTCCTACTTACAAAGACAACTTCCCGGTGTGGTCACAGCATACCTCGGCCATGCATCAGTTTACTATCTGGACGATGTTGGAAGACGCTGGTTTTGGCGCCTCGCTTCAGCATTACAACGAGCTGATTGCAGAAGAGGTACGTGCGGAGTGGAATCTTTCCGCTTCTTGGAGTCTGATAGCCCAGATGCCCTTCGGAGTACCTGTGGGCGAGCCGATGAAAAAGGAGTTTTCTCCGTTGGAAACGCGTGTTTTGCGATTTGAATAAGATCTCTAAAGCATCATTCCTATAAAAAGGAGCAAGGCAAACAGGAAGATATTACGCCCCGTAAGCGCCAATATCTCATTGAGCTTCCATCCGCTGCGGGTGGAAGCCATTTTTTTCCAGGTGGGTATGTGTATCAGCAGGTATAGCTGCGGAAGGAGTGCTGCATACAGATGTCCCTCCATGAGGAAGCCCAGACACATCCATGTCGGGAGCAACCCCATAAATAAATATAGGTATCGGCCGAAGGGCTCGCCGAAACGCACTATAAGGGTCTTCTTACCGCTTATCTGGTCTTGCGCCCGGTCGCGATAGTTGTTTAATACCAGTAATGTGTCTACCACCAGTCCGCAGATGAGCGAAGCCAGTGTCACCTCAGTTGTCCATTGGTGTGCCTGTATCCAGTACGTGCCCCCCACCGGTACAAAGCCAAAGAATAGAACAACCAGCACATCGCCCCATCCATGGTAGGACAGCGGGTAAGGCCCTGTGGTATAGAAGAAAGCAAACAATACGCATACCGCGCCCACTAGGATAAGTACCCATCCGGCATAGAACAATGCCAGACTCCCGGTAAGGCAGGCCAATACCAGTGTGATGAAAATTCCCCATTTCATCGATCTCGGAGTGATCCATCCTTCGGCAGTGGCGCGCTTCGGACCTAAGCGATCCTCGCGGTCGCTACCCTTCAGAAAGTCGAAAAGATCGTTGATAAAGTTGGATGCAATCTGCATCAGGAAAGCAAAGAGAAAGCAGATCACTGTAGGTTGCCATTGCAGCGATGTGCCTGGATCCATACAGATAAGACCTGTACCGATGAGTACGGGAGCTGCTGCAGCGGGCAGTGTCTTAGGGCGTGCCGCCAGCATCCAGGCCTTCGGTGAATTGGGGCGTATTGCACTGTGAGTCATTGTATGCGGGTAAGAATATGATAATTATAGAAACAAAGGTACTTCTTTTTTCTTACATTTGCAGTGAAGTTTCACCGAAAAGGCAATGCTTTATGAGTCGCACCGTCCTGTTTTTTTTATTCTTTTTATGCGTTACGGGTTTTGTTTTCTCCCAATCCATCGAACGGAAGAAGATGAAATCTCCTTGTTCGCATCCCGGCATTTCGCGCATTCGTGCGTATGATGTGGAGCATCCGGATATACCTGCTGCCTTTCATGGATTCCGGATTGCCTTTATTTCCGATCTCCATTACAAAAGCAAGTTCCGTGAGAAAGGGCTTGCTTCCCTCGCGCGCCTGCTGCGTGCTTTGCAGCCCGACCTCCTGCTTATGGGCGGCGATTACCAGGAGGGGTGTGAATATGTGGCCGAATTGTTCGATTCCATCGCTACTGTACACCCTCCTTATGGCATTGCCGGAGTAATGGGGAACAATGACTATGAGCGTTGCCATGATACCATTGTAGAAGCCATGCTCCTGCGAGGCATGCACCCCCTGGAGCACGAAGTGTTATCGGTGGAAAGGGATAGTTCGCACATTTACGTCGCAGGAGTACGTAATCCCTTTGATCTGAAACGAAACGGCGATTCTCCTGTGCAGCAACTTGACTCGGCGGCTTATGCAATCTTGCTTGTTCACACTCCGGATTACGCGGAGGATACGGACAATTCACGTGCCGATCTTGCTTTGGCCGGGCATACCCATGGTGGACAAGTTACCCTTCTTGGTACATATGCTCCGAAGATTCCCTCGCACTATGGTCAGCGGTTTCGTACCGGCCTGAAAGAAACCTCGCAGCACGTCCCCCTCCTTATCACCAATGGCTTGGGTACTTCCCGCAAAAAGATGCGTTTTTGTGCTCCCTCAGAGGTAGTGGTACTGGATTTTAAGTAGGGGCGGATTGAATCCACCCGCCGAAGGGATATGTCGTTGCACATAGAAAAATTCGATGAAAACGCTGTTATTTGTATAATCCCCTCTCCACAATCCTCTCGTAGACTCCGGAAGGAAGTAGCGCGGAAGCATCCTTTCCTTCTTTTAGCATCTGACGTATCCTAGTGGAGCTTATATCATATAAAGGTGCTTCTATGAGGTGTGCGGTAGGAGGAAGCGTGGAGGCGTCTATCTCATAAACTGGTCGTGGGTAAATGAGGATCTCATACTCTCGTATAATTCGTTTGTATTCCCGCCAACGGTCAATAACCGTCCAGTTATCCGATCCGATGAAAAGAATGAATTGTAGATCCGGATACTTGCCAGTCAGCTTCTCCAAGGTGCGGATGGTATAGGATGGTTTCGGCAGGTGGAACTCTATATCGGAGGCTTTGAAGCAGGGGTGTCCTTTAATGGCCAGTTGCACCCACTGCAGACGTTCCTGTTCCGGTGCCAATTCTTCGTGCGTCTTTAGCGGATTGTGCGGGCTCACCAAAAACCACACCTCATCGGCCCAGTTCTTTTCGCATAGGTAGCTGGCCAGTTCAATATGCCCGATATGAATCGGATTAAAGGAACCTCCATACAAAGCTACCTTTTTCATCGGAGAAATTCCTGAATGCAGTGCAGGGCTTCTTCCTGCGCAGTGGCCAGATCATCATTGATAATCACCACATCGTATCGGTCCTTAAAAGATAATTCGTACTCTGCTTTGGCTATGCGATCTGCAATGGTTTCAGGCTTGTCGGTGCCGCGCCCTTCTAAGCGACGGCGTAATTCCTCGATGGAAGGGGGCATAATAAAGATCAGCAGGGCGCGATCTCCATATATCTTCTTGATGTTACACCCGCCGGCTACGTCTATGTCGAAGATTACGTTTTCGCCATTCTTCAACTGTCCTTCCACCAGCGATTTCAGGGTGCCGTAATAACGGTCGGTATACACCTCCTCATATTCAATGAATTCATCATTCTCTATTTTTTGTCTGAACTCATCGGGGGATATAAAGAAGTACTCCTTTCCGTGGTGTTCTTCTCCCCGGGGTGCACGACTTGTGCAGGAGATAGAAAACGCCAGGTTAAGCCCTTTTTTTATCAGGTAGTTGACTATGGTAGATTTCCCCGAGCCGGAAGGAGCGGAGAATACGATCAGTTTTCCTTCTTTCATCGTGGGGTGTATTACATTACGTTCAATATTTGTTCTTTGATCTGTTCCAGTTCGTCCTTCATGCGCACTACGATCTTTTGCATCTCGGCCTCGTTGGATTTGCTGCCCAGCGTATTAATCTCACGACCCATCTCCTGAGCGATGAAACCAAGCTTTTTGCCTTGCCCGCTACCTTCTTCCATTGTGGCGAGGAAGTAGGTGAGGTGGTTATTCAGACGCTGCTTCTCTTCGTTGATGTCCAACTTCTCTATGTAGTAGATGAGCTCCTGCTCCAGACGGTTCTTGTCGTACTCCACATCCTTTATTTTCTCCAATCCATCGGTGATTCGGGCTTTTATTTTTTCAATGCGGCTTTCCTCATAGGGTGCTATGGATAGTAAAAGCTCGAGGATGTTGATGATCTTTTCTTTAAATTTCAGCGCCAGGGCTTTTCCTTCTTGTTGGCGGAAGGCTATAAGCTGGGCGATAGCTTCTTCCACAGCCTTGTGTGCTTCGGCCCATTCTTCATCGGTCAGTACCTGTACATCAGACTTGGCCAATACATCGGGCATGCGCATCAATAGCGAAAGCCAGTCGGCGGGTAGCTCTACCTGCAGCTCTCCGGCCAGCTTGGTCATCTGGTTGTAGTACCCTTTGGCCAGCTCTATATTAATAGGAGTGCTGGCATCACTTCCTTCTTTTTCAACCCATAGAATGAAATCTACTTTCCCGCGTTCCAGCTTTTTGGTTACTTCGCCACGTATCTCCATCTCCTTCTCCCGAAAAATCGGGGCGATTCGCGCAGACATATCCATGGCTTTACTGTTAAGCGACTTGATTTCCACATGCACTTTTTTGTCGGACAAAACAACGGTGGATTTGCCGTATCCGGTCATTGACTGTATCATACCATCTATGGTTTTATTATTTTAAAACTATTAACGCAGGCAAAGGTAGTGGATATTTCTTGAATAATCTCGTACTTTTTCTTGATTTTTATCTCATAACCTTTTGGGAAATCTTGAAATATGCTGTATTTTTGCCACCATGAATAAAAATGGAAAAACCATGAAAAAAGTACAATGTTTCATAATGGGTCTGGGGCTATGTATGTATGCTCCCATAGCGAATGCGCAACAAGATAACGAAGGCTATAAGCTGGTGTGGAGTGAAGAGTTTAATACCTCCGGTGTGCCCGACGAGAAAACCTGGACGTTTGAGCAGGGCTTTGTACGTAACGAAGAATTGCAATGGTATCAAAAAGACAATGCCATCTGCGAGGATGGATTATTGAAGATCGTTGGAAAGCGCGAACGCGTGCTCAACCCACGTTACGAAGCTGGCAGCGGCGACTGGCGCCGCAATCGCGAGTATGCAGAATACACCTCTACCAGCATGACTACCGCCCGCTCGCACTCGTGGATGTATGGACGTTTTGTGGTACGTGCCCGTATCAACGGACAAAAAGGTTCGTGGCCTGCTATCTGGACATTGGGCGTAAAACGTGAATGGCCGCACAATGGCGAAATTGACATGATGGAATACTATCTGGTAAACAATGCCCCTACCATTCTGGCCAATGCCGCTTGGGGTACCTCGAAACGTTACAATGCCGCTTGGGATACTGAACGCATTCCTTTGACCCATTTCACCGCTAAAGATCCGCGTTGGCTCAGTCAGTTCCATATCTGGCGGATGGACTGGGACGAGAACTTTATCCGTTTGTATCTGGATGATGAACTGCTCAACGAGGTAGATCTTTCCAAGACCACAAACCCCGATGGATTCAATCCTTTCCGTCAGCCGCATTACTTGTTGCTCAACCTGGCACTAGGTGGCAATGGAGGTGATCCCTCTGAAAGCGATTTCCCCCTCCTGTATGAGGTGGACTATGTGCGTATCTATCAAAAATAACGATTTTATCGATTAACCGGCCATGAACCGTACTCAAAACCTAAAGACTAAAAAAGGGGCACGCCCCGCTTCCGTTGCTTCAAAAGAACCTCCTAAGGCTGTGAAGCCTGGCAAGAACTGGATGCGTTTTTATCCCTGTGCAACGGGCGTTTTATTTGCCATCGTTATATACATCTGCCTGTATAGTGAGTTGCAGGACTTCTTTTTCCGCTCACAGGAGCTTTCCCTGTTTCTTCCGGGCAGCCTCTTCTTTACGCAGCAGATGGCACTGCCTGGCGGCTTTATCACCTGGGTGAGTGCTTTTCTTACTCAGTTCTTTTATTATCCTTGGTTGGGCATATTGCTGCTAGTGTCCTTGTGGACATTCATGTACTGGGCTACGGTACGCCTCTTTAGGCTTGCTCCGCAATGGGCGTTGCTGGCATTGGTGCTGCCACTGGGATGCATGGCTGTGCTCGCCAATGTGGGTTACTGGCTGTTCCATCTTAAAACGGTGGGCTTTATGTACTGTGCTACACTTGGATTTCTTTCCTCCTTATTAATAATAGCAGTATATCGTGTCATTCCTTCACGCTTTCGGGTATACTGGGCGGTAGTGGCTGTTTTTGGCGGCTATGCCTTGTTTGGGTACTATGCTTTGTTGGCTGCTGTGTGTATGGTGGTTGATTTCGTGTGGACGGAGCACCTCCTTGTGCGTCGGATCGCCCAACCTTTCGTGCTTCTTTTAGTGGCTGCTATAACTCCTGTAGTGTGGTATTATGTCTATACCCAGATCAATTTTAATGATATTTACCTGGCATTGTTGCCTGTGTATATTGATCCGGATATCGATTTTATGCAGTGGATTCCCTATATTGTATGCTCGGTTGTATTCTGCCTGCTGCCCCTCATCGCTAAGAAGGGCGTCGATGGAAAGGAGCAAAAAGGCTTGTTCTACACTCGTTACAAGATTGTGTATTGGGGTGTGCAGGTGTTGATAGGAGTGGCTCTCTTTTATGGAGTTAAAACCTATTGGTACAATGACCCCAACTATCGTGCGGAACTGTTTATGAACCGTGCCTCGCTGGTAGGCAACTGGGATGCAGTGATTGAACGCGCTCACCAAGAAGAGCAGGAACCCACCCGCTTAATGGTGATGCTCAAGAACCTGGCGCTGTTCCGTCAGGGAAGAGTCGGTGATGAGATGTTCCGTTTCCCCGATGGAGGTGCAAAGCCCAATGCCAAGTTTGATGAGCGTATGCTGCAGGTGGGTGGAAAGCAGATTTACATGAACTACGCCAAACTGAATTTCTGCTACCGCTGGTGTCTGGAGGATGCCGTAGAGTATGGAATGAAGGTGGAATACATTAAATACATGATCCAGTGTTCCATCCTTTCCGGGGATAATAACTTGGCAAGAAGATATATACGTACGTTAAAAAAGACTTTATTCCACGCTAAATGGGCCGAAGAACAAGAAAAGTTTCTTAATGACCCCTCATTAATCCGAAAAAATCCGTTATATAGGGACATTACGAAGTTGCTTGTATACGAGGACTATCTGGATGGTGATATGAGTCTGGCAGAGATTTATCTGCTGAATGTATTCTCGCATACCTGGAGTGATGAGCCACTTTATCAGGAGATGTCCATGGCCTCTACGCTGGTTATGAAGGATATTCCCTTGTTCTGGCCGCGTTTTATAGAGTATGCACAGACTCATCAGCGTATACCGGTGCATTATCAGGAGGCTGCAGTGCTGTACTGTTATTTGGAGCACCAGTATGATCCGAACCAATTGCCCATTGATGAGAGTGTGATGCAGCGCTTCCAGCGCTTCCAGGATTTGATCAATCAGAACCCGGGGAAGTCGGAGGATATGTTGAGGCCGCTCTTTAAGACTCAGTTTGGAGATACGTTCTGGTACTTCTACTTCTTTGTGCGTAATGTGAAATCGAACTAATCAATCTGCAAGAATTAAGAATCATGAAAGCAATAAATAGAGTCCTTTTTCTTTTGATGGCGCTCTTTGTCGCCGCGTGCGGCCCAAAAGCTCCCGATGAATACAAGGAGTTGACGAAACTTCCTTCCGTATATCCTGATTATCGGGACGTAACGGTTCCCTCCAATATCGCCCCGCTACACTTTAAAATAAGTGAAGCAGGCGATGACTATGTGACTCGCTTCCGATGGAAAGGCGGAGAATTCCTATGTGCGGGTGAGAAGGTAATGCCTTCGCAAGGCGACTGGCAGGATATCCTGACCGGATCTAAAGGGGCCGACTGCACCGTGGATGTCTTCGTGCGCCGCGACGGTACCTGGAACAAATACCATTCCTTTGTGATCCACATTGCCGAAGAACCGATTGACGAATACCTGTCTTACCGCCTGATCTCCCCCTCGTATGTAACGTATGAAGAGCTGACCATCAATCAGCGCAACCTGACCAACTTCGATGAAAAGGAGATTTATAACAACATGCTCCTGAGCGACAACAAAGACGGTCAGTGTATCAATTGCCATTCGTACCAGAATTATTCCGGCGCTACCATGCAGTTTCACACCCGCCAGGCATATGGAGGTACACTCGTTGCCGTAGATGGGAAACTTACGAAGATGGACCTGAAAACGGATAGCACCATTTCGGCCGGTGTATATCCCTCCTGGCATCCCACCCGCAAGCTGATAGCTTATTCGGTAAACACTACCGGCCAGAGTTTCCACACCCGCGACTTGCAAAAGGTGGAAGTGCAGGACAGTCAGTCCGATCTTATCCTCTACAACATTGACGCGAATACCGTACAGCCGATCGTAGCCGATACCGCCCAGCTGGAAGTATTCCCCTGGTGGTCACCCGATGGGAAGATGTTGTACTACAGCTCTGCAAGATACCAGGCCACAGAACGCGATAAGGGCGATCGTGCCCTCATGGACGATTATCAGAACGTGTTGTATGACATATACCGCATCCCTTTCAATGAAGAAACTACTAGTTTTGGTGAACCGGAGATGATCTTCGACGCTGCCGCTTTGCATAAAAGTGCCACCTTCCCCCGTGTATCACCCGATGGTAAATACCTTCTCTTTACAATGGGTGATTATGGCGTGTTCCACATCTGGCACAAGAGCAGCGATCTTTATCTGATGGATCTTGCCACCCGCGAAACCCGCAACCTGGAGAATGTAAACTCCCAGGAAGTAGAAAGCTACCACTCCTGGTCAAGTAACGGTCGTTGGATTGTGTTCAGCAGCCGCCGTGACGATGGTTCCTACACCCGCCCCTACATTGCTTACTTCGGCAAGGATGGCAAAGCCTCTAAGCCCTTCGTGTTGCCGCAGGATGATCCGGATTTCTATCTGGACTTCTACCGCTCCTACAATATCCCTGAGTTTATGAAAGAGCCCGTGCCTTACACCCCCCAAGAGTTTGCCAAGGCCTTGAAACAGGATTCCCGCAAAGCTACTTACAAGTCGGGTAAGTAAATAGAATAGCCAGAGGCTGAAAAAACTCGTGCCCACCAGTTGAAGAATTGGTGGGCACGAGTTTTTCAATTGGTGCGTATCAGTTTTTTGCCCCGTGCGCACCACTTTTTTGTGCAGGCCTGAGCTGAAAAAACGTAAGCCTGAGCTTTGGAAAAGACATGCCTGCGTTTCTTCAACAACAGGCCTGGCTTTTTAAAACGCAGGCGTGCAAATTGCGACTCACCGGATCATCAATAGGGGATACCCTACAGAATAAATGCAAATAATTTAACCCCTTTTATCTAACTCGATCAGCTATGCAGCAAAAAAGTTGCTGCATACTTGCTACATACCTTACTGCATAGTGCTTGTTGCTTGATTATTAGTGGTTTAAATTAAAATTATGCAGCAATGCAGTAAAAACGAGAAAAAAACATTTTTGAGAGAAAAAGTGCGAAAAACAAATTTAGTTACATGGCAATACTTCCGGCGAAGAATTCTTTGTAGATGCAAAATGTATTACAAAACAAGGAAAAATAACTTCTCTGCATGAAGCCCCCAAGATTGTATCTTTGAGATGATTGATATTGTATGATTTCTGTGTCAGGTATTCACAGCTCTTTTGCTGAAAACAAGTACTGCAGACCGACTTCTTGTGGCTATTTGTAAGATGTTGTTATTCTTGATTTATGCTTTTTTATGTTACTTTTATTGCGCTTTGCGTTACCTTGTGCGTATATTTGCCCGAAATTTTCTATTTACCAACTTAATTAATTATTTAATCATGAAGAAACGATTATCTTTCGTAGTCATGGCCCTCTTTGCCATGGTTGGCTTCGTGTCTTTGCATGCTGCGGATCCTGATCCGTATTCAACCGTGCTTAACAGTAGTAATTATACTGCTTTTAATCCGGCTGGAAACTTTTCTGTTCAAGCAAAATTGGAACAGGGACAAAGCTTCGAAGTGCGTAATGCAAGTGGTTTAGGTTTTGCATTCAAAGCCCCAAAAGCCAATGTGTTCAGTTTTCTGGTGGATGTGACCAATAAAACTGTGAGAGTATTTGTGAGCGGAGCCGAAATGCCCGACGCAAATGTGGCGCTGAATATCTCTAATGTAGCTAATAGCGTAGGTGGTGAGGATCTTATAAATGCAGAATTGCATGATGCTACCTTGAAACAAGGTATTTATAGCGCAAAGAATCTGCTTAAGAACCCTAGTTTTGAAATCAATACTCCTTATGCGGAGTACACAGCAGATGTGAAACCTGGCGACCAACGTGCTAAGGCAGCCGATTGGAGTGTGCTTGAAAAGTGGGATGTAGCTACAAACTGTCGTACTATTGAAGTGACACAGAATACTGGCTATGCGAAGATTATCAGTCTTGCAGAAGGTGCTTGGGCTTTTATGCTTCACAACTCGGCTACTCCGCTTTGGCAGGATCTGGGTTCTGTTCTTAAACCGAATACTTATTATAAGGTGGCTTATCGTCAGATGGCTCATGGGGATACCTCTCCCGTAGCTGCCTATACACATTACATTACAAATGACTCTGTGAATGCAGCAGCTGATAATGCAAATGTGGTGGCTTCTTATGTATACAACTCAGCACCACAAGGACTGGGTAATTATGTAGATGTGGCTTATGGATTCAAAACTCCTGCCACTCTTGCATCTAAGCAATATTTCGTGATTAAAAGAACGGGTACAGGATGTATCAATCACTTTGATCGAATGACTTTGCAGGAAATTACTGCTGCTGATGTTCAGTTTGGTGTGAAAACTCCTGTAGAGCAAATTACTTGGGAAGACGGTTTGAAAGAACCTGTAGGTGGTGATGGTATTTACGAAGATGTGACAGCACAGTATATTGCGAATCCTAGTTTTGAGAATACCAATGTGACTTTGGTTGAGCGTTCTAATCCTGCTGACACAGGTAATAGCGGTATATGGCAACCAGAAGGATGGACTGTAGTATACAGTACTACCAATGCAGCACCTAGCCTTTGGGATCAAGGTTTGGTAAGTGAAGGCTTGAGTGGTTTTAACCATGATAAGGATGTAAATGCCCGCACAGATACAGGCTTTAAGCCGGCTGATGGAACTTATTTCTACTATTTCCGCAGTAAATGGGGTGCCACACAGGATATTACTCTTTCTCAGACTTTGTCTGCTGTGCCTGTTGGACTTTATGACTTGGTATTCTCTGCTGCTACTGATGATGTTGCTTCTGCTGTAGTGTCTATAACTGGCGCTGCTGAAAAACAAGTTTCTACTTCGGGAATATCAGTGTCTCCCTATACGTTGACATTCAATATAGAAGAAGCTGGAGATATCAATTTGAAAGTTAGTCTTGTACGTCAGAAGGCAGATACGGAAGCGCGTCTGTATCTGGATAATTTCCGTTTGATATACCGTGGTTCTATAAGTGATGCAGATGAAATCGCTGAAAAAGCAAAGACATTGGCAGAACTTAAAACACAATTTGCTACCCTTGACTCGCAAATTGAAAGTGGTATGCTTCCTCTTGGAACAATGGAGGATGTGGATAATATCATAGACATGGATGATGCAATCAAAAATAATCCTTCTTTGGCAAATTATATTGCAGCGATCGATGCCTATACAGCGCTGATTGCTGAAGTGAAGGCTGCGTATGAAACAGGCTTGACATTTACTACCATGTTGATGGTGGCCGATGGCGAGGAAGTAAGCTACAATGTGGGTGGTTCTGCATATCCCGGAAAGGCTGCATATAGCGATGCGATTATTGATGGACTTGCCGCATTTGGAGAAGAAGGCGTGCGTGCTGCAGAGCTTGAAACCGAAAAGGCTAAGTTTATAGAAGCTAGAAAGGCCTATTTCCTTTCTGCAGTTACATTGGCAACAAGCAACAGCCCTGTAGAGATTGGTACTGCAATGATTTCTGCACCGAACTTTACAAAGAACGGAGGCGATATAACTTTGGCGGCCGACCGTGCTCAAGGTGCATGGCTTACCGCTAATGTTCCGGCTGCTTATTCTGAGTATAGACTGCATACTGCAGGTGGAAGAAATTGCTGGAACAACTGGCACAACAGCTTTACCAGCATGAATCTCTATCAGGATATCGTAGGTCTGCCTGCAGGTTTCTATGCAGGAAAGGCTCTTACTGCTACTAACGGTGTTCCCAATGACCAGCATGCGTATGTAAGCACTGCTTCCGGCGAGGCTGTTTCGCCTGCCGCTACTGTACAGTACACCGCTGGCGGTACGTTTAATGATGAAGCACAATGGGAAGAATTGACTACTACCAAAGTGTATCTGGCTGAAGGTGATGTCTTACGCATCGGTTTTGCCTCTACAAGTGGTGGCGGTACTTCAGGTTGGTTCTGCGCAACAGGATTTGAACTGTTCTACTATCCTGCTACCGAAGCTGGTTTAAAGGCTGTGTTGGATGCAGCTATTTCTGAGGCAAAAGCTCTGATCGCGGAAAGTGATACAAAGATTATGGGTGTGGAAAAAACTGCACTTAATAACGCACTGGCTGCTGGAGAATCAGCTACAGGGGCTGAGGCTATCAAAACAGCTACCTCAGGATTGACTATTGCTGTCTCGAATGCGAAAGCCTCTGTTGTGGCGTATGATGATATGTTGCCGGCTTTGGTTGCTGCAGAGAACTTAGACCACAATGGGTATTCGAATGAGGCTGTAGAAGCTCTGATTGCTGCCCTTACAGAGCAACAGGCTATTCTTGCTGCTGCTGCTACCTCTGCAGCCGATCTTCCTGTAGTGAAAAGAGCACTGGAGAAGGCTGCCGCTATCTTCCTGAAGAGCTATATCGTAATCCCTGGAAATGTTTCACCAGAGAATCCGTTCGATTTGACAAGCATTCTGGTTAACCCGACAATTGAAGCAGCCGACAAGGATGTAGTACCTGATGGTTGGACAATTACCAGAACAGACGGTGATAAGAACTCAACAGTAGGGCAACATTACTCCGGTGATACTCTGAACCGTTACCTGGATTCTTGGAATTCAACAGCTGGTAAGGTTAAATTCACAGTGAAGCAGAGCCTGGATGGTATGCCTAACGGAACCTATCGCTTAGTATGTGCTGCACGTACAAGTGGAGCCGGATCTTATTTATATGCGATTGCTGATGGATTGCGTGTGACGGAAATCCAAAACTTCGGTAACATTGGCGGTCCTATCTGGGAAGCTGCTCCTGAAGGCTCTGATGCCAAGAAAGCAAATCCTGATAAAGCAGGAGACCTTACAGTAGGAAGAGGCTGGGGATGGCAATGGGTTACTGTGGATAATATCAATGTAAATGATAACTATCTGACAGTAGGTGTAACCTGTGATCAGACCGTAAGCTTGGGTAAAGTGTGGGATGGAGGCTGGTTCTCTGCCGATGACTTCAAGCTGTATTATATCAGCAAGGATTTTTATGGTGTAGGTGTTGATGAAATTGACGCGAATGCTACTCCTGCTCTGAATGCATACGTTGAAAATGGTTATATCAAGGTTGACGGAGTAGACAGCTTCGAAGTGAAGACTATCTCAGGCGTAGCGGTTTCTGCTGATGCACAGCTCCTGCCGGGTCTTTATATCGTAACTTCCGGTGGCAAGTCTGTAATCATTGCAGTAGGTTCTCTGAACTAAAATAAATAATACGGTTTCTCCGTAGATCCTTAATAAAGCGGTGGCGTTTCAGCAATGAAATGCTACCGTTTTTCTTTGTATACTGATTGTAAGCCTTTGTTTAGTAGGATCTTGTATGTGGATTTTCTTGAATTTTAAAACGCGTATACTTTAATACGACTTTTTAGTATTTATGTTGTGCAACATGCTACCGCTAAAACCTATGTTTTTTTTATAAAAAGAATAGGAAATTCGTTTGAAACTTTTTATATTTGCCGGGTAAAAAAACTTATTTATTCACTAATGTTTTATTAAGATGAGAAGTAGATTACTTATGTTTATTGCGATGCTCATCGCAAGTGTCGGACTCGTAGGAGTGCAGGCACAGTATGTAGACGTGACGAGTACGTATCTGGCGAATGCAGGATTTGACTCGGGTATAACCTATTCTGGTACTGAAGATGTGACCAGCTTAGGTTCTGCCAACGGTGGTGCTAATATAGCAGTAATTGAGGGTTGGCCCACAAGAATTTATGGTGACAACTCGGCTGCAGGTATCTTTGGTTTTGGTTGTCTTAAACCTTTGAATTACAGTACAGCAGGCTGTATTGCTCCTGCTACGGATGCGGATGGAAATTCTGTAGGAGGAGTACTTGGTATTTCTTCTGCATGGGGTGCTAACAACTATTATGGACAGACTGTAACATTGCCTATTGGTAAGTACAAAATCACGTATGCGACTTACAACTCGGGTCCAGTGGCTAATGCAAACAAGAGCTCGGTAGCATGGGTTCCTACTTCAGGAACTGCTGTTACTGCAACTAAGGCCAACTTTGCATTGAACGCATGGGAGACAGACTCCTTTACATTTATTGTTAAGGCTGAGACTGAAGGCGTTATCCGTGTAGGTCTGGGATCTAATAATGTGGGCTCTGGCGCTGTAGGACGTGTGTTCTTCGACTATGTCAAGCTGGAATTTGATGGTTCTATTAGTGCTGAGGATAAAGCTGCGTTAATAGCTGATATTGCTGCAGCAACTCTTGTCTATGGTGATGGAAGCGGTAATGGTGCTGCTGCATTGTTAACTGCTATTGAAACTGCTCAGGCAGTTGTAGATAATCCTGCTGTTACTTTTGCAATGCTTGATGATGCAGTGCTTCCTTTGTTTTATGCAGTTGCTGATTATAACGTGGCAAACGCATCTGCGAATAACCCTGCGAATTTAACTTTTAAAATAGTTAACCCGAACTTTGATACTGATATTAGCGGTTGGACCGTGGTGAAATCAGTAGGTGATCCTTGGAAAATAAAAGGTGGTTTTATTACCGGCAATTGTATGGAAGTATGGAGAACTGCAACTTCTGCAGTAGACTTCCGTATTGCAACTCAGGCTGTTCAGAATTTGCCTGCTGGTAAGTATAAACTGTCTGCAAAATGCTTTGCCGCTGATCAAAACACTGCTGCAAATACCAATCAAGGTTCTGTGAATCTTCTTGCAGGAGCTTTTACTACATCCGTTGCTATTTATGATTATGAAACGGTGGAAGCTAAAACGGAAGCTGGTGTGAAAGCCTCAGTAGCTCCATATTCTGTAATTGCCTATCTAGGTGAGAACAGTGACTTGACTATTGGCTATTTTGATAATTATTCAAATGCTAACTGGATTGGTATAGATGATTTCCAATTAGAATATTTAGGTACTCTTTCAGCTGCTGAGGAAGCGTTGAGAGTTGTATTTGATAAAGCAACTAACAAGTTGCAAGTAGCGTCTAATTATACAGATGTAGCTCTTTACAATGCATTTAAGGCAGCTTATGTTCCAGCTATGGCACTCGTAAATGGTGGTGGTAGTGATGAGGATTTTGCTGCTGCTACAGCTGCACTGGATGCTGCTATTACAGCTGCTAATGCTTCTGTTGCTTTGAAAGAGCGTAATACTGCTATCATGGCTTCTACAGGTGATATTACATTTATTATCGCTAATCCTAACTTTGATGATGGCGTTACCGGATGGTCTACCAATATGGCAACCTACGATGGTGATAATACTAAATGGAGTGGTTGGGATAAGGAATATACTACTGTTCCTGGCACTAACAAAGTTCTGGATAAGGGTGCGTCAGGTGTAGTATACGGTTATCAGAGCTTTGCAAATATGCCTGCCGGATACTATGTAATGAAGGCAATTGCCAGAGGACAATCTCTCAGCCCCAGCAATATGTTCTTCTTCGTAAATGACGGAACAGACCACCTGAATACAGCTGGTACAGTTGAGAAGACCACTACAGTAAATCGTATTGGTGACGGAACTGCTCCTTTGAACTTCGGATGGGCACGTTACATTACTGAGTTCACTGCTTCTGCAAGTTCCACCATTACTATTGGTATGCGTGCAGACAATGGTGCTACCAGCCGTTGGCAGAGTGCCGATGCATTTAAGTTGTATCGCTATGAAAGCCAGGCTGCATACCGTTGTGCAGATGCAAGTGCTATTAAGGATAAGGCAATGAATGCTACAGTGAAGAGTGCGTTGGAAGCTGCTATGGCTGCTGATTGGGCGAACCTTTCTACTGAAGACTACGCTGCTGCAATCGCTACATTGGATGCTGCTATTGTGACTGCCGAAGCTTCTATCGCAGAATACGCGAAACTGAATACTGCCATTGTAACTGCTGAGACTTCTGCCGTTGCTGAAGATGCTGCTGTTGTGGCTGCTATTGCTACTGCGAAGGGTGTATACTCTGCAGGTGCTGTGGAAGCTGCTGGTATTGACGCTGCAATCACAGATCTGAAAAAGGTGGTAAGCCTTGCTACGGCTGCTACTATTACCAATGGTGACTATACAAGCCTGATTGTTAATCCTACTATCTTGCAGACTGCCGGTATTGGAACTCGTCCGAATGGATGGGAACAGAGCACCAGCACTGGTACTAACGGTAACTTTACCAAGGCTGGCGGAACTGTAGCTGCTCCTAAAGATACGTATCTGGAGGCTTGGGGCGCAACTGCTTCTGCGATTGTATTTGATTACAACCAGACTGTATATGTGCCGAATGGTCTTTACCGACTGGGTGCTGCTACCTTTACACAAGCTACCAATGGCAATGCTGTATTGTATGCTAACGAGGTAACAACTCCGTTGAAGACAGGTGTAACTGGTGATAACTTTGTACAGAATGCAGTAAATACCGAGCTGGAAGTAACTGTAACTGACAATACTCTGAGACTTGGTATCAAGACAATCGGCGAAGTGGACAAATCTTGGCATGGTGCCGACTTCTTCGTGCTGACTATTGATGCAGAAGTTCTTACTGCTTCAAAACAAGCTTTGACAGATTCTATCGCTGTGGCAACTGGCTTGACAGATCCTGCTCTTGCTCCGTTTATCGTGAAGGCTGAAATGAATGAGTTGACTCGTTCTATCGCTCTGGGTACTGCAGCTCTTTCTTCTGATGTGATTTCTGTAGTGAAATTGGCTAACGATACAGTAAACTCTGCTATCGCTGATGCGAAGACTTCTATTAAGTTGTCTACTGAGATGATGGCTCTTGTTACTGAGGCTGCCACGTTATTTGCAACTAATAAGTCTTATACTAAGGCTGATAGTACTGCACTACAGACAGTGATCAATACACAAATGGCTATGTGGGCAGCTCAGACTGACGCTACAGATAATGTTGTGCTTGCCGCTGCAAAAACTGAGCTTTCAACAGCTCTTGCTAAGTTCAAGATGTTCTTGACTCCGATGGCTCCGGCACTTCCTCTGCCTGCAGAGCAAGTGAAACCTGTAATCGCAGGTGACTATGTGATTTATCACCCGGCTTCTAAGAAGTTCCTTTCTAACAATGCAGCTGCTAATGCTCCTGTATTGAATAGCTATCCTTATGTTGCAGATGATGCCTTTACTTGGACAATAGCTGTATCGGAAGATAACGCTGATCAGATCACTCTGCAGCAAGTTTCTTCAGGTAAGTATATGAATGCCAATACTGGTAACACTTGGGGTATCTTGTTAGGTGATTTGGCTGATGCAGCTACAGTATCTGGCTGGGCTCTGATTGATGTTGAGGGTGGTTATAACTTCTCAGCTTCACGTGCTGCTAACCCTGCTAAGTTGGTGGGCGTAGACGGCTTGACCGGTAATGATCTAGGTATCTATTATGATAAGGGTACTGATAAGAATCCGTTGTTCATGTTCTATGCAAAAGATGATTTCTTCACTGAAGAATTGGCTGCATACGTAGATGCTCTTAATGCTTATAATGCAGAATTGGCAATCTTTAAGGCTCGTCAGGCTCTGCAGACTCTCATCGAAACTGCTGAAGCATCAGAATACGCAGAGGCTATGGCTGCTGCTATTAGTGCTGCTAAGAATGTATACAATGCTCCTGAGGCAACTCTTGCCGACATCAACGCTGCAAGCAAAGCAATCAAGCTTGCTACAAGCGTTGCTATGATAGCTTCGGTTACAGATCGTAACTACACTGTGCTGATCGTGAACCCCACAATTATGCATAATGCTGCTATTAAGGTAACTCCGACAGGATGGGAGAACAGTACTAATTCTGGTACCAATGGCAACTTTACAAAAGAAGCCGGAACGGTAGAAGCTCCGAAAGATACTTATCTTGAGGCTTGGAATGCTACTGCTTCTACTATGGTGTTTGACTACAACCAGACAATCATTCTTCCGAATGGTGTATATCAGGTAGGTGCTGCTACATTTACAGAAGTTACCAATGGTAATGCTGTATTGTATGGTAATGAAGTGACTACTCCGTTGAAGGTAGGTGCTGGATTTGCTACAGGTGTTGGAAACGAACAAACCGCTATCAATACTTCATTGAGTGTGGCTGTTACTAACAATGAGCTGAGACTGGGTATTAAGACAATTGGTACACTTGATAAATCATGGAGTGGAGCTGACTTCTTTACTCTGACTTATCTTGGAACAAGTGCTGAGTATATTAAGACTTTGTCTGACTCTATTGCTGTGGCTAAGGCTCTGAAGACTTCTGCTGTTGCAGGTACTATCGTGAAGGCTGAACTGGCTAAGTTGAATACTGCAATTACTTCTGCTGAAGCTGTAGTTACTTCTGCTGTGGTAGCTGACGTGCCTTCTGCAATTACTGGTTTGGTAACTGCTATGAAGGATGCTAATACTTCTATTAGCTTGTGCTTCGGCTTGGATACATTGTTTACTAAGGCTCAGGCTCTGCTTACCGAGTATCATCCTGCTGTAGACGGTGCTGCTCTGCAAACAGTGCTGACTGCTAAGAAGGATCTGTATGCTAACCAAGTAGATACTACTAGCAACACTGTAATTACTGCTGCTTGCACTGAGCTGGCTGCTGCAATCGAAGCTTATTTGGTAGACATCTGGGCATATACTTCAGTGGCTGAAATCGGTATTGACGGCGTAGAAATCTTTGTAAGCGGTTCTTCTATTATCGTAGAAGGTGCTGAATATGAACTCTACACTGAAGGTGGTATCCGCGTTGCGAACGATGCTCAGCTTATCGCTGGTATCTATATCGTGAAGATTGGTGATAAGTCCATCAAGGTACAAGTTAACTAATCAATTCTAATTGCTAACTTAGAGAGAGGGGTGGCCGTTTGGTCACCCCTCTTTTGTTAATAGAGTGAAGGATGCCTTTTACAAGGTTTACCGAAGGGTTACTTAATCCCATAAAGCTCCTCAAGAGGACTTAAAACCGAAGCGGTGGTTTTATAATTGCTATTTTGTTAAGTATAAGACTTTTTATTCGGATTTATGATTGTTTTTACGTTAATTTCAAGATGTTGTTTTCACATTTGATAAAATGGATTGTATATTTGCAGCATGAAGAAGCGAACGATTTGGATATTGGGCATTTTGATGAGCCTCTGTTTCTTGGGACTCATATTCCTCCAAGTGGATTACATCGAGGAGATGGCAAAGATGCGTAATGAGCAGTTTGACGAATCAGTAAAACGCAGTTTGTATCAGGTTTCTAAGAATATGGAGTATAATGAGACGCTTCGTTATCTGGAAAAAGACCTGCTGGGTAGTCGCCAATTACCCAATACGGATGTGCGACGTTATCTGGGGCAATCCTCAACATTGAAAGATCCGTTGAACCCGGATTTTAATGTAGACCTGATGAATCACTCTTCTTTTACTGATTCTAAGGTAGCGATCCTTACAGGGCAGAAAAACTCGTTCTCCCAAGCTTCAAAGCAGTTGCAGGAGAACCTGAAAAACCGTTATCAGTATCAGCGCCTGTTGCTTGACGAGGTGGTTATGAATATACTGAACACGGCCAGCAGCAAGGATCTTCGTAAACGTGTTAACTTTCGCAATCTGGATGGCTATCTGAAATCGGAACTGCTCAATAATGGGATAAGTCTGCCCTACCACTTTGTGGTGATTGATAAGAACGGGAAAGAAATATATCGTTGCTCGGACTATGACGAGAAGGGAGTTGAGAGTGCGTATATACAAGTGCTTTTTCCGAATGATCCGCCCACTCAGCTGAGTTATCTGAAGGTGCACTTTCCTACTAAGCAGGCTTATATTTTTGATGAGATTACCTTCATGCTTCCGGCTGTGGCGTTCACCTTCGTGTTGCTGATATTGTTTCTCTTCATTATGTTCACGGTTTTCCGTCAGAAGAAACTATCGGAAATGAAGAATGACTTCATAAATAATATGACGCACGAGTTTAAAACACCTATATCCTCCATCTCACTGGCTGCACAGATGTTACAGGATCCGGTGGTGGCAAAGTCGCCTGCCATGTTTAAGCACATCTCGGGAGTGATCAATGATGAGACGAAGCGTTTACGCTTCCAAGTGGAGAAGGTGTTGCAGATGTCCATGTTCGAGCGCCGTGCAGCCACGTTGAAGATGAAAGAGGTGAATGCAAACAGCCTGATATACGGTGTTATCAAAACGTTTACGCTGAAGGTGGAACAGTATGGGGGCTCTATCGCCTCTGAGCTGGAAGCAGAGAATGATATAATCTATGTGGATGATATGCATTTTACGAACATCATCTTTAACTTGATGGACAATGCCGTAAAATATCGTCGCCCTAAAGAGCCACTCCTACTCACCGTGAAGACCTGGAATGAGGGTTCAAAACTCTACATGTCCATTGCCGATAATGGAATCGGCATGAAGAAAGAAGACCTGAAAAAAGTCTTTGAGAAGTTCTACCGCGTGCATACGGGAAACCGGCACGATGTGAAAGGCTTCGGCTTGGGGCTGGCCTATGTGCGTAAAATGATCGAAGAACATAAAGGCTCTATTCGCGCTGAAAGCGAATTTGGCAAAGGAAGTAAATTTATAATAACAATACCCTTATTAAATTAGTACGACTATGGATGAGAAATTGAGTATCTTGCTATGCGAAGATGATGAGAATCTTGGCATGCTGTTGAGAGAGTATTTGCAGGCAAAAGGTTATGATGCCGATTTGTGCCCCGATGGAGAAGCCGGTTACCGTGCTTTCCTGAAGAACAAGTACGACATGTGTGTATTTGACGTAATGATGCCCATCAAGGACGGATTTACACTTGCGCAGGAAGTGCGTGCTGCCAATGCGGAAATTCCCATCATTTTCCTTACTGCAAAGACACTGAAAGAAGATATCCTTGAGGGATTCAAACTGGGAGCGGATGATTATATCACCAAACCCTTTAGCATGGAAGAGCTGACTTTGCGTATTGAAGCCATCCTTCGCAGGGTGCGCGGCAAGAAGAATAAAGAAAGCAGCATCTATAAAATCGGCCGCTTTACATTCGATACCCAGAAACAGATTCTGGCTATTGACGGCGTACAAACAAAGTTGACAACGAAGGAATCCGAGTTGTTGGCCCTGCTGTGTGCCCATGCCAATGAGATTCTTCAGCGCGATTTTGCCCTGAAAACCATCTGGATTGATGACAACTATTTCAATGCCCGCAGCATGGATGTGTACATTACCAAACTGCGTAAGCACCTGAAAGCCGATGAAAGCATTGAAATCATCAATATTCACGGTAAAGGGTATAAGCTGATCACTCCGGATGCAGCTGAATAACTGAATTTAACTTGCTCAGGTGTCCGAAGGGCGCCAGCTTGAATAGCCAAGAGGTGCAAACCCGGTTGTTCAAATTGGTGCTCTTCGGACACCTGTTTTTCGTTTTTTCTTTAAAAGCTCGTTACTTCCAATGAAAATAGCTACTTTTGCCGCTGAATCATAATTTAAGGTGAAATAGCATATGGCGTGTATCCTGCATCTTGATACCTCTACATCAGCCTGTTCAGTGGCGCTTAGTGAGGATAGTCAGGTGGTTTTCTCAAAAGAAGATACAAACGGTCCTTCCCATAATACATTGTTGGGCGTTTTTGTGGATGAAGCACTGTCTTTTGCCGACAGTCATGCGTTGCCCATAGATGCGGTGGCTGTAAGTTGCGGGCCTGGATCTTACACAGGATTGCGCATAGGCGTGTCCATGGCAAAAGGGGTGGCATACGGTCGTTCCATTCCCCTGATAGCCATCCCCACACTCAAGGTGCTGAGTACTCCGGTACTGTTGTATCACGATCTGCCCGAGAATGCATTGATCTGCCCCATGATAGATGCCCGCAGGATGGAAGTATATGCGGCGATTTATGACCGTGCTCTGCGTGAACAGCGTCCGGTGGCTGCCGATATAGTAACCGCCTCGAGTTATGAAGAGTATCTGGACCGGGCACCCGTCTATTTTTTTGGTGACGGAGCAGCGAAATGCCGTGCAGAAATCAGTCATTCTAACGCTTTCTTTATTGAAGGTATCCGCCCGCTGGCCAAGTATATGACGCCTCTTGTCGAACGTGCTTTCTTGCAGCAAGATTTTGTAGATGTGGCTTATTTTGAGCCTTTCTACCTGAAAGATTTTATAGCGGGAAAGCCACGCAATCTCTTGAACGAATTAAAACTATAATATGCAGTATAATACGCAACAAAAAAGACTGCCCATGCCGGAGTATGGCCGTAGTATCCAGAATATGGTGGATCATGCACTGACTCTGACTGATCGTGCAGAACGTCAGCTCTGTGCGCAAACCATTATTCGCATGATGGGAAATATGTTTCCCCAATTGCGGGATGTGCCTGAGTTTAACCATAAATTATGGGATCACTTGGCAGTGATGTCCGACTTTAAGCTGGATATTGATTATCCATGTGAGATTATTGCCAAAGAAGACCTGTCTGTAAGACCCCAGTCCATTCCTTATCCCCGTGGTCCCATCCGCTATCGTCATTATGGCCGTTACGTGCCCATGATGTTGCAGCGTGCGGTGGAGATGCCTGACGGGCCGGAGAAGGGAGCTTTTCTCTTCCTGATAGCTTCAAACATGAAGAAGTATTACTTGGCCTGGAACAAGGACGGAGTAGAGGATCGCAAAATTTATGACGATATCCGCGAGTATACCCGGGGGGAAATATCCATTGAAGAAGAAGATATGCGACTGGCCGATTCGTATCACAATGCTACGTTGCCTTCCAACCAGGCAGCCCGTCGTGCCCGCTCTGGGAATAATAATAACAACTCCCGCCGTCACTCGAAATAGAAGAAACTTTCTTCCGAATATTAACTGGCTATGGGCTCATTTGTAATAGAGGGAGGATATTCCCTCAACGGTGAAATAACTCCTCAGGGCGCAAAGAATGAGGTGCTTGAGGTGATTTGTGCTACATTGCTCACAGAGGAAGAAGTGGTCATCCATAACATTCCGGATATTCTGGACGTGAACAACCTGATTGAGTTGTTGCGCGATATGGGAGTGGTGGTTCGTGTGCTCCGTAAGGGAAGCCTTTCTTTTCAGGCCGGCAAGGTAAATATGGAGTATCTGGAGAGCGAGGAGTTTATGAAGAAATGTTCCAGCCTGCGCGGCTCCGTGATGCTGCTTGGTCCTATGTTGGGGCGCTTTGGACGTGCTATGATATCCAAACCGGGAGGAGATAAAATTGGTCGTCGCCGTCTGGATACTCATTTTCTGGGTATTCAGCAGCTGGGTGCTCGTTTTGAATATCTGGAAGAGAGGCATGCGTTTAAGATACATGGAGAAAATCTGGCGGGAACTTACATCCTGCTCGATGAAGCTTCGGTAACAGGTACCGCCAATATAATTATGGCCGCCGTACTGGCCGAAGGGACCACTACACTTTATAATGCGGCCTGCGAACCATACCTGCAGCAACTGTGTCGCATGTTGTGCTGCATGGGCGCCCGTATTCAGGGTATAGGTTCTAATCTGCTGACCATTGAAGGGGTAGAGACCCTGCACGGAACTACCCACGAGGTATTACCGGATATGATTGAAATAGGCAGCTTTATCGGTATGGCTGCCATGACCGGCAGTGAGCTTACCATCAAGAACGTATCTTACGAGAACCTGGGGATTATCCCTTCCGTGTTTAATCGGTTGGGTATCCGTATGGAACGTCGTGGCGACGACCTTTTCATTCCCCGGCATGAGCATTATGAGATAGAGTCATTTATAGATGGTACGATCCTTACTTTGGCCGATGCTCCCTGGCCGGGCCTCACTCCCGATCTTCTCAGTGTGATTCTCGTGGTAGCTACCCAGGCTAAGGGCAGCGTGCTGATTCATCAGAAGATGTTTGAAAGCCGCCTGTTCTTCGTGGATAAACTGATAGATATGGGCGCCAATATCATTTTATGTGACCCGCATCGGGCGGTGGTAATAGGCCATGACCGCGAGATGCAGCTTCGCGGCGGAAAAATGGCTTCCCCGGATATCCGTGCTGGTATCGCTCTGCTTATCGCTGCCTTGAGTGCAAAGGGTGTAAGTTGCATCGATAATATCGAGCAGATAGACCGTGGATATGAAAATATTGAAGAACGACTTTCCGCGCTTGGCGCACATATAACCCGGATATGATACGCAGTGAAGAAGTATATAAGATCGGGAAGTTCAACAAGCCTCACGGCGTAAAGGGTGAGCTTCACTTCTCGTTTACCGATGATGTGTTTGACCGTGTAGATGCGGATTACCTGATCTGTTGCATGGACGGTATATTCGTGCCTTTCTTTATTGAGGAGTATCGTTTCTGCTCAGATACTACGGCGCTTGTAAAGCTGGAGGATGTGACTACACAGGAAAAGGCATCCCGTTTTACGAATGTCGAGGTGTATTTTCCTAAAAAGCTGGCTGAGGAGTCTCCTTTGGAGGAGCTTACTTGGGATTACTTCGTGGATTTCACTGTAGAAGATCTCCACGAGGGAATGTTGGGTGTGGTGAAGGAAGTAGACCAGAGTACCTTGAATACCCTCTTTGTGATACAAGGAGAAGGCGAGGAATACCTTATTCCGGCCTGTGAGGAGTTTATTACCGAGATAGACCATGCGCAAAAGGTGATCCACTTGGATCTGCCCGAGGGGATGGTCACAGTCAATCAATAAGATGCTCGAAGCACGCCAGCTGACAATAGGTTATACCAATAGCGCAGGAAGCAAGGCGGTACAGCAGGATCTCTCCCTGTCGGTGCCTTCGGGGCAGATGATCTGCCTGATAGGACCTAACGGATGCGGAAAATCCACTCTGCTGCGCACCATGGCTGCATTACAGCCCCCGCTGAAAGGGGAACTGTTCATGGTTGGAAAACCAATACACAACCTTTCTCTTCAGGAGCGTGCCCGTCTGCTCTCTGTGGTTCTTACAGATCGTATTGATGTGCCTCATCTTACTGTGCGTATGCTTGTGGCCTTGGGGCGTAACCCGTATACGGGGTGGGGAGGGAGCCTGACTGCCGAGGATAAGCAGCATATCAGGGAAGCCCTTCATGCAGTGGGTTTGAGCGACTATGCATACCGCCCCATTTCATCGCTCAGTGACGGCGAGCGCCAGCGTGCCATGATCGCTAAGGCGTTGGCACAGGATACCCCCTTTATACTCTTGGATGAGCCTACTGCCCATTTGGATATCAATAATCGTGTGGAGGTAATGTTGCTGCTCAGCCGCCTTTCCCGTACAATGGGAAAGGGAGTACTCCTTTCTACGCATGAACTGGATCTGGCACTCCAGGTGGCCGATTGCCTGTGGCTGATGCAACCGCAAAAAGGTGTGGTTGAGGGGGTACCCGAAGAGCTGGTTCGTGAAGGGCATCTGCAACGCTTGTTTTCCGGTCAGTCCTTTTATTTTGATTCTCTGACCCAGCGTTTTGTGATACGGAAATCTCGGAAATTATAGTGTAATGTTAAAAAGAAGGCCTAAAATGGGTCACTTCGTGATAATTTCTTATTTTTGTACCTTTTATGGGGAAGGTAACTTCTTTGTGTAATAAAGTGTAAGGTAATGAAAAGAAGAAAAGTCGCAGTATTAGGCTCTACCGGTAGCATTGGTACCCAGGCGTTACAAGTCATAGCCGATCACCCGGACCGCTATGAGGCATATGCTTTGACTGCTTGTAACCAGGTGGATTTGCTGATAGGCCAAGCTCGTCGTTTCCTTCCGGAAGTAGTCGTTATAGCCAATGAATCTCATTATCCCCAACTGTGCGAAGCCTTATTGGACCTCCCCATTAAAGTATATGCGGGTACAGAAGCCCTTGCTCAGATAGTAGAGGAGGGTTCCATTGACATTGTGCTGGCCGCCATGGTAGGTTATGCCGGGTTGAAGCCCACTATGAATGCCATCCGTGCCGGCAAGACGATTGCTTTAGCCAATAAGGAAACCCTGGTGGTGGCAGGTGAGTTAATGAATAGCCTTGCCCAACAATATCGCACCCCGATTCTTCCCGTTGATTCGGAACATTCCGCTATCTTCCAGTGCCTGACAGGTGAGGTGGGTAACGAGATTGAAAAGTTGATAATCACAGCCTCCGGAGGTCCTTTCCGTACATTTACAAAGGAACAGCTTTGCACCGTTAAAAAAGAGCAAGCCTTGAAGCATCCCAACTGGAAGATGGGGGCAAAGATCACAATTGACTCTGCTACGATGATGAACAAAGGCTTTGAGATGATTGAAGCAAAGTGGCTCTTTGGTATGAAGCCGGAGCAGGTGGAGGCAGTGGTGCATCCGCAATCGATCATCCATTCCATGGTGCAGTTTGAAGATGGGGCGGTAAAGGCACAGCTGGGGACACCCGACATGCGTTTGCCCATACAGTATGCTTTCTCTTATCCGCAACGTCTCCCGGGGGACTTTGGGCGACTGGATTTCTCTACCTTGGGAAGCCTCACTTTTGAGCAGCCTGATACGGACCGTTTCCGCAACCTGGCTCTGGCTATTGAGGCTATGAATAAGGGAGGAAACCTGCCTTGTATCCTAAATGCCGCTAATGAGGTGGTGGTGGATGCCTTTCTGCATGACGGAATCGCTTTCCTCGCGATGAGTGACGTCATTGAGCAAACTATGCAGAAGGTGGCCTTTGTGGCTAAACCTTCGTATGAGGATTATGTAGCTACGGATATTGAAGCCCGTAGGATAGCTGTTGAACGAATGGCTATGTTGTAACGTGGAAAGCAATACAGAAGGCTTTTCTTCGTTTATATTATGTGTAAATTGTTTGTAACTAAATTACTATAAATGGAAACATTTTTGATTCGTGCCTTGCAGCTTGTCTTGAGCCTTACATTGTTGGTGTTGGTTCACGAGGGCGGACACTTTCTTTTCTCCCGCCTGTTTAAAGTGCGTGTGGAGAAGTTTTATATCTTCTTTAATCCGTGGTTTACCCTATTTAAATACAAACCCAGGAAGAGTGACACTGAGTATGGTATAGGCTGGCTTCCGCTGGGGGGATACTGTAAAATCTCCGGAATGATTGATGAATCCATGGATGTGGAGCAGATGAAACAGCCTGCCCAGCCGTGGGAATTTCGTAGTAAACCGGCTTGGCAGCGCTTGCTGATTATGGTAGGTGGGGTGTTGTTTAACTTCCTGTTGGCCTTGTTTATCTATTCCATGATACTCTTTACCTGGGGCGACAGCTACCTATTGCCTAAGGACATGAAAATGGGCATGGATTACGGTGAAGTGGCCGAGAATATAGGCTTCCGTGATGGTGATGTGTTGTTGCGCGCGGACGGGAAGGAACTGGGACGTTATCCAAAGATGGTTCGTGAGATAGCGGAGGCACGTGAAGTAACGGTATTGCGTCAAGGAAAGGAGTCTTTGGTATACATGCCTGAGGATCTGATGCAGCAGCTTATGGCAGCTAAAGAAGGCTTTGCACAACCCCTGATCCCTTATGTGGTGGACAGTGTATTGCCGGAAACAGGAGCTGCTCTTGCCGGTTTGCAACGTGGTGATAGCATTGTAGGCATCAACGGACAGGTCATCTCATCGTTTAATCAGTATAGTGCGATTATTCAAAATATGCAAGAGGGTAAAGCCTCAAATATGGTATCGTTGGCATACGTGCGCAATGGAGCTGCGGATACGGTGGCGGTAGCGCTTGACTCTACATATAAAGCAGGCATGTCCTACTACGGGTTGACTCATTACATCCCTGTACATGTGGAGAAGTATGATTTCTTGGCCTCTTTTCCGGCTGGTATCCAGTTGGGCGTAAACACACTGACTGGTTATGTGAGTGACATGAAGTATGTGTTTACTAAGGAAGGTGCTAATAGTCTTGGTGGCTTTGGTACGATTGGAAGTATCTTCCCTCCGGTTTGGGACTGGCATGCTTTCTGGAGCATGACTGCATTTCTCAGTGTTATATTGGCATTTATGAATATTTTGCCTATTCCGGCGCTTGACGGAGGACATGTGCTGTTCCTATTCTATGAAATCATCGCACGTCGTAAACCGAGTGATAAGTTTATGGAACGCGCACAGATGGTTGGTATGTTCTTGCTCTTCGGATTGTTGATCTGGGCTAATTTTAATGACGTGTTGCGCATGGTGTTTAATGTGCAGCTTTAAACGGTAGCGGATGTAGTAATGAAACTCCTGAAAGCTGTTATCCTGTCGCTTTTGAGCGGGGCGCTCATCGTTTGCTTTGTTATTCAGGCAAGCGTTGAGGAGGGGTTTTCTGTGAATTTCTTTAGTGTAAATTCGGATACGAAAACGGATAATATATCCGTAATGCAGGCCAGTGCGGCGGTAAGTAACAGGGGGACTTTGAGTGACTCAGCTGTGGATCAGGGTATCTCGGAAGTAACACATACCATAATAAGCGCTGCTCTTAAAGAAGATGTGCCTCCCCGCACTATATTTGGCACAGTAAAGGTTCCTTTACTTAAGGGGACTGAGGGGGTTAAAGAAGTTGAGAGTGAAGAGCGGAAAGAAGCGATAAAAGGAATAGAAAACGGAGGGAAGGACAGGCTTGCTTCCCTGCCTCCTAAAGACCAGTCTTTCTTTTTGAATGACCTGGACAGCCTTCTTGTTTCTTTGGGCGAAGTAGCTTCCAGTATTGTCCCGGCGGATACGTTATTTCGGCATTAATCTTCTTAAGGCTTTTGGGGCGTGAGCCCCATCTCCTGTGCCTTCTTTATTACATGTTGCAGGGCGGCCTCATGCTCATTGGGGATTATCCCGTCCAGGATGGCATCTTTTACCGAGGCTTTTAGCGAGCCTATTTCACGGCAGGGGGTAAGGCCAAACAGGTCCATAATCTCTTCACCGCTCACAGGAGGCTGGAAGTTGCGTACGCGGTCTCGTTCTTCCAGATCTTTCAGCTTCTGGCGTACCAATTGGAAGTTATCCAGAAAGCGCTGTTTCTTCGTTTCGTTTTTAGAGGTGATATCTGCCTCGCACAAGGTCATCAGGTCGTCGATGTCATCTCCGGCTTCAAAGAGGAGGCGGCGTACTGCCGAGTCTGTGACTCCTTCATCGGCTATGCTGATGGGGCGCATGTGCAGTCCTACAAGCTTTTGTACGTACTTCATCTTCTCGTTCATGGGAAGCTTCATCCCACGGAAAAGTGTGGGGATCATCTTTTCACCCACATAGTTGTGGTTGTGGAAGGTCCATCCGGCCTTTTGCTCCCATCGCTTGGTGGCGGGTTTGCCTATATCATGCAACAGGGCCGCCCATCTGAGCCATAGATTATCGGTTTTCTCGCAGATGCTGTCCAGTACCTCTAGTGTGTGATAGAAGTTGTCCTTGTGGGCTCTTCCGTTCTTGCTTTCCACGCCTTGCAATGCTTTCAGCTGCGGGAAGATTCTTTCCAGCAGGCCGCATTCGTCGAGTAGTACAAAGCCGGTTGAGGGGCGGGGGGATGTGAGTATCTTATTGAGTTCTTCAGCGATGCGTTCCTGCGAGATAATGCGGATACGATCCGCATTGCGACTCAGTGAATCCATTGTCTCAGGCTCGATGAAGAAGTTGAGCTGGGTGGCGAAACGAATGCAGCGCATCATGCGCAGCGGGTCGTCGCTAAAGGTGACATCCGGGTCTAAAGGGGTGCGTATGGTGCGATCCTCAAGGTCGTATAGGCCGTCAAACGGATCTGTCAACTCCCCAAACCGCTGCTCGTTGAGGCAGATGGCCATGGCGTTAATCGTGAAATCGCGGCGGTTCTGGTCGTCTTCCAGTGTGCCGTCCTCTACGATGGGCTTACGGGAATCACGGTTGTAGGATTCTTTGCGTGCACCCACAAATTCCACTTCGGTATCCTGGTATTTCACTTGTGCCGTACCAAAGTTACGAAATACACTGAGATGTGCTTTCCGTCCCAGCTTACGGCTTAAGGCGGTGGCGATCTCTATTCCGCTGCCTACTACCACTATGTCAATGTCTTTTGAGGGGCGGTTCAGGAATATATCGCGTACCCATCCGCCAACGATGTAACAATCTAGCCCCAGTTCGTCCGCCGTTTTGGAAAGGAGGCGGAACAGGGGGGTGTCTATTTTCTTCTGCAAGTCTTCTTTGCGAGCCTCTATCATATTACTTTCTATCAACAGGGGCACAAAGATACGGATTTTCGGGCAAATTGGTAGTCACTGTCCTGTAATTAACGGCTTGTGGCAGGGAGATTTCCTGAAAAGCTGTATATTTGCAGGGTAAAGAATCTGTTAAAGTAACTGAGGATGAAGAAGTCGATTATATACAGTCTTGTATTGCTTATGCTGTGTAGCGTGGCGGGCTGTGAGAAGAAAAACAAGGAAGAAGAACAAGCTGGATCCTTATTGAAAACCGCTCGTTCGGCCTATGAGCAGGGGCTGTATGACGATGCCCTGATGTGGGTAGATAGTATTAAGAAGGCGTATCCAAAAGCCTTTGAGGCCCGCCAGAAAGGGGTAGACCTAAAGAATGAAATCATCATCGCACAAGCCCAGGACGTGGTGGCCAAGGCCGATAGCGTGCGTATCTCCCTGCAGCAGGAGGTAGATGACATGCACCGCAAGCTGATTCTGGTTAAGGATAAGCGTTATGAAGAGCAGGGCAACTACTTCTATCCTTCGCAGGCCGAGCTTGCCAATTCCACTCGCACCTATCTGCGGGCGCAGATTAGCGAGGGTGGTGTCTTTGCTCTGACTTCTGTGTATCATGGCGCCTCAGCATTGCATCATACCCGCATACGCATCACGGCTCCCGACGGTACTTCGGCTGAAACGACTAGCGGTTCTCCTTTCCGTAATACTTTGAAAACGGCAGTCAGCGAGAAGGTGGATTATCTGGTAGAAAACGGAGCTGATAAAGTGGCCCGCTTCATTGCCGAACGTGAGAACCAGAATTTGCGACTGGAGTTTATGGGAGTTCGTACGTTGGTAGTATCCTTTCCTTCTTCTGACCGTAAAGGAATCAGTATTCTGTATCGCCTGTACGAAAAAGAAGATATGTTGCAGAAACTGGAAAAAGAGAAGGAAGATGCGCTTGTCAAAGTGCGGTTCTACCAGGCCAAGGCAGGACAAAAGAAGCGCAATGAGGCGTTGGAAAACTAATCCTGTTATCGCTATCTGGCAATGAATATCGGGATAAAAAGATTCTATAGCGACAACCCGCAATACGCCCAGCTAAGTAATATCTATGAGGAGGAGTTCTCTCCTTTGACGGGCGCAAAGCCTGATGTGGATGGGACTTATCCGATATCCACAGTGTTGGATGAATTTCGTGTAGGCTATTTTGCCTGTTATAAGGGTATTCCTATTGGTTTTATTGTGGTTGATTTGAGTGCCGAGCCATTCGAAGTCTGTGAAATGTTTATTCAGAAGGAGTATCGTAACAGACATTTTGCAACTCAGCTTGTCAAAGAAGTGTTTCGATTGCATAGCGGGCAATGGCAAATAAAGCAGCTTTATGAAGCAACAAAAGCGCGTGCCTTCTGGCTTGGCTTTCTTTCCTCTTATACTTTTTATCGCGAAACTGTTTTTATGGACGAAAAGTGGGGAAAGGTATATAGACAAGTGTTTGAAACACCCGGAAGGTAGTGCACTTCATAGATAAAAAAAGGGTGTGCTGGAAGATCTATTGAATAGAACTTCCAGCACACCCTTTCTTTGGATTATGGATGAATTATCTTCCTGCCTTGTTGGTCACAGGGCGAAGTTCATCCGGCGAACTGTTGGTATAGGAGCTTACTTTGGGAGCTATCTTGGTGAATAGGTCGCCAATGCGTTCAACTGCTATAGTGTGTTCGGGGTAGAACTCGTCGCTACGCATGTAATCCAATACCGATCTATAAAGCTGGCGGGCTACAATACGCTTGTCGGGTGCTGAAGTGAGATCCATGCTTGTCATCAAGAGGCGTCCGTTCAGTACGTTTGCCTCGAAGAGCATACCGGCCTTGCGACTCAGGAACCAGGTGTCAATGGTTTGCACCGTGGGCTGGAATTCGGCGGGGAAATCGCTGAATTGCATGACCTGAGTACGGTTGGAAAGTTCCCACCATTGCAGATTGCTATGGTATTCGGTGGGGAAATTGCGGAACAGGGGATGCTTATTGTCAATCAGTAAACCTGTGGTGTGCGGGGGGCGCATCTTGAACCAGGAGGTATTCCAGAATACAGGAGTAAACTGCTGCACAATATCTTTCCCATAGCTGATTTTCCCGGCAGCAAGGAGAAGTACTTTTCCACCTTTCTGGAGGCAGTCGATAGCGCCTTGGTCCAGAGTGTCTGTCACGAGGATGGAAGCATCGGCCTGTAGCTCTTCGGGGTTGATCTGAGCCGGATATACCCAGAAATCCCAGTCGTTCTTAATGGTGCTGCCTTCAATCGCTATTTCAAGCTTGTATTGAGCGGGAGCAGGCAGGTCTTTCAAGGAAAGATCCAGCTTGCCCAATGGCACATTGTGCCCGAGGGGTATGTTGAATTGTCCGATCTTTCCGCTTTTTACTGCTCCTCCATTGGCATCGGTGATGCAGTAGCTGATCTTTGCATTAGAGATGGCTTCTTCGGCAAAATGGGCTGCTTCAAAAGTGGCTTGCAAGGTTTCCTCGTTGGTGAAGGTGAACTTCGGGATGCGCGCCAATAATACGGTAGGAGCACAGAAACGTCCCCATTCTTCGGCGTTTATATATCCTTTTTCGCGGAAGAATACGTTGAGCGGCCCTACGAGTGCACTTCCCTGTCCGGAATAATCATTGAGGGCAAGGAGTTGGAATCCGGCATAGCCCGGAGTACGGAAGGTTTTCTCCATTTCGTGCTTGTAGCAGATGATCTGCAGCTTTCCGGAAGCCATGAGGAAGGGGTAGGCGCGGTCGGCCATGTGGTTTTCCTTCAGGATGTCGCGGAAGATCTCGAAGTTAAGTGCTTTGGTTACACCTGTGTACTGGTCTATTTCTCCGAAATCAGGGAAAGCGCACCATTGGCCGGTTTCGTGAGAGATGAAAGGTCGTTGCACGCTATCGATACGGCTCCCGAAGTCGCTCATGGATTCGGGTTGGCTGCGGTTCCATTCCAGTCCGCGTACACCTGCTCTGACATGGTACTCATTGCGGGGCTGCCATTGCCAGCTTCCACCTACAGAAGCACCGGTGTATACACGGCGTGCATCTGCTTGTTTGATTACGGCATTCATATCGGCTACGGCATCTACCCAGCGGCCTGCGGGCTCATTGCCAATGGCGAACATACAGAAGGAAGGGGAATTGCCATATTCCACGCTCATGCGGAGTCCTTCCGTTAACAGGTACTTATCGATAGGCTTGTCATACCCCAGCTTTACGCCGTGGTTGGGCCAGCTTCCTGCTTCGGGCTGAATGTAGAAACCTGCGCGGTCGGCTGCCTTAAAGGCTGCTTCGGGTGGGCAGAAGGAATGAAAACGCATGTGATTCAGGCCGTACTCTTTGCACTTGCGGTATACTTCAATCCAAGACTCTACGTCCATGGGGGCATAGCCTGTCAGGGGGAAGTCGCAGTTCTCTACTGTTCCGCGCAGCATGGTTTGTACGCCGTTGATGTAGAAGTTCTTGCCTTCTATCTTGAAATCGCGCATACCGAACTCGGTGGTTTTGACCTGTTCACCCAGGGATGTGCGCAGGGTGGCGGTGAGCTTATACAGGGCGGGGTGGAACTCGTTCCACAACAGCATGTCATCACCCATAGGCAGGGTAACTTCCAGGTTGTGTATGCCCGGATTTTTTACGTTGGGAAGCGGCATTTCCAATGATTTGGTACGCGAGGCCTCAGGAGAGTTAAAGCTGGTGGCATTAAGACTTATCGTGCCTTTCAGCGTTTGAGGCTTTTCTGTGCAGAGAACGATCTTTACTTTCGCTTCCTTTTTTGCTACATCGGGATACACTTGGATGGCTTGGATCCATGCTTTTGGGGTGCCCTGTAGCTCCATTCGGCCCACGATGCCGTTCCAGTTGCCTTGAGTCTGGTCAGTAATGCTGTGCGAATCCTGACCTACGTCATACGCCTCTTTGATGCGGTTGTCGATCCGGATGGCGATGGAATTTTCCTTGCCTGCTTTCAGATGGGCGGTGAGGTCGTACACATGGGGGGTACAAAGTGAGTTCTGTGTACCCACTTGCACACCGTTTACCCACAAAGTCGTTTCAATGTGTGGGCGTTCCAGGAACAGGGTGATGTGATGGTTGCTCCAGTCTTTGGGAAGGGTCACAGTACGCTGGTACCAGGCTACTCCCACATAGTGGCGCACCGGTGTGAGGAAGAAGGGAAACTTGATATTTCCTTCCTCGCGGTATTTGGCCATGGCGGGGCTGTAGTAGTAAGTACTGTCGTACAGACTGCCGGTCCATACGGTTTTGGCATTTACACGGTCGCCTTTCAGACGTTCAGGCATAGATCCCGGTAGACGGATCTGGTCATCCAGAGAGGTCTTCTTAAACCACTCCTGCGTTACGCCTTTATCTTCCCTGTCCATTTGGAACTTCCATTGCCCGGCCAGACTGATGGTTTGTGCCGGAAGCAATGTGCACAAGAGAAGAGTGAGAAGTAACAGATTAAGTTTTTTCATGAAGGTAGGTTGTTTTAATTAAATATTTCTGCAAAAATAAGGCTATTTTCCTTATATAGAAAGCTTTCGCCAAAAAAAGACGGCTACCATACTTCGCGTACGGTAGCCGTCGGGCTAATTTGGTTTAATTAAATTGGTTGTATCTATGTCTTATTGAATGAAGATGCTAAAGCTTCCTTCTTGCGTTTTTACTATGTAAGAACCGGGTAACAGTTGGCTGCTGGCCGGGTATTCGATGCCACTTATTGAGGTAACAGTGAAGGGCTCGTCGTTTTTGCTCTTAATGTAGCCATTCTCTACATAGAAGCCTGCAGAAGGTGTAGCCTTTATGTTCTCTTTCTGCTCTTCTATAGCGTTGTAGCCTTCGCCTTCAGTGCACATCAGGGTAAAGTCATCGGCAGAGAACCAGGTTCCGGTCCATGCATCGCCTCCGCTTACTTCCGGATCGCAGGTAACACCAATCTCAATAGTGCGGTCGGTAACTTCAATGCCGTTAATAACAATCCAGTTCCATCCGTAACCGGCATCTTCGTTGCTGGTGTATTCACCGCTTTCCTGGATACCTCCACCGGTTGAGCCATTGTTGATAATAACTGCAGTGTTCTTTGAACTGCCAATCGCATAGAGATAGGCTCCATCGCCACTTGAACGTCCGGCACATTTAAGGATATAGGTACCATTAGGAACAGCTATGGTTTGCTTGATCGTATATTTCAAAGTTCCTGCAGTGCCATTGTACGAGTCAATGTAACGGTCGGAGGTGTTACCGGAGTAATGCTGTCCGCCATTGGTGTAGTTGGCACTTCCGCTTACGCTGGCAGTCCATCCGTTGGGCACTGTTGTACTTCCGCTAACCTCGATGGTAGGATTCACAATACCGGGTGTTACGTCTACAGGCGATCCTTCGCTCGCCAGTTTTGTAAGCTTGAACTGGAACTTTACAATCGCTTTGTGAAGCTCACCTTGTAATACTGATAATGCAAAACGAGAGGTGGTGTCTTTCTCCAAAGTGCTTTCGAGTGTGTTGATGGCTCCCAGCAACTCATTGTAATCAGCTTCGCTGGCTCCTCTACTGTCGCCTTCACTCAGGTAGTCAAGGGCTGCTCCGTACTCTTTGTTTACGCTAGCATAAAGTTTGGTGCTGGCTTCTGCATTGGCAATGCCAGTTTGCAGAGGTTCAACAGCAACGCTCTTGTCTGCCGCTTCAGCAGCCAGATCAACTGCATCTTGTAGTCCTTTCTTTTCTACAGGGGTAATTAGAATTTCCTCGTCATTAAGCATCGTTTCTGCCTGCGCCACAAGTTCTTCAACCAACTTGTCGGCACTACCGGCCTTTCCGTAGTAGGTAAGCTTCCACCCTGTGAAATTCACTCCACAGAATCCATCGCTTCTCTGGGCGAAATAACCGATATTCAACACATCACCACTGCCTACATACAGTTTCTCGGTGCTGACAACTTCCCACCAAGGGGTTGCAGGATCAGCTGCCTCATCGTATTTGTAAGAAGGCGACATCTTCTGCTCTTCGTAGCTGGATTTTGCATAGATCCATCCTTCGCCAGGTGCAGAGTAAGTGTGGAAAGAACAAGAAAGTGAATAGGTTCCTTCAGGCAGGTTGGCAATCGCTTGTTTCATTTCAATGTTGCTGTAATTCCAACCATTATAATTGTAGGCGTTTACTTGTGTGTCTTCGGTAGGACCATTAAGAGTTACTCCCTGACCAATCCATTGATCACCCCAACCTATATACGTCCAAGTAGAAGTCCAGGAAGTGCTGATACCGTCTTCTTTTACACTTGTGCTACCTCCGTCTTTGGTGTAGTTCGGATTGGCAATTAGCCAAGTAGCGTCTTTCGCATCATCACCAGTTGCTGTGCCCATCTCAGTGTAGTTCACATCGTAGTAACCTTGCTTCAACTTGGCTATTATACTTTCAAATGCAGCATTGTCTGCCTCTGAGTCGGCTATTATATCAAGGCCTTCTCCTACAATAGCATCATATTCAGCAAAACCGATATAGGTATTGGGAACTCGTTCGGCCTTCTCGAACTCAAGGAGCAGGTTGGCGTAAAGTGTCTTTCCTTGCTCAGCAGCCTCCATAGCAGTTGTAAGATTTTCCATGATAGCTGAAGCATCTGCATAAGAAGTACTGCTGTTCACAGCGTTTGCCTGGTTTACGAGGTCGATTAAATCATAATAAGTCTTGGGGGGAATGTTGCTCTCAGAATATCCGGCTTGATCAATAGCTGCTATTTTTGTTTTAAACACAGCAAGTATGTCATTGATGTCCGGATCTCCAGGTGCACCTACATAAGACAACTGAAAGTTGTCTATCTGGAACCAACCGGCAGAAGTTCCTTCGGTTGTGTTTGAAGAAGCGGCGCCAATTGTAAGCAGTTGTTCTTTGGTACTGTTAAAGACCACAGTTAAAGTATCCCAACGAGTCCTGTCTACAATATCTTCTTCGTTTTCATTCTGTCCTGTTACAATACCGATACCTTTTTCTGTCAGAATGCTAGACTTATAAGTTACACCATCAGCGGTTGTGGCATAAATGTGCTGATCAGTAATGTATTCAGGTCTCGGATCGGTCATACGCATCGCAGCGGTCAGCTTGTATTTTCCGGCCGGCAAGGTTATCTTTTGGTTTACATTTAGCGACTTGACACCTCCTGACCATACATTATAGTATTTTTGGCCTTCATTAGAAGGAGTTGTTTCGCTTGTTGTGTTCAATCCGACATCTCTCCATCCTGTTCTGTCGGTTGTTAAAGTCCAACCATCGGGTTGTAGGTATCGCTCACTTCCTGCAGCTATAAGCGAAGTTTCGCCACCTTCAAATCCGGGATTCGTAATCCGGTCGGTAAAATTATCGCCTATAGTCTGCGCAAACGAGGTTTGCGAGAAGACTGCACAAGCGAATAGCGGCAATGCTAAAAAGCGGGTTAATCTGTTCATAAGTACAATTAGTTTTTAAGCAGTAAATACATTTAGGTTATTGTTTTCCCTGCTTCAAAGATAAGGGGTGTGTTGAGAAAGTCAAGGGGGTACATGGGTTAAATAGGAGAAGATACGGATATGTAGACTCAATTGAGTTATAATTCAACCATAGGACTATAGATAAAAACGTTTTATGTCATATTTTTTAAAGTTATTAACAGGACGCTGTGTGATGCTATTGGGCCTATGTATAAGGCTGTTTCTGTGTATTAATGCGTTTGATGAAACCTTATATGTTTATTTTTGTCAAAAAATGCGGCTTGAGTGATCCTTTTTCTTTTACTTTGCATACGTATTCATCAGAGTAGTGGAGGTCTAAAAGAGCAGGATAACATTTATGAAGAATTTTATATTTTATAGTCCTACGGAGTTTGTATTTGATAAGAGGGCTGAAGAAAAAACGGGTGAACTTTTGCAGCGTTACGGTGCTAAGAAAGTGTTGATAGTGTACGGTGGCGGTTCGGCTGTGCGAAGCGGTTTGCTACAACGTGTCACGAAATCTCTGGAAGGAAGTAACATTACCTATGTTTCATTAGGGGGCGTTCAGCCCAACCCAATGGATGATAAAGTATATGAAGGGATTTACTTGGCCAAACAGGAACGGGTCGACTTTCTGTTGGCTGTAGGAGGTGGTTCGGTTATCGATACGGCTAAGGCTATTGCCGCAGGTGCATTGTATGATGGTGATTTCTGGGACTTTTTCATAGGGAAATATCAGGTAGAAGAAGCTCTTCCTGTGGGGGTTGTTCTGACAATCCCGGCTGCGGGGAGTGAAGGAAGTGGAAATACGGTAATCACAAAAGAAGAAGGTTTGTTAAAGTTGAGTGTACGTACTACGTATGAGCTTCGTCCCCGTTTTGCGTTGATGAATCCGGAGCTGACTTACACTTTACCTCCGTTTCAGACAGCCGCCGGTATTGTAGATATGTTGGCGCATGTTATCGAGCGCTATTTTACCAATACGAGGAACTGTGAAGTTACTGATCGTATGTGTGAGGCTGTGATGAAGGCCATTATCAGTGAAGGTCCTAAAATTATAGAAAATCCGGAGGATTATGCCGCCCGTGCAAATATTATGTGGGCGGGGACGGTTGCGCATAATGGCATTTGTGGGGTAGGCCGTGAAGAAGATTGGGCTTCTCATTTCATGGAGCACGAACTCAGTGCCCTTTATAATGTGACACATGGTGCTGGACTTGCTGTCGTAATTCCGGCTTGGATGGAGCATCTTGTAGAAGATAAGAAACACAAGCTGGCGCAGTTTGCCGTACGCGTCATGGATGTGCCTCCATTTGTGGATAAACGGGAAACAGCCCGGGAGGGAATCTTCCGCCTGCGTTGTTTCTTTTACAAATTAGGCATGCCACTTAATTTCGAAGAACTAGGAGCGGAAGAAGAGGATATTCCGTTGCTCGTCAAACGCTTGCATAAGAACAAAGGCGAGTTGATAGGCTCTTTTAAAAAACTTAGCTGTAAGGATACCGAGCAGATTTACCGTTTGGCATGCAAGTAGCTATATAGTTTGCGTCTTTCATTATATAATCAGAGCCGACACTAATATAAAGTCTCGGCTCTGATTGTTAGAGTGTATATTCCTAAGAGGAGAGATCTTCCTTGGACTCATTATCCGTAGGCGGGATGAACCGTTCCATATATTCGCTGGGGAGCATCCCGAATTCTTTCTTAAAGCAGGAGCTAAAGTACTTTGGGTCATTGAATCCTACTGCATAAGCCAGCTCGGAGATGCGGATGGTGGGCTTGCTCTCGGCTATTGTACACGCGGCTTTCAGACGTATATTCCGTATAAAGGCAGACGTGTTAAGACCAGTCAGCGACTTTAACTTCTTGTAAAGGGTAGACTTGCTGGACCCGATCTCTTCTACAAACTGTTGTTGGTCAAACTCGGAATCATCCAAATGGTTGTGAACGCATTGCACGGCGCGTTGCAGGAAGTCTTCATCCATGCTGGTGTAGTGCAGTTCCTGTACCTCAAATACCAGCTGTTTCTTAAAGTCTTTGGCAGTCCGCTCCTTCGTTTTTAGCAGATTGCGTATCCTGGCATGAAGCACCGAGAGGTGGAAAGGCTTGGAGATGAATGCATCCGCCCCTGATTCGTATGCTTCAGTACGGTCTTCTTCCTTGTTCTTGGCAGTGAGCAGGATGATGGGGATGTGGCAATAGTCAATCTGCCCTTTGGTGTACTTGCAGAATTCAATACCGTCCATTTCAGGCATCATAATATCGGAAACAATAAGTTCCACTTCTTCGTTTTCTAGGATCACTATTCCCTCTTTTCCATTGGCGGCGGTAAGGATCCGATACTCGCGTCCCAACAGGTTGCTCATAAGTTGTAGCAGCTCTTCGTTGTCTTCAACCAACAGAACGGTAGGGGCATTCAGGTTTTCCGGTTGTTCTGTCTTGCTCTCCGAACGTAGAAGGGGATGGCTTTCTTCAGTCTGCACGGTTTCTTCGGGTCGCTCATCCACTTCTTCCTCTTTAAAGAACGAGAGGTCGATGGGGAGATTGATGGTGAAGGTGGTGCCTTTTCCCAGATTGCTTTCTACCGAGATGTTTCCTTGATGCAACTCTACAAGATCTTTGGTCAGTGAGAGGCCTATGCCTGTTCCGGTAGTGTTAAATCTTCGGTAGTCGCCTTCGTAGAAACGTTCGAAGAGGCTTTTCTGCCGCTCGGGTGAAATGCCCTGACCGTTGTCTTTTACGGTAATAATAATGTGGTCTTTGTCGGCCCCATAGGAAAGGTTTACCTGTATGAAGCCGTTTTCTTTGTTGTACTTGGCGGCGTTGGATAATAGGTTGTATAGAATCTTATCCAGCTTATCCGTATCAAAATATGCCAGGATGCTTTCAGGGTCACACACCAAGGACAGGTGTAGCTTTTTGTTCTTCATCAGCGGGTAGAAGGACTCCACTTCGCGTTGTACGAAAGCGGCAATGTCACCTCGGGACACACGCAGCTTGAGGTTACCGCTTTCTGCCTTACGAAACTCTAGGATCTGCTGAAGAAGGCGTATCAGACGGTTGATGTTGTTTTTCATCACTCCATAATTGGTAAAACCTTGTGGAATACTGTGCTTCAACTCATCCACCATGACGGAAAGGATGGTGAGCGGGGTTAATAACTCGTGGGTGATATTGGTAAAGAACTGTAACTTGTTATGGTTTAGTTCTTCTATTTTATCCCGTTCCATCTCTCTTAACTTGAGCTGGTTGCGCTGTGTGGTGCGATTCCTTACTATGCGGTAAGCGAGGTACAACCCTCCTGCAAGCAGAAGTATGTAAAGGCTGTAGGCCCACCAGGTAGCCCAAAATGGGGGGCGTATTATAATGGTAAGAGTTTTAGGGCTCTCATACCATACTCCGCTATAGTTTGTAGCTTTCAGGCGGAAGGTGTAGGTGCCGCTTGGCAGGTTGTTGTAGTAAGCAAAGCGCTGCAAGGCATCCGTTTGTTGCCATTCATGGTCGTAACCTTCCAGTTTGTACGCGTACAGATCCTTCATGGATTGGTCAAAGGAGAGCCCGGAGAACTCAATGCTGAAGTTGTTCTGGTCATCAGATAGTGTGATACGGCTGGTGTATTCAGGCATCTCCGGGGAGATCTTCTCACGTACCTCCGGTGGGAAGCTGGCGAGTGGCTGGTTGAATATTCGGATATCGGTGATAGATACCGGGGTGGGGGTGGAGTTATGATTGATATCTTTGGGGTCGAAGTATGAAAACCCTTTATAGCTTCCAAAGTATAACTTGTTTCCGTGTTGGTAGGAAGACCGGGCGATGTAGAAGTTGCTTTGCAGCCCGTCGGCATCATTAAAGATGCGCACCGTAAAGCCGGTAGGCACATTTTCGGCCTTTATACGCACCAAACCATAGTTGGTAGATCCCCACAGGCAACCTTCCTCGTCTTCTTCAATACTGCAAATTCGTTCTCCCGGTATGTTGAAACGGGCATTGACGGCTTCAAATACGTCCTTTTTAGCGTTATAAAGGAACAATCCTCCCTCTAAAGAGGCTGCCCATATGCGCCCTTTTTTGTCCTCAAGCACTTTCTGTGTTCCCTTTACCGGCTGTTTCTTGTTGTAACTGTTGTAGCAGGAAAAGTGCAACTCTTCCGGTTTTGAGAGGTCTCCTTCCAGCCGGATGATACCGTGTTCGGTACTGCCTATCCAGAAGTTGCCGTCGCGACTGCGAGTGATACTTTGGATGATGCTTCGTTCAATGTCGAAGGAGGCATATTTATTCAAAGAGATGCCTTCTCCCTGTGCATTCAGCAGGGAAAGTCCTCTTCCTGTTCCTATCAGAAGGTTTCCTTTCTCGTCTTCTATAAAGCAATAGATGTCATTGTCTGCCAGATAGCTTTGCCCATTGTATGCAGAAACGAGTTGTACCCTCTCTCCCTGTCGGTAGAGTAGGATTCCCCCGCCGAAGGTGCCTAAGCAGATGTCGCCATTTCTTCGCTGGCAGATGGCATATACGGAAGGCAGCCAACCAATGTGCGAAAACTCAGGCATCTGCTGCCATGTGGTGGTTACTTGCGTGGCCGGATCATAGATGATGAATCCATACGTCCCGGCTCCCGCCCATATCCGGTTTTGTGCATCCACCATGAAGCTGCGCACTCCGTTCATGGAAATATCGTTCTCGTTTTTATCTTCCAAGGTTACATTCCGGAAAGGTTTGAGGTGAGTGTCTGTACACAGAACGCCGCCACCGAGGGTGCTGATCCACATCAGGCCGGAGCGCCCTTGCAGGATAGATGTCACTTCATTGGATGGGATGTGATGCTGTTTCTCTTCTGCGCGATAGCTGGTCAGTTCTCCACTTTGCAGGTCCATGATCACTAGCCCGCTGCTGCTGCCTATCCACAGGGTGTGGGTGGTAGTATCCTCCTGCAGAGAGTAGATGAAGTTGGCGGGAAGGTTTTTCTGAAAGTCTTTCTTATCGTAGTATTTCCAGCGGAGGCCGGACATCTCCCGTGGGTTTTCAAGACAGTACAACCCCACATTCCAAGTGCCCACCCAGATACGGCCGTAGCTGTCCTCGCACAGGGCTTGGGCAGAATTGCGCGGATTGAACTGCGGATATTGGATAAAGCGATTTTCCTGGGTGGAATATCGGAATAATCCATTGTCCCAGGTTCCTATCCATACATCTCCTTGTTTGTCTTCTATTAGGGATTTGATGGCGCACCGGGGAAGGATGCTGTTACCGGAGATATTAAAAAGCATCCCGAAGTGCCCGGTCTTTGGGTCATGACGATACAGCCCCCCGTCAGTTCCTATCCATACTTCTCCGTTTTTCCTGTACAGCAGGCATGAGATCAGGTTGTTGCCCGAACTGCCAGGTAGGATAACCTTGCGGATGTGTCCGGTTACGCGATTCAGTATGTTGAGGCCTTTGTTGGTTCCTACCCACAGCTGGTGCAACTCATCGCTTGTAATGCATAGTATGTTGTTGCTGGTCAGTAGGTTGGGGTCGGACAATGAAAACTTATAGGCTTTTGCATTGTAGCCATCATACCGATACAGCCCGGAGCGGGTGCCGATCCAGATGTAACCTTCCTGATCCTGATACACATTCTGAACCTCATCATTGGGCAGTCCATTCGAGGAGGAAAACTGCCTGAACTGGAGGTTTGACGTGGCCGGATTAGCTTTCTCCGGAAGGAAAGTTATAAGTAGGCATAAGATGCAAAAAAGCTTTTTCATGGGAGTAGAGGGTAATTGGCGGATACGCCTTTATTTGATACCTAACTTCTTTCGGATCTCTTTCGGGATTCCTTCTTTGTGAACCAGTATGTTCATTGTTTTGTAGGCCACAAAAGCCTTGTTGGCATACCAGATGCCCTTATATTTTCCCATTGTTCCCCACGAGTTTTTTACCATGAAGTATTCATTGTTGTACTGGTCTTTAGCCAGACCGTAGATGATCATACCGTGGTCATCGGTCGTTTCCCAGTTGTCGAATGCTTTTTGGCGCATCTCTTGGGTAATCTGTATAGGGGAGGGGATCAGCTGGGTGGTATCAGCTGAGGCTTTCTTGTCAGTGCCCAGCCAGCGTACGGCATCGCTTCCGGTAAGGTCGGGCGTTTTTCCGTCGTTACTCATAAGGGCCAGGCCGTAGCGGTTAAATCCGGTTTCGCTGACATCGCTTCCCCAAGCCATGGTAAACCCGTTACGTACGGCGTAGTCCATGGTGCTCATCAGCTCATCTAACGGCAGATTGTAGCTTAATCCTCCACGCCAGTTATCGGGGATCTCAAGGGAGAATGCCCCGTAGAAGGGGTGGTGGGTGTAGCTGGTCAGCGAAATGTAGTCATCGGCATTTAGCCCCAATGAAGCGGCGTAGCTGCGCGGATCATATTCTTTGCCTTTGTAGGAAAACTTCTCGGGCAGGGGGCCGAAGTAGGCATTCAGCATATTTTCATATCCTTTCATCCACACGGGCGAGAGTTTCTTTAAGTCGCTCTTGCCGACAGCCTGGATATAGGCAGTCATCACGATGTCAAGCTCGGTGAAGTTGGGCAGGCTGTCGCCGTATTCAATTCCTTTGTATACCTCCTGAGGTACGATTCCGTAGTGCTTGATCCCGTACATTACATCGTAAAAGCTGCCGCCCTGTCCTAGAGGGGCCTCTCCGTGGAAGCGTACGTAGTTTATGCCACGGTCGCGGTAGGTATGTTGTACGATAAACATACGCGAAAGCTCGTGCTCGCCTTTTCCCTGCCGCAACAATTCAGACTCCAGGAAGCCCAATGCTGAATATGCCCAGCAGGTACCGGAGCGGTTTTGGTTCTTTATCGAGGTGATAGGGCTTTCTTTGATAGTGGTGAAAGTGAACTTTTTGGTAATACTGTCTGCCGACTCTTTCTGAGCCTGCACGGAAAGAAATAACACAATAAGTGATAAAAATGCAGTCAATCTCTTCATACTCCTTGATAAATTAAATATATTTGCAGGCAAAGATAGTTAATTATTAGGTTTTGACATGGTGTTCCTTGCAAAACCTTGGCTTTAATAAATATTCAGGAAATGCATAAAATAGTTCGAAACAGGCGATTCTCTTTTGTCCTGTTGGCTTGTGTGTTGTGTACAGCGCTTTGTTCAGCGCCTTCTGTAAAAGACTCTATTCTTCGTTATTTTCAGATGTTGGTAAGGACTCCGCAGGAGAAAGTATACCTGCAGTTGGACCGCTCCTTGTATGCAGCCGGAGAAAATATCTGGTTCAAGGGATATCTGGTCAGTGCCATGAGTCACCGTGAACAGGATGCCTTTAGCAAAACCATTATGGTAGAACTGGTTAACCGGAAGGATTCGGTGGTTCTCAGCAAGAAGGTGAAAGAGGAAAAAGGTTGCTTCTATGGCAATCTGAAACTGGAAGGCTCTCTTCCGGCTGGCGATTATTACCTGCGTTCTTATACCAACTGGATGAAGAACGAGAATCCGGATTACTTCTATTCCCGTTTGTTACGTATTGGAAACTCCATTGATATGGAGATTGTGACCAAGGCTAAGTATGAATCAATAGGCGGCGGTAAGATCCGTGCAAAGATTGACTTTAAACTGGGACGTGCGGATTTCGATCGCAAAGTAAAGCTGGAATATGTCGTGTATTCGGGCGATAATACTATCAGCAAAGGTAAGGTAACTACCGATGAAAAGGGTCATGTGTCTATTGACCTTCCTTTTAATCCGACCGGAAAGAAGCAATGCATCGAAATAGCCTTTTTGGATGACAAAAACGACTACAAAACAACCCTTTATCCTTATCTGGAAGCTAAGGAATATAGCGTGACATTCTTTCCTGAGGGTGGCGACCTGCTGGCCGTCCCCAACCAGATTGTGGCATTTAAAGCCCAGGCAAGTAACGGCTATTCCCTTCCGGTAAGTGGGAAGGTCTTTAATCAGTCGGGGCAGGAAGTTGCCCCATTGTCCACTATGTGTGACGGAATGGGGGCCTTTAACCTTACCGCTGTGAAGGGGGATCGCTTTTATGCGGAGATTACTTCCGAGGATGGCCTGAAGAAACGTTTCGATCTGCCCGAAGTGAAGTCCGGCCTCAAACTGTCGGCCAAACGCACCAACGCCGGCATTGCCTTTCAGGTTATGAAAGACGAAGAAACTCCCTGGCCCGATACTCTCTATGCCGTAGCGCATGTGCGGGGCATGTTGCGCTATATGCAGATAATGAACGCCGAACGCAATAGTGATCTTATTACGGATGAGTACTTGCGCGACGGAATTACGCATCTGCTTCTTATTGACAAGAAAGGAAAAACACTGAGTGAACGCCTGATATTTGTGAAACGCAGTCAGCAACCTGTGCTGGAGCTGGCGGCCGATCGTCCCTCTTATGGAAAACGGGAGCGCGTACAACTTTCCCTCACTGCAAAGGATTACAATAATGCCCCCTTGGCAGGTGATTTTGGTGTCAGCGTTACCAATATGGATATGTCGCCCCTTGATACCTTGGCGAGTACTATACAGTCCGAGCTGTGGTTGACCTCCGACCTGAAAGGTTTTGTGGAAAATCCGGGGCGTTACTTCCTGGCAAGTAACCGACGTGCAGCTGCTGAACAGAACCTGTTAATGCTGACCCACGGTTGGAGGCGCTTTAATACCAGTGATTTTACTCAGATGCCAGATACCGCATTTAAGTATTATGTGGAGCAGGGCCTGAGCTTTACCGGTCGTGTAATGCCGGTAACGGGTAATCCGGCCAATATGGGCGTGACCGCTATGGCATCCTCTATAGGAAAGATGTATAGAACCCTGACTGGCAAAACGGGAAAGTTTGTAATAGAAGGCGATAACGTGCCCGATAGTACCCAGTTTGTAGTACGTACCTTGTCGCGTAATAACCTTCCGGTCACTATTATGATGGATCCGGTGGATGTATTTCCGGCCACCAGTAAGATTCCTTATCCGGATGGAATGCCCACCCTCAACCTTACGGAAGAGGCCCTGAATGCGGCCCGCGACCGTTACTTTGCGGAAGGTGGTATGCAGATACACAGTCTGAAAGAACTGACCATCACTGCCAAGAAAGACAATTTCCGCGCCGGCGGCGCCAATCAGATTTATAATGCCCTTGCCGACAGGAAGTACGGGGAAGAGTTCTTGGGCGACCGCCAGAATATGTCCCTGTGGGATATCATGATGCAGATGCCCGGTGTAACCTATACCGACGATAGCAACGGCTCTTTCTTTGCCTTTCAGAGCACCCCCGACAAGATGCCGGTGCTGATCATCAATGATGTGATTTACGATGCTGCGGCCGATTATAATATGCTGCAGGATTATATGGGGTATGAAATCCAGCAAATCTCCATCCTCAGACACAATGCGGCCGGACTGGCCACGTTGGGTACACAGGGCTCCAACGGAGCGTTTATCATCACCACCCGGCCTGTGGATCCGCTTGTGGCCCGTAATAAAACAAATACAGCCTTTATTACCCCACGCGGATACAATCACTCAATAGAGTTCTATAGCCCGGTGTACAATACCCCGGCTCAGAAAGAGAAGTCTGAGTCCGACCTCCGTATTACCCTGTACTGGAACCCTAAGGTGGTACTGGAACCCGACGGCACCGCGCTGATTGAATATTATACGGATGATCGTGGCGGTGATCACCAGGTGGTGCTGGAAGGTCTTACCACTGACGGCCGCCCCGCCAGAACAACTAGTGTAGTGAAAATAACCCCCTGATAATAATATGTATATCGAATAAATAATGGAAAATAAGAAAATGAACCTCGGCACGCTTTGTGTGCAAAGCGGATGGGAACCTGGCAAAGGCGAACCACGCGTGTTACCCATCTACCAGAGTACTACCTTTAAATATGAAACCAGTGACCAAATGGCCAAACTCTTCGACTTGGAAGAAAGTGGTTTCTTTTATACCCGACTGCAAAACCCCACCAACGAAGCGGTAGCCAAAAAGATTGCAGCCCTCGAAGGTGGAGTAGCAGCTATCCTTACCTCCTCTGGACAGGCAGCCAACTTTTACGCCATCTTCAATATCTGCGAGTCCGGCGACCACTTCGTATGTTCTTCCAATATCTACGGAGGTACGTATAACCTTTTCAGTGTGACCCTTAAAAAGCTGGGTATTGCATGCGCTTTTGTGGATAGCGATGCTACGGAAGAGGAGTTGCATGCTGCCTTCCTTCCCAATACCAAACTGCTGTTTGGCGAAACCATCTCGAACCCCGGCGGACAGATACTTGATATCGAGAAATTTGCCCGTGTAGCCCATGCCAATGGTGTGCCTCTCATTGTGGATAATACATTCCCCACTCCCATAAACTGTCGCCCCTTTGAGTGGGGAGCAGATATCGTAACCCATTCCACCACTAAGTATATGGAGGGTCATGCCACCAGCGTGGGAGGTGTTATTGTGGATAGCGGAAGTTTTGACTGGGAAGCATACCCCGGTAAGTATCCCGGCCTTACCGCTCCCGATGAGTCTTATCATGGTCTTATCTATGCTCAGGCATTCGGAAAAGGTGCGTATATTACAAAAGCCACTGTTCAGTTGATGCGCGACCTGGGTTCTATCCCTTCCCCCTTCAACTGCTTCTTGCTGAATATAGGCCTCGAGACCCTGCACCTGCGCGTGCCCCGTCATTGTAGCAATGCCCGGAAAGTGGCTGAGTGGTTGCAAACTAATGAGAATGTAGCCTGGGTAAACTACGCTACCCTGCCTGGTAATAAATACTACGAGCAAGCCCAAAAATACATGCCTTCCGGTACCTGCGGTGTCATCGCCTTCGGTCTCAAAGGTGGTCGTGAAGAGAGCATTCAGTTTATGGATCGTCTCAAATTCGTAGCTATCGTAACCCATGTAGCCGATGCCCGTACCTGTGTATTGCATCCCGCCAGCCATACCCACCGCCAGCTCAGCGACGAGCAACTGGTAGCCGCCGGTGTAGCCCCCGATCTTATCCGCCTCTCCGTCGGTATCGAAGATGTGGACGATATCATCCGCGACCTCGAACAGGCCATGCAAGCCCAATAACAGAGAAACCGCTCTCCCTTCCAGGTGTTTCCCTATTTGCCCTTCACCTCCTTCATATACTCTGTAATGCCCATGTATAAAGGCTTTGCGGGTGAAGGACAGGTGTGAAGGGTGTGAAGGGTGGGGTTTGTACTGAACCCCAAAAGTTGGACGGTTTAACTTCTATTTTTTTCTAATCTATATTTGATTGGGCTTAGTCCTCCCAATTTCAATTTGATTCTTTCCTGATTGTAATATTTGATATACTTATGGAGTTCTCTTACGAGT
>JAVBMN010000017.1:0-234832 GCA_031552405.1 Bacteroidaceae bacterium | reverse complement strand
GGCTTTGACATATTCGCATCGGGAGAAAGATGGGATTATAAACTATATCAAGAACCAGGAAATCCACCACAAAACAGTCTCCTTCCGAGAAGAACTTGTGGCTCTGAAGATGCAGCAGGGTGTTGATCTTGATCTTCGGTTTTTTGGGTAATCACGGTTAATCCCTTTCAGGGACGGTGGGAGGTGGAGATTTCGATCCGGAGGTTACGCTGCGCTAACCCCCGGTTACTAAAATTCATCCCTTCCAGGGATGGGGCTGTTCCGAACTATTGAGGACTACCATCCACCGGGAAAATCCGCGGATCCGTAAATCCGCTGAGCCATAATACGTATCCGTAAGGGGGATTCAGAAACTCATTATTCAGCAAAAAAGGGAATGCCGAAACAATGTTCCGGCATTCCCTTTCTAATGCTTTTTCTGTGCTCTTACTTACTTCAGCGCTACGAAGAGTTCTCCTTCTACTTCAGAAGTAACAACTTTGTCTTCACGAAGCAACCAGCCAAGACCTAAGAAGAGATCCTTGTCAACCAACTTGGTAACCTTCTTCAGTTGTTTTTGCGACTGCTGTCCGTTTTCATTCAGTGCACTCCAGATCTGACCGGCTACTGCACCTGCTTTTTCTTCTAACATTTTCTATCTGCTTTTAAAAATAAAACAATTACCTTCATTACTTTGTAATGGGTCATTCTTTTGATTTCGGGTGCAAAAGTACGAATTAGATGTTATACAGCATACAACACAGCCTAATCTGCGTCTTTTGTATAACTTTATTTAACTAAAACAGCGGAGGATTATCATTTTTTCAATACAAATTCTCCTACAATACGAGCCGCTTCTTCCACAATCTTCACGCAAGGGCGCTTGGCGTAATAAGCAGCATTCCTTTCCTGGGGAATGGAAGAAACTGGCGTATCGCTTTGTAAATCAAGTAGAGTTCCACATTTTAACGCCCCGTTTCGTGCAGCAAATTCGGTAGCCAGTTCTTGCACGGCCTTGTAATTGGCAGCTTTTCCCTCATGGTCTTTGCCATCTGTAGCAGCAGTTTCCAGCCCCACAATAATAAACATACCACAGGCTGCCCCACACGTTTCGCGCATGCGCCCGATACCTCCGCCAAAAGAGGCAGACACACGCAGAGATTGCTCGAATGTCAATCCGTACAAATCACCATAAGCCGCAGCCACCGACTGGGCGCAATTGTAGCCTTCCTTAAAAAGGGCTACCGAGCGTGCTACACGCTCATCAAGATCAAATTGCTTCATATAGATACAAATAAGGGCGGATCAAATCCACCCTTATGCTAAGTTTATTGTAACTGACAGGAATCACCGCGCCTGACGGAGCGCCTGTACCAACTGATCTGCACAGGAGGTGCTACGCATTCCGCAGCGGATGCCTTCCAGCTTCTCGATAACCTGAGCCACAGGCTGCCCTTTGATAAGGATGGCCATTGCCGTCAGGTTGCCGTCACAGCCACCTTTAAATTCCACTTCCTTAAGGATACCGTCCTCTACATCGGTGATGATGTACTGGCTACAGGTTCCGCGGGTCTTATAAATAGAGCGCATCGGGGGTTATTCCTCTTCGTCGGGTTTCATGTTGGTGTACACGTTCTGCACGTCTTCATCGTCCTCAAGACGGTCCACGATCTTGTCGATGGTTTCGCGCTGCTCGGGGGTAAGGTCTTTCAGTTCGGTGGGGATGCGTGTAAACTCGGAGTTCTTAATCTCGAAACCGTTTTCTTCCAGATAGTGCTGGATAGCGCTGAAGGACTGAAACTCGCCGTAGAGGGTGATTTCGCCGTCTTCCTCATCATACTCCTCCTCTACCCCGAAGTCGATGAGTTCCAGGATCAGATCCTCGGCGGCTACATCTTCCTTCATGGAAATGGTAAATACCGACTTGTGACTGAACATGAAGTCCAGGCTGCCAGAGGTACCCAGCGTACCGCCAAACTTATTGAACACACTGCGTACATTGGCCACGGTGCGGGTGGTATTATCAGTAGCAGTCTCTACAAAGATGGCAATACCGAAGGGGCCATAGCCTTCGTAGTTCATTTCCTTGTAGTCCTTCTGGTCTTTACCTAGGGCATTCTTGATGGCGCGCTCTATGTTGTCCTTCGGCATATTCTCGCGCTTGGCATTGGCGATGACGGCGCGCAGGCTGGGGTTGTTCTCGGGATCAGGGCCACCGGCTTTTACGGCAATGGATATTTGCTTGCCGATGCGTGTAAAGACGCGGGCCATATTGCCCCATCGTTTCAGTTTCGTTGCTTTTCTGTATTCAAACGCTCTTCCCATAGTGGTAGTTATCTTTATCTTTTAATGATTGATTATCGTAATTGGGCTTCCAGCTTGTTTTGCAGGTTGCCGATGATTTTGCTCATGATCTTTTCGATCAGTTTCTCGTTCAGAGTCTGGCTTTCGTCCTGTAACAGAAAGCTTACGGCATACGATTTCTTGCCGGCTTCCAGGTTCTTGCCTTCGTACACGTCAAAGAGCCATACGTCCTTCAGGAGCTTGCGATCCGATTCGTACGCCACCTTTTCTATCTCGGCAAAGGATACGGAAGCATCCACCAATAGGGCTAAATCGCGCTTCACGGCCGGAAACTTAGAGAGTTCCGTATAAGATACTTTGGCCGAACGGGCAGCACGCAACAGCTCTGTCCAATGGATATCGGCGTAATATACTTCCTGATCTACATCAAAGGATTTGCGGCAGGAACGGCTTACAAGCCCCAGCACAGCAACCGTTTTTCCACCACGGGTAGAGTAACGCAGTGCGCTGCCCATGAGGTCGGTACCAAGCTGTTCCACCACCAAAGCCTTACGGTTCAGGCCTACGCGGGTGAAGATATTCTCCACATATGCTTTCAGCTCATAGACGGTGCTTTTCTCTTCGGGGTGCGCCCATGAGTCGGACACTTTATCGCCTGTAAGCCACAAAGCCAGATGGTATTCTTCTTTATAGGGACTAAGTATCTTGTCTTCCTTCTGATTCTCTGCACGATAAGTATACGTATTGCCAAACTCGAAGAACTTCAGATCGGCATTTCTGCGGTTGATATTGTAGGCGATGCTTTCCAATCCACCGAAGAGCAGGGTCTGACGCATGCTGTTCAGGTCGGTACTTAGCGGGTTTAGCAACATCACAAGCTGCTCCTGCGGGAAGGTGACACCCCCTTCGTAGTATCCGGCACGGGTCAGCGAGTTGTTCATGATCTCGCTGAAGCCACAGCCTACAAGCTGCTCGGCTACGAGATTCTGGAGTTTGTGGGAACGGTCGGTATCTGTCTTTACAGAAAGGCTGGACGACATGGTGCCAGGAAGTTCCACATTATTATATCCGTAGATGCGGAGAATGTCTTCAATCACATCACAGTCACGCTGCACATCCACGCGGTACGGGGGAATAGCCAAGGTAAGTCCTTCGGCAGTTTCCTCGGTAATATCCATCTCCAGGCTGCGTACAATACTCTTTACCGTGTCCGCTGGGATTTCTTTTCCTATCAATGTATTGATGCGGCGGTAGGTAACAGGTACTATAAATTTCTCGGCCGGAATGGGGCATACGTCCTTCACTTCAGAGGCTATCTCACCACCTGCCAATTCCTGTATCAGAAGCGCGGCGCGCTTCAGTACATATACCTGATAAGTGGGGTCAATACCACGCTCGAAACGGAAGGAAGCATCCGTATTCAGCCCGTGACGACGGGCGCTCTTACGGATCCATGTAGGATGGAAATAGGCGCTTTCAAGGAATACATTCACCGTTTTCTCCGTCACGCCCGACTGTAATCCGCCAAATACACCACCGATACACATCGGGCCGCCGGCATTGCAGATCATCAGGTCGCGGTCGCTGAGCTTGCGCTCTACCTCGTCCAAGGTCACGAAAGGAGTACCCTCGGGCAGAGTTTTCACAATTACTTTGCTGCCCACGGCATCGGCATCGAAGCTGTGCAGAGGCTGTCCCAGTTCGTGTACAATGTAATTGGTAATGTCTACAATATTATTGATAGGGCGAACGCCTACCGCAGAAAGGCGATTTTTCAGCCATTCGGGGCTTTCCTTTACGGTAACCCCCTTGATGGATACACCGGCATAACGGGGGCAGGCTTCGCTGTTCTCCACCACTACGTCAATATCCAAGTCGTGGCTATTCACCTTGAAGGCCTCTACCGAGGGGAGTTGAAGGGCAGTTTTATAGCCATTCTGCAGGAGCCAGGCATACAAATCACGCGCTACGCCGTAGTGCGAGCAGGCATCGGCACGGTTGGGGGTAATATCCACTTCCAGCACATAGTCGCTCTTTATATTGTAATACTCTTTGGCAAGTGTGCCCGGTACTGCTTCAGCTGGCAGTACGATAATGCCGGCGTGGCTTGTGCCGATACCGATCTCATCCTCCGCACAGATCATGCCGCAGGACTCTACGCCGCGCAGCTTCATCTTCTTCATACGGATTTCCTTGTCGCCATCATACAATACGGCACCCAAGGGGGCTACTACCACCTTCTGTCCGGCAGCTACGTTGGGAGCGCCACACACGATTTGTGCAGGTTCTCCGCTACCCAGATTCACGGTGGTTACATGCAGGTGATCCGAATCAGGGTGCACCTCGCAGGTGAGCACTTCGCCAATCACAAGACCTTCAAGGCCTCCTTTGATGGTTTGCACTTCCTCTACCCCACCCGTTTCCAGTCCAATGGAAGTAAGGGCAGCGGATACTTCATCCGGCGTAAGGTCGAACTCGACGTATTCTTTCAGCCAATTATACGAAATATTCATATCTGATATCTATTTTATTCTTGATTATTGGGTAAACCTACTACCACTGAACGGGTGTAAGTCCATGAGATGTTAAATAATTGTTTGCCAGACTAAAATGATGATTCCCAAAGAACCCCCTTGAAGCTGACAGCGGCGAAGGGTGCGGGCTCTTCAATACAAAATGGCGGTTGGGGTCTATAAAAGCTCCTTTCTTCTGGGCGTATGATCCCCACAGGATGAATACGATATGCTCCCGCTGCGTAGCCAAGGCCTGGATGGCGGCATCCGTAAATTCTTCCCAGCCACGGTTTTGGTGCGATCCGGCCTGGTGGGCACGTACGGTCAAGGTAGCATTGAGCAACAGTACTCCCTGCTTTGCCCAACGGGTCAGGTTGCCGGTACGGGGCATGGGAATACCCAAGTCATCCTGTATTTCCTTAAAGACATTGATGAGTGAACGAGGAAAAGCCACTCCGTCATTCACCGAGAAACAAAGTCCGTGCGCCTGGCCCGGTTCATGATAGGGATCCTGACCCAGGATTACAACTTTCACATCCTCAAACGGACAGTTATCAAACGCATTGAAGATCAGGTTTCCGGGAGGATACACAGGCGTAGTGCCGTATTCCCGGCGTACAAAATCAGTAAGAAGGGAGAAATATGGTTTCTCAAACTCCCCCTGCAGGTGCTTCTTCCAGCTTTCTTCAATCTTTACGTCCATCTGATTATATTAAATAAGGTGAATACCCAGGTCACGACATTCCTTACGCATGTCCTCCGGCCAGATACTGGCTTGAATCTCACCCACATGCGCTTTACGCAGGTAAAGCATACAAAGGCGCGACTGGCCGATACCTCCACCTATGCTCAAGGGCAATGAACCCTCCATCAAACGTTTGTGGAAATACAGCTGCAGACGTTCTTCTTTGCCACTCTCTTCAAGCTGGTGCAACAGAGCTTCGCGATCCACGCGAATACCCATAGAAGAGAGTTCTACAGCACGGCCCAGAACGTCATTCCACACCAATAGATCGCCATTCAATCCAGGCAGATTATTCTCACCCATGGTGCTGTAATCGTCATAGTCCGGAGCGCGCAAGTCGTGCTCTTTCCCATCATTCAACTTACAACCTATGCCAATGATAAAGACGGTTCCGTATTTGCGGGTAATGGCATCTTCGCGCTCTTTTGACGAAAGATCCGGGTACAACTGACGCAGTTCCTCGGAATGAATAAAAAACACCTCCTTGGCCAGGAAGGGCTTTATGGCAGAAAACTTCTCGCAAACGATGTATTCTGTACGAAGCATCGCTGCATAGATTCGGCGTACTATATCTTTTAGAAAAGGGATATTACGTTCTTCTTTGGTCATCACACGCTCCCAGTCCCACTGATCCACATACAATGAATGCAGGTTTCCCAGCTCTTCATCACTACGAATGGCATTCATATCAGTATATATACCAAAATCCGGCTCTACTTCATATTCTGCCAAAGTAATGCGCTTCCACTTAGCCAGCGAGTGAACGACCTCAGCTTTTGCATCGTCCAGATCCTTGATAGGAAAAGTTACAGCCCGCTCCACTCCACTCAAGTCGTCATTGATACCCATTCCTTTGAGAACAAACAAGGGAGCCGTCACACGGCGCAACTTTAACTCTGAAGATAGGTTGACCTGAAAGAAGTCTTTTACCAGACGAATGCCTTCTTCCGTCTGTCTCAGATCCAATAAACTGTGGTAGCCTTGGGGCTTTATTAAGTAACTCATTTTTATTTGGTTTTATTCTTAATCAACTGTTATGATAGGATTCTTTGTTATTTGTCCTTCTTTCCGAACACGGAGAAGTGTACATAACGTTTGGGATGAGCTTTCAAATCCTCAAGCAATACCGCAGCATTGGAAGCCGTTTTATTCAGATTCACATACAGCGAATCATCATTAAGCATCAATCCTACGGTGTTGTCTTTACGGTTCAACTTCTCAGTCATTTGCTGCACATTGGCCATTGTGGTGTTAATACTTTGCAAGGTCTGCGCCAGCTCCAGCTCATTAAGCTTGCCTGTAAACTCTTCCAAGTTTCCGCCTGCCTTAGTCATGGTCTGTGTTAACAGGGGAAGATCATGCCCGGTAAATATCCTCAGGTTCTCGGTTGAAGCTGCCAGGTTCTCAGAAGTCTTTGCTATCTGGGCAAGACTGGCTGCTATATTAGGATCGCTAAGCAAGGCATTAATGGCAGTCAAGATGGAGTCTATTTTGGGCAACATATCTTCTACACGCGGCATCATCTTGGTAGAAACCTGATCCATCAGTCCCACTTTTCCCTTTCCCGGAATGGTGTCTCCCACTGCATAATAATGGGATTGATTATGCGGAAAAATCAAGTCCATATTCACTCCTCCCAGCATCTCAGTACTCAACTCAGCATAGGTACCACGGGGAATTCGCATTTCCGTATCGATTTGGATTTCTACAACCACATTACCCGGACGGGTATAGTCATAATAAATATCGCGAACTAAACCTATTCGATAGCCGTCAGCAAACACAGCACTCGACTTGGTCAGCCCCATGATATTTGTATATTTGACATAAAAATAATTGCTGGGTTTAAACATATTTATCCCTTTCAGGTAGTTAATCCCATACACAATCAGAAACAAGGCCATAAGGCCAAATATTCCTATTTTTACTTCTTTGGTAAGTAATTTCATATTTAACATCTTCAGTATCTATTTGGTCGTATTCGCCTTAAATATACGTATTGCCTGATTTATATCCATCTTTTCCCCATCCCTAAAAGCGACTATAAATGCAGAGGGAAACTTTGAAAGGATCTCTTTACGCGTTCGATATACCTTATTATAGTCAGTGTTTTCATCATAAGTATACTTATAATAACCGCCTTCTTCATAAAAGCCAACTGGATTTAAACCTTTAAATTGTGCGCTTCCCTTCTTTATCGGTGTATTAGACGCTATAATCTGCACTTTAAACAAAATGTGAGAGGAGGAGGAAGCTGACGCAGCAGGCTTTGAAGGATTTGCAGAAACTGGAGAAGGCGTAGCATCTAACGCTTGTGCCACCTCTTTTTCTGACGTACTCTCATCAGCTACTTTGATAATATCCGCAGAAGTGATACTTGAAGAACCTTTCACCCGGACATCATATTCAGATTTATACTGACGGAAAGCCCTGTAAATAGACTCGGAAAGTTTACTAATCCCTTCCGTAGAACTAATATACCTCTCCTCTTCTCTATGGGACATATAACCAAGCTCAACCAACACACTGGTCATAGATGTGGCTCTCAGAACTAGAAAACCAGCCTGCCTGACTCCTTTATCCACTCGTTTACAGTACCCCTTCATCTGACGCTGAACCAATGAAGCAAAATGAACACTCTGTTCTACATTTAAGCTTTGCATAAACTCGTACATAGCCACAGACTCCGGAGCTTTCGGGTTGTAATTATATCGTTTCTCGTAATCCTTTTCTAACATAATTACAGCATTCTCACGTTTTGCTACCGCCAGATTTTCAGCAGAGCTCGCAGTACCTAATGTATATGTCTCTACTCCCTGTACGGTTTGCGGCTTACTTTCCACAGCATTTGCATGAATGGATATAAAAAGATCTGCATTCGCTCTATTTGCCATATGAGCACGATCATCAAGTTCTATAAAAACATCCGTTTTCCGGCTATATAAAACTTTCACATCCTTTATATTATTGGAAATTAACCGCCCCACCTCTAAAGCCACACTCAGATTTATATCTTTCTCTTTAGAGATAGCACCCACCGCACCAGGGTCTTTTCCACCATGACCCGGATCAATGAATACCACAAAATCCTTTGCATACAATGGCGCCATTGTACACATAAAAAAACAACAAAAGAGCGTTTTAGCTACAAAACGTGACATATTTCCAATCATAAATCAAAAACGTTGGCAAAAGTAGCACTAATTTGTGAATTATGCGTGTTTCAAGAAGAGTTTTTATCCCCAAGAAGAAAAGAAGAAAATCAAGATGCAATATTAAGAATGGTTTAACGTTATAACATATACTTATATTTAATTATCTCCGTTTAAAGATGAAAAAGCTTTTACTGCTACTCCTTTTAGCTAGTTTCTCTTCATTAATGTATGCACAATCGCTGGATGTTTTGAAGACATTGAGTGGAATGAGTGCCAACAGTATAGATAAGTTATCTGACAACCAAATGGAACAGCTTATGGATCAGATGAATCAACAAGGACTAACAGTTGATCAACTAGACAAACAAGCTCCAAAATACAATTTATCAAAAGAGCACATCGCAAAACTAAAAAAGAGAATCGTACGCTATAATGGAGTAACGGAAAATGAATATAAAGACCGCCAAGTTCAAAAGAAATTCCTAACGGAGACAGGAACCGACGAAGAAAACCTGTTATTATTAGACGAAGAGAGACTGGAAGTATTTGGTGTGTCCACTTTCCGGGATACATACCTTACTTTTGAACCAAACCTTCGTTTGGCCACTCCTACAGATTACACCCTAGGGCCTGATGATGAACTCTTGATTGATCTATATGGCAACTCCCAAGCTAATTACAATTTATTTGTTTCGCCAGAAGGAAAAATCAATATTCCATACGTAGGAGTAGTTACTGTTGGAGGGCTGACCATCGAAGAGGCTAAATCTTTGATTCACAAAAGATTGGCATCTGTTTATAGCGGAATAAATAACAATACGGTAAAAGTAAGCATCGCTTTGGGGGATATTCGAAGTATTACGGTTAGTGTAATTGGAGAAATTGCAAAACCGGGGTCGTACACTATCCCATCACTCTCATCCGTCTATAATGCTTTGTATCTTTCTGGAGGTCCTACAGAAAATGCTTCTTTCCGTAAAGTGCAAGTTTCTCGTGGCAATCGGATTATCTCTGTCATAGACCTTTACGACTTTTTAGTATATGGAAAAAGTTCTACTCTGCGCCTTAAAGATCAGGATGTAATAAAGGTACTCCCTTACAACAACCGAGTATCTATTAAGGGAGAGATTAAAACTCCCGCCATTTATGAAATGGGGGAATTTGAAACTGTAGATAATTTGATTGAATTTGCCGGAGGATTCACACAAAATGCCTATCGTGATCGTGTCACTGCTTACCGGAACACCCACAAAGAAAAATCCGTCATTGACGTACACAGCTCCGAATATGCAAGCTTTCATACCGAATCCGGAGATTTTTATACGGTAGGGAAAATACTTGAACGCTTTTCTAACCGTGTACAAATACAAGGTTCTGTGTATCGCCCCGGAGAATACTCGCTCGACAAGGGGATGAGGGTAAGCGACCTTTTGCAGAAAGCGGATGGATTACTAGAAGACGCTTTTGTAAATCATGCTATTATATATCGAAAGAATGTATTTAATATACCGGAAATGATGTCCTTCTCTCCCCGCAGCGTACTAGCTGGGGAAGCTGATGTGGCCTTACAAAAAGAGGATAGCGTGCACATCTTCGCCGTAGCAGAAATGAAAGAAAAAGAATTCATTTCCATATCCGGAGCCGTTATAACCCCTGGACAATACACCTTTGCAGAAGGAATGACTCTAAAGGATGTGATCTTGATGGCTAAAGGCTTCAATTCTAAAGCCGACCCCAGGCTTATAGATGTATATAGACAAACCATTGATGATAGTAACCTAAAAAACAATGTAAACAAAGCTGAGAAGTTTCAATTCTCTATGGATTCTGAATTAAATGTATCAGATTCAGCTTCCTTCTTCCGACTAAAGAAGAACGACCGTATTATGGTGCGTTACCAATATGGACTGGAGGAAATGAAAAAAGTGAGTGTAGTAGGCGAAGTAAAGTATCCTGGTGATTATGTTCTCTTAAATAAGGAACAACGAATTTCCGATCTCATAGATATGGCTGGAGGCCTGACACAATATGCCTACCCCAATGGGGCCTTCCTAATACGTAAGCGCAACCTCAGCAAATCCGAGAAACGAATGCTGGAAGATCTCTCAGAACAGCTGGGTGATAAAACAACCTCTACTCAGGGAGGAAGTCGGGACTCATTGGAACTGCGTATGAACCTGATTCGGGAGACAGACATGGTAGGTATCAATCTTGAGAAGATTATTAAAGATCCTAAATCCAAATACGACCTTCTCCTGTCTGAAGGAGACTCTATCAGTATTCCTCAACAGCTTGAGGTGGTCTTTGTGGATGGCGAAATCATGAAACCCAATGCTGTACGTTATATCAAAGGTAAATCTATGAAAAGCTATGTACGTGAATCTGGAGGTTTCAGTGCAAGGGCTTTGAAAAAAGGTTCGTATGTAATTTACGCCAATGGTGAGGTAGATGCTGCACGTTCTTTCATGGGATTCCGTAACTATCCTAAAGTGCTTCCCGGCTCTCGTGTTATTGTGCCGGAAAAGCCGGAAAAGAAACAAATGTCCACAGGAGAAGTGGTGGGCCTAAGTGCCAGCCTGGCTTCAGTAGCAGCAATTATTATCAGTTTATTTAAATAGTATAATCTCTATGGAGAAGCAACCGGAATATGTTTCATTAAATATCCTGAAACAGAATTATAACGACTGGAAGGAATTCATCTTAAAGAAGAAAATAGGCATCTTTGTTATATTCTCTATCTGTATGATTCTATCGTTTACTGCATCTTTTATTATTGTCCCTAAATATACGGCAAGGCTTAGCTTTGTAATGCAAGGAGAAGAATCAAGAGGAGGTATTGCCGACTTAGCCTCGCAGTTTGGACTTAGTATGGGTGGAGGATCAATGGGAGCTTTCGGAGGTGACAATCTATTCGAGCTGCTCAGTTCGAGATTGATGGTTGAGAAAACCCTGCTAAAGCCTGTACTAGTTGCGGAAAAGCCCACCAACCTTCTCAATCTATACATTACTACCTATCAATTAAACAAGGCATGGGCCAAAACTCCTCAACTCCAAAATTTAAATTTCCCAATATCTCAAAACCGCTCCACCTACAGTCGTAACCAAGACAGTGTACTCCAGATCATTTGTACAATAATTCAACAGAAACAACTCGTAATAGATAAACGTAGCAAGAAACTAAGTTTCGGAGATCTCAGCTTTGTTTCCACTAATGAAACTCTTTCAAAGATGTTTCTTGAGAATCTTATGAGTGAAGCTCAAGCTTACTATATTGAGATTAAGACAAAACGATCTCGCGAAAATTACGAGCGACTTCAAAACGAAGTAGACTCTATCCGTTCCGCGTATGCTTTAGCCATAAATGCCCGCGCACTGGCAGTGGATGACACTCCTAATGCCATTCGCCAAAGTGCATCCGTATCCACAATAGAAAAGACGACAGAGATGCAATACCTTGCTGCTACTTATGCAGAAATGAAGAAGAATCTGGAGCTTGCAAAAGTGACAATGAACAACAATACGCCTTTAATAGATGTGGTAGATACTCCACGCTACCCCTTGGAAAAAAGCCGCTTTGGATTACTTAAGGCAGGAGTCGCAGGTATCTTTTGTGGTACGTTCTTTTCTTTAGGCATTTATACATTCCTATTTTTCCGCAAATCATTAAAAAAAGGAGAACTGTCTAATCAAGCTCTTGCATAATTTAAACCCTTAATATAATGCTGTTTATTCCGCTTCTTATATTAAGTATTATCCTCTATGTAATCGGGCATCGCGTATCCTCGGTGCTCATCTTTTTCTTTTTTTGTACCGGTGGATTTCAAATTATACCAGAACCGCTGTTTGAAACATTTGTAGGCATATCAAAAGGCATTGACTTTGCTTTTGTATACACAATTATCCTATTTGCTTATGGTCTATATCGTTTCGATGATTTTATTCCTGTAAATCCTCTTTCTAAGATCATTCTGGGGTATATTATCCTATTGCTTATTATTATTGGCTATAGCCTTTTTTACTACCACATCCCCCTTGGAGAGGTAATCCGAACTTCACGCTCATTTTTCATTATACTTTCCTATTTTGTCATCCGACGCCTGGATAAGGCTCAGTTTAACAAGGTTGTATATGCGCTTTTAGGTATTACAATTATCCAATGCGTGCTTTACACCATTCAGGCCCTCACAGCTATCCCACTGATGACAGAAGCCGTTGGCGGTGGCAGCTATTTTGGATTTATTCATCGTTATTATAATTTCCCCAGATATTTATATCTCTTTTTCTTCATCCTGTTTTTCAGTACTGTAAAGGTACACTATAAGCCATGGATTATAAGCATTCTTGCTGTAGCACTTATTTTACCACTCTCCCGTTCCGCAATACTGATTGTTATATTATTACTATTTATAGGAGTACTCCTAAAGATGGAAAACTTAAAGCGATTGATTAAATACATACCAATCTTTCTACTCGTTTTGGGGGGAGTTGGCCTTATAGTTGCAAAACAGATACAAGGAAGAACCCTTACCGATATTCAAAGCGTACTTGCAGGTGAATTCATTGAAGTGGTTGAATCTGACGATTCAGAGATGGAAGAGGGATCTACCTTTATATTTCGCATGGCACTGGTTTTTGAACGCTACTTAGATGTAATAGAATCTGATGTTAGTTTCTTCATAGGAAAAGGTTTTTGCATAGATGGTTCTCCGTATACTAATGCTAATTTTCGTTATAGTATCGGTTTGAATGTAGCAGATAGAGATGGAGTTGATATAGGAATAGCCCAGTTATATAGTCCCGATATCTCATGGTCCAATCTTATCTTACGATATGGAATAGTAGGTACAATTATATATACTTTGGCCTTTATTTATTTAGCAATTATAATATTAAGGAAAAGATCTAATTATTCCATTTCTCTATTTCTGTATGCTATTTTCATGCTAATGAACTCCATATCCTCTGATATATTATTCATCCCTTTTAATTTCATACCATTTTATTTCTTCTTCGACAAAGCCTATTATCTCCAAACAAAAAGACACTAAAAACTACACCTGATAATCTCTACAATTTTTCCCGCCACTCAAAGCTGCATAATAAGAGAAAACCGTATTATACATCTCAGGCGCAAGAATACGAACTGTTTCACTCGCTTTAGAAATCATGTAGAAATCCACAAATGTCTTCAGGACAATAGCGTCTGAGTTGATAAAAGATATATGACCTATTTCTCCGCCAAGAACTGTTACAGGTAATTCCTTTTGTACCCGGTTTAGAAATAATGTACTATCTGAGAAGATCACAGCCTTTTTATCTGGATGTTGTCTCATAACATTTTGAATACCCTTTAGGCAACGTAGCACAAGTTCTTCTTTCTGTACAGTGCTAAGAAAATTAAATTGATTTCCCTCAAACTGCTCCAAAGCATTGACAAAACGCAAATGAATTGCTACAAAATCATTCTCCCGAAGAAAACTATAATTTGCTATCGTTTTCTGCAAATATGGAGTAGGGCTAAATAACTCACGGAATAATTCCCCCCACAATTGTGTGTAATTTCCTATTTGGTTTGTTTCAAGAATATCATAACCGATATAACAGTATATATGGTATTGCTTTACCGATTTACATAACTTAGGCACTCTCCCACCACCATTGTATGCAATAATACGAGTATTACAAAGACTATAACTCAACTCATCCCCTGAAGCAACCCATTCATGCGAAGCATTATCCAAATACTTACTTAAAACAAAAGGGTGAGAGAACAATACCTTAAAGTTAAACCCATTTTGCTTTGCAATATAATAACTTCCTATAATCGCTTTGAAACGATCCGCCAGACCAGGATGGGATATTTCTGGATCAATTATAAAATAGACAGTATTTCCGACTACTTCTTTATCCTTTTTCCAAGAATACAATCTAAAGTAATACCTCATATTGCGCACCCAGTAACGGCAGTCATTCACATAAGTTTGACAATATTTTGTATAGAAAGGATTAGCTCGCAGAAAGCATTTTATTCTTTCAAAAATTTCCATAACTATAGTAAGTCTATTTTAAAGAAATACTCAATAATATATCTTCTATTTATTCCACAATCCTGAAGCCGAACCACTAATAATCTTCCGATATTGTATCGGAAGAAGTATTGAAGTAGGCAATAATATAATAGCCATTGCCAATACAATCCCCAAGGTTGAGTATAAATTACCCAAGAGAATTGCGATAGGAATGAAGAGAAGTCCAGCTAATACATTTGCATACAATTGAATACGAATTTTTCCAGTTCCGTTAGAAAAGAAAGAAAATAAATTATTCCAGTTCAACACAATCGTATATACAGCTACCACTGCGGAAAGCATGAATGGAACTTCCACTTTATCACCTACCCATAGTTGATAAGCTATGGGTGAAACAATCCACATAAGCCCGGTCATAACAGCAAAAGCAGCCCATACCATTACCATTTTACGCATAGCGTGTTTTATCCATGGAATATCCTGTTTTACATATGCATCCGTAATAGCACTCCACATAGGGGTCAGCACAATATAATACACCATGGTACTGGCATTGAAGTACTTGTATGCAATGTTATAAGTAGTAACCTCTCCCGGATTAACGAGTTGAGATATCAACACATTGGATGTGGAGAAGGCTATAAGACAGGCTATCTGTATGATAAAAAATTGTATCCCCAGTCCCATCAATTCTCTTGCATACTTCATCCGTATAGCAGAAAAGCGTGGAGCCAATTCTCTATATTTCACACCAAACGCATAGGGATATGCCAACAAAGATACTAATATCGGAACTAAAGAAAAAGCAATCGAAACCTTTCCCAAATCTCCTGCTGTACACAATTTCATGATAAAAACAGTTACTAATGAAAGTACATTAGCCAACAACAACATCAAGTTACTATATATTGGCATCTGATTGGCCACAAATACCATATTTACAAACTTCAACACGAAATTAATGGCAAATAAAGTAAATATAATCCATACCAATTCATTCAGATCTGAGATTGCATCGGGAGAAACATTCAATATACTATACCAATCCAGCCACTGATGAATTACAGAAAACAATAAGACCATTATCCCACTAATTAAAGTTAAGAAAAACACGGTGGTACTGACATAAATCCTCCCTAATTCATAGTCGCCCTTCGCCATGGCTTCTGCCAGTTTATTACGTAATCCACAGCTAATTCCCACATCAAAGTAGTTCATCCACATGATGATGGAACTCATGGTAAGCCACACTCCATATTGAAAGTCGTCCAAATATCCTAAAGTCATGGGCACCAGTATGAAAGAAGTTAATATTGACCCACCCTTTATTAGTATAGACCCAATAACATTCTGTTTAGCTTTTACACTTCGTTCATTTCCTTTCCGAAAGAAATCAGTAATTTTTTTGGTTACCTCCATCTTTTTCAAGCTCTTCTTCGTTTTTCAATTATACTCATAAGGATCATTCATATCTCTCCAAACTCCACTGACTTTTACCGCCAAGGGGCTACCTGCAAACAACGAATGAGAGGATTCAGTCGAATAATTTTTATTCAGCACGCTACCGGCAGCAAAAGTACAATAATCCGGCGTTTGCGCGCCTGGTAAAATCATACACCGGGCCGCAAACCAATTATTTGTTCCAATGTTTACTGGAGCATAACCTCTATTGCGATATGAGCCATCTAAATTTTTTAATCGATGAAAAGATGTATCTATCAACATATTCTCCCAACCCATACGTACCTTTTCTCCAATTGTTACAGAATGATAGCAAACCAGTTTCAAGGCAGAAGAAGCTGCAAAGTTATCTGCAATTTTCAGCACTCCGTTAACCCCAATGGTAAGGGCTGATGCATTGCCAATCACACATACCCCTTTAAAACAAACAGTACCTCCCTGGTTTTCCCATACAATCCCAGTATTGGGATACAAAGGTACTCCGATAAAGCCTAAGCGAATCATTCCATAAGAAACATCTCCCTCAATACAGACCTGTCCTTTCATGCTATGGAAACGAGGTTTATACAAAAGTATTGGCAATTTAACGGCTTGTTTTAAGGGGAGATAACGTAGATTAAAGAAAAGGCTGGGCAATAAGCTTCGTATCACTGCCAGCTTTTTTCGTAATCTAAGAGAAAATAATATCATGTGAATATCTTTGCTTAATATATTTCTGTATAAAAGGAACGAGAAGTACTCTTAAAAAGTATATTTATTGAGAGAAAAATAAAGTTACGATCCTTTTTTTGTACTTTTGCGTTAAATAATAAGCCAACTTTAATTTGCTTTATGAATAAGCCTAAAATAACGATACTCAGTTCTCTTTTTCATTGCGAGAAATATTTAGAAAGCTTTCTGAATTATGCCGAAAAGTTAGAAGGAAAGGAGCGCATTGAGATGTTACTTCTACATAATGCGCCTACAGAAGATGAGCTTTCTATAATAGAGAGAAGATTACCTGCACTGCCTTTTGCCAAACATATTATTATACCGGAACGCGAAGGGCTTTACTCCACATGGAATCGAGGCATACGAATGGCTCAGGGAGAATACATCGCAAACTGGAATGTAGATGATATACGCCTTCCTGATTCTATCTTAAATCAAGCATATATTCTGGATAACAACCCCGAGATAGCACTTGCTTATGGAGATACCCACTATATGTATGAGTATCCTATATATACTACTAAAACTTATGTATTTAAAGATTACAAATCCGACCCGGATATTTTTGAATCTGAATTCAATATCAGTTGCTTCCCTATGTGGCGCAAACAAATTCATGAAGCCATAGGATATTTCGATGAACAGTACCGATTAGTGGCTGATTTTGACTTTCAAATCCGTGTGGCTCGTTCATTTAAGTTAGGAAAGACTTCTCAAGCTTTAGGGTACTATCTGGAAGCTGTACCCGGCAAGTTGAGCAGTAACCGCTGTCTTCAAGATGTGGAAAGACATTCGTTGTATTTGCGGTATGGTGAATACCAGCATTTCAATTGGTGTATGTATCCATTAATCAGGAAACAAATAAAGCTAAGATATTTTCAATATGGAACAGAACAAATACCCATCTCTCAACTGTTCCGTGACTATGAAGAATATTATAAAAGAAAACCCTTCACTGTCCTATCGTCTGTATGGAGCCAGCCAAGAAATATACTGGCATACATCAAGCATCACTTATTGAAACTATAGGAAGAGAATGGCATTTTTTATACAAAATGATATCACGACCAAGGTTATCTATCTGCCAGCAGGCATAAGCTCTTTTATGTATTTGTAAATGCTTATAGCCATTCCTTTCTCATTCAGGCTCTCTTCCACATAATGACGGGCCTTTACCCCCCATTCGTTTAAATTAGCTTCATTATCAAGCATAAACAGAAGCTTGGATTTCATGTCATCCGCATCTTCAGGATTCACGAAGAAAGCCCCCTCTCCGTCCTTGATATAGTCAACCGTACTGGGTGTACGGGTAACTAGTAAAGGTTTGCCCATGGCCATTGAATGAATAAGACTCATCTGACCATAAGAGAAATTCAAGACAGGAAGAGGCATTACCACAAACAGGCTTTCCGCAATATATTTTCGCAACAATGTCACATCTACACTTCCAATAACTTTCACATTTTTCTCTTCCACATTAAAAGCCCTTCCTAAGATAACCAGCTCCTTATCGGTATTGATTTGCCGCCAGGCTTTTAACAATGTATCATAATCGCGCGTAGCATAACCAAATGAAAGAATATATCCTTTCGTGGGAAAGTTCTGCAAAACAAACTCGTCGATATTGGCTCCAAATCGGATAAAACGGGCATTCACAATTTCTTTGTTATAGAATTTCTTATACTGTCTCTCTTGTATTGAAGCATGACATATCATAGCTGGTTGGCTTTTCAGGGCCAGCCTGATTAGTGCGATTTCAAGTGGACTGGTCCGCCCTCCATTCAGTCCACCCACATCAATTATAAGATGGAGAGGGCGTTTTTTTCGAGAAGAAAATATATTTAAGAGCGAATAAACCAGTCCGCTCTGCGCTCCATGAGATATCACCACGTCATACTTTTTTCTTCGAAAGAAAGCCTTCAATGACTGATAGATATAAAATTTCATGCGCCTTTCAAAAGGATGCAGCAAGAATTGCTTTTGTCGATCAATGATGTCTACCTTTGTTCCTTCTGGAAAATAGCGAAAAAACCAATACGGCTCACCGCAAACCTGTTTATCTGGAGATGGAATTAATTCATTATCCTTTTCCAAAGTCTGAATATCCCAGTTTGGCAAAAATAAGATCTTCATTATTTTGTCGTACTTTCAATAAGCATTTGATAATGATCTAAATAATCTTGGGCGGTCCTAGACACATTAAAGTGATCCATTGCATACTTGTATGCAGTATTGCTTTTGTCCCTCTTTTCCTGTACTGAAAGGTGAATAATCTTATTTATCATTTCTGCGCAATCATCAGAATCGCCAGCGGTAAACATAAATGCATTTTCACCATTTCGGGCCGTCTTTTTCAACCCCTCCACATTTGATACCAGTACCGGAACCAATGCAGCCATAGCTTCTATTGGAGCTAACCCAAATCCTTCCCAGTTAGAGGGTTGTACCAACAGGTCGTACTCGTGAATGTGCTTTTGTATATATTCTTTTGAACGAACTCCGGTAAAAGTAACATATTCATCCAGTCCCAGTTCATTTGTTAAGGCCTTAAGATAGGTTTCTGATTTTCCTGTTCCTGTTATATCCAAATGGAAGTTAGAGAAATGATAGTTGTGTAATAACTTATAAACCGCATACAGTAACACGTCCTGGCCCTTATGCGGATGTTCCAGCCGGCTAATCTGGACAATGCGAAAAAGTGAGGGTGCTTCAGAGTATACCTGTTTCTTTACAATAGAATCAAGATCAATACCATTGATAACCAGGTAAGAGTCTATACCATGCATATCTTTCAATTTTTTTTTAACCACATCAGAAATAGAAAAGACATAATGATATTTGGGCAGACTGATCACATCCATCTCAGTACTGTGAACAGTCAAAAAAAGATTATTCTTCAAATGACGAACAGGAACATAACGTATAATATCATCTTGGTGGAAGTGGATGACATCCGCTTTTCCGAACAATATGAGAGCATTCAACTTCAATATAGGAAGCAGATTTCTGCTACGGGAAGGTCTTTTGATCAGAATAACATTGATCTTATTATCCAATAAAGCCAAGAGAGAGCCTTCTATAAGATCATTTATGATCACTAATTCAACATTGTGCTTCTGAACCTGACAGTTCAAAATATCCACTAACATGGTTTCCGCCCCTCCGTATATAGCTGTCCAAACAATATGTTGTATTTTCATCTTAAAAATAAAAAGAGTTCCTATTTTCCTAAATGATATATCATCGCAATTCTAAGGTGGAAGCAACACTGTTAAAACCCAGAGCAATACACTGGCTTCATAAATGAATCTTTCATGCTTTTAAATGAACAATTCGACAACTCAGGATGATATATGCTCCTCATTTTAAGGCATTTATAACACGATTTTAAGGATCTAAACAAGTCATTATCTCTTGTCAGTCTTACGGCTTCCACAAACTCAGGATGTTTGTTTTCATGCTCTTCAAGCTTATACAACATCCTATACAGTGAGTTCAAATAATTCTTCCTTCTGTACAAGAAATCATTTAACCGAAAGAATTTTGATATGCGGGACTCACTTTTTGAGGTCACATAGAACTGATGCGTGATGGATTGCTGATGTCTCCTCCAACGCACTAATGTTTCATCCAAAAAGACAATTTCATCAAAATAGGCTGCCACTATAGCCAACCACCAATCGTAATAATAACGGGAATCCCAGAAAGGAACACGATCCAGCAGATCTCTCCGCACCAGTACGGCATGGCCAGATATATTATTACGAAAGGCCAGCTCTTCCAGTGACACATTGGGCGCAGAATAGTAATTATGCTCTTTCCACTCCGGTGCGTTCTCATCAAATAACACACTCTTTGAAAAGATCATTCCCTTATTCCCAATATTCGACATAAGCCTCTCTATTTTGTTGGGCATCCAGATGTCATCCTGGTCTGAGATCGCAAGATAGTCTCCAGTAGCTTTATAGATAGCAGATGAGAAGTTTGCATTATACCCCATGTTTTTTTCATTTTGGAGCACATGAATAATTGGGTATCGCTGTTCATATTCTTTTAATATCTGCAACGTTCCATCTGTAGAAACATCATCCTGCACTAATATTTCATATAACGGATAAGTCTGACTTATAAGCGAATCTAACTGTTCACGCAGATACTTCTCTCCATTATATGTGCACATTACAATGGAAATCTTAGCATAAGAAGCTTTTGGCATAGTATGCATCAAATTTTATCTCACATAAATTAGATCTCTATTCGTGTATTAAGCTTATTCCACGCAACTTCACCCAGGAATTTGAGGGCCTGGAAACAACATCCATAGTATATGTACCAGGATCTAATTCTACTTCACCAATACGTTGCACCTGAAAATTTTCAAGTGAGGAAGTTGCAATATTTTTCCCCGAAAAAGTGGTTCCATTACTAAACTTAAATATCATATCGCCATCAAAATGGGCAGCTAAGTTGGCCGTTATCGTATAAGTTCCTCCTGTAATTACCTTTATTTTATACGAAAGAGTATTATCCCAGCTACCATACCAATTAACACAGGGTTCCTGATCCCAGTCAGCTATAATACTAGGTCCAGAAATTTTAGAGGAGAGCGCACTAAGATTTATCTCTCCATCAATCTCACGGATACCTTCATCCAAGATGGGGGTCGTTTTAAAACACACATCAATCATGTTACAAAAATTTAAAGGAGCTTGCTGGGGCAATCCGGTTATATGTAATCCCACTCCCTCAACTGCTTCCACCTGCAACTCAATTCCGGGGGTAGCAGGTATTGAGACTACCACTTCATCCGCAGCATTCATAACTCCGGGAATCCATAAATCGCGTTCCCCGTTCCAATTAAAGATATGATAATACAAATGACTCACCCCATTTGCAACTTTCCATGTAGTAGGTCCATGTAGAAGGTTATATTCTAATGGACTCCTACTAGTACCGTGTATTCCCTCTGCATTTGCATCCATCCATGTGGCCAAGCTTTGCAGAAGTTCTATGCATCCTTCCTGAATACTCCCATCACCACGAGGCCCTACGTTCAATAATATATTTCCACCCAGTCTGTTTGTAGTAAGAATCTTATAGAGTAGTTCGTTCGGAGATTTCCACACCTCGTCAAACTTATTATATCCAAATGAACCGTTCAGGGTGGTACAAAACTCTATACCTCTTCCATCCTTGCTATCACCGCTTAACGTTTGTTCTGCGGTAAAATAATCACCCGGGTAAGTGTCAGTCAGAATAGTAAGGCGATCATTTTGTATAATAGACGAGCTATGTTCACTTACTATTGAATAGCACTTTTCAGCAAATTCCTCGTAGGGATTGCAATCAGGCGCATCCCACCACAAGACATCCGGCTTATAACGTGTCAGAAAATCAGAAAGCATTGGATATGTAAACTGATTCATATATTGCCGATTTTCTTCAAAGGTATATTCTCCTCTTTGCAATTCAGGGATGAGACCAGGTGCACCAGGATGCATCCAATCGCGGGCATGTGAGAAATACGCACCAAATTTTAATCCGGCCGCACGTGCAGCTTTAACAAGAGGCCCTATAAGATCGTTGTTCCAGCGCAAACCAGCCGGAGATTGTGAAACGTCCCAGTCGGTCACCTCAGAATCCCACAAACAAAAGCCATCATGATGCTTAACAGTCATAACGATGTATTTCATGCCTGCTCGTTTTGCCATGTCTACAATAAATTGGGGATCATAATTTTCAGCCGTGAATTGGGAAGTATATTTACGGTATTCTTCTCTGGGAATCTGTGCCTCATACATCACCCAGTCGGCACCAGCACCGACGCCATGTATTATTGAATCAACCGGAGTGTTTTTATTCCCATAGGTTTGAAAATGAATAGGAGTACCTGTCACATCAGGTCCAATGTATTCACCTCCTAAGGCCGAATAGATTCCATAATGAATAAACATCCCCATACGGGCTTCATTCCACCAATCCATTTTAGCACCCTCCGGAATTTCCGGATCAGGAACCGGATCTGGATCAGGAGGTATAATATGTTCACTCAGCTCTTTATCCGAACATGAAAAAAGGAATAACACACTCGCTATAAAAACGAATAGCTTCATTACTTTTCTTATTTCCTTCAATCTTTGCATTTTCATATTATAAAACTTAACTATCAATCGTTTTTGATCAAGCATACAGTAATACAGTATTTAATTAATATAAAGAACGAAGAAAACATTCCGTTAGTATAAATATACTATTAAGAAATAGCTATTTGTGCACTGTCTTGGCTTTTACTTGCTGTAATGGGCGCACATAGTCCAGTAATTGCTGAGAGAAATTATAGGGAGAGAAGCTTTCCATGAGCTGACGCATGCGACGGGTGTACAGTTCGGCGCGCCAAGGTTCTCTGAGCAGGTCGCTGATGTGCATTACAAAGTTTTGATAGTCGCCAACCTTAGAAAAGAGGGCTCCTTCGGTGTCTCCGTCTACAGTCATTGAAACGAATGAAGGGGTGCGGGAACAGATGATGGGTTTGTTCATCAGGGCGGAGTGGTACATAACCAGCCCAGCCTTCGTGTCGCCATGCTCCACAGGGAGGCATACCAAGGCGCAGCGGGACAGGTACTCACATACTTCGGAGTCTTTGATATCATATACCATTTCCACATTCTTGGGTATATGTATGAAATTGTCGGGATTAAACAATTTCTTTCTGGTAACGGCAATGAAACGCACCTCGGGCAAAAGCAACGCCGTACGGAAGTAAGTATTCCAATCAATATCACGCCCACAACAAAAGATATAATTCTCTGAATCAGAAATTTGTAATGGATAGTATTTATAGCAACCATTTAGCTCGAACACACGATGAGGATCTATTCTATAATGGGGGCCATAGGCCTTCAATACATCCTTATGATAGATTGAACAATGAAAGTTTTCATCTTTCAAAAGCCAATTATAGATTCCACTTTTCGCCCATAGCATAGCCCCTTTTCGGGTGCCCACATCTAGGTTAAGGGATATAATAATGCGGCGACGGAGAAGGATATGGGTCAGTGCGGCGGCAAATATCCCAGCTCTAAAGTTCCAGCAGATAATAATGTCATTGGGAGAGGAGTTGCGCAACACGCGATATGCAATTTTTAGATAACCAATGCATGAGAAAGGTTTTTTCCAGCGCACCACACGACTCTCCCACTCTGCCGACATACCTACAAACATACATTCAGCCTTATCAAAAGCTAACGCATGATGTAATGTGTCATCACACGGATGATCCATGACAAAGATATACCTTGGATTTTCTTTCATTATACTACTTGCTGACTATTGTTTGTTGTTATGTAACGATACCAATTCCCTTAGTCCTTATACCCGTAATTCGTATTCATCCTTAAATAAAATTGGCGTTGTGTAGGCTATGCAGCAATTAGCCTAACTCCTAAAAGCACTTCAAAGGTAATAAAATATCATATACAACATGTGTTTATAGTAACAAAATAGCTAAAAACTGTTATTTTTTAACTTTTACAATATCATATATTACAATTTTGAAACAAAAAAAAGAAGCCTCCCAGCCGTTGTTAAAACGGGGGGAGGCTTCTATCCATAGGACCAAAGGGATCTTCCTCTGCCGGAGGAGGTAGATCAGGCGGAGTGTCAAAAGAAGAAGCATTCATCTTTGACCCTACCAATCCACTCTTCTCACCGGGAAGAGGTATGGCGTATCCCTGTTCAGGATTCTCAAACTTCACGAATTCGCCACGGAAGCGGAGGCGTACATCGCCCACGGCACCATTACGATGCTTGGCAATAATGATTTCGGCCATACCGCGGAGGTCGTTGCCGTGTTCATCTTCAAACATCTTATAGTACTCGGGGCGATGAATAAAGCATACCATGTCGGCATCCTGCTCGATGGCTCCGGATTCACGCAGGTCACTCAGCTGAGGGCGTTTTCCCTCCTTGGGATCGCGGGTTTCCACGCTACGATTGAGCTGCGAGAGCGCTATGATGGGTATCTGAAGTTCCTTGGCCAGTCCTTTCAGCGAGCGCGAGATGGTACTAACCTCTTCCTGGCGGCTTCCGAAACTGCTACCGCTGGCATTCATTAGCTGCAGGTAGTCAATGATGATGATTTCTACGCCATGCTCACGCACCAGGCGGCGGGCTTTGGTACGAAGCTCGAAGACGGAAAGTGAAGGGGTATCGTCTACATAAAGGGGAGCATTGATGAGGTCTTTCAGACGAATGTCCAGCTGCTGCCACTCGAAGGGGGCGAGCTGCCCGCTACGTATTTTTTCACTGGGTATCTCGCACACGTTGGCTATCAAACGGTTCACCAGTTGCACGTTACTCATTTCAAGTGAGAACACAGCCAAGGGTTTACGGAAATCCACGGCAATATTTTTGGCCATGGACAGCACGAAGGCTGTTTTACCCATAGCGGGGCGGGCAGCGATGATGATGAGGTCGCTCCGCTGCCATCCGGCTGTCATCTTGTCCAGGCCATGGAAACCACTTTCCAGTCCACTGAGACCGTCGGTACGGGCAGCGGCTTTCTTCAACAGTTCATACGCCTCGTTGATAACAGGGTCTATCTGGGTATAGTCTTTCTTGAGGTTTCGCTGGGAGATCTCAAAGAGCTTACCTTCGGCCTCCTGCATCAGGTCGTCCACGTCATTGGTTTCGTCGAATGCCTTGGACTGCACCTGGCTGCTGAACGAAATCAGCTCACGTGCCAGATATTTCTGGGCAATGATACGCGCATGGTATTCGATATGCGCTGCCGAGGCTACCATACTACTCAGACGGGCGATGTAGAAGCCCCCTCCCACTTCGTCCAACTGTCCTTTGCTACGAAGCTGCTCGGTCACAGTAAGGATATCTACAGGCTTCTGAGCCGCAATCAAGTCGACCACAGCCTGATAGATGAGCTGGTGTGAATGCTCGTAAAAGGATTTGGAATTAAGTATTTCGCCCACCAGCGAATACGCATCTTTTTCCAGCATAAGCGCACCCAGCACGGCTTCTTCAAAGTCTTTAGCCTGAGGAGGCAGCTTACCGTAATCAGACTCAGCGGGCATGGCTACCGACTGAGCCGGGCGCTGCCGGCGACGGTTTGGTTTGGGAGTTTCTTCCATCATTGCATTTTTTCGGTCCACAAAGGTAACGCTTTTCCAAAATAAAGAGTACTTTTGCAGTTATACTTTATCAACATGTTATCCATAACCGAATGATTGTATTTCCCAATGCCAAAATAAACTTAGGGCTGAACGTTACCCAGCGCCGGTCGGATGGATACCATAATCTGGAAACGGTATTTTACCCTATATATATAAAGGATGTACTGGAAGTGGTTGCCCCGCAGCCGCCGGGCTCCCCGTTACACAAAGCCACGCTACATCTTAGCGGCGCCTCGCTAGAGGGCAACCCGAATGAAAACCTGGTGATAAAAGCTTATCATCTGCTGAGCGAGAATCACCACCTGCCCCCTATAGAGGTGTACCTGCATAAGCACATCCCCAGCGGAGCCGGACTGGGCGGAGGATCGGCCGATGCCGCCTTTATGCTGCGCCTGCTCAATGATCTGTTCGAGCTGCAGCTTCCTACCCCTGAACTTCAGCAGCTTGCAGCCCGCCTGGGAGCCGACTGTGCCTTCTTTATCGAGAACAAACCCTGTTATGCTACCGGTATCGGCGATGTGTTCCATCCTATCGATCTTGATCTGGGTGGCTATCACATCCTGCTTGTGAAACCCTCTGTCAGCGTATCCACCCGCGAAGCATTTAGCCTTATACGACCGGCCCAGCCGCAGGTTTGCGTACGCGACATTTGCCGCCGGCCCGTTGAGGAATGGCAGGGACGGTTGGAGAACGATTTCGAAACGAGCGTCTTCCCGCAATTCCCGGAACTGGCCCGCCTTAAAGAGATGCTCTATGAAAGCGGAGCACTCTATGCCTCCATGAGCGGCTCGGGCTCCTCGCTCTACGGCATCTATAAAGAAGAACCCGTAGGAGCAGAAACGTTATTCACCGATTGCTTTACCTGGCGATCGTCATTATGATAATCCATTTTATACATTATATATTAAAACAAAAAACTATGAAAGCAACCATAGGACAAACCATTTTCCTCAGCGTACTACTCAGTGCGTTACCCTTGAACAGTACCTTTGCTCAAACTTCAACCCCTTCCTTTGTAGAGAACCTCGAAGCCGCCAACACGGGAAATGCCCAGGCACAATGCAATGTGGGAAGAAGCTATCTGGAAGGAAAAGAAGCTACGTTAAACAGTTCGCAAGCCGTATACTGGTTCTCTGAATCGGCCGCACAAGGATATGCCGAAGCCCAATACCAACTGGGAAACTGCCTGTACACAGGCTTAGGTGCCCAGCAGGACAAGGCACAAGCCGCCGCTTGGTTCCAGAAAGCCGCTGAGCAGGGACATGCCAAAGCTCAGAATAACATCGGACTATGCTACTACCAGGGAAGCGGCGTGAAGAGAGATTACAAGAAAGCCACCGAGTGGTTTCTGAAAGCAGCCGAACAGGGCATCCCCTCGGCTCAGAACAATCTGGGCACCTGCTACATCAAAGGCAGGGGAACATCCAAAGATTACGGAAAAGCCCTTTACTGGTATCGCAAGGCTGCCGACCAGAACGACCCCGAAGGTCTCTACAACATTGCCGTGTGCTACGACAATGGTCAGGGAGTGAGCCAGGATCACCACGAAGCCGGAGTATGGTTCCGCAAATCAGCCGACCTGGGCTTCGAGAAAGCCAAAGAACAACTTAAGCTGAAGCGTTTTCAATAATACAGCGAGCGCTACACCTAAAAAAAAGCCAGGCCTGAGTTTCTACAATCTCAGGCCTGTTTTTTTTAAACGCAGGCCTGACTTCATGCCGCCACAGGCCTGCGTTTTTCATGCGCACGAGGCTAAAATCTGATGCCCACCAATTGAAAAACTCGTGCCCACCAATTGTTGAACTGGTGGGCACGAGTTTTTGAAGGTTATCGGCGTTATTTTTTTGCAATACCGTTGCCTTCAGTGGAGGCATTGCAAAAACAACGTTCCACTTCGAAACCCTTTATGGTAAAGGCTTTCAGAAGGCAGTGGAACGTGGAGGGTTAATGATGAGTTTTGTTTCTTTACAAGAAGCCCTGGCCTTTCAGTGCTTCAAGCAAGGTACCCGACATGTATTCATTGTCGGCTTTCTTATACCGTATATCGGTAAACACCTGCGCAAGGGTTTCTTTTTGGTTCTCGGCAATGAACTGGCGGTTCTCGGGAAGAGATTCTTTATAGGCATAAAGTGCATCAATCTGCTCCGGGTTATAGTCGGAGTAGGCCTCGTTGTGTAGAAATGCATCCACAGGCAGGCGGTCGGGCTGCTGCGGTTGCTCATCAGGCCAGCCCACAGTAACTACTGTGACAGGGAATACAAGGCGTGGCAGATGAAGGGTGTCTATGATTTGTTGCGCATTATATATGGTGGTACCCAGGTAACAGATACCCAAGCCCTCCTCTTCGGCAATTGTGCAGAACTTCTCAGCAAACAGCAGCGTATCCGTAGCGGCATTCATAAAGGAGAGAAAGTTGTCATAGCCCGGTACCGCCTGGCGTTGCTCACACCATTTGCTGAAACGGTTGAAATCGGCGCAAAATGTAAGCACCACCGGTGCGCCCTTCACCATAGGCTGGTTAAAATGGGCAGGGGCCAAGGCATCTTTCCCTGCCGAATCACGCGTGACCACTACGCTATACAACTGCATGTTACCCATTGTAGAAGCGCGTGAGGCAACGGCCAGCAACTCTTCCAAAAAACTTTTATCTATATCTCGTTTTTGATAACGACGAATGGTGCGACGAGTTTTCATTGATTCAATCATACTGTTTCACTATTTAATTCATTTACAGTATGCAAAGCTACTGATAATATTCCAATCACAACAATCAAGACCAGACAAAACAAACAATAAATTTTCATTTTGGAAAACTTTTCATCCAAGTCAAAAATATAATTTATTGAATATAAGCAAATTAAAAATCAGAAATGGAAAACTTTTTATTTTACTGATAACTTTTTATAAAAACGTTTTGCAATCACAAAAAACCTTGTTAGCTTTGCAAACAGAAATCATTACTTCGAAAGAACTATCGCCGGGATCAACGGATCCATACAGGCGAACGCTCTTTATTCATACTGAGAATATATACATTAATATAGAACTTTATTAAAGTGGAAAAGAAAACCTACACTTACGAAGAAGCCTTTGAAGCCTCTTTGCAGTACTTCGACGGCGATGAACTTGCGGCCCGCGTATGGGTGAACAAGTATGCTGTGAAAGATTCCTTCGGAAACATCTACGAACAGAGCCCTACCGACATGCATTGGCGCATCGCCAGTGAGATAGCGCGTATTGAAGCTAAATACAAGAATCCGCTCAGCGCACAGGAGCTGTTCGACTTGCTCGACCACTTTAAATACATCGTACCCCAAGGCAGCCCAATGACGGGCGTAGGGAACAACTTCCAGGTGGCATCCCTGTCGAACTGCTTCGTGATTGGCGTAGATGGTGCTGCGGATTCCTACGGAGCCGTGATCAAGGTGGACGAAGAACAGGTGCAGCTCATGAAACGCCGCGGAGGCGTGGGGCATGACCTCTCACACATCCGCCCCAAAGGATCACCCGTAAAAAACTCGGCCCTGACCTCTACCGGTATCGTACCCTTCATGGAGCGCTACTCCAACTCTACCCGCGAAGTAGCACAAGACGGACGACGCGGCGCGCTGATGTTGAGCGTATCCATCAAGCACCCCGACTCCGAATCGTTTATTGATGCCAAGATGACGGAAGGAAAGATCACCGGAGCCAACGTGTCCGTAAAGATTGACGATGAGTTTATGCAGGCCGTCATCGATGGAAAGCCATACCAGCAGCAATACCCTATCCAGTCGGACGCACCCATCTATGAAAAGGAGATACAAGCCTCGGAACTATGGAAGAAGATTGTACACAACGCTTGGAAATCAGCCGAGCCCGGTGTGCTTTTTTGGGATACCATCCTGCGCGAGTCGGTGCCCGACTGCTATGCAGACCTCGGCTTCCGCACCGTATCCACCAATCCTTGCGGCGAGATTCCCCTTTGTCCGTACGATTCCTGCCGACTGCTGGCCATCAACCTTTACTCATACGTAGTAAATCCCTTTACAAAGGATGCTTATTTTGATTTCGATCTGTTTAAGAAACACGTAGCTCTGGCGCAGCGTATCATGGATGACATCATCGACCTGGAGCTGGAGAAGATCGACCTCATCATGAACAAGATCGACAACGACCCCGAAAGCGACGAGGTAAAACTGACAGAGCGCAATCTGTGGAACAAAATCCTGAAACGAAGCACCCAGGGACGACGCACCGGGGTAGGTATCACCGCCGAGGGCGACATGATAGCCGCTATGGGCCTCCGTTACGGCACACAGGAAGCTACCGACTTTGCCGTAGAGGTACACAAGACCGTAGCACTGAGCGCCTACCGCTCATCCGTACAGATGGCTAAGGAGCGCGGATCCTTTGAAATCTACGATAAAGACCGCGAGGCAAACAACCCGTTCATGAACCGCCTGTTCGACGCTGACCCCAGCCTGCGCGAAGAGATGGAGAAATACGGCCGCCGCAACATCGCCTGCCTTACCATCGCACCTACAGGAACCACCAGTCTGATGACTCAGACCACCTCGGGCATCGAACCCGTATTCCTACCCGTGTACATGCGTCGCCGCAAGGTGAATCCCAATGATACCGCAGTACGCATTGACTATGTCGACGACACCGGCGATGCATTCGAAGAATACATCGTATTCCACCACCACTTCCTCACCTGGATGGAAGCAAACGGTTACGATACCAAAAAGCGCTACAAGAAAGAAGATATAGAAGGACTCGTATCCAAATCGCCCTATTACAAGGCCACCTCCAACGATGTAGACTGGCTCATGAAGGTACGCATGCAGGGAGCCATCCAGAAATGGGTAGACCACTCCATCAGCGTAACCATCAACCTGCCCAATGACGTAGACGAGGAACTGGTAAACCGCCTCTACATAGAAGCATGGAAATCAGGCTGCAAAGGATGTACCGTATACCGTGACGGATGCCGCTCGGGCGTACTCCTTGCCACTAAAGATGAGAAGAAGGATGAAAAACCGCCCTGCCAGCCTCCTCACATCACAGAGGTACGCCCCAAAGTGCTGGAGTGCGACGTGATCCGTTTCCAAAACAAAAAAGAAAAATGGGTAGCCTTCGTGGGCCTGCTGGATGGACATCCGTATGAGATATTCACCGGTCTTGAGGACGATGAAGAAGGCATCCTGCTCCCCAAATCCGTAACCTTCGGACGCATCATAAAGAATGTAGACGAGGACGGACACAAGCATTACGACTTCCAGTTCGAGAACAAGCGCGGATACAAAACCACCGTGGAAGGCCTCTCTGAGAAGTTCAACAAAGAGTACTGGAACTATGCCAAACTCATATCGGGCGTACTGCGCTGGAGAATGCCCATCGATGGAGTTATCAAACTGGTAGACTCGCTGCAACTGGACAGCGAGAGCATCAACACCTGGAAGAATGGTGTGGTACGCGCCCTGAAGAAGTATGTAAGTGACGGCACCGAAGTGAAAGGAAAAGCCTGCCCCAACTGTAAAAACGAAACTCTGGTGTACCAGGAGGGATGCCTCATCTGCACCAGTTGCGGCGCCTCACGCTGCGGATAGCTGTAATACAGCCCTACTGATACGAAAGCAGTGTATGCTTTCGTATCAGTACTTTCTTAAAACAAACCTGATGAATGGGCCTGCCTTTACCGGTATGTCCATTCATTCTAAAAACCACTGAAAGAATGATTATACAAATAGGAATAGAATACAAAACAAATTGGGGTGAAGAAGTCCGGGTATGCGGATCCATACCCGAGTTGGGAGGGGGCGACTTGCGTCAAGCCGTCCCCTTGACCACTCACAATGGACTGCATTGGGAACTCACCCTCGACCTACCTCAATGTGCAGAGTCTAACCTCACATACAACTATTCTATCTTCCGCCACGGAAAGCCTGTACGCTGTGAATGGAACGCTTTTCCACGCCAGATCGCGCTGCGGAATACCCGGAATCATTCATATCACAGCTACGATGCCTGGCGAAATATCCCGCAGGATCAGCTCTTCTATTCCAGCGCCTTTACGCAAAGTTTAATGGCACGTACCCAGACATTCCCCGTGAGCAGAATGCATAGCAAGTCGCTTATAATCAAAGCATTCGCCCCACGCGTGGCAAACGGGCTGTGCATCGGTATACTTGGAGAACATCCGGTACTGGGCGCATGGAATCCCGACAAGGTATTGCTCATGAACGATGCCTCCTTCCCCGAGTGGAGCATCGAGCTGGATGCCTCCCGGTTGTGCTATCCGCTGGAATATAAGTTTGTGCTTTACAATCCCCGCAACCGTAAGATACAGGCCTGGGAAGGCGGCCCCAACCGTCGCATTGAGGAGCCACACATCACCTCGGATCAGACAGCTATCATTGCGGATCAATTCGTGCAATTCCCTGTCCCCGCCTGGAGAGGGGCCGGTGTGGCCATACCCGTCTTCTCACTCCGCTCGGAAAGAAGCTTCGGAATTGGCGATTTCATGGACCTGAAACTCATGACCGACTGGGCCGTAGCTACCCAGCAAAAGGTGGTACAACTCCTTCCCGTGTCAGATACTACCATGACACATACCTGGATGGATTCATACCCCTATAACAGTATCTCCATCTATGCCCTGAATCCCATCTACCTGTCGCCCGGGAAGATGGGAGCCCTTCGAAGCAAAGAACTGCAAAGCCGTTTCGACCTGAAGCAGAAAGAGCTTAACGCCCTGCGCTTCCTGGACTATGAGGCTGTGGAGCACGCCAAGTGGGAATACTTTCGGCAGCTCTATGCACAAGATGGCAGCCTGACATTTACCGATCCGCAGTTTAAGCGTTTCTTTCAGCAAAATAGCGAGTGGCTTACTTCGTACGCTGTATTCAGCTACTTGCGCGATCAATACCGCACGGCCGACTTCCGCCATTGGCCCCGCCTGTCCACCTACAACCATGCCGAAGTAGAGGCGCTCTGCTCCCCCTTCTCCGAAGAATACAACGCCATCGCCTTCTACTTCTTCCTGCAATATCATCTGCATCTGCAACTCAGTGAGGCTACGGAATATGCCCACCACAAGGGCGTGGTGCTGAAGGGAGATATCCCCATCGGTATCAGCCGGTGCAGCGTGGAAGCCTGGAAAGAACCGTATTACTTCCACATGGACAGCCAGACGGGCGCTCCGCCCGATGACTTCTCCATAGACGGACAGAACTGGGGATTCCCCACCTACAACTGGGATGTAATGGAGAAGGATGGGTACAGCTGGTGGGCGAAACGGTTTGGCAAGATGGCCGAATACTTTGATGCCTATCGCATTGACCACATCTTGGGTTTCTTCCGCATCTGGGAGATACCGGAGCATGCTGTGCATGGGCTGCTGGGGCAGTTCTCCCCCGCCCTGCCTATGACTTCGCAGGAAATCGAGGAGTACGGCCTTTTCTTCCGCGAGGAGTTCTTTACCAATCCATACGTGCACGACAGCTTCCTGGAAGAGCTATTCGGCTCGCAGGTGCAGGTGGTGAAAGATGTATTTGTAGTACCTGCCGACCGGAATGGTCGCTACCTCCTACGCCCCGAATACAACACGGAACGAAAGATAGAGGCCTGCTTTGCCGGCAAAACCTCGCCCGAACAAATCAAGATGCGGAACGGACTGTATACACTGGTGCAGAACGTGCTCTTTCTGCGCGATCATAAAAACCCGCACATGTACCACCCACGCATCAATGCACATCAGACGTACTTCTATCAGTCCCTCGGTGAAAAGGAACGACAAGCCTTTAACCGTCTGCACGAAGACTTTTTCTACCATCGGCATAACGACTTCTGGTACCGCCAGGCCATGAAGAAGTTACCCCAACTGACACAGTCTACCCGCATGCTGGTATGTGGCGAAGATCTGGGCATGATACCGGGCTGTGTGCCGCAAGTAATGAAGGAGCTGCAAATCCTGAGCCTTGAGATACAGCGTATGCCAAAGGGATGGACAGAGTTTGCTACGCCTTCTACGTATCCCTACCTAAGCGTTGCGGCCATATCCACCCACGATATGTCGACCCTGCGTGGCTGGTGGAAAGAAGATCCCGGTGCTACCCAGCGCTTTTACAACCTGATACTGAACCACACCAGTGTAGCTCCCGAAGAGGCCGACGGCCACCTGTGCGAGGAAATCATACGCCAACACCTGCAGGGCGAATCTGCCTTCTGCATCCTCTCCCTGCAAGACTGGCTCTCCATCAGCGAGAAATGGCGCAATCCCGACATTGACTCCGAACGGATCAATATCCCCGCCAACCCGCGTCACTACTGGCGATACCGCATGCACCTCACCCTGGAGCAGCTGCTTGCCGCCAATGACCTGAACCGGAAAATACGGGAACTGATAAGCATCACCGGGCGCAACCCGCACATTTAGCCCCTCACCACATGGCTCGTAAAAGGAAAAAGAAAACAAAGAACCCCCTATACATAATAATAGTGCTACTCATTGCCGGAGTAGCACATTATTATAATACCTATGCAGAGAAAGCCCCCGCAGTCCTTTCCAGCCCTGCAAAGGAAGTAATACAAACATCCGCCGGAAAGCTCCCTAAAGACATCGAAATCCCCGCCCCCTTAACCGAAGCCGAGGAACAGATCATTGCCCATGACGGATATACCGTAAGCCACAACCCCAGCTGGCTCATTCCCAACTGGGTAGCATACGAACTTACAAAAAAGGAAACCGAAGGAACCGTAAAGCGTAGCGATAAGTTCATCCCCGACCCACAGGTAAAGGGGCGCGCCGCCACCACTGAGGACTACAAAGGAAGCGGATACGACCGTGGTCACATGGCGCCTGCCGCCGACATGAAGTGGAGCACTTACGCCATGGCGCAATGCTTTTACCTGAGCAACATCTGTCCACAAAACGGAAACCTGAACAAAGGCGACTGGAAAGAACTGGAAGAGAAAGGTCGTGCCTGGGCCATCCAATACGGCAACTTGTACATTGTATGTGGCCCCATTGTGGAGAAAGAACATCCCACCATCGGCCGAAATAAGGTAGCTGTGCCACAACGCTTCTTTAAGGTATTCCTACGTGAGAAGGATGCCTCAGGAGAATATCCTTCCGCTATTGGTTTTCTGTTTGAAAACAAGGCCGGGAGCCGCCCCTTACGTAGCTATGCCGTCAGCGTGGATGAAGTGGAACGATGTACTGGGATTGACTTCTTTCCCACCCTGCCCGACGAGGTGGAACAACGCATTGAAGCTGCGTGTGATCCTTCAGACTGGGGTTTATAACCCCTACCTTCGCATCCAAAAAAACTCCTGCATTAGTGCAGCGCATTCCTCAGCCATGAGGCCTGTGATCAGCTCTGTCTTGGGGTGAAAAGCTCCGGGGGCTATCTTTTGGTATCCGCGTTTCTCATCCGGGGCACCGTATACCACACGCCCCAGTTGCGCCCAACCTATCGCCCCAGCACACATAGGGCAAGGCTCTACGGTTACATAGAGGGTGCATTCATTCAGATACTTCGCCCCCAGATGATTGGCAGCTGCCGTAATGGCCTGCATCTCAGCATGGGCGGTTACATCGCACAGCGTTTCCGTCAGGTTGTGTGCACGCGCTATAATACGGTCACGGCATACAATCACCGCACCCACAGGCACTTCTCCCTCACGAAAAGCTTTGCGCGCCTCCTCAAGGGCCTGGCGCATATAATCCTGATCAGTCATTGGCATTACGATACTTTATAATGAAATCACCTCCGCATCTCATGTTCCGTAAAAAGCATGGGTAGATCTTCATCCAAATGCCGGGAGATGGAGCGCAAAACCAATTCGCGTATCCAGTTGGAACGGTTGGAAATACGGCGCTTCTGAAGGTAACTATCCACGATTTGCTTCTCCTCCTCACTCAGCAGGAAGGTTACACGATGCGAGCGTTTCGCTACAACTTTTGAGGGCGTTTGTTTCTTTTTTGCCATATCGTCTGCAAAAATAGAGGATGTTTCTATTATTTACAATGTTTTATTTCACTATTTTTGCAGAAAAAGAACAGAAACATGGCCCGTCACAATGATTTAGGCAAAGAAGGAGAGCAGGCAGCCGTCTTTTATCTGGAGGATCACGGGTACTGCATCCGTCACCGGAACTGGCGCAACAAACATAAAGAGCTGGATATCATAGCCGAAAAGGCTGGTGAACTGGTGATTGCCGAAGTAAAGACCCGTTCCTCCACCGAATACGGTAATCCGGAAGATGCCGTAACCCCTGTCAAGATCCGCCGCATCATAAAAGCCGCCGATGCGTATGTAAAGCTCTATGAACTGGACATGCCACTTCGTTACGACCTTCTGTGCGTAGTGCTGAAAGATGGGCATTTTCATATCGAACATTACCCGGAAGCCTTCCACTCACCCATCTGGTGAGCAAAGCGCTTCTACCAACCCAGTACTAAATATGATCTTTCACTTTATACTACAGTCTATCTTCGCCTTGGCCGGCCTCATATCCATGCTGGCAGCCATTGGTAACTGGAACTGGTTCTTCTCTACCCAAAGCGCCCGTTCCATTCTGCCCTTTCGCCACGCTTCACGCGGAAAGCTACGGTGCTTCTACTTCTTACTAGGCATAGTATTGATAGTAATGGCTGTTTATTTCTACGCAGAAACGCGCAAAGCGTTTTAGCAGATCACAAAGATCCGAGCGGAAATACTTTAGCCGGCTGTTCCTTCGGGGAGTCAAGTTTAAAGATAATGGGCAAAACGAAATAAGCACGAACAGGCTTTCCATCTTTTTTAGAAGGAGTTTCGAATTTAAGCAGCTTTGCTACACGGACCGCTTCCGCATCCAGTATAGGAGAAACCGAGCGGATCACCTTGGGTTCTTCAGTTACCTTACCGTCCTTTTCTACGATAAAGCGCACAAAGACCCTACCCTGTTCTCCTTTTTTCTGAGCCTCCTGCGGGTATTTTATATTCTTATTAAGAAAATCGTATAAAGCTTGATTTCCACCGTGATACTGGGCTGTTTCATCCGGCAATTCGTATACTTTGTCGGGATCTTCAACTAATGCAACCACACTATCTTGTGCTAGTTTGTATGAACGTGTTGCCAAAACAGGTGCAATACCACCTATTAGATACAAAGCCGCTACAGCGAGCAGCATAAAAGAACGTTTCATATATCTCAATACGAAACAACGGGAGTTAAGAATTTTCATTGTCTTCCGTTTTGAGGCTCCGGGATGCGTAACATCCCGGAGAACCATTCTAATCAGTTATGTACCAGCGTACCGATATTCTCGCCGTTGATGACTTTCTTGAGGTTACCTACCGTATCCATATCGAATACCACGATAGGCAGATTGTTTTCCTTACACATGGTGGTGGCAGTGAGGTCCATTACCTTCAGGCCACGGGTATAGATCTCGTCGTAGGTGATCTCGGAGAACTTTGTGGCAGTGGGGTCTTTCTCTGGATCGGCGGTATAGATACCGTCTACGCGAGTACCTTTCAGCATAACATCGGCTTCGATTTCGATGCCGCGTAGGGAGGAACCGGTATCGGTAGTAAAGAAGGGATTGCCCGTACCGGCCGAGAAGATGGCTACCTCGCCGGCTTCAAGAGTTTCGATAGCTTTCCATTTGTTATAGAATTCGCCAATAGGTTCCATGCGTACAGCCGTAAGCACACGCGATTTTACACCCACACTACCCAATGCTGAACTTAGGGCAAGGCTGTTAATGACAGTAGCAAGCATTCCCATCTGGTCGCCCTTTACACGGTCAAAGCCTTTTGATGCGCCGCTCAGACCACGAAAGATGTTTCCACCGCCGATTACGATACCTACCTGGACACCCATCTCATGGATCTCTTTTATCTGTGCAGCATATTCACCCAGACGCACCTCGTCTATTCCATACTGTTTTTCGCCCATCAGGCTCTCACCGCTCAACTTCAGGAGCACTCGTTTGTATTTTACCATAATCTATTATATGTAGGGGCGGATTGCATCCGCCCGCTGGTTATTAAATAATATATTGCACTTCTTTAAACAGGTATTCTTTCTGCGTACCGTCTTCGTGCTGCAATACAAGGGCGCCTGCGGGCTGTACCTGCAGGATGCGGGCTTGAAAGGTAGCATTGGTATCACGGAAGGGATGCAACGCCCCATCGGCACGATAGAGCCTTGCATGATAGGCTTCTTCCAGCTCAGTAACAGCTCCGGAATCATAACCTTTGCAAAGGGCGGCATATCTGCGGCGCAGGCACGACATGAGGCGTACCAGACATTCGTTCAGGTTGGTTTCCTCCTCCAGTATATGGATCAGAGAACAGGGATTAGGGGCATCGCTCAGAAAAGTTTCCTGGTTTATGTTCAGCCCCACGCCCACTATGCTGTGTGCCAGGAAATCCTCTTGCAGATCGTGCTCAATAAGGATGCCGCATATCTTCTTATCTCCCCAATAGATATCATTCGGCCACTTTATGGAGAAGGGCTCATCCGGGGCATATTTACAGAGCAAATCAGTAAGAGCCAGCGATACTACCTGCGAGAGGCGGAACTGCTCCTTAGCTTTCAAAAAGGAAGGGTGCAGCAGGGTACTGAACAGGAGATTCTTCCCCGCTTCGCTTTCCCAAGAATTGCCACGCTGCCCCCGACCAGAAAACTGGTAAGAGGCTACGATAGTGAAGTACTCGGGCAGCTCGCCCATTGTCTTATCTTCCAGCGACTCGCGCAGGGCATTATTGGTAGAGTCCGTCTGCCTCAGGGCAATACGTACAAATTCGGAATTATCAAAGGCACAATTCATACTCCTGCCTCATCTTTTTGGTAAACTTCTTGACGACTTCCTGATAGGAATGCTCTATAAGACTACGAATCAGAGCATCGTCTGCCGCACCATTAAAATGTACCTGATTCCAGTATTTCTTGTTGAAATGATAAGCCCCTTGTATGGCATCCGGATAACGTTCACGCAGTTCCAAAGCATATTCGGGATCACACTTCAGGGCGATCTTATGAGGGTTATCCAGACTAAGAAGGGCAAACATCTTCCCCATTACTTTCAGCACGAGACTCACTTCATCAAAGGGAAAATCCTCTGTTACGGCAGGAAAGCTTACGCAATATTCACGGGCTTCTTCAATATTCATAGCAAAAAGAGGGTTAAAGGGTAATCAGGCGACTACCGTCTTCCTGTTCTTCGATAGTAACCTTTACAGCATCCTGGGGAAGCAACTCCTCCACCAGTTCCGGCCACTCAATGAAGCAAAGGGCGCCGCTGTAGAAATAGTCTTCGTAGCCAAAATCAAATGCTTCCTCCACCTTATTAATACGATAGAAGTCGAAATGATAGATCAACTCGCCGGTACTATCGGAGCGGTATTCATTGACAATGGCAAAGGTGGGTGAGTTAATGACATCTGTCACCCCCAGCTCTTCGCACACAGCTTTGGTAAAGGTGGTTTTTCCGGCTCCCATCTTGCCGTAAAAAGCAAAGACGGTACGATCATCCATTTCCTGAATAAACTGACGGGCGGCTTCATGAATCTCGTCCAGAGAATTGATACGTATCTCCATATCAGCGTTTTTTGGGTTGTAAGGTAATAAGCGGTATAATCATTTCCTCCATGGAAATACCCCCATGCTGGAAAGTGTTGGAGTAGTACGATACGTAATGGTTAAAGTTGTTGGGGTATGCAAAGAAGTCACGCCCTCCGGCAAAGATGTATGTAGTACTCACATTAAGGCGGGGAAGTTGCACTTCCTCCGGATTACGTATCTCGAACACTTGCTTGGGGTTGTAAGAAAGGCTCTTTCCCAGCTTATAGCGAAGGTTAGTATTGGTATTCCTGTCGCCAATCACTTTCAGGGCATTATTTACGCAGATGGTACCATGGTCTGTAGTTACAATAACTTTATACCCGCTGGCAGCCATGGCCTTAAACAAGTCCTTTATTGAAGAATGGCGGAACCACGACAGAGTAATGGAACGATAGGCAGCCTCGCTGGCAGCCAGTTCGCGCACCATCTTGGAGTCGGTACGGGCATGCGAGAGCATATCAATGAAGTTGACCACAATCACATTCAGATCATTGCGCAGGAACTGCTTGAAGTTGTGTACAAGCTTATCGCCAAAAGACGACTCGTTAATCTTGTGATACGAAAACGAGTTCTTGCGGCGGTAACGTTCCAGGTGAGTCTGTATCAGGGGTTCTTCGTTCAGGTTCTTGCCTTCTTCCTCGTCTTCATCTACCCACAGGTCGGGAAACATTTCTGCTATTTTATTGGGCATCAACCCTGAAAAGATGGCATTACGAGCGTATTGCGTGGCAGTGGGCAGGATACTATAGTACAGGTCTTCCTCAAAGGTATAGTCCTCTGCCAACTCCTTGCTGATGATACGCCACTGGTCGTACCGGAAGTTGTCGAGCACAATGAGGAAGAGTTTTTCGCCGTTATCCAGCGCAGGGAATACCTTCTTCTTAAATAGGTCGGGGCTCATCACAGGGCGCTTATCCGGATTCTTGATCCAATCCACATAATTTCGCTTAATGAACTTCACAAAGGCAGAATTGGCTTCGGTCTTTTGCATAGACAGAAGTTCACTCATGCTGCCTTCTGTTTCTTCCAGTTCCAGTTCCCAGAAGACGAGCTGCTTGTATACTTCTTTCCAGTCGTCGGCCGTCAATGAATCATTGATCTGCATACCTATCTTACTAAAATTCTGTTGGTACCCGGTATTCGTCACCTCGGTAACGATCTCCTTCTGGTGCAGGTTTTTCTTCAAGGTCAGGAGGATCTGGTTGGGGTTCACGGGCTTGATGAGGTAATCGGCTATTTTAGAGCCGATGGCCATGTCCATGATATTCTCCTCTTCGCTCTTGGTAATCATTACCACGGGCACGGTGGGGCGTATCTCTTTGATGCGCTGCAGGGTTTCCAGGCCGCTGAGGCCCGGCATATTCTCATCCAGAAAGATCAGATCAAAGTCTGTTTCCTGACACAGTTCCACCGCATCAATACCATTGGTCACGGTAGTCACTTCATACCCTTTACTCTCCAGGAAGAGTACATGCGGTTTCAGAATATCTATTTCATCATCCGCCCACAACAAACGTTCTTTTGTCATTTACCTGTCTTCTGTTAGTTATCAATCAATAAACTCATCCTCCTGGGAAACCGGCTCGGCGCCACCTTCTTCTCCATCCTGCTGTTCGGGCAGGTTCTGCAAAGGCTCATCCAAGGTGCTTCCCTCTTCAAGGATCTGGTTCCCTATGTCGTCCACATCGGGTAACGGACCAAAGTTCTCTTCGTAGAACTTGGCATAGTCGTCAAAGCTGTAGTACTTCATCAGCAGGTCATAATTCGTTTCCGAGATTATCACAGCACGAAGGCCGCTCAACTTCACGGCCAAGTCTTTATCTTTATACAGGAGGTGCATATAATACAGCGTTTCATCCAAGCCGGAGAAGGGTTTCACCACCATCATGCTTACGCCATAGCTCTTCACAAAGGAGAGGTCGAAATCTTTCACAATAAAGCTGGAGAAGTTGAAACGCGCCACTTCAAACAACAGATGATCCTCATTTACCTCGCCCGTAGGATAGGCCAGCAGGAAGAGGTACGGGGCATTCACATCCGGCTTGAACTGATTGGCCAGAGAGTCCATCTCCAGTCCGTCATTGACCAGATCACTGTTGCGCATCTGCCAGATAGAACCAAAGTTGCTGCCACCCGCCAGGAGCCGTCCGCCTTGCAAGCCTTTCATTATTTCGGAGGCAAGGGGTGTTATTTCATTTTCCGGGTAGTTCTGTACCACCTCTTTCAGTTTCTCCAGGAAAGTCTTACGATCTCCCTCCTGCAAAGAAGCCATAGCATGCAGGAAAAGGAACTTGGCGCGGTGCTGACCCATGGCAAACTTCGTGGCCGCGTACTCGTCATTCTTGATCACCTCCTGCAACTGATGCTCCTTAAAAGCATTATAGGAAGCCGCATAAAGAGAATCCTCTATCTGTTTGCCGTAGAGGGCATTCGTCAGGAAGTCGGGATCACCGATCGTCAGGGCATACTTACTCTCGGGGAATTGCGACAGAAGAATGTTCTTAGCCTCTTCGGCCAGATCCGGTTTCTCCCAACGCAGGTACATGAGGTACTCATTGTAGTATACCTCATCCAAGCGTTCAAACACGGGAAACTCAGTAATGAGGCGTGCCCACGTACGCGTGGCAAGGGGTTCATCCTCCAGCTTATCTTTGTAGATAAGGCCCATATTGAAGAGGCCGTCGCTCAGTATGGCATTGGATTCCTCCATCATCTCCGGCGTTACGGGTATATTCTTTAGATAGTATTCGCGCTGGTGCGGATCATTCTGCAGGGAGTCCTGTAAGGCGGCGATTTGCGCAGTACTGTCATTACCCAGGGAATCTGTCACTTGCAGAGCAGCAGCCTTGATGGAGTCTTCCTTGGCATAGTCTACCGCCTGATAATCACTCTCGCTGGCCACAGTGGTTTTGTTGCGCCGGCGCCAATTGTCTTCTAGTTTACGACGACCCCATTGGTTTTCGAACAAGGTTTTACCCTGGCTGATAAGTTGCGTGTTGTAGAAATACCACGATTTGTCGCCCGTAGGTACGGTAGGCGCTACGGTTTGCTGCTTCGTTCCCTGGGGCGCATTCCGCTCCTGCTCTTCGCGATGGCGGGCCATGAGCTCTTCGTCGGCAGCCTTTTTCTTCTCCTCGGCTTCTTTCTTTTTCAGTTCGGCAATGATGCCGTCCACGATACGAATCTGGTCTGTCTCGGGCATTGCAGCCAGGCGTTGCAAACTGTCCTGCAGGTGTACGGCAACCGAGTAAGTCACCAGTTCATCCAGCACCTCAGAGCGCTTGGCCAGCATGGCATAATCGGGATATTCCTTGTCTATCAGGCCAAGAGCCTCTTTGTAGCAACGTTGCGCTTCTTCATGCTCCATACGGTCCCAGCACAAACCTGCGAGTGTGAGCAAAGCGGCGGCTTTCTCCTTTCCGTTACGGGTACTTTTCTCGGCAGCCAAGCGATATTGGGCCATACCCTGAAGAGTATCTCCCTGTACCAGCCATACATTACCCAAGGCGTAATATATCTGGTCTAAGTAGTCCTTATTTTCCGGGGCACGAGCCATGCGTTTCAGCTTACTCACCACTTTCTTGGTTTGGGAGGAACTCATTACTTCCGTCTGCCGGATGCGGGCATTCAATTCCATCTCATAGGGAGGGCTCTTGCTGATAAGCTTGCCATAGGCAGAATAGGCTTCACTATTCCGTCCCAAGAATTGATAGATCTGTCCCAAAAGAAAGAGTTCGCGATGGCGTTGTTTCTTGCGTTTCTCGTGCTTGATGACTTGCTGCAGGTGCGGGATGGCTTCCTCGTAACGTTCCTGACGTAGCAGGTAATCGGCATATGAATAATCGTACACCTTGGCATATTTGGAAGGATATCCTTCTGTATGTGTCTGTTGCAAGATGTTCTCAGCGTCATAAAACCAGTCGAGCTGCGCATAGCACCTCGACATCCACATGCGTGCGAGTGCCAGCACCGAAGGGTTGTGCTCATACAAGCGGGATATGTACGAGAAGGTAGCAGCCGCTTCCAGATACTCACCCTTCCAATATTGCGACTCCCCCATCATCATCCAGGCATTGTATATATACGGATTGAATTCTTTCTGCAGGTACCACTGACGCTTCTTCTCCGAGATCTTTCCGGCCTTCTTTTGCGGCTTCTTGCGGATGGAGTGCAGTTTGATAGCCTTCTCACTCTTCTCGATGGCACGGTCAAACTGGGCTTTCCCCTGCCCTACAGTGTTCTTGTTGCTGATAGGCTCTAGAGGGATTATATCGCCGAAATAGTCCTTATTACCGCTTTCTATAGCTTCACGCCCATCACGAAAGGCTACGGAACCGTTGTAATAGATGTTGTATTTGGTGGTAAAAGAGTGATAGAAACGAGTCATACTGGTATTCTTCTTCGTGGAGCATCCTGCCAGAACGGCCATCCATACTCCTAAAAGCACTACCCCTATCGCCAAATGATTTCTCTTCATCCTCTTATCAACTCTTTTTTACGCCGTACAAAGATAGGAAAAAGGCTTGTCCTGCTTTGCAAAGTACATAGATTATAATTGAGAAAAATATCACGGAAGCACCCGAAGGTACGTTCAGGAAGTACGACACAAACAAGCCACCCGCACAGCTCACCACCGCTACAAGGACTGAAAGCCATATCATCCGCTTAAAATCCATTGTAAAGAGATTAGCCGTCATCTGCGGCAGAGTAAGCATGGAAATAGCCAACACGATGCCTATAATACGTAGGGTAGCTACCACCGTCAAGGCAATAAACGCCATGAGCACATACTCAAACACAGCCACCGGAAGCCCCTGCGAACGGGCAAAGTTGGCATCAAAAGCAATGGATACTATACTACGAAGGAATAGGGTAAAGAATACCACAAGCGCTCCGGCTACACCGAAAAGCAGCCACAGGTCGCCCAAGGTGATAGTCAGTATATTACCAAACAAATAAGTGCTAAGATCCGACGCATACCCCGGAGTAAGGAAAGAAAAGAGGATGCCAAGCGCCATTCCCAATGTCCAGAACACAGCAATGGCCGAATCCTCGCGCACATTCTTCCGCCCCGAAAGCCACTGGATACCCAAAGCCGAAAGCAGCGAAAAGATAAGCGTGCACCACAACGGCGGAAAGCCCGAGTAAAGCGCTATGCCCACCCCGCCCATCGAGGCGTGCGTAATGCCGCCGCTGATGAATACCAGACGACGTGTTACAATGTATGTACCAATAATCCCGCAGGCTATACTTACCAGCAGACTACCGATCATTGCATTCTGGAAAAATGTATAATAGAATAAATCCATTTATTTCATTAGCCTCATTACCTCATCCCGCAGGCCGTCTGGGAGCGATATCCCGCGTTGCTGCAGGCTATGTACCCAGCCCGGCACATCACTGGGCAGCATCGTATCCAGCACATAGCGGAATTCTTCTGTTTCTTCCGGCGTATATGTATCTGAAAAATGGTCGCAGTATGCATCCAGTTCCTCGTCATCATAATATACGATCATTTCCGGGGACTCCTTCCGGCGGCATGCACCGCCACAACCCACATCCCCTTCGGAAGGGTCAAAACCGCAGGTACTACAATTTTCTATAACTTCATTTTTCATGCATTTATTGTATTCCGGGATAAAATACGCCACTTGCGTGCAGAAGAAATCTATATCTTATCGCATTTTGAGGCAAAGTTACTCATTTCTGTTGCAAGAAATGAAAAAATCATCTACTTTTGCTCACCAAGTTTATTTTTATATAAATCAAATAACTGACCGTATATGATCGACGTAAAGAGTACAATAGCAGAAGCCGAAGAAATGATGGAAATGTCCGTCATGCACCTTGATGAAGAATTGGCGCACATCCGTGCCGGAAAAGCCAGCACCCGCCTGCTGGATGGTATCCGTGTGGACTCCTACGGTTCCATGGTACCCATCAGCAATGTGGCTGCTGTGAGCACTCCCGATGCACGTTCCATCGTGATAAAGCCGTGGGATAAAGCCATGTTCCGCGAAATAGAGAAGGCAATCATCAACTCCGAGCTGGGCATCACCCCTGAGAACAACGGCGAAATTATCCGCTTGGGCATCCCCACCCTTACCGAGGAACGCCGCCGCCAACTGTCCAAACAGTGTAGCAAGGAAGCCGAAACTGCCAAGATCAGCATCCGTAATGCCCGTCGTGACGGAGTGGACAAGCTGAAAAAAGCCGTGAAAGACGGTCTCTCTGAGGATATGCAGAAAGATGGCGAAGCCTCCCTGCAGAAGGTACATGACAAGTTCATCAAAAAGGTGGACGAGATGCTGGCTGCCAAGGAAAAGGAAATCATGACCGTGTAATCCTTACTTGATAGTACTTCCGGATTTGACTACCCATTCTTCCCGTGAGGCCGTGGGCCTCGTGATTCGTAATACAGGCAGCTGGTATCAGGTGCAGACGGACGATGGACGCACTGTGGACTGCAAGATAAAAGGAAACTTCCGCTTAAAGGGCATCCGCAGCACCAACCCCGTAGCCGTGGGCGACAGGGTCACCATCCTCCCCGGCACTGACAATACCGCCTTCATTACCGCCATCCACGACCGGAAGAATTACATTATCCGCAAGGCTTCGAACCTCAGTAAGCAGTCGCACATACTGGCTGCCAACCTAGACCATTGCCTGCTTCTGATCACTGTGGCCCGTCCCGACACAAGTACTACATTCATTGACCGCTTCCTGGCCTCGGCCGAAGCATACAACGTACCTGTTACCCTCGTATTCAACAAGGTGGATGACCTGAGCCAGGAAGAGCAAAACTACCTGGACAGTCTCATCCACCTTTATACTACTATCGGCTATCCCTGCTACACCGTTTCCGCCCTCACAGGCCAAGGCATCCCTGCCCTGCATGGACTTCTCAAGGGAGACATTTCCTTGCTCTCCGGCCATAGCGGCGTGGGAAAGTCCACCCTCATCAATGCCCTGCTACCTGGCCTGACACTAAAAACAGCCGAGATATCCAGTACCCATCACACAGGCATGCACACCACCACTTTCAGCGAGATGTTTCCCCTGCCCGATGGAGGATACCTCATCGACACCCCGGGTATCAAAGGCTTCGGTACATTCGACTTTAAAGACGAAGAAGTAGGCCATTACTTCCCTGAGATCTTCCGAACCTCCGCTGAGTGCCGCTTCGACAACTGCACCCATCGGCACGAACCCGGCTGTGCCGTGCTACAGGCCATTGAGGAATGCCGCATCAGCCAGTCGCGCTACGCCTCCTACCTCAGTATTCTCTCCGACCGCGAAGAGGGAAAGTACCGGGAGAATCACTAGAACCCATTCATAAGCAGCTCTTCCACTCTCTTATAAAACAGAGTGAGATGATGTCCATCCACCAAACCGTGGTGTACATTGATCGCAACAGGCATATATAAGCGGCCCCCCTTGTCAATTACCTTTCCAATATTAACCAAAGGGAAATCATTTCCATGTGGATACTGCTGTGTAGACACAGCCGAGGTAAAATACAGATCGGGTAATATACTGACATTCATCTGAGAATACACCTCTTCATTATCATTTGACTTATCATTTGTGGTATAAGGATTACTCTCAGCCGAAACTGCACCAATCACCCGCCTTGCAGTAGGATAGAAAACCTCAAATTGCGGATGATAAGGAATTCGTACAGACACAAATTTTCCTTTTTCATTCACCTTTACAGGAATTATCATATCAATCTTATCGTATAGAAGTACTCGTTTTTCTACAGTAATACGATAACGCAATTCCGTTATTTCATTCGAAGCTTTTGCAATGGCATACAGGCAATAGGTAAAAAAGGATTGCCCACTGGCTTTAGCCTGAGACCAAGCCTGCGTACATTCCACATCTACCGTTACGGAATAAGTAGGATTCACAAAATCTTTGAAGAAGTTGTACATATCCCTTCTCTCCCATGTTTCTATATCAATAACTTGTTTCATATTAATTCTTTGTTACGCATTACATATGCAAAGATACTATTTTTCTATTTGAAAAGAATCAATAGAGAATAATCAGGCCTGTGTTTGGAGAATCTCAGGCCTGAGATTTAAAAACACAGGCCTGAGATTGCAGAACTCGTGCCCACGAGTTTAAATGAACACACACACGTTCCACCTTCCACGTTTCTGATATATTCCTCCACAAAAGCAGCTTTAGTGGAACCTTAAAAAAACAAGCCTCCACCTTGAATCTGCTTGTGGTAAAGGGTTTCAGAGGGACAGTGGAACGTGGAGGGTTGATGAAAAAATGGTGAAACGTGGAGGCTTTTATGACAGAAGGCCGTCAATGTGTTTCTTTATTTCCTCCATAAGCCATTTAGGGGTGGAGGTGGCACCACAAATACCAATAGACTCTACTCCACGGATAAGCGAAGCATCAATCTCTTTTGTACTTTCGATGAGGTAGGTGCGAGGATTTACATCAAGGCATTCGCCGAAAAGCACCTTTCCATTGGAACTTTTCTTACCGCTGACGAAAAATACCAGATCGTGCGAAGCTGCAAAACTGCGGATTTTCTCGATGCGACTAGACACCTGCCGGCAAATGGTATCAGTAGCCTTAAAAGTAGCTTCCGGAGAGATATGCGTGCGGATGTACTCTGCAATCTCACGAAACTCGGGTACCGACTTGGTGGTTTGGGAATATAAGCGAATGTCTTTGCTAAAATCAAGGCTCTTGGCCTCTTCCAGGTTTTCTATGACAATGGCATGTCCATGCGTCTGTCCTACCAGCCCCAACACCTCGGCGTGTCCGGTCTTCCCAAAGATCACGATCTGCTTCTCACGTTCGGAAGGAGTAGAATATTCTTTCTTGATACGCTTCTGGAGTTGCAGCACCACAGGACAGGTGGCATCAATAATCTCGATGTGGTTTTCACGGGCCTGCATATAAGTAACGGGAGGTTCGCCGTGGGCACGAAGCAGCACTTTTGCATCGTGCAGGGTGTGGAATTCTTTGTGATCAATGGTGATAAGTCCCATATTCCGAAGACGTTCTACTTCCTTACTGTTGTGCACAATATCGCCTAAGCAGTATAGTATCCCGCCTTTATTAAGTTCCTCTTCTGCTTTCTGAATGGCGGTAACCACCCCAAAACAAAAGCCTGAGCTCTCGTCAATCTCTACTTTTGTCATTCCCCCTGAGTCACACGAAGAAACTGATTCATCAGCCACTCCTTCTGCTGAGGAATAGTCATTTCACTGTTATCCAGCAATAAAGCATCCTCGGCTTGACGCAAAGGGCCTACTTCGCGGTGCGAATCTATGTAATCGCGCTCTTGCACATTGTGCAATATTTCTTCGTAGGTAACAGTTTGTCCTTTCGCACTCAATTCATCATAGCGGCGCTGGGCGCGGATCTCGGCAGAAGCTGTCACAAATATTTTAAGCTCGGCTTCCGGAAACACCACAGTACCTACGTCGCGGCCGTCCATCACAATTCCCTTTTCACACCCCATCGCCTGCTGCTGGCGTACCATGGCTTCGCGTACGCAGGCAATGGCGGCTACCGGACTTACACGTGAGGATACCTGGATGGTACGGATTTCTTCTTCTACATCTCTTCCATTCAGGCAGATGCGCGGGATGCGGGTCTTCTCATCCAGACGAAAGTTGATCGTCAATGTATCAATCACGGATCTCAGGCGTTCCTCATCGGGTTTATCACCGTTGTACAGGTTGTTTTCCATGCAATAGAGGGTCACTGCACGGTACATGGCGCCGGTATCTACATAGATGTAATTTACTTCACGGGCCAGGTCTTTGGCCATAGTACTTTTTCCACAAGAAGAATGCCCGTCAATAGCAATGATTATCTTTTTCATTCGATATTTACTTGATTATAATGCGTAACTGATGTTCATCACAAGGGCACCGCCCGATACATGGTATTTACCGTATGCTGCATCCAGCTTGATGCGCTTTATGTGCAACCCGGCACCGAAACTCCAGGCAGCTCCATTCGAGGATTCTCCAACCTTCATTTCACTGGCTTTACGACAGTTGTAACCTGCAGCCACGTATAGGTTCTTGCTGAAATTTATGTCGACACCAAAATTAAAGTGCTGCATAAAATCAATATCCCAGTTGTTTAAGCGCGACAGGGTAAGACTCAGTGCTATAGGAGCATGCGCCAAGCGTTTGGTAGCACCCATTTGAAGGTCGATAGGAAGCTTCTCATTGGTTTCATCAAAAGAAGAGAGCTGACCTCCCAGATTCTTGGCGGCCGCAGAGAAAGAGAAATCCCACTTGGCATTGTAGTAATTCACACCCAGATCCACCCCCATGGCAAAAGCGGAATAACTGTCATACGTAGAATAAATCATTTTTGCCGTCACACCTCCACTCCAATAGTCGGTCAGGTTATAAGCATACAGCCCCATGAAATCCATATCCTTGGCATTGAAACTTCCCAAGTCAATATCCTGATCGTCACGGCGGGAAATGGTGCCATAATCCAGATAGTTGGCAGCTACCGCCCAAGTGCTGCGCCTGCCGGCAATCTGCGAATAGGCCGCATGGAAATTATTGATGCCATCCATGTAGTTCATGTAGCCCAGACTGAGTGTTTTATCACTCACACTAGAGAGAAGCGCCGGGTTATGTAACGCCAGGTTCACATCATCATCGATCACAGTGATATTCTCGCCTCCAAGTGCTGCAGCGTGTGCTGAGACAGGGAGTTCAAGAAAGATATAACTCTTCTCACCGGCAGTTTGTGCATAAGCACTGCAGGCGATACAGCAACACAGGAGGAGAAGGACTCGTTTCATTTCAGTAATTCTAACGTGAAAACTTCTTTTTTAGGATACGAGGAGGTTTAAAAAATGTAAAATCAAGCGCTTTTCGTAGATATATGTCGTACTTTTGTGATTCAGAAAGATATTGAATTATGGAAACTTCATTAAATATGATCGATAAGATCAGCCACTATTTTGCTGATCTGCGTTATAGTCATGAACCCAAAGGATTGTATGACCCTATTGAATATGTGCTTTCCATGGGAGGAAAACGCATCCGCCCGGCGCTGATGCTTATGGCTGCCAATCTCTGGACCGATGAAATAGACGGGCTTCTCCCCGCTGCTGCCGGCTTGGAAATCTATCATAATTTCACCCTCCTGCATGACGATTTGATGGATAAGGCCGACCGCCGGCGAGGTCATCTTACCGTTCACCGTAAATGGAATGCCAATACAGCCATTCTCTCAGGTGATACCATGCTCATTCTTTCCTACCGCTATTTTGTACAGGCCCAGAGCCCGCAGATGAGCGATATGCTGGATGCCTTTACCACTGCCGCACTGGAGGTGTGCGAAGGTCAGCAGTACGACATAGAATTCGAAGCGCTGGACGATGTAACCGAAGCCCAGTATCTGGAAATGATCCGTCTGAAGACGTCCGTCCTTGTGGCTGCCGGACTCAAAATCGGTGCGCTCTATGCCGGCGCCTCCGCAGAAGATGCCCAACGCATTTATGACTTCGGCCTTTATACCGGCATCGCCTTCCAGTTAAAAGATGATTATCTGGATGTATACGGTGATCCTAAAATCTTTGGGAAAAATATCGGCGGCGATATCTTGTGCAACAAAAAAACATGGATGCTACTCAAAACTCAGGAACTGGCCAATGAGACACAAGCCCTGCAATTACGCGGATGGTTGAACCGTATCGACTTCCTGGCTGAAGAAAAGATAGCCGCCGTGACCGATATTTACAATGCCGTGGGAGCAGGAGAACTTGCCTTGCAAAAGATAGAAGAATACTACCGTAAAGGAATTGAAAGCCTTGAAAGTGTATCGGTTTCCGACGAGAAAAAAGAAATCTTGCGCCAGTTTGCAGAAGAACTCCTTAACCGAACTAAATAACCGGACGCCCTTTTCACCCATATGGACACCTCTGCTTGTCAATCAGAACATTTGGAATGGATTGACACCCACAGCCACCTCTTTGTGGAAGAGTTTAATGAAGACCGCGCTGCAGTAGTAGCTCGTGCCCGTGCCGCCGGGATAAAACATCTGTTTTTACCCAATATTGATGTAGAATCTCTATCTGCCTTAGAGCAAACTATCGCACAGTTTCCCGGATATTGCACACCCATGTTGGGCCTTCATCCCACCTCGGTTGGAGAGTTCTATCGCAATGATTTGCAGACTTTACATCATATTCTAAAAGAAAACCCCACCCGGTTTGCTGCCATCGGAGAGGTTGGGATGGATTTATATTGGGACAAAACCTTCCACAACGAACAGCTGGATGCCTTCAGTCAACAGATTAGCTGGGCTTCCGAATACCATCTTCCTTTGGCTATCCATAGCCGTGATGCATTCCACGAAACCTACGAAACCGTATCCCGCCTCGCTACCCCCGGCCTCCGGGGTGTATTCCACAGCTTTGGCGGCACACAGGAAGAAGCTCGGGCCCTGCTTTCCATCCCAGGGTTTTATCTGGGCATCAACGGAGTTGTCACCTTTAAGAAAAGTACTCTTCCCGAAGTTCTGAGGCAGGAAGTGCCTCTTGATCGCATCCTGTTGGAAACCGATTGCCCCTATCTCGCCCCCGCCCCTTATCGTGGCAAGCGCAATGAAAGCGCCCATCTCCCCCTCATCGCCGCCAAGTTGGCCGAAATCTATGAGGTCCCCCTATCCCTTATCTCTCAGGTCACTACGCATAACGCCGAGAAATTATTTCAAAAAAACACCTAATAGCCTTGCTATTTATATAAAAAGGAGTACCTTTGCACCACTATTCAACTAAGGAGAGGTGCTCGAGTGGTTGAAGAGGCACGCCTGGAAAGCGTGTAGACTCCAAAAGGGTCTCACGAGTTCGAATCTCGTTCTCTCCGCAACTAAGCAGGCTTTACAGCCTGCGTTTTTGAATCTTATCATTTATACATGATGCGGCAGTAGCTCAGTCGGTAGAGCATCAGCTTCCCAAGCTGAGGGTCGTGGGTTCGAGCCCCATTTGCCGCTCCACTAAAAATCAGACAGTTACAAAAATGTAGCTGTTTTTTTGTTACAGAGATGCAACAAAAAAACAGCTAACAAAAAAAATCCATAACATCTTCCTGAAGAAGTTACGGATTTTAGATCGTGATTCCGTTGAGATTCGAACTCAAGACCCACAGCTTAGAAGGCTGTTGCTCTATCCAGCTGAGCTACGGAACCATCCTGTTTAAAGAGGATGAAACAGAATTGTTTCATGTACGGAGTACACCCTCAGGGACTCGAACCCTGGACCCATTGATTAAGAGTCAATTGCTCTACCAGCTGAGCTAAGAGTGCATTACCATGTAAAGAACGCTTCAAACGAAAGTACACCCTCAGGGACTCGAACCCTGGACCCATTGATTAAGAGTCAATTGCTCTACCAGCTGAGCTAAGAGTGCCTATTACTTCGTTTTTGCGGGTGCAAAGTTAATTGTTTTGATGCATTGTGCCAAACTTTTTCCCGACTTTCTTACTACACATTGCAGATTATTCGGGCAAAGCCCTGCGCGGCGCACTACTCTGCAGGGTTGATAATGAACACATCCGAAGGGGTAGTACGCTTTAATACTGTAAGTTGCACGTCTTTTCCTATTATAATCCCACGGCTTCGGAAAGTAAACTCAAAAGTTTTAAACGCCAGCTCCGGATGGTTATTATCCTTACTCAGATGACAGAGCCATATCTGTTTGAGGTGTGCGGCAAGGTTATCGGCCAGGTGCTGGGCCGTAGCAGAGTTGCTCATATGCCCATTACCGCTCTGAATGCGATGCTTGAGATAAGCGGGGTATGGACCCATGCGAAGCATCTCTTCATCATAATTGGCTTCGATAATCAGGTATTCGGCCTGGGTGATATAGGAAGCAGCGCGCTCAGTGATATGTCCCATATCGGTAAGGAAACAGAATATACCGTGTGGGGTTTCGATCTTATAGCCCACATTGTCCATAGCATCGTGGGGCACCTCGAAGGCGGTGATGCGGAACTCGTCTACTGGAGAACTGAAAAGCGACATCTGCCGGGGAGCAGTTACAGCCTCGGAACACACCTCTGAAAAATCGACAGAAACAATGCCGGGGCGTTTCAGATCCTGAAGGCGAAAGGGTTTCTCCTTCTCCACATAACGCACATTGTGAGGGTTAAGCTTCTCCTTTATACAACGATTACTATTGATTCCACGATAAGTATCGGGGGTGGCAAACACCGGGATATTGCACTTATCAGCCAAGGTGGCTACCGATTTTATGTGATCCGCATGATCATGCGTGATCAATATTCCACGGATGTGCTCAAAGGAAAGTGCCAAATCCTTGAGACACTTCTTAATGGTGCGCACACCAATACCGGCATCAATAAGGATGCCTTCGGTTTCAGTACCTAGGTAGTAGCAGTTTCCACTGCTACCGCTTGCTAATGATTGGAAAATTATCTTCATTGTAATAGTTCTTTCTTCTTTTTCTTTCTCCACGGGAGAAGGTCCCACCAGGAGTTAAAGTCTTTTTTATACATTACCCCGATACCTTGGGTGTTCAGGGTGGTTTTGGTTGAATACCGGTCGTTCGACTTATTATAAGCCTTTAGGCGCACGTCACCCGCCTTGGTAAGGAGGTACTCGATGTCGAAGTCGCCTATAAAATTGCTCTGCTGGTTGCTGTTGGATACGGAGTTGTCACGATAACCAAAGTTGCCATTGACCAGTAGGCGGTTGTTGAGCAACTGCCCTGAGAGCATACCCTGAAACTCCATATCCGTCCACCCTTCCTCGCCTGTAGAGCCATTTACACCAAAGTTCCAGGTGTTGCTGTTAATCATCTGCGACAACATATTATTAAGCTGTCCCGACAAGGTAGAGGATAATACGGCGCTCATAGCGTCCGAATTCTGGCCGGTTTTATTGGCATAGTCAGGAGTATAGAACTTGCCTATACCCAAAAGGTACAGAATTTGCATGTTCATCTGGTCGTCGGTACTGATAAAGTTGCGCACCACACGCTGCACCTCTTCATTCTCATTAGGTAGCTCCAGCCCCAGACGTATTTCGGGAGAGGAGATCATGCCGGTAATGTCCATGAGGCAGTTTACACGGATGCTATTCTGCTTGGTTTGAAGCACGTTGATTACGTCATTCCCCAAATCGCGCAAAGACACCCCGTTCACCGTATACGCTGCATTCAGGTTGCTGATGGCACGGTACGGATCGCCATTAAATGACACAGTACTTCCATTGCGGATCAGGAAGTCTTTGCGGATCACCTCCTGCAGACTAAACTTATACACGCCCTGGTTTACTGTATAGGTGCCAAACATACGCAAATCGCCCTTGTTGAAATAATCCATCCGGATGTTTCCCATTCCGGTGCAACTGATGTAATCGCCCGCCCGGGGATCTACCAACACCTTCATAGTAACCTGCGGAGTAGCCTCAAGCAGAAGGTTGAGGTGCACATCCAGATTGGTATTTTCCACCACCTCGGCCGACCGGCCCGACAGGGAATCTTCCTCCATAGAAGGGCGCTGAAACTGCACAAAGGCACTGCTTGTAGCGGAGGTGGGGGATATCATTTTATAACAGAAATCCGAGTGATTTGTAGTAGTCAGAGTGGCGTTTACGTCTAGGCGTTCTGAATTGCCGGTCAGGGTAGCATTTCCATTAGCATAAATTTTCCCATAGAAGGGCAAGTCAAAGGTTTCGCGCTTGTGCAGTACCATCATCCCCTCAGATTGTATACGGAGGCGGTATGTAAAGTCTTGGAAATACTTGTGACTCAAAGTAGCCGAGACGGTGCCGGGGTGTCCCTCAAGGTCGGAGATCCGGGCATTGTTCAGCACAAAACGCTCCGGGTATAGAGTCACCGAATCCTCCAGGTGATAACTTGTACCCAATATATCTACATGAAAAGAGGCATCACCCCTGCCCTTTCCTTCCACAGCAAGAGAGCTAAAGCCTCCGAACAGGCGGAAGTCACCAGCCACACGCCCCCTGATACTGGACACGGTACCCTCTACGAAGGGCTGTATAAAAGAAATATTGGTACCCGAGGCTTTTATCTTTAAGTCGAGTCCTTTGCGTTTAGGCCATACCTCTCCCACTACGTGGGTGCCGTAGACACCTTGATCCTGCATGCGTCCATTCAGGCGGATGGCATCCTGCTCCGGATCCCATCCGCCGTCGAGGTCCATATCACCCAGCAGGGCATCATTAAACAAGAAGTTTTTTACTTTCATGGCGGCTCTCAATGTAGGGGTGCTCAGCAATTGGTGAACAGATGCCACGCCGGTAGCCAACCCGTCGAACTCCACCGGATGGAAATCAATAACATTAAAGAGGTAGCCCAGATTGAAGTTCTGCAAGTCGACCCGCACAGAATCCCCTGCATTACCAGACACATCTCCATTGATATGAACGGACTGCTGCGCATGCTGCATTCTGAATCCGGAGATATGAATCCTGCTAGAGTCGATCTGTATATTTGCCCTATCAAGGCTCCACAGTGAGTCCTCCATCACCACGTCCGTAGGAAGCAGGTATATATCCGCCAGCACCTTATTAGAGAATGTATTCCGATGTAAAAAAGCTGAAGCAGAGAGTTTACCTTTGTACTCCACCTCCGCTTCGTTTTCCCATTCAAAAGAAGCATTCAGATGATCCTCACTGGCCTGCGCCAAGAGGGATAGGCTTAGCAGTTCACCCGATTTCATGAGGGCATCGGCCGATACATTGCAATCGAACGACTGGGGTGTATTGTCGCACGACAATACCGCATCATGAAAACGATACGCGCCATAGCTCAGGTCGGGAAACTTGCCACGCAGCTGCATCGTATGGGTAGCATCCTTTATAAACCCGCTAAACGCAGAGTTCTTATGGATGGTAAGAGGCAATTTAAAGATCTCGGTCAGCATGTGTGTATCATAGAAAGCCACTGAGAACCGAAAGTCATTATCCGGACTTTTTTTGCCTCCCTGGTTAAGCAAGGAAGGGATGTATTGCTTCAACATATTGAGCACACTGGCCGAAAGAGTGCTATAATCAAAGCGCCCCTGTATATCCCCCTCCGCAAAAGGCGAATCAAGAAGTATGCGGCGCGAATCATCCGTACCGGAAAGCACCAGACTGGTATGGGGGATGGTATACTGTTTATCGGAAGCATCCACTATAACAGAATCCAAAAGCACAGTCCCGATCATATCTTCCACCTTATTCCCTTTAAGGTCGGCATCCAACAACAGCGTGAACGCATTGCCTTCGTACTCCTTGGTAAGGTTCAGGTTATAAGGCTTAAAATGACGCAGCTTCGCTGTCAGGTGGTATTCTTTCAGGGCAGATTCCAGATTAAACTTTCCGCTTAGAAGCACATCCGCATTAGGGTCATTCAGGGCGATTTGCCCGTTAAATCCTTTGAAATCGTACATACCATCAAACAGAATATGCTGGTAGTTGTATTTCAGATATTCTACAGACTGCACATCCCCCTGCAACTTGACAGAGGAAAATTTGCGTTGATCCCACATCGCTTCTGCCTTTACCAAGAAGGAGGCGGCACCCAGCTTTTCCTCTTGCAACAAGGTGCCTATCTGAAGATTTTCAGCCTGTATATCGCCGAAAAGGAGGTAGCCGGCCTCTTGTCTACGGCAGTTTAATACGGTGTGCAGCTTCCCAGTTTCAGATAACAATGCGCAGTCGACCACCAAATCAGTCAGGTACCCCGTAAGCTCTGTACGCAAGGTGAATGTTTCTAGGCGGTTCAATACCTCCGGGAGCTTCACACCAGCAACAGCTAACTCTTCCTTTAGTATCGCTATCTCATCCGGGGTAATGGCATGACTGCGAAGGTTAGCATCCAGATATGTGCGGTCGCCATGCAGCAGATCGCGCAAGTGAATGTTTCCCTGCAGCTCAATCCCCTTCCGGGAGTGATGCGAGGAATACAGATGGATATCCCGTACATTCAGATAATTCAGGCGTCCATCCACTGCCATATCGAAATGAAGGGGTATGGAGAACCGGGCCAGTGCAGGGAGCAGCGGCGCGAAATCAGTAGGCATAAGGGTGGAAGGAAGCACTTCTACGGAGAAAAACAGACTATCGGCAAGGTGCTTCATATCACTCAGATTCTTGTATCGGAGTGTCATGTCAGAGAGTTTCACCACACTCTTAGGAAGATTACATTCAAATCCGGCAAGCAAAGCTTCCTGTCGGTTGGCGGTAAAATGAAACTTGAGTTTGGTGAGTTCCAGGCCCGATTGTTCCTTTACGCTCATTCGTTTAAGCTGCACATGCACCGAGTCGGCCGAGAAATGCTTCAAAGAAATGCTGGTGGAGAGATTGGTGAAGCGCAGGTGCGACGCATTGAAACGCTCAGGGGTACGGGGTTGAGAGAAGAGATCGTAGGATATCGTCCCTTGGCGCACCAGTAAGGAGTTGATGCGAAGATCAATGCGGCTTTTTTCCCTGGACTCCTCTCCAGAGAAGGCATCTATCAGAAACTGGCAATTTAGCGGAGCCTCTTCAGCAGTCTTATACAAGCTGGCATTCATACCATAGAGCTGCACGCTGCGTATGGATATCTTTCCCTGAAAGAGAGGGAGTATCTCAAAGCTGGCCGAAAAACGAGATACGGTAAGGAGCGGACGGTTGCGCTGGTCTTTTACCTGAAGCCCGTCAATCACAAGACGGTTAAGCAGGCCTATATCAATGCGTTTTATACTTAGTTTTGTATCCAGTATTTCCTCCAGTTGTTCAGTAACCACCACAGTCATCTTGCGCTGAAAATAGGGAATATTCAGCATAGTTACCACTCCCAGATAGATAGCTACTACTGAGTAAAGGAGGATGATTATGAATCTTTTTAGCGCTCTGATGACGTACCGGATATGTTTACAGCTCACAAAAATACTAAAATCCCCTCAAAGCCATCGTATCCAAGCTTGTATTTCACCAATTATTTAGCATCTTTTTCGCTTTACATTTCGTACCTTTGCGCCGAAATTTTAATAGGGATTCATGATACGGATTAAAAGGCGGTGGCGAACCGAACCGGGGGCTTCGCTTACGGAATTAGATAAGAAGGTGCTTTCCTTTCAAAACCAAGGACATCTGGTACCTTGGAGAAACATGATTAAAACTCCTGAACAGATAGAAGGCATACGCCGCAGCGGGGCTGTCAACACCGGCGTACTCGATCATATCGCCTCGGAGATAAAGGCAGGAATGAGCACAGCGCAGATCGACCAGCTGGCTTACGACTATACCGTGGCCCATGGCGCCATTCCCGCTCCTCTCCATTATAACAACTTCCCAAAGAGCCTGTGCACCTCCATCAACAACATAGTGTGTCATGGAATCCCCAATGATAAAGAAATACTGCAGGAAGGGGATATTATCAACGTAGATGTTAGCACCATTCTGGATGGCTTTTACAGCGACGCCTCGCGCATGTTCATTATAGGTAAAACCACTCCTGAACGGGAGCGACTGGTACATGTGACCCTTGATTGCCTTAAAGCCGGATGTGAAGCCGCACGCCCTTGGGGATTCTTGGGAGATATAGGTCATGCCGTGCAACAACTTGCCGAGAAAAACGGATACTCCGTAGTGCGTGAGTTGTGCGGTCATGGCATCGGCCTAAAGTTCCATGAAGAACCCAATGTAGAACACATCGGCAAAAAGGGAAAGGGCATGCTCCTAGTACCCGGCATGGTATTCACCATCGAGCCCATGATAAACGCCGGCCGGCGCAATGTGTACTGGGACGATGAGGATGAATGGACCGTATATACCGAAGACGGACTCCCCTCCGCCCAGTGGGAACACACCATCTGCATCACAGAAACCGGTCATGAAATACTTACCCGGTAAGCGCCTCCCGTCAATTTATAGAACAATGAAAGAATCAATGAATATTACTATACTAGGAATCGAATCCTCCTGCGATGATACCTCGGCAGCCGTAATACGTAATGGCGTGATGCTGTCAAATGTCACTGCGAACCAGTCGGTACACGCCTCCTACGGCGGTGTAGTGCCCGAACTGGCCTCACGCGCCCACCAGCAAAACATCGTCCCCGTAGTGCACGAAGCGCTGAAACGCGCCGGGATAGCCAAGGAGGATCTCAGCGCCGTAGCTTTCACCCGCGGCCCCGGGCTCATGGGCTCCCTCCTGGTAGGAGTATCCTTTGCCAAGGGGTTTGCCCGTTCACTGGGCATTCCGCTTATCGACGTAAACCACCTGAACGGCCATGTCATGGCCCACTTCATCCAAGAAGACGAGGCAGATACCCATCAACCCTCCTACCCCTTCCTATGCTTGCTCGTATCCGGCGGAAACTCCCAGATCATCTTGGTAAAGGCGTATAACGATATGCAAATCGTAGGCCAGACCATCGACGATGCCGCCGGCGAAGCCATCGACAAATGCTCCAAAGTAATGGGTCTGGGATACCCCGGAGGTCCTATTATAGACCGCCTCGCCCGCCAGGGAAACCCCAAAGCCTATACCTTCTCCAAACCCCATATCAAAGGCTATGACTACAGCTTCAGCGGCCTGAAGACCTCTTTCCTCTACTCCCTGCACAACTGGCTTAAGGAAGACCCCGACTTCATCGAGCATCACAAAGAAGACCTTGCCGCCAGCCTCGAAGCCACTGTAGTAGACATCCTCATGCGCAAGCTGCACCTCGCCGCCAAAGAGCTTGGTATCAAAGAGGTAGCCGTAGCCGGCGGCGTATCCGCCAATACCGCCCTCCGCAACGCCTTCCTCGACTATGGCAAACGCTACGGATGGAACGTCTTCATCCCCAAGTTCAGCTTTACCACCGATAATGCCGCCATGATCGCCATCGACGGCTATTATAAATACTTACACAGCGATTTCTGCTCCATAGATGCCCCAGCATACTCGCGGGTGACGGTGTAAGTAGGGGTACACGTTCAATATAGATCAACTGTTTTCTCTCAGAATATCAGGTAATGCCGCAATCATATAAAACGGCAGGTTTATGAGACGAAAAGTCTTATGACTTTGAGTTTTGACCTCATCAATGCCATATTTCCCTGTCCAGATCCGGATGGCAATATCATGCGGCGCTTCATCCATGAATTGATGCAATGATTTCAAGTGGGCATTGTGTCCGCTCTTAACTTCTATCGGGATTATTTTACCGTCAAATTGACACACGAAGTCTACCTCGGCTGCACTGCCCCGTTTGGCACGCATCCAAAAATTACGTTTTACGCCCACATCAAATGAAAGCGCTTTTAATTCCTGTGCAGCGATTTGTTCGGCAGCTTTACCTCGCCAAGTGTCTATCAAGTCACTCGATACAACATACTCTTTTCGGATATTAGCGGCATAATTTACTAATCCGGCATCAAGCCAAAAAAGCTTCGGCGCCTTTTTCTGGTTGGAAATCATGGGCATTGCAGCACTTGTCAACGGATAAACCAACTCAAGCAACATGGCTTTTTCCAATAGCCGAAAAGCCTCGCCGGTTTCTCTCGCTTTATAGGGTGAACCGGCAAATCCTCCCAACGTAACGGTTTCACCGGAAAAAGTCCAACCTTCTTCCAGAATATAACGTATAACCGATGCCTGCGTATTACTCTTCGCATACTTTTCCACATCGTTTTTATACGCATTCAACAGGCTATTGTAAACGTTGTCAAGTACGGTAAAGTCTCTTTCAACAGCATATCGAGCTACTACTTCAGGCATACCGCCAATAAGAAAATACCTGTTAAACAATTCATTCAAACTGCCATGGAATGCATCCGGAAGATTTGCACTACGTATAGGTTCCAGGAAACGCTCTTCGCCCACAGCATTCAGAAATTCAACGAATGAGCAGGGCTGCAATGCCATATATTGAACCCTTCCCACTGGTAGCGATATGTGGCTGTCTAACATGGTTTCTAAAAGCGAACCTGCTGCAATTACATAAAGCTCTGGTAATTCTTCATAGAAATACCGCAACAGCGATACCGTGTGTGGTGAATTTTGAATCTCGTCAATAAAAAGTAATGTTCTGCCCTCGCGTCTTTTTACGTTACAGTACAAAAATAAGAGAGGTAGCAGTTCTTTCACATTGACGGTCGATTCAAAGAGTCTTTTGGCTTCTGACTTTTCCAGATTAACCGAAAGATAGTTATCAAACTTCCCGCCAAAACGATTCACAATAGTCGTTTTCCCTACCTGACGAGCTCCCCGTAACACATAACGTTCTTGTTTTAAATGCCGTAAAGATACATAATGTTTCATTGCAGGGGATAATTTCCAGCAATTTTGTTTCATTGCATGGGTATAATTCACCCAAAAATGTTTCATTGCAGGGGATAATGTTTCCAGCTGGCGGCGTCGACTCGCGAGTCGAGCCCGCCGACTGGCCAATCGAGCCCCTCAACTCGCCAGTCGGCGCCGCCGACTCAAAACCCTCTCATCTCCATTCCCCAAGAAGAACATGTATTGGGTTTCATCCACTATGCAGTAAGAAAGTTACTGCATACTTGCTGCATACCTTGCTGCATAGTATTTATTTATTGATAATCAATGTTTTACGACTGAATTATGCAGCAAAGCAGGAAAAACGTGAAAACAACATTCTGGAGAAGAAAAGCAGGAAATCTACTCTTTTTGAATAAAATGAAAAAGCGTTTGAAAGAGGATCTTTAAATCGTATCCAAATGACATCTTTTGAACGTACTCTATATCCAGTTGCATACGCTCTTTGGGTGTTAAGTTTCTATCATCACCACGTTTTTTTACTTGCCACAGGCCAGTTATGCCTGATGGAGCTAAAAACCTTTCGATGTGTATATCAGATGTAAGCCTTTCGGCAATACTCAAGGGTAAAGGGCGATTACCCACTATAGACATGTCGCCCTTTAGTACGTTTATGAGCTGGGGTAATTCATCGACGCTGTATTTTCGAATAAAACGCCCCACTCTTGTCATACGGAAAGGCTCCTCTACCTTAACGAATAAGTCGTCATTTGATAACCTTTGTTTGTATAAATAGTCTGCTTCGTCTATTGTCTCATTGTCCGAATAAAGCAATACTTTCCGCGAAGAGCTACGTTCTCTTATTACATCTCCACCACTTACGCGTTGATTCTGATTTACATCTACCAAATTCGCTCTTTTTCCATCAAGCTTCAAAGACACAGAACGAAACTTGATAAACTCAAAGATGTAATAGTTTTGCCCCACACGATTTGAATAGCAGAAAATAGGTTTTCTGTCTTCAATAAAGATCGCCAAGGAAACTATGGCAAAAACAGGACTAAACAGACACAATGCTACTATGGAGATCACGATATCAAATAAACGCTTCCAATAAGGTATTACAACAAGGTAATGATGAACATAGCGCATTGTAGGCATATTCAGCATTATCCTTTTGTAAATTTCCATTCCCGGACTTTTGAAGCGCAGCTTACCTGAACACAATACACTCCACGAGAAAGTTCATCAATTGGAAGAGTTGGGGAAAGACCGCTGAGTGTAGCTTGTTTTACTAGTTCGCCGGATGGGGTAAAGATGAATACAGTATAGGGTTCCTCACCGGTCATCAGGAAATGAAGGGAGTTGTGAGACTTATCCATGTAAAACAGGGGCTCAGATTTTGAAGAAGGAAGCTCAAGCTCATCCGCGGAAGATACCGCAAGGCGGTTGAAGAAGGGCAAACGGCGTTCAGGAGAAAGGAGATTGATAAAGAACAAGGCTTCTTCTTTCTTGTCTGTGGTAGGAACTGCTTCATACAGGGCGGTATACTTTTCAGCCTTTTGCAAAGGGAATTCTGAAAATGAGAGGTTGATCAGGGCGGTTTCTCCGTTGGAAGAATAGCTGCCACGGGTTATATTAGACGAGAGAACCATACCGCTAAATACCAATTCATTCTTACTTTGCAACTTCAAGGTAAGATCTTTAAAGTAGAAGTGTGGCAATACAGCCGCATTAATGCGGATAATGAGACGACCATTCTCAACAACCTTCTCTATAGTTGAGTTCAGACGGGTATACAGGTATTCATAAATTTCAGGACTGGAAGCAAACCACACATTGTCAGCCCCGCCTTTTCCATAGGTATCATATACGTAGTCTAACATGGCGAAACAGTCGAAAGTATTAAGCTGCCCATTTACTTTCGTTTCACTATTCTTTATGTCATGGCAGAATAGATTGAGCCAATGGGTGTCAAAGGCTTTTTCGTCAATCATAGCCTTCAATTCCGCAAAGACTTTGGTATCAATAACAGTACGAGGGAAGCGCATTTTCAGCATATCACTTTCTATCATATTCAGGCGGGTGTCTTTCAGCGAGAATGAACCGGCTTCCATGAAGTAGATATCTTCAAGTTCCTCAGCTACTTCAGGAAAGCCACTAGTACCTCCGGGAATACCTAGTACAAAAGGAGTAAAACCGAGATTTTCCACTATCTCATTTTGATTCCCCGCAATTGAAGCAAGAGCATTGGATTGGTCGCCTCCAGCATGATTCATCAGTCCATTATAATAATCGACAAAACGAGCACCTTCACTCCACCACATTTGAGGAGAATAGGTGTTCCCATTTTTATGCATTGTACTTCCTTCATTGCCCATCATCCAGTTTGTGCCCAGACGGAAGGGGATATCGTTTCCACATCCGTCGGTATGTACCAGCATACGAGTGGGAGTAATGCCTGTAGTACGTGGTTCGGCCTCCTCATGGAAGATGGGATCATCATCCACATACCTTCCGTGAACATAGTTGAAGGGGCGCGAATAAACTCCTAATAGTGCATCATCACTGGTAAAGGTTAATGCAAAGGTTTTATCATATTTACATACCGGGATTTCAATAATCAGATCATCTACCGAAGTTCCATTCAATGCAGCAAGCGGAATAGATAACTCCACATTTTCATAACTCACATTTTGCGCAAAAACACCAGAGATTCCCAAAAAGAAGGATCCTACAAAAGATATAATTTTACCCATTCCCTAATAATGTACTTTAGTTTTTACAATCTTGCCAAGTCGCATGCCTCTTAATAACAAGCCTTTACCGCGCGGATTTTATTTATTTTGTTCGTAATATACGTAAACCACCCAGTAATTAGTCGGCAAAGATAGTTCAGACTTTTGAGTATTCAAATTATTTCGTACAAAAATAAAAGAATAATCAACACACCAATATATGTATTATATACATAAAGTTACTGGAAACAGATATATTTAGGAATATATTTTAAAATAAGAACGAAATATAATATCAACATAACACATAAAACGATACACATATATCCCTTCAAATAGGAGCATCCTCCGAAGCCAAAAAAACTACATGATCCTGATTTTCAAATAATGGGATATTCAATTTAACGCATCTAAATCCATAAAATCTGATAGATAAAATTAACGATGATTTAAAAAAGATAATGGATTTCTTTAAGATTCACAGGAATTTGTTTATTTTTACCCCATTATTTCCTATTATTCATTATTAAAATCCCATTTATAGGGGAAATACTTTAAGATTATGAAACGAGTTCTATTGTTAGTGGGAGTTTGTATGTGTGTTGTATTGCTTTCAACAGCTTGTGGAGATGCGAACCTGGATAAGTACAGAGAGGAAGCATCTAATCCTTCAAATGCGGATTATAACGCTGCATCTGCTGCTGAGAACGGAGATTACCAGCCGGCAGTAAGATAAGGAATACCTTTAAAAAGAAACAGTTCTTATAAGCCTCTTCTACAGAGACCTATAAGAACTGTTTTTTTTCATTAGGGGCGGCTTACTTGAGAAGCTTCACGGCCCGTTCTGTTCCATTCACGTTCAAGACACCGATATACCTTCCGGCTGGCAACTCGCCAACTGAGATTGTATTGGCTCCTGCAGTGCAGGTGTGAGATTTCACACGGATTCCATCTTCTGTATAGAGGATGAATGTGGCATTATACACCTCACTCTCCTTCAGAGTTACAACCAGATAGTCCAGCATTGGGTTAGGATATACGCTCACTTCATCAGATTCTACTTCATCCACAGACACGTATCCGGCCAACAATATCTCAAAAGGATAAGCACTGAGGCTGGAAGCTCCTTTTCCTTTCAGGGTACCATCGGCATTGATACTCCAATAGTTGGACCCTACCGTGACGCTGTTTTGTATTGCACACAAATCGCCGTCCTTCACTCCATACAACACATACGTGTTTCTGCTCATAGAGTATGTGGTAGTAGCAAACTGTCCCTGCTCATTAAGGAAACGCTCGTCGAGTATCGAGGAGATCTTATAGCGCGTACCGTCCTTCACGATTCTCCAAACCTGCGATTCAATGTTCTCCGCATTCTTTTCGGCGAAGGAGGGGATAGTGGTTACTCCGTCATTAGTCAGGTATCTGTCATCGGAAGCGTTCCTGATAAAATAGTTCCCATCCTCAAAGACTTTACCGGAAAGGGGCAGGTAGACACTGAAATTCATGGTATACTTCTGGCCTTTATAAGTATAGGTCACAGAGTGCTTCTCTGAGGCTTGTATGTTCTGTATCAGCAGGGTTTTGGTAGTAGCACCGTTACTCCACTCCCACTCTCCGCCTTCACTATCAGAAGGAACGATAGGTATCAGTTCTACAGACTGTCCTGCTTTTGCCACAATGGTGTTTACGCTTTGGGCTGCTCCACCATTCACCGAGATGGAGGGATACATGAATCGCACACGAATGTGGAAGTTCACTCTGGTTACACGACCTCCCTGGTTGGTATAATTCACACTGTAGGTACGATCCGACGTGATGTTGGGCACTTCCACATAATGGCTGGTAGAGCCGTTGTTCCACAGATAGCTTCCCCATCCTGATTTGCTCCATGCCGTAAGAGTGAGCATGGTACCAGGCATAATGGTGATAATGGTGTCATTGGTGACAACTCCATTTGCAGAAATTTCCGGAGTCAGGACTTCAGGCTGACAGTCGGCCTTTACGGCAATACTGTACAACTGAGTGCTCTTTACACCCTTGTCATTAGTATAGGTAACGCGGTATAGCTTACTTTCATTGGCGGTAATCTCCAAATCTTTGGTAGTTTCGCCAGTATCCCACTGCCAGTTACCGGTATTGATTGTTCCGGAGGGCAACAGGGGCACAAACTTTACCACGCTTCCGGCGGGCAGAGCGGTTTTTCCTGAACCGGTAGCACCATCAAAGGTATTGGCCAGACCACCCAGTTCGGCCTGCTTATAGGTTACACCTTTATATATAAGAGTGGGGGTAATCAAAGTGGGTGCTTTATCAGCAGTCACGGCAGGGCGGTAGCAGGTAAGAGTAGAGAAGCCCAGGTGGTCAAAGCCTCCACTAGTAACTCCATATGCTCCACAACCGTTGTCGATGGGGTCTTTAGACTTCATAGCCTGCGAGTAGGTCATGGTCATACCTTTAATTCCTTCATAGTGACCAATGATTCTGTCCCAATATGGACGGAACGCACCACGTCCACCTCCATTATTTCCTCCCATTTTCCAGGAGTTATGCCAGGCAGTACGTACGTCATGGTACCAATATTCAGTCCAGGGCAGATCTTCCAGACCGGGATCTTTATTATAGGCTGCCAAGTATTCCACACCAGCTGCGAGGCGGTTGTTCATCAGGGCAAACATGTCATCTCCCTGATTCCAGCCGGTCTGGGCGATATCTACTGCAAGTCCAAGGGCCATCAAGGCATGTCCCTGATCGCGTCCCGACTCCTGCATCTGTCCCAGATAACCTAGCGGACCACGGGCGTCGGCATGCACGGCGGGGACCAGATTGCCGATGAATTCGGTAAGTCCATTGTTGTCAATAGGTGCAGTACGATTGTCGGTAAAACTGCCCACCTGATCATGCTTATAGAAAGAGGCTCCCTGGTTGTAGATAAACACGTCATCACAGAGGATACCGAAGGTCATTACCGCCAAGGCATTACAAAGCCCCCAGTTGGACCAGTAGTGTCCCGGTGTGCCTTGCGACCATGTGTCATGCCTGCGACGCAGGAAGTCGATACAACGCGGATACCAGATGGTAAGGATCCAGTTCTTAAATGTAGCAAAGTCTTCGGGCTTCCAGCCTTCATAGTCGCGCATCAGCTCGGCTGCATTGGCGAACTCATATCCATACAGGCCGCTGGCCAATGACTGATTGGTATCACCTCCCACTGCCTTACAGATGCTGGCCCATGAGTTAAGGATGTAAATGGCTCGTTCGGCATGTGCTTTATCGCCACTGATCTTCCAGCGCAGGGCATTCTGATAGGCCATTGTAGCTCCACGTGCGGCATTCATATAATTTTCGCCCACACCACCTCCGCGTACAATTCTTTCCACGGGCCAGGTGGCTACACCAGATTGCGAATATTCATTGGCTTTCAGCTTATTATAAGCCGCTACAATCGTAGGATCTTTCGCTTCGAGAAGTGCTTTTATACGGTCGAAATCCTCTTGAGTATGCAATGCACCGGGGTGTTTGAAGCCCTTTTCAGGGTTGTATTCCGGCATAGCGGGAAGTTCTGTATCCACACCCTTCAAAGCTTTGAACTTTGTATTGGCGGTTTTTAGTTCGGCCAAACAGTTGTCTATAGCAAACTGAGAGGCTTTGTTCTCAGTTACCAAATTCTGCCCTAGGGAGATGACGTCCTGAAACTCCACAATAGCCATGGGCGGATAATCACCGGCTCCAGCGGCTCCCAGCAATGATTTACACTCTACAAGATAGTCGGTCAGAGCTTTAAAGTTACCAGCTGTTCCATACATATACTCGTTATCCAGATCCTGTGTCAGGGCTGCCCACTCTGTAATCTGGTCATTAGTTACGGCCTGATCATAGACAGAAAAGTCGTACACGAGTGTGTTTTTCAGATAGCTGTCACCCGAGAATGGAGCACGTCCTATCCAGTTGTACGCCGGTGCAGTGCTAAAGGTGGCATTATTCAAGGGTACCGCCGCATTGGTACCTGCCGATTTACCGTTAAGGAAGAGTTCACCCTTCGCACCCGTTTGGCGATACACAATGTGCATCCAACCATCTTTTGCAGAGGCTCCACCTATCTCGATGCCTTTTTCGTTGTTGTACCCTCCGGTTGAGAGGGCAAAGCGCTGAGCATTGAGGCGGTATGCCACATACGGTCCGCTGGTAGCGCTATTGGCTTCCAGCGAGGAAAATGCCCATAGGAAGAAACCGTTACCACTAAGCGAGGCAGTCTTGTCTACCCTGTAATACACCGAAACGGTGTAATTGCTCATGGCCGAAATCACGCTTCCGGCATTCTTTCCCATGTCCAGATAACCGCTTCCATTACCCAGACTAAGCACTTTGTACTTACCCATGACAAGGATAGAAGCTTCATTCTTTAGAGTAGCATTGTTACCCGAGCCCGAAGCATCAGTTACTGTTTTGTTGTTTACCTCGCTAAAGGTATAGCGAAGCTTTAATCCGGAAGGGATCTCCTCAGTTAATAGCACATTGGCTGCCGGAGCAATAGTAGTTACGGTTTCCACATTTGCATCCGCATCACTTTCAAGCCCTGCATATGCAAGTAACTGAGAAGCCACTCCCTTTTGTGCTGCAAATGCTACAGCACTACATAATAGAATAGCTAAAAGAAGTCTTAGAGTTGGTAATCTCTTTTTCATTTTTTCACTGACTAAATTAATAATGTTATGTTCATGATATTCTCATTCTCCCTGTTCCAGTCCTGAAACAAAAAGTATGTAAATATAAGACTTCTTCTTCGCCGATGGCTTGCACTTTGGTTGAAATGACTTGTACTTTTGTGTTGAAACCGCACTTTTCAACATTTGAGTAGTGCGGTTTCAACATTTGAGCAGTATATAACGATGCAGATCAGTACACCCACACCTTTTGCCCGTTCACCAGATAACAACCGGAAGGCAGACCTGAGATGGTATTCTCACCCGCTTGCAAGGAGAAGAGTGGGAATTGTTTTCCGTTTATATCGCTAAGAACTACATTGCAAGAACTGGCAGATTGTATTATCAGAGTTCCAGCACTGGGAGAAGATAGAATCAGATTTGTTTCTTCTCCAGCGACCTCAGGAGAGGAAGTGATAGCAATAGAAATTGTTGCAAATTTCTTCCATACTGAATCTTTTGAATAGTATTCATAGGAAGGAACAGGGACTATGAGTGTGGCATTTTCATACGTGCTTTCATCAAAAGCATCATCTGCAACTGGTAACAACCCCATTGGAGTTCCTTCAATAACAGAATGATGCTCTTTTAGAATCTCAATCGAAGAAAGAGAAGAGCAGCCGGAGAAGACCAACCATTGAATCGCAGACAAACTCTTAGGGAAAACTATCTGTGACAAACTGGAACATCCCCGAAACGCAAATTCACGAATTTCATCTAAACCTTCCGAGAAAACAACCTCCGTCAACTTAGTACAATCTTGGAAAACGCCACGAAGGATCTTAGTAACGCTACCGGGTATAGTCACAGTAGCGAGGTCTGAACCTGAAAATGCATACCATCCAAAGCTTGACAAAGTACTGGGAAGGTTTATTGAAGTGATACTTGAGTTAGAAAACGCACTCTGACCAATACTTGTCAACCCTTCCGGCAGAGTTACCGAAGCAAGATTTCTACAGTTACTAAACGCATCTTCCATGATAGTAGTCACCATATAAGTACTCCCTTCATAAACTACCGTACTTGGAATCACTATGTGACCTTCATAAGGTATTATAGAAGGCATAACAGATATCGTACCATTATCCAAAGGAGTAGAATACAGGACACTGTTAATCCTGAGGGGGTTGCTAAACGTAGTGATCGTTTCAAACTTACCAAAAGTCGCATTATTGGAATAAGGTGTCAATCCACCTTCCGGGACTTTAAGCGTAGCAGTACTATACGTACCTTGATCAAACGCAGCTTCTGATGCTTCTATCACTCCCAGAGTAAAGCTGCCTACTTTATAAGGTTCCAGATTCACTTTGATTTCAGAAAGAGAGGAGCAACCGAAAAAAGCCTGTTCCTCAATCTGATACAGAGATTTCGGGAAGGCAATAGAAGACAACGCAGAACAGCCTTTAAAGGCAGAAGATTTAATTGTTTTCAATCCTTCGGACAGGGTAACCGAAGAAAGGCTCACACAATCAGAGAAGGCATTCATCCCTATCACAGTCACCTCATACGTCTTTCCTCCATACGCCACCGCACCGGGAATCACAATATCGCCACTGTAAGGAGTTTCAGAAGAAACAACTGTTGCATTGTTTTCAACTATCGCATAGGCTATACCATCTAGTTCGAAAGCCTGCGCAGAATACACACACAAGAATAAGCCTAAGAAAGACATTAATAGGCTTCTTTTAAATGAGGAAGGAGTGTTTTGTTCCATACTCTAAAGATTAAAAAATGAATAACAAAGTATCCCGAGCCACCCATGCCCGAGAATTAGTACAAATGTAGACATTTTCTTTAAAAAGAAAATAGAAATGCTTTTTTTTACTTCTAAACATCTGTTTTTTAACAATACATAGTAAAGAAAGTTCGAAAAAAGCATGTTCACAACTATTCTTCACGCTTAATGCCCAATAATTTCGCATACACCTAAAAAAGACAGGCCTGCAGTTGGAGAAACTTAGGCCTGTCTTTTGAAAACGCAGGCCTGAGTTTGTGGAAGCGCAGGCCTGCATTTATTAAGGATTTATAGAGGTAAATCTACTTCTCAAATACGCCCCACTTGGGAGCTTCTCTGCCCATAAGATGCTTCACGAAGAAGTCGTAGCGTTTGTGCTCACCATAGGTTCCACCCACAGTATGTTTCTCACCGGGGAGAACGAGGAGATCGAAATCTTTGTTAGCTTTGACAAGGGCATTCACAAGCTGCATGGTGCTAGCAGGGTCTACGTTGTCATCCATTTCGCCTACTACCAGCATGAGAGGACGGGTCAGTTTATGAGCATTTTCCACATTGCTGCATTCAATATAGGAGCTGTCTACGGGGTAGCCCATCCACTGCTCGTTCCACCAAATCTTGTCCATGCGGTTATCATGACAGCCACTGGCGCTGTAGGCGGCTTTGTAGAATTCGGGATGTAGCAATACGGCGGTGGTACTCTCCTGCCCTCCGGCCGAACTGCCGTAGATGCCTACGCGGGAAACATCCATATAGGGATATTGGGAACAGGCGGCTTTGATCCACGCCATACGATCGGGAAAACCGGCATCTTTCAGATTCTTATAACATACTTCCTCGAAGGCTTTGGAGCGGTAGCTGGTACCCATTGCATCAAGCTGCACTACAATGAAACCCAGTTCGGCCAAGGCAGTGCTAGTCCATTTGTAGGAAATAAAGGACTTGGGCACGTATGCATCTCCCGGGCCGGCATAGATATATTCAATAATGGGATAGCTCTTGGAAGGATCAAAATGGGACGGACGCTGGATGAGGCCCCACATCTCCGTTTTTCCATCACGCCCGGGAGCATGGAACACTTCCGGAGCGCGCCAGCCGGCTTCAAGGAGTTTGGAAATATCAGCTTTCTCAAGTGGCATCAGGATGCGGCCGGTGGCTCCATCGCGCAATACGGTTACAGGGGGTGTATCGGCCAAGGAGTATGTATCTATCAGATACTTCATATCGGATGAGAACACGGCGGAGTGGTTTCCCGTCTCTGGGGTGAGGCACACAAGGTCTTTCCCGTCCAGACCGATGCGGTAATAACGGATGAGATATGGGTCTTCGCCAGGCACCATACCATTAGCAGTAAAATAGATGCAGCCTGCCTCTTCATCTACACGAAGCACGCCACGTACATACCATTCGCCTTTGGTGATCTGACGCACAGGCTTGGCTTTGGTAATATCATAGAGATAGAGGTGATTCCAGTTATCGCGTTCACTCATCCAGATCATTTCTTTCTGACCCTTCAGGATGTGTCGGAACTGACGGTTGTAGGTCACGAATTTATCGCTCTTCTCCTCGATGACCGTACGCACCTGCCCTGTTTCGGCAGAAAGCTGAAGAACACGGTAGATCTTATGTCCGCGTTCATTGTAATCGAAAAGCACATCACGGCTATCCTTCATCCATGAGAGTCTTCCCAGGTAGTATTGATGGGGGAAAAGATCAGTAGAGGGAATGAGCACTTTACCAGTTTCCAGATTGATAATACGAGGTTCATGGTAATCCACTTCATCGCCTGGCTTGCAGTATTCCATGGTGTGAAGCTTAGGTTGAAGCTGGTCCTTAGGTGAAGACTCTACAAAGCTTACATAGTGCTTCTCGGCACGGCGGAGCTTGTTTACAGCTATCTTTTTTCCATCGGGCGACCAGGAAAGGTAACAGGAGTAATAAAAGCCAAGGCCTCCGTCAATGGTGAGGGCACTTTCCTTTCCAGTAGAGAGGTCTTTCACATATACATTATAATTACGGATAAAAGCTTCCTTCGTGCCATCGGGGCTTTTCTCGGGCTCACCCTCGTTCTCCGGGTCAGTTACCATCCAGTGCTTCTGGGGGCGGCGTGGGCCACGATCGCGGTCGCGCTGCTCGGGCTGGGGAAGGCCCAGGGCGGTGCGAAGTTCCTCTATTGTGGAGTATGAGGTACGTTTGACCGAGTCGGCGTCAATGGCAATGAAACGTTTGCCTTCAGGAGTTTGGATACTGTACCACAGTAAATGGGAATCCCTCTTCCACTCTGGGTTTTGGGGGTTATTAAACACCTTGTCGGCCGAATACTCTGAAGGAGCAGAGAAGGCGCGTTTGTATTCTTCCACGGTTCCCTGGGCGGACAGAGAAGCTGCTGCTGCAACCAAGCAGATAGAAGAAAGAAATAGGGACTTGAGTTTGTTCATTGGATAGGAAATAATTGATTAGATGAGTTATACGATGCGGGCGGGTGCAATCCGCCCCTACTTGCAATGCAAACTATTGCGTGTAGGGGCGGATTGCATCCGCCCGCTTTTATCTACTTATCAGGGTGTTCATTCTACTGCCCACTCATAGATTCCTGCAGAGTTATCCTGAGGCAATACTACTTCAAGTTTCAGGGCCTTGGTGCTTACCGCATCAAACGTCACGCGGTTCAGCTCGCCCTTACGGGTGCCATAGCGGGTAGGATTGGATACCTCGGTCCAGCTTCCGTCGCTTTTCTGATACAGGATCTTCCAGCTGGCCGGTACGCGGCAGCCGCCCCAGGGGCCATCATCAAACCAGAATACTTCGGAGGAAGACAACGTGGCAGCCTCGGAAAATTCATAGCATACCCATTCCGTATTGGCTTTTTGCGGCCACCAATGCATGTAAGGTACACTGCGATCATCGGCATTACCCGGTACAAGCCCGTCGGTAAGTGAGCGCAACGAAGCACTCTTCACCGAGGCGGTAACCTTTGCTTTCGAGGCGATAGTGGCGGGAAGTATTGGAGAGGCGACGTTCATCTCGTCGGGCAGCCACACGCTCATATTTCCTGCACCGCGGTGCGCCCAGGCATAATAAGGGATGAGGGTGAGGTTTACCTTCTGAGTAGTGAGGAAGCCTGCTTCATCATATTGTAACTGCTGGGCGGTAGTAGTAATCTCTTCTATGCCATACAGTTTGTCTTTCTTCTCAGTCACCTTAAATTCCGGTTTGCGCGGCATCAGTACGCTCAGCACGTCACAGTCATTATCGGGCCACTCGGCACAATACAAAATAGGTCCGCGTTCCACTGCCATACGGCCACGATCCGCCTCTACACGAGAGTCAGCTTTTACAGTACGAGGTGCCATATCAAAATGGATCTGCACTTTATCACCCTTTTTCCACTTGCGATCGATGGTGAGATAGCCGTCGGCAGTAATGCTTCCAGTCTTTTCACCGTTTACCAATACGGCATAAGAAAGTTCCTTCCGGTCATTGTAGCGATACAATGTACCCGGTACAGGCTCACCCTTCACCCATCCGGGGATACGCACTTTCAAGGCAAACTGCTGAGTACCCTTAGGAGATACAGCCACTTCCACATCCCCATTCCAGGGATACTTCGTGATCTGTGAGAGAGACACCTTCTTTCCGTGTACCGATAGTTCGGCAGCGTTATCCATAAAGAGGTTCACGTATACATTCTGATCCTTCACTGCATACACATAACCCGGTACGGAAGGAATGAAACGACAGGCGTTCGACGGGCAGCAGGCACATCCGAACCAAGGCTGGCGCTGGTGCTGACCCATCGACTGCAACGGATTGGGATAGAAGAACGCCCCGCCATCCAGCGAAATACCGGAAAGGACACCATTATATAATGTACGCTCCAGCACATCGTAGTACTTCGACTCGCCGTGCAAAAGGAAAAGACGGTAATTCATATACACCATACTGATGGCCGCACACGTTTCGCAATAGGCCGACATATTGGGCAGCTCAAAGTTCTTCCCAAACGCCTCACCGTGTGAGGTAGCCCCCACTCCACCGGTTATGTAATACTTCTTATTTACAATATTATCCCAGATGCGATCAATGGCATGGATATAGGCAGTATCACCCGTAAGGGCTGCCACATCGGCCATTCCGGAATACATATATCCGGCACGTACGGCATGGCCTACGGCTTCGTCTTGATCAACAACGGGCTTATGAGCCTGGCTGTACTCGCCCTTGCGCTCTGTCTTACCTCGCATATCCAAGAAGAACTTGGCCTGATCCAGGTACTTTTTCTCACCTGTTACCAGATAAAGGCGCGCCAATGCCATTTCGGCAATCTGATGGCCGGGTACTCTTATCTGCTGTCCGGGATTGGGACCTATCTCCCTACACACACAATCGGCATATTTAATGGCGATATCTAAGAAATTACGCTTGCCCGTGGCCTGATAATAGGCTATGGCACCTTCCACCATGTGACCTAGGTTATAGAATTCATGGCTGAGGTCTTCTACCTTCTCCCAACGCTTTGAACCTGCCCATTCATGCGGGTGTTTGGGGTTCATGGTGCGGGAGGTAAACAGATAACCATCCGGCTCTTGCGCCTTTGCCATGACAGCTATTACGCTGTCAATGTATGCTTCCAGTTTCTTGTCGGGATAACTTTGGAGAAGAAAAGAGGCACCTTCGATGGTTTTGTACACATCAGTGTCGTCAAAAGAGTATCCTCCCACTTTATAATCCTCGCTGGGATTAGCAGCTTTTACAAAGTTCTCATAGCGCCCGGTTTCCTCACACTTGCTGAAAGCAAGGGGGATGGTTACTTCGCGACTGGCCTTGAGACGCTGGCCCCAGAAAGAGTTCGCTGTTACTTTTACCGAGGTAAAGGGTACCGGATTGATCGGATAACCGTCAGACTGCGACGGCTTCTTTTGTGCACTTGCTCCCAATACTACGAAAAGAAGCAGGGCGGTGAGAAATTGTTTCTTCATTGATATTAAGTAATCTAATAATATGCTTTTACGAGTGATTGCCTCGACAACCTCTGCAAAGATAATGTATTATTTTATTTCTCAAGGCTTGCTTTTTAAGCAATAAGGGGTGGGTATTGATTAAAAACACATCTAATATGCATTTTACACTGCTTTGATCACTTTACTGTAGAGCTATGGCAGCCCATTCATGCAGATATACACTTTTTATAAAAAAGCACTCCCGGAGTTTCTAATTGTACGAACTCCGGGAGTGCTGTATAGGAAGAATAAATCTTAGCTTACTCTACTGTAACCGATTTAGCCAGATTACGAGGTTGATCCACGTCCAGTCCGCGACGCACTGCAATATAATACGCCAGCAATTGCAGCGGAAGGGTGGCAAGCAACGGCTCTAAACACTCATGGATAGGGGGGATTGAAATACAAATATCTCCTATCTTTGAATTTTCCCCGTTACAATCACATTCATTTACGATAGAGATCACACGTCCTTTCCGGGCTTTTACCTCCTGGATATTGCTGACTACCTTTTCGTACATCGAGTTCTTGGTAGCGATAAATACCACCGGCATCTCCTCGTCGATAAGGGCAATGGGACCGTGCTTCATCTCGGCAGCAGGATAACCTTCGGCGTGGATGTATGAAATCTCTTTCAGCTTTAAGGCACCTTCCAGAGCTACGGGATAGTTATACCCACGGCCTAAATAGATGAAGTTGCGCGCATAAGTGAAATAGGATGAGATTTCCTCTACTTTCGGAGCTACCTTTAACACCTCTTCCATAAGCTCAGGAAGACGAAGCATGTCGGCTATCACAGCCTTGTACTCTTCTTCCGGAATAGTACCCAACTCATGTCCCAGGCTCAGGGCCATCATGATGAGAGTGGTAACTTGCCCGGTGAAAGCCTTCGTACTGGCTACACCAATCTCCGGACCTACATGGATGTAGCAACCAGTATCAGTAGCACGTGGAATGGAAGAGCCCACGGCATTACAGATACCGAAGATAAAGGCCCCTTTGCTTTTTGCCAGTTCAATGGCAGCCAGTGTATCGGCTGTCTCGCCACTTTGTGAGATGGCTATAACTACCTCATCGCCTGTAAGTACAGGGTTTGAGTAACGGAATTCCGAGGCATACTCCACCGTCACCGGAATACGACAGAAGTGTTCCAACAGATGCTTCCCGATAAGGGCTGCATGCCAGGAGGTACCGCAGGCTACTATAATGTATCGACTGGCATTCCTCAGGCGTTCGGTATGGTCGCGCACAGCACCTAACATTACACTGTCAGGACTTACACGTCCACTCATGCATTCCAGAATGCTTCGGGGTTGTTCATAGATTTCTTTCAGCATGAAATGAGGATATCCTCCTTTTTCCAGCTGGTTGATGTCCATATCAATGGTTTGAATGGAGGGGTCTATCTCCGCATTTTCCAAGTCAACGATGCGAATCGGTTTGCCTTTTCGCAGCAAGGCTATTTCACCATCGTTCAGATAAATCACCTGGTCAGTATACTCTATGATAGGGGTAGCGTCACTACCGATAAGGTATTCGCCTTCACCCAGCCCCACTACCAGCGGACTGCTCTTACGGGCACATATTATCGTATCAGGATCACTCTTATCTACTATAGCAAGTGCATACGCACCCACCACACTCCGAAGAGCTAGCTGAATGGCACTCAACAGGTCGTGATGAGCCTTTCGTTCCTGAGCTTCCTTGCCCGATACCACGCGGCTGTAGAAATATTCGATAAGCTGCACCAGTACTTCCGTATCTGTTTCACTGCGGAAGGTGTAACCTTTTTCCTGAAGCTGCAACTTCAGATCGGCATAATTTTCAATGATTCCATTGTGAATCAAGGCCAGTGATTCAGACTCAGAGAGGTGCGGATGCGCATTCTTCTGATTCGGGATTCCGTGGGTAGCCCAACGGGTGTGGGCTATTCCGATATGCCCGCTGCAATCTTTACCTGCAGTGTATGCTTCAAGATCCGCTACTTTTCCTTGCTGTTTGTATACATTCAACAGGCCTGTATCCGCACTGATCATGGCTACTCCGGCGCTGTCATAGCCACGATACTCAAGGCGTTTTAGTCCCTTAATCAAGATGGGATAGGCATCCTTATGCCCGATATATCCTACGATACCACACATGTATTGTTTATTCTTCTACTTTAAGTTTATTTTTAGAACAACCAGATCCGATTCCAGCGTACTCAAAGCCCAATTCGCACATCTCTTCTTTCAGATAGATGTTCCGGCCATCCAGAATCAGCGGGTTCTTCATTACTTTCTTTAACACCGCCCAACTTGGCAGACGGAACTGTTTCCATTCGGTAACAAGTATCATAGCATCCACATCGATAACTGCTTCATACATATCTTTGGCATACGATACTTTATCTCCGATACGGCGCTGACATTCTTCCATGGCCACAGGGTCATATACTGAAACAGTACCTCCCGCAGCCACAATCTTATCAATCAGGACGAGTGAAGTAGCCTCACGCATGTCATCGGTTTCAGGCTTGAATGAGAGTCCCCACAAAGCAATGTGCTTACCCTCAAGAGATGCACCCAGACAGTCAGTGAGTTTATGGAACAACACGCTCTTCTGCTCATCATTTACCTCTTCCACTGCTTTCAGTACACGCATGGGATACCCTTTTTTCTCAGCAGCTATGATAAGCGCTTTCACGTCTTTGGGGAAACAACTTCCACCGTATCCACAACCCGGATAAAGGAATTTCTTTCCAATACGAAGATCGGAGCCTATACCAATACGCACCATATTCACATCCGCACCTACCAGTTCGCACAGGTTTGCAATATCATTCATAAAGCTGATACGAGTGGCGAGCATTGAATTGGCGGCGTATTTAATCATCTCGGCCGAAGGTACATCAGTAAATATTACACGGAAATTGTTCAGCAGGAAGGGGCGGTACAATTTACTCATCATTTTCTTGGCACGTTCTGAGCTGACTCCTACAATTACGCGGTCCGGACTTAAAAAGTCTTTTACGGCTGCACCTTCTTTCAGGAACTCGGGATTTGAGGCTACATCAAATTCGAGTTGTTCACTTCGTTTATCAAGTTCCTCCTGAATAATCGCCTCCACTTTCTTGGAAGTTCCTACCGGCACTGTACTCTTGGTTACTATTACAAGGTACTTATCCATGTTTTGCCCAATGGTACGGGCTACATCCATCACATATTGAAGGTCTGCACTTCCGTCTTCATCGGGCGGGGTACCTACGGCAATAAAGACTACGCTTACATCTTGAAGTGCATCCACAAGAGAGGTGGAGAACTTTAAGCGACCTGCCTTCATATTGCGGCGAATCATTTCTTCCAGTCCTGGCTCATAAATGGGCACCTGACCGGAATTTAATAAGTCTATTTTTTCTTGAAGAACATCAATACAAGTCACATTTGCACCTACTTCAGCAAAGCAGGTTCCGGAAACTAAGCCTACATAGCCAGTCCCAACGATAGCGATATTCATACTTGTTTACTGTTTTAATTCCCTTCTCTTTGTATAGTACACAATCCACTTGTAGAACAGAAATCCAATTACAAAATCCAGGATGATAATTACATTTATATTTAGAAATACACTTAAAAGCATGTTAAGACAAAGCATTACAAAAGAAGTTGATACGATAATCAACATGGCTGTACGATGCTTAAAGCCAGCATCCAGCAGTTTGTGGTGAATGTGACTGCGGTCGGGTTTAAAGATGGGTTGTTTATTGGAACGGCGGGTCATCATCACACGGGCCACATCAAACACGGGTACAAAAAGCACGCTGATAGGCAACAAAATCGGCATCATATCATAATCCTCACCAGGATTCAGTATACTGTGACGGATAGCCAGGTAGCTCAACAAGAAGCCTAACGCCAAAGAGCCCGTATCTCCCATAAAGAGTTTGCGTTCCTGGCGCTTCAATACATTGTAGTAGAAGAACGGAACCAACACTCCCACGCAGGCAAACGCCAGCATACATTGAGGGATCATGCTACGCAGATAGAACGAAACTCCCATAGAGAGTGCCGCTACCATACTCAATCCGGAGGCAAGACCGTCAATACCGTCAATCAGGTTAATGGCATTAGTAACCAATACAACGATAAAGATGGATAAGGGAACTGCAACCCACCAGGGCAGAGTTTCAAAACCGCCTATTCCATAAATCTGATTGAAATATACATGCCCCATGGTAAAGCAGAATGCAGCAAGGAACTGAATGCGGAATTTCGATTTAAACGTAGCTCCCACCAAGTCGTCCTTCACGCCTATAAGCAGCAGCATAATCATACCGCATATCAGCATCAACAGCTCGCTGGCAAAGGATTGTATTTTCCAAGTATCGGACGTATCAGGCCGTTCAATATTCATGTAGAAGAAAATAACCAACAAGAAACTAAGCAAAACGATAGGGATAAACGACACACCTGCCAGGCGCGGAGTAGCTATGTTATGCGCTTTCCGGCTATCCGGTATGTCATACAAGTGTTTCTTACGAGAGATAAGTAATATTTTAGGAAGTACAGTCCATTCCAAGAAGAAAGCAAGAAGAAACACGGCTATTACATACAACAAATCCATATGCTTCACTACTTCATTAAGGTATTCCATAATCAATGCTATTTAATTTGAAGACAAAAGTATGAAATATATTTAATATACTCCAAACGTACTCATAAATATTTCCGGATAATTCTCATTTTCCGGTCAAATAGAATGAAATCCACACCTATAAATAAGAAAGGCATTAAAAGATGAATGAATTTCACCTTTTAATGCCTTACAAAATTTTCGATACAAAATTAGAGTGCGCCGACTTCTTTCAGAGCGTCATTTGTCTGACGAACGGCTACTGCACTGGCTGCAAATTTAGCCTTTTCATCCGCAGTAAGATCCAGTTCTACGATCTTCTCAATACCGTTCTTGCCCAAGATACAAGGTACACCGATACAGATGTCGTTTTCACCATATTCTCCTTCTACATATACCGAGCAGGGGATCATTTTATTCTGATTGTGAAGGATAGATTCAACCACAAAAGCTCCTGCTGCACCAGGTGCGTACCATGCAGAGGTACCCAGATATTTAGTCAGAGTAGCACCACCTACCATCGTGTCGGCCACCACCTTATCCAATGCCTCAGCAGAGAGAAGAGTGCTTACGGGAACACCTTTGTAAGTAGCCAGACGAGCCAAAGGAATCATAGTAGTATCACCATGACCACCGATTACCATACCTTCTACTTCGTTGGCATTGCATCCGAGTGCCTGTGATAAGAAATATTTAAAGCGGCTGCTATCCAGTGCTCCACCCATACCGATAATACGATTCTTCGGCAGACCGAGAGTTTTCAGTGCAAGATACGTCATGGTATCCATCGGGTTAGAGATTACTACAAGGATGGCATTGGGAGAATATTTCAGGATATTCTCAGCTACCGACTTCACGATACCGGCATTCACTCCGATGAGTTCCTCGCGGGTCATACCCGGCTTACGGGGAATACCCGAAGTGATAACCACTACATCGCTTCCTGCAGTTTGTGCATAGTCATTGGTGCATCCTACAAGCGTAGTGTCAAAGCCCAACAACTGAGCTGTCTGCATCATATCCATGGCTTTTCCTTCGGAAACACCTTCTTTTACATCCAGCATTACTACCTCATCAGCTACTTCATTAAAGGCAAGTACATTTGCACAAGTGGCACCTACGTTACCGGCACCTACTACGGTTACTTTTGACATAAATTCTATTATTTTATTGAGTTAATAAATACGCGATAATGCATTCATTGAATTTGACTGCAAAATTACAATCTTCCACCGATTGGGGAAATATTTCCCTAATAATTTAAGTTAATTGTAAGAGGCAGACGGCCATTTTAACCACAAATTACGTACTTTTGCAAAGCTGTTACAGCAACAGGGCGTTGCCCTTTACATTATAAATAATAAAACGATACGGAGTTCTGCCCGAAGAAGCCCGTACATGATTCAAAGAACGATACGTAGTATATGAAAAAGAGTTATTGGATAATCCTTGCCATTGTACTGTTAGTACTAATCGGAGCAGTGGTATATGTGAGTTATCTGCTGCAGGAATCCAAACAGGAGAACATGGAACTGGTACAGAATTTCGAGCTGGACAAGCAGGAACTGGAAAAAGAATACAGTGCCTTCTCACAGCAATATGACGAATTAAAGTTCTCTGTAAAAAACGACTCCATCGCCAAGAAGCTAACCGAAGAACAGGTAAAAGTACAACGCCTGTTGGAGGAACTGAAAAATGTAAAGTCGGAAAACGCCTCCGAAATACGCCGTCTGAAGGAAGAACTGGCCACCCTGCGTAAGATATTGGTAACCTATGTACGCCAGGTAGACTCGCTGAACCGAGAAAATGCAGGGTTGAAAGTTCTGGCACAAGAGGTGACCGCCAAATACAACGAGGCTACTGCACAAATCTCATCCCTGTCACAGGACAAGCAAAATCTGAATGAAAAGGTAACCCTTGCCTCGCGACTGGATGCTACCAATATCAGTCTCATCGCCAAAAACAAGCGCGGTAAGGAGGCCAAGAAGATAAAGGATGTAAAACAGTTCCAGATCAACTTTGCCATTGCCCGCAACGTAACAGCCGAGACTGGTACGAAAGCCCTCTACGTGCGCCTCGTAAAGCCCGACAATTCCATTTTGGGCAATGCCGGCACATTTGCCTACGAGAACCGCACCATCCCCTACTCCATCAAGAAAGCCGTTGAATACACCGGAGAGGAACAAACTGTAATCCTGTATTGGGACGTAGAAGAATTCCTGTACGCCGGAAAGTACCGTGTGGAGATCTTTGCAGATGGCAGCCTGATCGGCTCGCGCACATTCCCGATAGAAGAATAAGCACCCGAAAACAAGCCATTTCCCCACTTCAACTGGTGCGCGTCAATCAAACAATTCGTGCGCACCAATCTTTCAACTGGTGCGCACCAGATAGACACCTCGTGCGCACGAAATCTGATGCGCACCAGTTGCCTTAATATGCTACAGGCCTGCGTTTCACTAAACGTAGGCCTGTAATTTTAAAACGCAGGCCTGAGATCAATCAACCTCAGGCCTGCGTTTTTAGGGGATATAACTTCTGTTTTTTCTTAATCAGATAAGGTATTGCGAACTGATCGACTCATTGTTCACTACCCTGTGAATGGTTTCGGCAAAGATACCGGCTATGGAAAGCTGTTTTACCTTCGGGCAGCCTTTTTTATAAGGTATACTATCAGTAAAAACCATCTCGGTAAGATTGGAACAGTCTACACGTTCCGAAGCAGGATCACTCATCACGCAGTGACTGGCAATGGCACGCACGGATTGAGCACCGTGCTGCATCATCAAATCGGCAGCCTTTGTAATGGTGCCAGCCGTATCTACCATATCGTCGATGAGCACTACATTCTTTCCTTCCACCTCGCCGATGATCTGCATAGCAGCTACTTCGTTGGGCTTCAGGCGTTGCTTGTTACACAGCACCAAGGGTACTCCCAAGTATTTACTGAAGGTGCTGGCGCGCTTGGATCCACCTACGTCGGGAGCGGCAATCACCAGATTATCCAGGTTCAGCGACTGGATATAAGGCAGGAATACAGCCGAGGCATACAGATGATCTACGGGAAGATTGAAGAATCCCTGAATCTGATCCGCATGCAAGTCCATCGTGATCAAACGGTCCATACCCGCCACACTCAGCATATCGGCTACCAGTTTGGCACCGATGGATACGCGGGGCTTGTCTTTACGATCCTGCCGCGCCCATCCGAAGTAGGGTATAACCGCCACTACGTTCTTGGCCGAGGCACGTTTTGCTGCGTCAATCATCAGCAGCAGCTCCATTAAATTATCAGTATTGGGGAAGGTGGATTGCACCAGAAAAACCTGTGCTCCACGTACCGACTCTTCATAAGATACTGAAAACTCCCCGTCGGCAAAGTGAGTTACATTCATATTACCCAGAGGGCAATCAAGAGCCGCACAAATCTTCTCGGCCAGATACTTGGAATTTGTGCCCGAAAACACTAAAAAAGGCGCTGCTTCGCTCATTGTACTTATTGTTTCAATGATTTTTTATTAGACGTTGCAAAGTTAAGGCAATATGATGGCATAACAAAGAAAAGGGTTGTTTTTTTAATGCCGGCAGCGACAATATAGCGTCTTTTCAGGTTCTAAACCTAGAAAAAACACATAGTTTTCGCTATTAAATAGAGCTTTTTGGAATTAAAATTCGTATTTTTGCATCATAACCATATACCCTTACATGTATTAATATGGCAAACAGGATCAAAATACGCAAAGGCCTGAACATTTCTTTGAAAGGCGTTGCTACCCTGGAAACTTTCGCACTAACCCCTTCGCCGGCATACGCATTGATGCCCGATGACTTTCCCGGAATCACCCCAAAGGTGGTGGTAAAAGAAGGGGATTATGTACGCGCCGGATGGCCCTTGTGGTACGAAAAGACTTCGCCCGAGATGAAATTTGTATCTCCCGTCAGCGGACAAGTCACTCATGTAGAGCGTGGCGAACGACGCAAGCTACTCTCTGTAACCGTAGTACCCGAAGCGGAACAAGACTATGAATCCTTCGGAAAGAAATCTGTAAGCACTTTGGATGCGGCACAGGTCAAGGCGGCGCTTTTGGAATCCGGCCTCTTTGCTTTCTTCCGGCAGCGGCCTTATGACATTGTGCCCCACCCGGACAGTGCTCCGAAAGCAATCTTTATATCCACTTTCGACAGCGCTCCGCTGGCACCCGATTTCAGCTATGTGCTCTTCGGACAAGAAGCGGATTTCCAAACCGGACTGGACGCACTGGCTAAACTAGCACCCGTGCATCTGGGTATCAGCCCTGCACAGGAACACATCCCCGCCCTCTTCTCGGCTGGGAATGCTACCGTAACCATTTTCGAAGGCCCCCACCCTGCCGGGAATACAGGGGTGCACATCAATAAACTAAGCCCCGTCAATAAAGGCGAAACCGTATGGACACTCGGCGCTGAAGAGGTGCTCTTCATCGGAAGACTCTTTCACAAGGGCATTACCGATCTGACACGTACCATCTGTCTGGCAGGCTCCGAAGTAAACAGTCCTTGTTATTATAAGGTGAAAACAGGTGCCCTGCTCAGCTCCCTGACGGATGGGCATATAGTTGCCGACAAGCCCCTCCGTATCATTAGCGGCAACGTGTTGACGGGCCGCAAGGCCTCCGCCTCCGGATTCCTTGGCGCACACCATACGATGGTGACTGTGATCCCGGAAGGAGATGAGGTGAGTGAATTTGCCGGATGGATCATGCCCCGCTTCAACCAGTTCAGTACCAACCGAAGCTACTTCAGCTGGATACTGGATGCCCTGCGCAAACGTTCCTATACCTTAGACGCACGCATCAAGGGAGGTGAGCGCCACATGATTATGAGTGGGGAGTATGACCGGGTATTCCCCATGGATATATTCCCCGAGTTCCTGCTTAAGGCCATCCTGGCGATGGATATTGACCGCATGGAAGAGCTGGGTATCTATGAGGTGGCCCCTGAGGATTTTGCCCTATGCGAATTCGTGGATTCTTCCAAGGTGGAACTGCAACACATCGTGCGCAGCGGGTTGGACTTTTTACGCCGTGAAATGGAATAAGAATAAGTATGAAAGCATTACGAGATATATTAGATAAGATGAAACCCTCCTTTGAGGAAGGAGGCCGGTTTCAGTCGCTCCGCTCCGTGTTCGACGGGTTCGAGACATTCCTCTTCGTGCCCCGTGACACTTCAAAAACCGGGGTGCACATCCACGACTCCATTGACAGCAAACGCATTATGAGCATGGTGGTAATCGCCCTGATTCCCTGCCTGCTGTTTGGTATGTACAATACCGGATACCAGCACTTTGCCCTCACAGGACAGATGGATGCAGGTTTCTGGACGATGTTCCTGTACGGCTTTCTGGCTGTGCTTCCCAAGATCATCGTATCTTATGCGGTAGGCCTGGGCATTGAGTTCATCGTAGCACAATGGAAAAAGGAAGAGATACAGGAAGGATTCCTTGTCTCGGGTATACTCATCCCCTTGATTGTGCCGGTAGAATGCCCGCTGTGGATACTGGCTGTGGCTACGGCCTTTGCCGTGATCTTTGCCAAAGAAGTGTTTGGCGGTACGGGCATGAACATATTTAACGTAGCACTCGTGACGCGCGTATTCCTGTTCTTTGCGTATCCCACTAAGATGAGTGGCGATGCGGTATGGGTGTCGGGACATAGCATCCTAGGCGTTGGAAATGAAGTAGACGGGCTGACAGCCGCTACCCCCCTGGGTATCGCCTCTACGGCTACAGGCCCGCAGGATTACACCCCCTTTTCATGGGACATGGTAACAGGCTTTATGCCGGGTTCTATTGGCGAGACAAGTGTCATCGCCATAGCCATCGGTGCCCTGATACTCCTTGCCACAGGCATTGCAAGCTGGAAGATTATGTGCAGTGTATTCCTGGGCGGCACTTTCATGGCATGGGTCTTCAATGTCGTAGGGCCTGACACAGCCATGGCGCACATGCCCTGGTACGAACATCTGGTGCTGGGCGGATTCTGCTTCGGCGCCGTATTCATGGCTACCGATCCGGTAACCGCCGCACGTACCGAAACAGGGAAGTACATCTACGGATTCCTGATCGGAATCATGGCCATCGTGATCCGTGTCCTCAACCCTGGATATCCTGAAGGCATGATGCTGGCCATCCTGTTGATGAATATCTTCGCCCCGCTGATTGACTATTACGTAGTACAGAGTAACATCTCCATGCGTACGAAACGCGCACGTTCCCTCACCAAATAACCAAGTACCAAGATGAATACCAACAGTAATTCCTATACACTGATTTATGCCTCGGTCATGGTGGTGACCGTAGCATTCGTGCTGGCGTTTACCTCCTCGGTACTGAAGGACAAACAGGAGCAGAACGTTCGCCTGGACAAGATGAAGCAAATCCTCATCGCCCTGAGGGTGGATACGAAAGATGCGGATATAGAAACCCTCTATCGTGAGTATGTAACGGCTGATCCTATCCTTTCTATGGACGGGACGGTACAGGCTGAAAGCGGTGGTTTCGACCTCTCCGCCAAAGAGGAGCTGGCTAAACAACCCGCCGACTTTCCCCAACTCCCCTACTACCTCTGTCGGGTAAACGGACAGATCAAGTACGTGATGCCCCTGTACGGCAAGGGATTGTGGGATGATATCTGGGGATATGTAGCCCTGAACGAGGACAAAACAACCGTATACGGTACCTATTTTTCCCACAAAAGCGAGACTCCCGGTCTGGGAGCTGAAATAGCCCTGCCCGCCTTTCAAAAGCAGTTTGAGGGCAAGCTCCTGATGAAAGACGACCACATCGCCCTCTCCGTAGTCAAAAACGGAAAGATTACCCAACCGGAATACGAGGTGGATGGTATCACAGGAGGCACCATTACCTCCAAAGCCGTGGACTCCATGATTAAGGAGTGCCTAGGATTGTACTACAGTTTTTTAACTCAAAAATAACGGAGGACACACTCTATGAGCGAACTATTTTCAAAGAAAAATAAAGAAGTATTGAGTTCACCCCTCAACCTCAATAACCCCGTTACGGTACAAGTACTGGGTATCTGCTCGGCACTGGCAGTGACGGCCAAACTGGAGCCTGCCCTGGTAATGGGCATTTCGGTGACCATTATCGTGGCCTTTGCCAATGTAATCATCTCGCTGCTCCGCAATACAATCCCCAACCGCATCCGCATCATCGTACAACTGGTAGTGGTGGCCGCACTGGTAACCATCGTGAGCGAGCTGCTCAAAGCCTTTGCCTACGATGTAAGCGTGCAGCTTTCCGTGTACGTGGGGCTCATCATTACGAACTGTATCCTGATGGGAAGGCTCGAAGCCTTTGCCATGGCCAACGGACCGTGGGAGTCGTTCCTGGATGGAATCGGGAATGGGATCGGATATGCCATTATCCTGATTGTAGTGGGTTTCTTCCGCGAGTTGTTCGGATCGGGAGCACTCTTTGGCATACAGGTGATCCCGGCCTCGTTCTATGAAGCGGGCTACTTAAATAACGGATTGATGTTAATGCCTCCGATGGCACTGATATTATGCGCTTTAATAATATGGATACAGCGTGCGCGCTCCAAGGAACTACAAGAATAACGGGTGTAATGATGTGTAACAATAAGCTTGGAAGAATATGAATGAGTATATAAGTTTGTTTGTCAGATCCATATTTGTGGACAATATGATCTTTGCCTACTTCCTGGGTATGTGCTCTTACCTGGCGGTATCCAAGAATGTAAAGACGGCCATGGGGCTGGGCATTGCTGTGATCTTTGTGTTGTGTGTCACCGTTCCGGTGAATTACCTGCTAAGCCGGCACGTGCTGGGAGCGGATGCTCTTATCCAAGGGGTGGATCTGAGCTTCCTGTCATTCATCCTGTTTATCGCCGTCATTGCCGGTATCGTGCAACTGGTGGAGATGGTGGTGGAACGGTTCAGCCCTTCGCTGTATGCCTCGCTGGGTATATTCCTTCCGCTCATCGCGGTTAACTGTGCCATTATGGGTGCCTGCCTTTTTATGCAGCAACGCGATTTCAGTAATGTGGGAATGGCCACTACGTATGCCCTGGGATCGGGTGTGGGGTGGCTGCTGGCCATTGTAGGACTGGCTGCCATTCGTGAAAAGATGGCCTACTCCAATGTACCCAAGCCTCTGCGTGGACTGGGTATCACATTCATCACTGTGGGACTGATGGCTATGGCTTTTATGTGTTTTTCGGGCTTAAAGATTTGATGTTTCATCTCCTTATAAAGATATAAACAATGACATTAGAAATCAACCCGGCACTGATCGGGAGTAGCATAGGAGTATTCCTGGCGGTGATCCTGCTGCTGGTTATCATTTTGTTGGTGGCCAAGCAATTCCTTGCACCCTCGGGCAAGGTTAAAATCACCATCAACGGTGAAAAGGAGATTGAGGTGGAAAGCGGTTCCCCGCTGCTGTCCACCCTGTCGTCCAACAAGGTATTTCTTTCCTCGGCCTGCGGAGGCGGAGGTTCCTGTGGCCAGTGCCGTTGTCAGGTATTGGAAGGCGGAGGTGAGATTCTGCCTACAGAAAAGGTACACTTCACCCGTAAAGAACAACAAGCGCACTGGCGCCTGGGATGCCAGGTAAAGGTAAAAGAGGATATGCACATCCGTGTGGACGAATCCGTACTGGGCGTGAAGCAATGGGAATGCGAAGTGGTATCCAACCGCAATGTGGCTACCTTTATCAAAGAATTCGTGGTAAAACTCCCCGCTGGAGAGGAGATGAAGTTCGAACCCGGCAGCTATGCCCAGATCGACATCCCTGCGTATGACCTGAACTATGCCGATTTCCAGATAGAGCCCCAGTTCCACAACGACTGGGATACCTTCCGGATGTGGAACCTTAAGTGCCACAACACGGAACCTACCGTACGTGCCTACTCCATGGCCAGCTATCCGGCCGAGGGAAATATCATTATGCTCAATGTACGTATTGCCACACCTCCCTTTGACCGTAGCACGGGAGGATTCATGGATGTGCCTCCCGGCATTGCCTCTTCTTTTATATTTGGGCTGAAACCCGGCGATAAGGTGATGATGAGCGGCCCTTACGGTGATTTCCACCCCATCTACACCACCCAAAATGAGATGCTGTACATTGGTGGTGGTGCAGGCATGGCCCCCCTGCGAGCACACATTCTGCACCTGCTGAAGACCCTGCATGTGACTGACCGTAAGATCAGCTACTGGTACGGCGCACGCTCCAAAGGCGAGATATTCTACGAAGAAGATTTCCGTGAGTTGGAACAAAAGTTCCCCAACTTCACCTTCCACATCGCCCTGAGCGCTGCATTACCTGAGGATCACTGGACGGGATATACAGGATTTATCCACGAGGTAATCCGCGACAAATACCTCCTTCAACACGAAGCCCCCGAGGACATTGAATACTACATGTGCGGCCCCGGCCCTATGAGCGAGGCGGTAAAGAAGATGCTGGATGAGCTGGGTGTACCACCTTCCAACCTTATGTTTGATGATTTCGGAGCTTAATAGTACTGACTGAATGAACTTAAAACCCATCAGCCACCTCCTGAGCCAGGCATACCAGGAGGATGAATACCCTGCACTGGCCGAGCAAATAGAACGATACTCCCGTACTCAACCCCTGAAAGGGTTGCGTGTACTGGATGCCACCCCCGTGTTCCGTAACACGCTGCTCAAGCACCTCACCCTGATCTCTGCAGGAGCAGAGTTGACCGTAGGCCTCTCGCAGGTCATGGCGTATGACCCACACATTACCACACTCTTGGCTGAATGCGGCATACCCGTAGTGCATGCTGATGACACCCCACAGCCACAGGACCTCATACTGGACTGTGCCGGTTCATTCTCGACCTGGCCCGCCCGTTTGGGCATTTCAGAGCTTACCCGTTCAGGCGTGGAGGCATACCACGAAAGCCTCCTGCCTGTGTTCCTGGCAGATGGCGGACGCATCAAACGCATCGAGACCTGCCTGGGTACAGGCGAGAGCTACTTCCGCGCCATGGCCCAGCTGGGATATACCGACTGGAAGGACCGCCCCCTGGTAGTCTTCGGCAGCGGAAAGGTAGGCACAGGTATCATCTACTACGCCCATCGCCTGGGCGCAGAAGTACGCGTGGTGACCGACCTCGGCACCCTCACCCCCCGCCTGCGCAGCATGATAAGCACTGCGGTACAATATGATGATACAAAAGGTATTACCAGCCTGCTGCAAGATGCCTGCGCCATAGTCACCGCCACAGGAATAAGAAACGCCGTCACCACCCATTGCCCCGCTGTAGAGGTACTGCACAGCCATACTCTGATGGCCAATATGGGAGTAGAAGATGAGTTCGGCCCCGACATCCCTGCCAGCGCCGTACTCATGGAGAAACGTACCCTCAACTTCATCCTGGAAGAGCCCACTCACCTGAAATACATTGATGCCACCATGGCTCTTCACAACGAAGGCGCCTGCCACCTGCTTACTCTGAGCGGAGGTGAAAGCGGACTCATCCTCCCTCCCGATGAAATGGAGGAGCACATCCTAGACATTACCCGGCAGAAGGGATGTATATCCAGCGAGCTGGAATGGATAGAATGACCCTGCACATTAGTATAATTTATACTTGAGAAGAAACTATTTGCTGTAATACAGCGTTGTATATTGTAATTAACGGATTGTAAAACCCATAAAGAATACATACGATGAACAAAGCCATTGTAATCACCAATGCCCTGCTCAATGACAGGCAGGTGGATATGCTGATAGAGTGGAACCGCATAGCCCGCATAGCTCCCCACGGGGATGGTTCCATCACACCTGGAGAGGAACGTATACACATTGATGCCACCGGAATGGCCTTGTTGCCCCCCTTCTATAATATGCACAACCATGCGGCTATGTCGCTCTTGCGGGGATATGCCGATGACATGCCTCTGTTCGAGTGGCTTAACGACCATATCTGGCCTATGGAGGCTCGTTTTACGGACAATGACATCCGTACTGGTGTACGCCTGGCCGTACTGGAGATGATAAAAAGCGGTACCGTATACTTCTACGATATGTACTGGCACATGCATCTCATGCCCTCCATTATTGAGGAAATGGGTGTACGAGCCAACTTGGGAGTAACTCTTATCGACGGTATGTCGCCCGAAAACAGGGAAAGAGGTATCAATTTCATTGAACAATGGTCTACCCACGAGTGTATACAGGTATCCATTGCACCTCACGCCATCTATACTGTAGGTGCTAATATGCTACAGGAATACGCCTCAATTGCTAACAAGAAAGGGGTACAACTACACATCCATGTGAGCGAAACAGAGAAGGAAGTGGAAGATTGTATCGCCCAACATGGCATGACCCCCGTAGCCTATCTGGACAGCCTGGGTATACTAGGTCCTAACGTAGTAGCCGCACATGCCATACATCTACGCGATGACGACTTTAAAATACTGGCAGACCGCCAGGTGGTTATCGCCCACTGCCCATGCAGCAATATGAAACTGTCCTCCGGTGTGTTCCCCATGCAGAAGGCGCTGGATGCCGGATGCCGCGTGACTCTGGGAACAGATGGTGCTTCCTCCAACAACAATCTGGATATGCGTGAAGAGATGAAGTTTGCCGCCCTGCTGGCCAAACTGCACGACTCACCACAGACCCTCCCCGCCGAAAAGATCTTCCAAATAGCTACCCGTGAAGGTGCTTTAGCCGCCGGAATCGATGCCGGAGTAATCGAAGAAGGCCGTCTGGCCGACGTGCTCCTAGTACGCCTTGACGATCCCGCCATGACTCCCCGCCACAACCTGATAAGCAACTGGGTATATGCCGCCAACTCTTCACTCATTGACACCGTGATCTGTAACGGCCGTATCCTCATGCAGAACCGCCATGTGGAAGGCGAAGAGGAAATAATGGAAGAAGTACGTAACTGTAAGTTGCTTAACCCTTAACCCCGCCTGCCGCATGAAATTTATATCGTGGAATGTAAACGGCCTCAGAGCCTGTAAGGATAAAGGCTTCATGGGCTTCTTCCAAGCTGTGGATGCCGACTTCTTCTGCCTGCAGGAGACCAAGCTGCAGGAAGGACAAATCGACCTCCCCTTGGACGGATACCACTCCTACTGGAACTATGCCGAAAAGAAAGGATACTCAGGCACCGCCATCTTCACTAAGCACCAGCCCCTTAGCGTAAGCTACGGGCTGGGCATCGAAGATCACGACCGCGAAGGCCGTGTCATCACCTTGGAGATGCCCGGGTTTTACCTCATCACTGTCTATACCCCCAACTCGCAAGACGAGCTGAAACGCTTGGGCTACCGCATGACCTGGGACGATGCCTTCCGTGCCTATGTAAAGCATCTGGAAGAAACGAAACCCGTCATCCTCTGCGGCGACCTCAACGTAGCCCATAAAGAGATAGACCTGAAGAACCCCAAGACCAACCGCATGAACGCCGGTTTCACCGATCAGGAACGTGACAAGTTCCAGATCCTGCTAGACAGCGGATTCACCGATACCTTCCGCCACTTCTACCCCGATCTGGAAGGAGCCTATTCTTGGTGGTCTTACCGTTTCCAGGCCCGCGCCAAGAACGCCGGCTGGCGTATCGACTACTTCGTCGTGTCCAACGCCCTCACCCCCCGCCTCGAAAGCGCCCGCATACACACCGACATCACCGGATCAGACCACTGCCCGGTGGAGGTAGTGCTGCAATAAAAGGAAATGATACTCTTTTAAATAGGAATCCCCTTGCCAATATAAGCAATGCTTAGATCGGCAGGGGGATTTTATAATTTAGGTCTAACATGGAACAGAGTCCAAAAACCTCAGGCCTGCGGTGAGGGAATCTCAGGCCTGAGATTCACAGAACTCAGGCCTGCGTTTGGGTGAACGCAGGCCTGTGCTTTTAAGGGGGTATATTACTCAGAAATAAAGGCTTCGGCCTGGGAAAGACTGTCGAGTTTGCCCACATCGATCAAGCGAAGGTCTTCTTTGGGGAAGGCGCGAATGATCTTTTTATCAGCCAGGGAGAGGTAGAAGTCGATAATGGAGAACTTGCCTTCCCACGATTCCAGCATACAGGGAAAAAGGCGAGGTGAGAAGAGATGGATGCCGGCAAAGGCGTATCGCCGGCAGGCATTCACATCAAGATTGGGATAAGGAGAGCGCACTTCGCCGGTCTTAAGGTTGGTCCAGCCCACAAGGCGATTCTCATCATTGAAAAGGAGGTAACGGAAGGTATCGCGGCTGCTTACCAGCAGGGTAGCATCGGCGGTGGGATCAACCTGGCAGAAAGTGGGGAGATCAAGATTGCTCAGGATATCCACATTATGGATCAGAATGGGGGCCTCTCCTGCTACGTCTTCGGTGAGCAGGGGGATGGCATGACGGATACCACCACCGGTTTCGAGTAACATCTCACGCTCGTCGGAGATGCGGATACGAAGACCGAAGTGATTATTCTCATCCAGGAAGCGGATGATCTGGTCGGCAAAGTGATGCACATTGAGGGTTACATCCGTAATACCTGCGACTTTCATCTTGAGCAGGAGATGCTCCAGAAGGGGTTTTCCAGCTACGGGGATGAGGGCTTTGGGCAGGGTATCCGTAAGAGGCTTCAAGCGGGTGCCGAGGCCTGCGGCGAAGATCATGGCACGGTTCATGGGCGAGATATTTCTTTTTTAGGGAGGACACTCCGGATACCTTGCTCGCGGTGAGAGAGGACTACCTTTACGCCATAACGTTCATTCAGATGCTGAGCCAGATGCTGAGCGGAGTATACCGAACGATGCTGCCCGCCGGTACATCCGAAGGAGAACATGAGATCCGTAAATCCACGTTCCAGGTAACGCTTCACGTGCACATCGGCCAGGGAGTATACCTGATCCAGAAAGGTGAGTATCTCGCCGTCCTCTTCCAGAAATCGGATTACGGGTTCGTCCAGTCCGGTGAGCTTTTTATACGGCTCGTAGCGACCGGGGTTGTGCGTGCTGCGGCAATCGAACACATACCCTCCCCCATTGCCGGAAAGATCCTCGGGGATACCTTTCTTATACGAGAAGCTGAAGATTCGTACCACCAGCTCGTCTGACTGTTCCCGCTCGCAGGCTTCAAACTGTGGCAGCGCGCACATCTCACGCAGAAGGCTGTACAGGTAAGGATAGCCCAGCTCGCCCTCGGCCAGAATAGCCTGCAGGTTGCGGATGGCAAAGGGGATGCTTTGCAGGAAATGCGCCTTTCGTTCTATGTAACCTCGATACCCGTATGCGCCCAATACCTGCAAGGTACGGATCAACACAAAGAGACGGAGGCGATGACGAAATGCCTTCTCATCCACCGGCATATAGGCACGAAGGCTCTGCAGATAAGTGTGGATAAGCTCCTTACGAAGCGCATCGGGATACGATGCTTTGGCCTGCCACAGGAACGAAGCCAGGTCATACTGCACAGGGCCGCGACGGCCGCCCTGGAAATCAATAAAATACGGTTCACCGTCCTTCAGCATGATATTCCGTGCTTGGAAGTCGCGGTACAGGAAGGTATCGGAGTGCTCTTGAGTAAGTTCCGCTGCAAAACGCTGGAACTCATGCTCCAGCCTCAACTCGTCGAACTCCACAGGAGTGAGCTTGAGGAAGCAGTATTTGAAATAATTCAGGTCGAAAGCCACCGTGGTCTTATCGAACTCCTTCTGCGGATAACACTGACCAAAGTCCAGCCCCTTGGCACCCTCGCACTGGATGGCAGGGAGATAGGCCATGACTTTATGCAACAGAGTCTTTTCCTGAGCATTGTATGCACCCCCTTTTACACGCCCTTCCGAAAGGGCATCAAAGAGAGAGACACCTCCCAAGTCCTCTTGCAGGTAATATTCATCCGCCCCGGCATAGGGAGCATTGTTCGATGAAGAAGATATGTACACCTCGGGAACGGGCAGCATCTTCGCCCGGAAGTGACGGGCCAGATACAGGAACGCCCGGTTTTCCTCCGCCGAAGTGCCGCGCACACCGATGCACGCACCTCCAGGGCCGGTAAGACGATAATAATTACGGTTGCTGCCCGACTGGGGCAAGGAGGCGACGAACTCGGGAGCCTGTCCGCTCCAGCGTTCGTATAGTATGGATAATACGTTCATTATAAGCGCTTATTTATAAAACAACCCCTTCAGGGTATTGCATAGTCACACAGTGCAGGGAGCCGTGCTGGCGGATTAGCGGACGGCAGTCAATGCCCACCATCTCATAGCCCGGAAAGGCCTCGCGTAGCACACGTTCCGCCTCAGCATCCTTTTCTGAGGAGGCGTAGGTGGGATATAGCACCGCACCGTTTATCACCAGATAATTGGCATAGGTAGCGGGCAGGCGCGTTCCGTCCTCATCGTATACCGCATCGGCCATAGGCAGAGGCAGGAGGCGGTAGGGCAATCCCTCGTTGGTACGGAACTCCCCGAGCTGCTGCTCCATGCGTTGCAGCTCGGCATAGTGGCTATCTGAAGCATCTGTGCATTGCACATAGGCAATCGCATTCTCCGGGCAAAGGCGTGCCAAGGTATCGATGTGGCCGTCGGTATCATCACCTTCCAGCGCACCGTAGTCCAGCCACAGCATACGCTCAGCACGAAGGGCTCGCAGGAGGTATTCCTCCAGTTCCTCACGATTCATCCCCTCGTTGCGATGGGGTGCCATCAAGCAATGCGTAGTAGTAAGAAGAGTGCCTTTCCCATCGGTTTCGATAGAACCTCCCTCAAAGACAAAATCGAGGTGATCCTCCATATCTCCATGCAGATAGGCAGCCCGATGGGCGCGGCGGGTGATACGATCGTCCTCCCCGGCCGGGAACTTCTCACCCCAACCATTGAAATGAAAGTCGAGCAGTACAGGGCGATGTCCACCTATGAGTGTCAATGCTCCGTGGTCGCGCGCCCAAGTATCGTCAGTGGGCAGTTCCAGCATGCGTACATGTTCCATGTGCACCCCGGCATCGGATAACTGCAGGCGCACGTGCTCAATATCGGGAGCTACCACCAGGAGCAACTCGCGTTTAGCCACCTCACGGGCAATGTTCAGGAAACATTCAGTTACTTCGGGCAGCATATAGAGCCAGTCGGTACCCTCATGCGGCCAGGTAAGCTGCACCCCGCTCTGCGGATACCACTCTTCAGCAAACACTAACGGCCTCGGCGCTCCGTCATCCTCTAAACCGGGGCTCGACCAGGTTACCTGGTAATCCGTCCCGCTTTTCTCCTTTTGTCCCACCAATGAAAAAAGTCCCATTCCGTTTATTGTAATTAAGATAAGAATCCATTAGTCTTCCATCCAGGCACACAAGGCCCTTTAAAAAGGAAGACAGGGGATAAACCCCTCGACAAAGATACAACTAAATTAAGAAATTTGTTCGGGCTATTGTTCTCTTTTATCTCCGAAAGCCCAACGGTTCCCATCTTCTCGCCACGCAGTGAAGGAAAGAACCACAAAAAAAACTCCTGCCCGTATCACTACGAGCAGGAGCCATTGGGATTGTTGAGAATCAACCCCTAATATTATTAAGCTTTAAAAAAAGTCGCTTTAAGAGAACAGGTGTGAGGGATACTCACCCGCATCGATAAGCGCCTGGATCTTGTCTACTACAGACTGACGATCCTCTGCATACGTTACGCCAAACCATTTTGAAGTAGTATCAAGTACCTTCACGGTGGCTGTTCCATCGGTAATAAGTTTGTTCACCATCAAGGGGATGAAGAACTCGGACTTCGGAGTATTGAGGTCCTTCTTAAGGAATTCCACAAAGAAGTCTTCAGAATACTGGAAATAGTCGGGTGTGAATCCCCACATATTCATAGATACAGGAGTGTTATCTTCGATAGCTACCCATTTTCCTTCCTCGTCTTTGTAGGATACGGGGCCTTCTACACGCATGATTTCAGTGCGCTCTACTACGGTAGTCAGGTTGCCATTTGCATCTGTTTCGCAGATACCACGGGCTACTGTACCGCTTTCACTCAGGGTATTACCTACACGGTAACCTACCATGCAGTATTCATTCTTCTTTCCTTCCATAGAAGTAAGGAAGTTAGCCAGCACTGCGAAGCTGTCACATCCGTAAAAATCGTCGGCATTGATTACGGCAAACGGTTCGTTGATAACCTTCTTACCCATCAGTACAGCATGGTTTGTTCCCCAAGGTTTAGCACGGTCGGCCGGACAAGTAAAGCCTGCGGGCAGGTCGTTAATATCTTGGAACACCAGTTCTACGGGAATCTTTGATTCGTATTTGCAGAGAATCTTCTCACGGAAGTCTTGTTCGAAATCCTTGCGGATTACAAATACCACTTTACCAAAACCACCACGGATTGCATCGAAGATGGAGTAATCCATGATTGTTTCACCATTGGGGCCCAGACCGTCCAACTGTTTAAGACCACCATAACGACTGCCCATACCGGCAGCTAATACGAATAATGTAGGTTTCATATAAGGGTTATAATTGAGTTAATATAAAACACTTAGTTTTCTAATTTTCGTGCAAATGTAAAGAATAAATTCGAGGTGCGAAACTTACGGCTGTGTTTTTTTTATAAACATCGGTTTAGAATGGATATCCAATGGCAAGATGCACCCCGACGGCATCCTTGAACCCTAGGTTAAAGTAGCCGGAGCGTCCCGTCTGATAAGGCGCATGCAGTCCGTATCCCGTGTCGAGGCGAAGCACAAGGAAATCGAGGTCATACCTGAGTCCCACTCCCGTGCCCAGAGCCAGATCCCGTCCTAAGCGGGAAAGGTCAAACAACCCTCCCGGTCGTGTAGGGTCATCCCTGAGCAACCATATATTCCCAGCATCCAGAAAGGTGGCTCCATACAAGCTTCCGAAGATCTTGAAACGATATTCCAGATTAGCTTCTATCTTAAAATCTCCAGTCTGATCCATATAGGCATACTGGTCACCCGATGTCGGCGTATAGCTTCCCGGCCCTACGGAACGGATGGTAAATGCCCGGATACTGTTAGCTCCTCCTATGTAGAACTGCTCGCTGTAAGGAGCTACCGTACTATTGCCATACGACCATATCACCCCTGCCATGAGGCGGAACACAAGATTCTGCTTAGAGTTGATCTTCATATTGTAACGCCCCTCTCCCGTAGCTTTAATAAACTGGGCAAAGGGTACCCCGAGCAAGGTCTTCTCTTCTGTAAAATCGTATCCGAAAAGCTTATATCCCAGTGAGGTGAGGTTACCCGCCGGGGTAATACTTGCCTGCCACCACAGTTTATTGCGATGCTTAGTAGAAGCATTATCGAACGTCAGCGTATAGCGCATGGTGGGTATAAACTGATCCCTGAGACTAAGCGCCAACGAAGGATTGGCATTTAGGATAGAGTCGAACTGCACCGTGGAGGCGCTAATCGTATTAAAGGTAAGGCTCAACGGCGTTATAGAGTGCTTCAACAGGGGTGAACTCTGATACTGGTAGGTATATTCCCCTCCGAAAGACACCATGCGGAAGTAATTGGCACGCGTCATGCGGGTAATGAACAGGCGTGTATCGGTAGAGTTGGTATAACGCCGTTCCCGTTGCGCCTCCCTGGGGATGAGTAAGCGCGGTACGGAGAGTGATACAGACACGCCCATCTCCCAAGAGTTGATAAGCGATTTATCCTTTGTATTGGGCGAACTTTGTGTTTGCCACTCATAGTCGCCATTCAGTTTAAACGACAAAGACTCCCCCCCTCCAAACACGTTTTTCTTGGTAAGCGTAAGTGCGGCTCCCGGGCCCACCTGGCTGTTACTTTTCGAGGTAAGGTTCATTTCAAACACCGCATCATACGGGGCATCATACACTGCTTTGAGTCGCACATTAAGCTGGGGCTTCCCTTTCAGCGTATCGATGCGCGTCAGGGAGTCAGCCTGTATATAACTCAGATTAGTATACTGGAATGAATTGAGCCGGGCAAAGCGCTGTGTGGTAAGAGTTTGCCGTAAATCTGAGTATCCTCTTCCCGTCATCAGGCGAAAATTGGTATAGATCACAGAGGGACGCGTGGCCAGCTTCCCGTTGTAATGGATGGTAAGATCTTTGTAGAGGATGGAGTCGGTAAGTTCTTCGTGCTCGTCGTGGTACAAGTATACGCTCCGGTGCCCGATATACCAGCGTTGCAGGGCCTCCGGGGGGATGCCTTTGCGGGGCGTAATCTTCAAACTGATCTTTCCCGGCGCATGTACCGTATCGGCCAGAAAGGTGAGGTAATCCGGATTAAAATAGTAATACCCCCGGTTGTGTATCAGCGTGTGTAGGCGTTTCCGTTCGTCACCCACATTGACAACCGAGAAAACATCCCCTTTCTTTAACAGCGAGGTAGTGCCATTGATACGTATCAACGAGTCGATTCCATACCCAAAGGTTCCGAACATGACGGTATCAATGTGATACGGCTCACCCATCTGTATGCGGTACTGCAGCTTGGCTTTCTTCTTACCGGCCGGCACTGTGTCATACTCCACATTGCCGTGGAAGTAGCCGTAATCCCGCAAGAGGTTAGTAGCCACCTTGACACGCACTTCGGGGTTTACGGTAGAGATGAGGATGGGATCCTTGCCAAACTTGGTATAGAGCCAGTGTCCAAACCCTTTTTGCGACTGCCCGTACTTGTTATGCAGCCACAACCCGAAAGATACAGGCGAGCGCAGTGAGCTGCTACCAAATATGGCTCCATTTGGGGATACAGAAAGAGCTGCCTCTACTTCGGAGAGGACCGTTTCGGTTTTCCGCTCTTTCTTAGCATCCGTCACCTCAATCTTCTTCACTCCGGTATACAAAAACTCGTCCTCGGGCAGGTTGCTCGTGGTAGAACAGGCACTAAGGAGGCCTGCCAGCAGTATCAGAAGGAGGTGTATACGCTTCATTCTTTCACTTTTTTAGGAGTTGGGGTATAGGGTTTCTCCTTGACCCAGGGGAATATCTCAAACCAGCGATAAAACTTCTTGCGGTAGATGTAACCCACACCGGTTTCGATAATTTCGCCTTCCAGTAAGCTTTCGTAATCCTTATTATAATAGATGCGTACCGATTTGGTACCGGCATTGTCAAAGTTGTACTCGATAGATACATTGTCTATAAACGACTCCGCATTCTTTGTCGCCTGGTCATTGCCCTGGGTGATGGTACCTCCCAGCACTACGCGTATGCGGTTGTTCCAGAAACGACGCGCAAACTTGTAGGAATAGTCAGTATTCATATCCTCGCCCGAGCCGTCTTCGTAACGGTTTACACCTATGGAGAAATCGGTATTAGTAAGCACGCTTCCGGCTATGGAGTTTATTTCACTTTGCAGCAAACTGCTCAGTGCATCGCCCACGGCAAAGCCTTTACCTGTGTTGTTTCCATCCATATATACGCCTGTAGCCAGAGTTGTGATTGCCAACTTGCTGCGCTCCTCGGTGGAATACCCTGTCAACTGATTCTGCATTTCGAGATCTTCGGGAGCACTGATATCAAAGACGATGCCCAAACGCTCCAGCGTGTTGTTAAGAGACACGGAAACGTTAAAGTTGACCTGTCGCGGACTTCCATTATCACCTGTTACGGAGGATCGTATCACCTCTACGGCTTTGATATTGAGTTGTGGATTTAGCATATTCCCGCTCCACTGCACATTGCTTCCGCTAGTGATGGTAAACTCCTTCAACGGTATCATGGAGAAGGCATACTTCATGGTGCCGCTGTTCAGCGTATATCGTCCAGTCAGGGAGAGGTCATTCTGCGGATCACCCTGCAGCACAAGTGATCCCCCACCCTCCAGGTCCACATAGTTGGTTCCATCTGCCGAGAGCTCCGCACGCACCCTCACGGCGGGGTCGATGGTCAGGTTCAGCAGCAGGTCGATAGTAGATGGGCGGTACACAGTAAAGCCTTGCAGGCTATCTGTTTGTAAGGAGTCAGCCAAGTTTACGAAGGTCACCTGTTCACTGAGGCGGTCTTGTACCGAGAGGGGCGAGTCCTTCATAATGTACGTCAGGTTAGTAGTGCCCAATATGCGCATATTTCCACGCATCTTCATAGCATCCAAGGGGCCTTTCACAGTAGTATTCATGCTCACAGCCAGACGCCCCAGGAGTTCGGTGGTCTTGGTGCGCTTGTTGTTATTGATAAGCACGTAATTGTCGGCCTTGAGCTGAAGATCGGCCACAGGCTTATCCATTTTCTTGCAATCCACATTTCCGCCGATGGTAAAGGGCTCCTGCCCTGCGGCATAAATGCGGTAGGCATCAAAACGGATGATATTATTCTCTATTGTAATCTGCTTTTCGTCAAAGCGCAGGTTGAGGTTGGCCATGGGCACATCCGCGGTGGCAGAGTCCAGTTTCAAAAAGCCGTTGACAAGGAGTGCATCCAGCTTTCCGGAGGCTTGCAGCTGCCCCTCTGCATCTCCCTGAAGGCGTACCATACGATCTGGTATAAAGGCATCCGCCAGTTCCAAGGGAAAGGCGTGCACAGTGGCAGTAGAACGTACCAGCTCCGATATCTCAGGCTGGTATACACCGGAAAGGGTGAGTATTTTTTCGCCGTTTCTGCTCAATTCGCCGCGTATGCGGTGGCGCACAGAAAGAGAATCGGGCGAATAACGTGCATCCAGTCCCAGATCACCCAAAGCTACTCCGTTAAACTTACCCTGTTTCAGCTCCGAGTCCAGCGTAAAACGTATCCTTCCGCGATCCACGAAGTGTACATTCCCAGAGAAGAGCCCGTCTATATCCGGCAGGAAGGGAAAAGAACGTATTACATCACCTACGTTGATTTTTTGCAGGTCTACAGTCAGATCCTGTCGGGCGGTGGTGGTATCGTTAGAAAGTACCTCGATGCTCATTCCGCTGCGAGGCTCATTCATGTGGAGGTTGGCCTGTATGCGGCCGTCGTCACGCAGCAGGATGTGGTTATCCTCGTTCAGCTTCATCTTGCGGAAGGCCACAATGGGCTCCTGCGGGAAGAAGGTGAAGCTGAATCCTTCCGGAGTGATACTGCCGCGCAGGCCGAGATCGGCCCCTGTCTCGCCTTCGGTATCGGTCATTTTCAGAATAATCTCACCATTATCGTTACGCAGCACCGTGTTTACCTGGGCATGGAAACTATAAAACTTATTGTGCGGTCCATTGATAATGGTGGTCTGCATCTTCATATCGGTAGTATCCTGCCAGGCGGTAAAGGCGATGGTATCAATATCCACAGCCGCAGTCTGTATGCCATACAGGCGTCCATCACCGCGTATACCTCCTTCAGGGGACACATCGAGCTGCACCAAGGCATCAAAGAAGGTAAGGCCTGCCTGCTCATTCAGGATGTGACTTAACAGATTATCTTGTCCGGCCGAGAAGCGCATACGGGCCACAGGCAGTACCTTACGCAGTTCCTGCTGATGGGGAGTTCGCTCCTTAATTTGTTTGTCGAGCAGGGTGATGAACGCCGAGGACTCACTGAGAATAGTGCTGAAATGGTGCTTCCCTTCGAGGGAGAACTCCAGGTCGCCAGTCTGCACGTCGAATGTAGTTTCTTCCTTTTGCAGCTGCGCATCCAGCGCCATGGAGAAATCGGTATGCATGTGCTCCTTCACAATGCCAAGACGCCTCAGATCGGCCTCCCAGATATTGAACGACAGCTCCCCCGTGGGCGTGCGCTTATCCATCAACATATCCACTTCCCCATCCATCTGCATGAGGTTGTCATGGCAGGAAAGGAGAGCCTTGAGGTTGCGTTTCTCCAAGAAAGCATCCACCTGCAGACCTTGCAGGTAATTGGCATAAAAGCTGATATGCGTTACCTTGAGGTGCGCCTCCATGCGAGTACGGGGCGAGTATATATCGGTACCCCTACCCTCCACATGCGCCTGTAGAGTAAGTTCTTTTATCGAGTCTTTAGGCAGGAAGTGCATAGGCAGCAGACTGTCAACCTTCAGCGTGGCATTGTAGCTTTCGCCCTGGGTGTTATACCAGGCATCCACGCTGACGGCACTTCTGCCCTCGTGCAGCGTGGTAAGGGTGGAGTAACGGGTACCGCGGCCTTGCACCTTACTTTGAAGGAGTAGCCCGTAGGGGATGTGCAGAGTGCTATCGGGCGCATGACCGGTGAGGGCAGTCAGGAAGTTCAGGTCTTCGCCTGTCAGACTAAGCCGGGCATCTATCTTCTTTGTGGGCAGGACATACTCTCCATCGGCATGCAGGGTAAAAGCCCCGGGCAGCACAGCATCCAGCCGGTGCAGATGAAGGGCTTCCTGATTTCCGGCGGCCTCCCCCTTGAGTATGAGGCTCCGGTTGGGGTACGCGTGGTGGAAAGACGAAGGTAGCTGAGTAGCCAGCGTAGCTACATCCTGTTTACCCAGTTGTAGGAGGAAACGGGTATCGAAGGTTCCTTTTGCCACAGAGTCCATCAGGGAGGCATCGGCCTTTCCACTAAGAAAGAGAGAAGAGTGCGGAGTAACAGCCTGCAGAGTAGCGTGCAACACCTTATCGGGGGTTACACGCAGGTGGGAGGTCAACTCATCCAAGACAAAACCACTACGCTCGCGGAAAGAAAGGTTGCGTACGATGGCCGTATACTCCTTGGGAGCGATACGCAGGGAATCGGCCGTAAGGTATAGGTCGCGCAGGCGTATGTGGGCAGGATCAAAACCTTTGGCAGGCGGGGTATCAGTAGTCAGATAGCTGCATCCGGCAGTGTATAGCTTCAAGTGGTTCAGGCGATAGGTACCGGATTTGAGCAGCACCGAGGCATGGTGCAGGGTAAGATCGCCTCCATTCAGTTCAATGCGGGTACTATCCTTGCGGGGCAAGGAGTTGGCACGGTACATTCCCAGGCGGTCGGCCTGCAGATGTGCATCGCCCACTTTATAGCGTTTACAGTCCAGATCGGCACTTACATCACGCAGCTCCAGAGTACGTATTCCGGCATAGAGGCGCATACTGTCCGCAGGCATCTGCAAGGAGAAGTTAAGGCGTTGCACCTGTCCGTGAATAAGCTGTATCTTATGCAAGAAAGCAGGCTTGCTCACGCTGTCTTCCTTTTGGCTGGTGGTATCTGTCAGTGCCAGTTGCAGATTTACACGATCCAGACTCAAATCATTGACCAACAGGTAGCGTCGCTTCATATCCCAGCGCTTGGCTGTAAGACTCAGGGTATGGAGGGTGCCCTTCAGGTGAATGCCTTCTATAAGCCCGTCGGTATCCAACCGGATGCCTCCCAGATGTATCTTATCTATCCTGAGGCGCCCCATCCACAGGTTGCGAAAGCCGGGGCGCAAAGTGATATCCTCGGCCATGAGGAGGGTGTCTGTAAAGTTATAAGCAGTGGCCTGCCGGATGGTAAGGTTCAGAGGGAAGGTGATGGCCAGTTTTTCGGCCTTGAGGGTAATGCCCATCTCAGATTGCAGGTAGCTGTACAGCTCATTTTTAAGCCATCCCTGCACAGGAGGCAGGTAAAACAACACCAATAGCAAAAACACCAGTGAAAGAATACTGAGCAGTATTACCCTCACCGTCTGAAAGATTCGCTTTATGACCAAGGCAATCATTACAACAAAGATACGACGTTTAACTGAGATAATAACCCACAGCCCCGTGTTTTTGTTCTTATTTCACACCAAAATAGTAGTATCTGAGCGCAGAATGAATCTGGTTTTATTCCTATCTTTGCGCCCTGTTTAAAAGAATGCTTATCCGTTGTTCATTATGTACTCAAAAGGTGTTTACTCAATACTGTTGTTGATTGTCTCCAATGTATTCATGACTTTTGCCTGGTACGGGCATCTAAGGATGAAGGATGTAAAGTGGTTTGAGAGCCTCCCGCTAATGGGGGTTGTTGTCTTGAGCTGGAGCATTGCTTTCTTTGAGTATTGCTGTCAAATTCCAGGAAATCGCATCGGATATTCGGGCAATGACGGCCCCTTTTCGCTTCTGCAGCTCAAAGTAATACAGGAGGTGATTACGCTAATAATCTTCATTGTGTTCAGTACGCTGTTCTTTAAGAATGAGTCGTTCCGCATGAACCACCTCATCGGGTGCATATGCTTGGTGGCGGCAGTATATTTTATCTTTAAGAAGTAGGCAAGGGGTTACTAATATCCCCTCCACTCTCCTCTTTTTACTCTTCTTCTACCCGGAGGGATTCTACCTTAAGAAGGCGTTCACTCAAGCGGGGCATGTGACTGCGGCGGATGCGGAGGGTCATGCGGCAGTCGGTGTCGTAGCTTTGAGCGATGAGGATGGGTTCTTCTTCTTTTACAATGCGCATCACGTCGTTTAGAAAGGGATACTCGAAGAGGACGGTGAGGGTGTCGTCTACAGTCTTTTCGATGAGAGTGGCGGCGGTGAGTGCTTCGGCCGCAGCGGCTTTGTAGGCTACGGTGAGGCCTCCCGTACCGAGCTTGATACCACCGAAGTAACGGATCACAACGATAAGTACATCCGTCACTCCGAAGGAGTTGATCTGGCCCAAGATGGGCTTTCCTGCGGTACCGGAGGGCTCACCATTGTCATTGGCCCGGAAATCCTTACGCTCTGCTCCCAGCATGTAGGCGTAGCAGACGTGGCGGGCGTCGTAATACTTTTTTGTATAGTGGGCCAGGTGCTCCCTTACCTCTTCCACAGTGCATACTGGATGGACAAAGGCAAGGAACTTGCTTCGTTTCTCAGTGTACAACCCCTCGGCAGGGGCGGCCAGGGTGGTATAGGTATCGTCCTGCTCCATAACAGGGGCAAAGGTAGGGATTTTTTGCGAATCTCCTCCTACTCCGTCTTTTGGAATTTACCCGTGAGGCAGGTGTCTCCGCTGTAAGCACGCACGTAATATGTACCTGCGGGAAGAGCAGACAGATCTATACTTCCGGCGAAAGGAGCTACGGTGTACAGCTGCTGGCCGGAGGAGGTGTAGAGTTCTACCCTGTCGATATCAGCTTCCTTATCGATGTATAAAGAGGTGCCGTCTATATAGAACACCACATCGGTTTTGGCAAGTGGGGTATCCAGAGAAGAGAAATCCATTTCAAGGATAGTGCCAAAGTTCTGCCAGAATTTGGCAGCTTCGTAAAGGGCTTTGCTTCCAGTGGGTACATACAGGGTTTGTGACGCCTGTTTTTTCTCTTCAAAGGGATTATCAGATGCCAACTTAAACATCAAGGGGTCAGTTCTTTTTGCATACACAGTTTCCAGTTTATCACAAGTATAGAAGACTGAATAACCTATGGAATTTATACTTTCAGGCAGAGTAATGGAGGTGAGCGTATTATTATACGCAAAGGCACTATTTCCAATGGAGGTTACATGTGGCAGTTTTGAAATTGCCATATTGGGGCAGTTATAGAATGTGTAATTGCCTATCGTCACTTCACTGTCCGCCTCCGGGCTTTCCAAAAAGGTGAGGGAGGTAGCACCGGTACAATCAGAGAAGGCCCAATCACCAATAGAGGTTACACTGCCCGGAATCACAATAGAGGTAAGGCCACGGCACTCGGAGAAGGCGCTTCCCTTAATTATTTTCAAGCCCTCAGGCAGGATAACCGACTGCAAATTGGTGCACCTGTGGAAGGCACCATTGACAATGGTGGTTACGGTTTCGGGCACTGTATATGTCTTGTTAACGTTGGTGGAAGCCAGAATCCTGGTCTTAATGCTATTAAGCAACACACCCTTGTCTACACAATACAGCCCGTTGGCAGGCGATACAATAATTTCTTCAAGCGCAGAGCATTTGGCAAGAACAGCTTCGCCTATAGTGACATCTCGGCCAAAGGTGATAGATAGGAGGCCGGAGCAGTTATAAAAAACCCTGTCACCCAGTATACTCAAAGTATTCGGAAGGGTAACGATGTCAAGTTTCTCACAGTCAGCAAAGGCCCAGCCTCTAAGATATTGCAACCCCTCGTCAAAGGTTAACGAGGTAAGGTTGTTGCAGAATTGAAACGCATTATCCCCGATACTCTGCACGCTGCCCGGAATATGTACTGAGGTAAGCTTCTTACAGCTATAAAACGCATAATTCCCTATGCTCTGTACGCTTCCCGGGATGGATATCGAAGCCAGGCTATCGCATCCATAAAATGCATGAGGCCTTATTTCCGTTACCCCGTCCACCAGATGAATGGAGGCAAGGCTGCTGCTATGGAAAGCCGAATCACCAATCACAGTCACACTGCCCGGCACCTCCACAGAGGTCAGATTTCTACAGTAATAAAAGGAACGAGCAGTTATTTTTTGCACCCCCTGCGGGATGATAAAGGCTCCCTCCCGCTGTCTGGGATAAGCCAACAGGACGGTACGGTCTTTATTAAAGAGTCCTCCGTTGAGCGAGGAATAGTGGGCATTATCAGGGTGTACAATAAATTCTTGTAATGAGCCAAACGCAAATTCACCCTTGATGTAGATGTTCTGTACGCTTTGTGGGAAAGTAAGCGAGGCAAGCCTGAAACAATTATTAAAAGCAGTACTGTTTACTGCAAGTACCCCGTTCTTAATGAGTACTGACTCAAGATAAAAACAATCGGCAAACACAGATTCATCAATGGAAGCCAGGCTGCCCGGTATCACCACCGAAGTCAGATTGGTTGCCCCGTAAAAGGCGTAAGGCAATAGTTCCTTTACCCCGTCAGGGATGTAATATGTACCCTGTATTTCTTTTTTCTTCGGACAAGCCAATAAGGTGGCGAGGTCCTTGCTGAACAACATCCCGTCTACCGAGGTATAGCGCGCATTGGCAGGATCTACCTTTATATTGACCAGCTCGTACATTGAGCTGAATGCCCCTTTACCTATGCTTTGCACACTCTGCGGAATGGATAGGGTTGAGATGGATTTGGAACAATCCATGAAAGCAAAGTCCCCTATCGAAGCAACTCCGTCTTCAATAACAAGCGATTGCAGATGACACATCTTAAAGGCATTATCGCCAATGGTTTTTATATGACCCGGTATAGTGAGCGAATCTATCTTCTGACAATAGTAAAAGGCTGCACGCCCTATCGATTCCAGGCGAGACGGGAAATTAACAGACAGAAGGTTTTCGCAGTAATGAAAAGCCGTGTCGCCAATCATCGTTATACTCTCCGGCAAAAGAATGGAAAAGAGGCTGGTACAACTTCTAAACGCTCCGCTCCCTATTCCTGTTACCGAATACGTTAGCCCGGCATTGCTCACTGTAGCGGGTATCACCATATCTCCACTGTAGGATGCCCAGCCCTTGCTTATCACACGCACTTCCGTATCACTCACAGGAGAATAAGCTATCCCGTCTTTCTCGAAACTTTCCGCCCGAACGAACGGAGAAACACACAGCACTAAAAACAGAAGACCAACCTTGGCCCACAATTGAGGTATTCCTTGCTTCATAGTATGGTTATTATTCATTTTAACTATATACAAAGATAATCGTTATTCCTGATATTTACAAACTTTTCACGTAATTTCTCCATTGCGCCCATTCTTTCCAAAATACAGGGCTGAATCTCGGAAAGTACAAGCCTGAACTTTGGTAATCTCAGGCCTGATTTCTAAAAAACCAGGCCTGAGGATAAACCCTTGCAGGCCTGCATTTGGAAGGCCTTGCCTAACACTTTGTTATTTAACATAGATTAACCGGGAGGGGTGACTGCAACCACCCCTTTATATCAATTATTAGCCGTTACTTTGTAGTGGGATCAAAACCGAACCCGACAGATGATACCGGAAAAAAGAGAAAAAAAAGATAACCTCAAAAACGCATATATTTTTAATTGTTTATTCTATATATTCATTACTTCTTCTTATGGGATACGCGATGAGGTTTCAGAAATCTACGCAGTGAGAAGAGGAAAAAAGCAGATAACGCATTGTAAATGAAAAAAATAACCCACAAAAAAAGAGAGACTGAAACCTACGCGAATAGGTACGCAGTTAAAAGAACAGAGAAATAACTTAATCAGATAACCTAAAAACAAGACGTATGAAAAAAATAGAACATGTTGCAAATGAAGGGTTTATATCCATTTCCCGGAAGGCCATGAACATGCAATTCAAAAGTGGAAAGCACAAAACATCCAGCCTCGAGATGAAGGGAGCCTGGCTCATGCTGCTGGCTTATGTAAACCACTCACCGGCAAAGCTGACGATACACGACAAGCTGGTCAACTGCCGAAGAGGGCAGTCCATCATGCGAATTGCAAAATGGAGTGAGCTATTCGGATGGAAGCGAGACCGTACCCGCCGCTTCTTCGACTTCATGGAAAAGGAAGGCCTCATCACCACCAGCACCTACAAGTACCACTTCTGCCTGCAGGTCAACGACTACGACCGCTGGGTGCTCACCGCCCCCCAGAAGGCCGCTCCCCTCACCCCGGAGGAAGTGCAGCGCATCGAGGCACACTTCGACGAGTTCTGGCACCAGTACGCACGCCTCACCGGCATGCCCAAGACCGACCGCACCCCGAGCCTCCAGATCTGGAAAACCATGACCGACGAGCACCGCCAGGAGGCCATCGACAATATACAACCCTACGTCGACTCGCGCGGCCTCATCATGCACATGTACAGCAAAACGGCCAAGATGTACCTCAAGGAACAATGCTACCTGCTATGACCAGTCCAGAACGAATCCCCCAGATACCGGGCGGACACGCAGGCCCATCAACATCCTATATACTATCGGGCGGACACGCAGGTCCGCCCCTACGTGACACCACCCACCAAAACCCATTTACGCATCGGCCCTCCATGCGCCAGCCCTCTATGACATCCGTAAACGCTCCTACGGAGCGTACCTCCGCCTTGTCATCGCAGCGTAAAGCGCAGCATCGTCTGAGGGAACGACCAGGCCAAAAGCTGTTTGAGCGCAGCGAGTTCTTTTGGCCAGTGACCGAGGGCGATGCGGAGTAGCGTAGAGGACACAGCGGAAAAGTTTCTTTTGCTTACTTTTCTTTGCGTCAAAGAAAAGTAAGAAATCAAAAGTGATAGCAAACCACCCCTACAATACGGTGGTTTGTAACCCCATGCGTATCCCGGTACTTCCCAGTGCCCCAGTTAAAGGTGCCCGCATCACCGTAATTGGCGGTAGTATATTCATACTCCAGCCCTACGGTAAACTTCGGTATATTGTAGGAGAAACTCCCCACAAGGCTGTATAAACTATTTATACCCAGCCCCTCGCCATACACGGCAGTATCCTCCAGCAAAGCCTTGTCGGAACCCAGGCTCTGGGTATATCCGGCAAAGAGACCACCTTTGTACTTCTTGCCATACGCCACACTCAGCCAAGACGACGAGTATGTGAAGTTGGTATACTCCTGCTCACCCGTCACGTCATCCCGCTGTGTGACGCCATAGCCACCCAGCATACAAAGGTCAGAGAGGTTTTTACCCACAATACTCTTGGCGCCTATTGAAAGCAGCTGATGAGTGTACCCGGCATACGCCCCGTAGGAAAAGGAGCCGAGGTGCTCGTCTACCTTATAGATCTGTGTCCCCGTGGAGGTGGTCACGGCCGACTGCACGCGAGGCTTCAGGTTGAGATAATCCACAAATGCACCGACCTGGAACTCATCCTTCTTATAGCCCACGCCCAAGAACAGCTCGGGGATGTTGGCATTGCGCTGGTACACATTAGACTTTCCATCGGGACCATTCGAGGTATATTGAAGCTGGTACACACCGGATCCGGTGAAGGTGAAATCCTTCACACGGTAGTCAAACCGCGCCTGCGCACTTCTGTTGAACGTATTGAAAGGAGCGCCCACCGCAAGGGAGAGCACATTGGGGATGACGTTCTGAAACATAGGGTGCCAGTCCTGCCCCAGGAGCAGGGACGACTTATCCCAATCCATTTTCATAAACGCCCGGCGAATCCTGAGCACGGTAGAATTGCCATTGACACCGCTAAACCCGGCGAAATCGGCCTCTAACTTTGCAGACACATCCGCCTTCCATAGCGAGCCTGTAGCATCCACCCCTGCCCTGCTGACAAAGGCGTAAAACCCCGAGTTGGGCACTGCATTCAGGTCCTCACCGTTTGCATCAGGCAATTCGTCCTTAGGGTACAGGAAAAACAAACCCTCCACAGGAGCCACACTCTGACGTGTGTCATACGTATAATCCCCCCGTATAAAGCCATAAAACTTAGTAGACACCTTCGATTTCTCCTCCTGAGCCATCAGCCCCCACATCGGGAGAATGCACATAAACACCGCAAATAGTTTCTTATTCATACTTTTTTCCGTTAAAGCGTGCAAAGGTAACACTTTTTCCGGCCATTTACATCCTATTCGTAAGATATTTGCCTTTTCTACTTATTCTTCGCCACGAAGCTCCTTCAATTCGCGGATCGCTTCCGAAAGGTCTTTCAGCTTATCCGAACTACGGTGATACTGAAAATAATCAAATGCCACACCCGATAGTATCATCAGTACGAATAGAATCTGCCCCCACAAAGGCCATCTGGTAAATACCGCAGGAATGACCAGGAAAAACATAGGTACTATAGAGAGATACCCAATCAAATATACCCAGTTCATCCACCTCTTATACTCCATGATACGCTGTATCTGAAGCATCATATCCTGTTCGCTCTTCACAATCCTCCGGAGCTTAATATGTGAAATGGTGAAATTCACATACTGTATGCCAATTATAGAAAACAGCAGAATGAGATTAAGAAGGGGAGTTCTTACACATAAAGAATATATCCCGGCAAAAGTTATCATAATCACAAGTAGTATACCCATCTTGTGCATCCGGTTAAAATACCCGAGGTGACCTTCTTTCCGTTTTGTAAGCATATCCAGTATCATCTGCTGCGTGAGGAGCTCGTTACGGGTTACTCTCTCGTTCAGCTCATCCCATGCTCTTTTAAGATCTTCCAGTTCCATACTTTTTCGTTTTTTCAATGGTTCGACATTTGTTTCAGTTTCTCTTTGATACGATGCAGGCGAACAGCCACATTGCTGCGCGTGATGCCGGTAATCTCGGCAATCTCCTCGTAACTCTTCTCGTCGAGCCACAGCAGGATGAAGATGCGTTCCACCTTACTCAGGCGACGGATCAGTGCGTACAACTCGCGCAGAAGCTCGTTCTTCTCGCACTCCTCATACACGTCCATGCTCATGTGAAGCGGCACATAGTTGAGATTCTTCTTCTTCCGGAGGTCGGAAATGCACGTGTTCAGGGCAATGCGGTAAATCCAGGTAGAAGGCTTACTGTCGCCCCGAAAACGAGGCCAGGCGTTCCACAGGCTGAGCACGGTTTCCTGATACAGGTCATTCACATCCTCCTGATCCGAAGCATACAGGAAGCACACCTTATAGATAATCTGCTTATGCTGCATCAGCAGCTCGATAAACTCTTTCTCGACATTCATCCTTCACCGTTTTTCCCATTAGTCGCAAGAGCGGGAGATTAGTTACACGCCCGACTCATTTTTATTTGAAAAAGTATGAACAATACAGGTTAACGACTCGTAAAGATACTATTATTTACACCTGAAACATGCATTATATATCAAAACAAAAGTATCTTTGACCTTTCATTATACACTTAAAAGATACTACGATGGATGTAAACGTATTTATAGAAAACTTTAAAGAAGCCTTTGGGGCCGACAAACAGCTCCCCCTGGCCTTCTGGTATTCGGACACCCCGGCGGGCGATAATAGCAAGATCAGTGGATGCATCTTCAAGTTCCTGCCCAAAGCACGCAGCGGAGAGGTGGTGAGCCTGAGTGGCGATTCCACCACCTGTGGCACCTACTACCTGGGCTTCGGCCCCTGGAGGCCTCTCATTCCCAACTTCGTATCCTGCACCGAGCGCTACAAGCAATCGCCCGAGGACGTGCTGCAATACCTGGAAACCTTCAAGGACAACGGCATAGACCACGCCTACCTCAACTTCGCCCGTATCGATAAGATCACCTCTTTTGAAGGAATAGAAGGCCTCCTGTGCATTGCTGAACCCGATATGATGTCGGGCCTCTGCTCATGGGCTTTCTTCGACAATAACGACGACAGTGCCGTATCCACCCTCTTCGGCTCCGGATGCAGCACCACCGTAGCCGTAGCCGTACGGGAAAACAAGCTCAACGGCCGCCGCACCTTTCTCAGCGGCTTCGACCCCTCCGTACGCCCCTACTACGGGCCAAATGAGCTTACCTTCACCATCCCCCTCTCCCGCCTGAAAGAGATGTACCACACCATGCGCAACACCTGCCTCTTCGGCATCAAAGCCTGGCAAAAGGTGAGGGACAGGGCATAGAGGGCAAATAAGGATTGTAGTACAAAAGCATAAGAACCTTCCTGATAACCCAGAAGCAGCCACTATAGGTGGCTTGGGTATATGGAAACTTTTATCTACCGTGGGTGCAAGCACCCACGGCTACCCAGAATCGCACCACTACGCGGTGCCGGAATAGAGTACAAAAGACACAGGGTAGAACACCCCCCTATTGGACAGAACCTGTAAAGCAGACCTGTAGAGCAGAACCTGTTGTAGGGCAAACAAAGCCCCCTGTCATCTCTCTTTAAAGCTCTGTTTTAGGCCTGTTTTCCTTCCCCTCCGGAGTTTCCACACGCAGCCACATCTCCGGCATCCACTCCTCAGCGGTGGGATTCCAGTACTGGGTAAAGAGCATCTTCTTATCCTCCGTCACCTTATACTTCAAAGGATTGCTGATACCTTTATAATCCGCATGAGGCGACTTCACGATGCGCTCAGTATAGGTACTGTCCGTATCAATAACATACGTACCCTCCTGATTGAAGAGCGCCCTGCGTCCCTGCCCCGGGAACTGCATGTTACAGAACGTACCATCCGAATTAAGTACCTTAAATACAGGCAGATACCGAAGCGAAAAATCCGTATTACTCACATTGGCAGGCAGCACCATCTGCCAAATCCCCACCAACGGACGCCCTTCCTCAGCTTTCTCCTGAGCCTCATCTTGAGCAAATACAGAAGCCACAACTCCTATACAAGCCATAAGTAGAAAACAACGAACCCTTTTCATCCTCATACACAGAAGTTTTACAGTAAATACTATGTCGGCAAAGATAATGATTCTTTTGTTTTTGCAATAGTTTTTAAAGAAATTATCAACAAACATCAACTCACCGCATATTTATTAGAGGATCCTAAATATCATTAGTAATAACCTGTTTTTCGGATTGATCCTCTAAAAAGAGCATAGCAGCCAAAGCAGAGGGCAGACACACAGGTCTGCCCCTACTGATATAGCCTTCCATGCATCATAGCATTTGTCTAGCCATTTACGCGTTAGCCATCTATAACGTCCGTAAACGCTCCAACGGAGCGTGCCTCCGCCTTGTCATCGCAGCGTAAAGCGGAGCACCGGCTGAGGGAATGAACCAGAGCGGAAGCTGTCTGAGCGCAGCGAGTTCTTCCGCTCAGTGACCGAGGGCGGTGCGAAGTAGCGTAGAGGACACAGCGGAAAAGTTTCTTTTGCTTACTTTTCTTTGCGTCAAAGAAAAGTAAGACCCCCTCTACACCAATTTATGAATCACCAGCCCCGAGCGAAGCTTCGGCTCAAACCACGTAGTCTTTGGAGGCATGATATTTCCACTATCCGCAATATCCATAAGCTGCTTCATAGACACGGGATAGAGGGCCAGCGCCACTTTCATCTCGCCACTGTCCACACGCTTCTTAAGCTCGCCCAAGCCACGGATACCGCCTACAAAGTCGATACGCTTATCAGAACGAAGATCCTTCAGCCCCAGCACCTCATCCAGGATGAGATTGGAAGAGATGGTTACATCCAACACCCCGATGGGATCATTATCATTGTAGGTACCTTCTTTGGCAGTGAGGCTGTACCACTTTCCTTCCAGGTAGAGGGAGAAGTTGTGCAGGGCAGCGGGTTTGTAGATCTCGGCACCCTTTTCCTCTACGATAAAGTCTTTACCGAGGGCTTGAAGGAACTGATCAGGGGTAAGACCATTCAGATCCTTCACCACACGGTTATAGTCGATGATGGTAAGCTGTCCGGCAGGGAAACATACAGCCATGAAGTAGTTATATTCCTCCTTACCTGTATGGTTAGGATTCTGAGCAGCCTTCTCCGCTCCTACCAAGGCAGCGGCGGCACTGCGGTGATGCCCGTCGGCAATGTACAGGGAGGGCATATCGGCAAAGAGCTCGGTGATGCGACTGATATCCTCATCCCGGTCAATGAGCCAGAACTGATGGCCGAAACCGTCACCAGGAGCAATGAACTCATACACAGGCTTGGCAGCGGTGTAGCGGGCCACGATGGCATCAATCTCAGCATTGTCGGGGTACGCAAAGAACACAGGCTCGATGTTTGCATCGTTCACACGTACGTGCTTCATGCGGTCCTCTTCCTTGTCGCGACGGGTAAGCTCGTGCTTCTTGATCACACCGTTCATGTAATCGGGCACGTAAGCGCCTACTACCAGTCCGTACTGGGTCTTCCCGTTCATGGTCTGGGCATAGACGTAGTACATCTCCTTCTGATCCTGAGCGAGCCATCCTTTGTCCTGAAACAGGTTAAAGTTCTCGGCAGCCTTGGGATATACTGCTTCATCGTGCTCATCGGTACCTTCGGGGAAGTCGATCTCGGGCTTAATGATGTGATACAAGGATTTCTCGTTTCCGGCAGCCTCTTCACGGGCCTCACGGGAGTTAAGCACGTCATACGGGCGTGAAGCCACCTGCTCCACCAGCTCTACGGGCGGACGAACGCCTTTGAATGGTTTGATAATTGCCATAGGTCAATGTCTTTGTTAGAAACAATCAGGCCCGAAGCCTTAAGACTCCGGGCCAGGATTGCCATTATTATATAGTTTATTTGTTTACGCGGAATTTCTCGCAGCCTTCCTTGAAGTATGCCACGATCTGCCTGGCAGCGGCAATACCTGCGTTGATATTCGCCTCGGCTGTCTGCGCACCCATCTTCTTGGGGGTGGAGAAGTAACGTCCGGGGAATTTCTCGGCAAACTCAGCGTTGGCTGAAGCGGGTATATCCGTCATATACTTAAAGGCGGGATGATCACCCATGAATTTGATAAGTTCCGGTTCATTGATCACTTCCTTACGGGCGGTGTTCACCAGCATACCCCCTGCAGGCATCTTGCTGAGCAGGTTGTAGTTGATAGACTCCTTCGTTTCGGCAGTAGCGGGGATGTGAAGAGAGATGATATCGCTTATAGAGTAAAGCTCCTCCACTGAGTCGAGCGCCTTGGTACCATCCGCTTCGATCACCTCTTTGGGGCAGAAGGCATCGTATGCGTACACTTCCATACCGAAGCCTTTGGCAATGCGGGCCACGTTACGACCTACGTTTCCATAGGCATGGATACCCAGTTTCTTGCCTTTCAGCTCGGTTCCGGAAGTACCGTTAAACAGGTTACGCACGCCGTATACCATCATACCCAGGGCCAGTTCGGCCACTGCATTGGCATTCTGTCCGGGGGTGTTCATCACTACCACGTTGTGAGCTGTGGCGGCAGCCAGGTCTACATTGTCAAATCCGGCTCCGGCACGCACCACTACCTTCAATACCTTAGCGGCGGCAATCACTTCGCTGTCGATGATGTCACTGCGGATAATGATGGCATTGGCATCGGCTACAGCTTCCAGAAGCTGTGATTTCTCAGTATATTTCTCCAGCAGGGCCAGCTTGTAGCCTGCTTCTTCCACTACTTTGCGCACGCCGTCTACGGCGATCTTGGCAAAGGGTTTATCGGTAGCTATTAATACTTTCATCTGTAAGGCGATTGATTAGTGCTTAGCTTCAAATTCTTTCATGCAGTCTACCAGCGCCTGTACGCTTTCCAGCGACATAGCGTTGTAGCAGGAAGCGCGGAAACCACCTACAGAGCGGTGTCCCTTGAGGCCTACCATGCCATTGGCAGTGGCCAGCTCAAAGAATTCTTTCTCAAGGGCTTCATATCCGGGAGCCATTACGAAGCAGATGTTCATGCGTGAACGGTCTTCAGTCTTGGCAGTACCTGCGAAGCACTTGTTGCGGTCGATCTCACCATACAGCAGGTCGGCACGTTCCTGAGCACGACGGTCCATTTCTTTAATACCGCCCTGAGCCTTCACCCAACGAAGGGTCAGCATAGCCGAGTACAACGGCAATACGGGAGGAGTATTGAACATGGAACCATTCTCCACATGAGTCTGATAGTTCAGCATGGTAGGGATGTGACGGCTCATCTTGTTCAGCGCCTCGTTCTTCACGATAGCGAAGGTAAGACCTGCAGGAGCCAGGTTCTTCTGAGCGCCACCGTAGATACAGATGTACTTAGACACGTCGATAGGGCGTGAGAAGATGTCGGACGACATATCCGCAATCATAGGCACATTCACCTCAGGATCGTTCAACGTTTCTGTACCGAAGATAGTATTGTTGGTGGTGTAGTGAAAATAATCCACGTCAGCAGGCACTGTAAAATCTTTGGGAATGAAGTTGTAATTAGCGTCGGCTGAAGAAGCGACCTCTACAACTTCACCAAAAGCTTTAGCTTCTTTCAAAGCCTTCTTAGCCCATGTACCGGTGTTCATGTAAGCCGCTTTTTTTTCCATGAAATTGTAAGGAACCATGCAGAACTGCAAGCTGGCACCTCCTCCAAGGAACACCACTGAATACCCTTCGGGAATGTTCAATATTTCCTTGAATAAAGCTTCTGCTTCATCTACCACTGGCTGAAAATCCTTTGCACGATGGCTGATCTCCAGAATCGAGAGGCCTGAACCGTTATAGTCCAACACTGCCTGAGCGGTCTGCTCGATCACTTCGCGGGGAAGAATAGAAGGTCCTGCATTAAAATTATGCTTTTTCATCTTACTTTAAATTTGATTATACAATTATATATTTGTTCGTTATTCACCAACTTTTTTGAGTGGGCGAAATTACTGATTATTTCCCAGAAAACGAAAAAGAAAATTCCAAAATAAGAAAAAGAGAAGTAAATAATTTCGTTTTCAACCCTTTTTTGCGCGTTTTCCGTATAAAGATGCAACAACTGTTTCCACCTGAAAAATCCAACTGTAAAGTGCGGATTACAATTCATTCACATTCAAAGTGGTAGTCAACAACCAACAAAGTTTCTCAACTGCAGGCCTGCAGCTGCGGAATCTCAGGCTTGGGATTTAAAATTACAGGCCTGAGTTCAAAGAACTTCAGGCCTGTAATTTTACGGTTTATTTAGAGGGCGGACACATAGGTCCGCCCCTACTAGCACTTGATATCCAGCTGGCGGAGCACCTCGCGAATCTCTTCAAAAGTAGTGATGCGGGTGGGCACCAGGGGAAGGCGGAGTTTGTTCTCCAACAGGCCCATAGCGTTCATCATGGCCTTTACACCCGCGGGGTTACCATCTACAAAGAGAAGCTTGAAAAGCTCTGTAAAGCGGTGGTGGATGGTAAGGGCATTGGCATAATCGCCGGCCAGAGCCAGACGGGTCATCTGGCTAAACTCACGGGGAAAGGCATTGCCAATCACAGACACCACGCCTACGGCTCCCAGGGTAATGAGGGGGTAGGTAATGGCATCATCACCGGAGAGGACTACAAAATCCTCCGGCTTGTTCTTGATAATATCATCGATCTGGGTAAAATCACCGGAGGCCTCCTTAATGGCCACTACCTTCTCACAGTCGCGAGCCAGGCGCAGGGTGGTAGACGCGGTCATGTTCACACCGGTACGTCCGGGTACATTATACAACATAATGGGCACAGGACTGGCCTCGGCAATAGCCTTAAAGTGCTGGTAGATACCTTCCTGGGAAGGCTTATTGTAATAAGGTACTACGGAAAGAATGGCGTCTACACCACGAAGGTCGCTTGTTTGGAGTTCTTCTACGATGGCGCGGGTATTGTTACCTCCCACTCCTTTTACGATGGGGATACGCCCGCCTGCGCGTTCGATGATTAGTTTGCAGATTTTGTCTTTTTCCTCGTTTGATAAAGTGGGAGTTTCGGCAGTGGTACCCATGATGACCAGAAAGTCGGTACCATTAGCTAACTGGAAGTCAACGAGGCGCATTATGGCCTCATAGTCCACGCTCTCATCTTCTTGGAACGGGGTAACAAAGGCTACACCCACTCCTTTCAATCTCGTTTGTATCATATATACTTAAGGAAAAATGATTCTGTTTCAGTGGCGCAAAAATACGAACTTTTTTCTTTATTCCGCTATCATCGCTAAAAATTCTTCTTCACCGACAATGCGAACACCCAGTTTACGGGCCTTTTCCAGCTTGGCAGGGCCCATGTTCTCACCCGCCAGGATGAAGGTGGTTTTGGCGGAGATACTGCCTACATTACGGCCTCCGTGATGCTCAATAAGCGCCTTGTATTCATCACGCGAGTGATGGGTAAAAACCCCGCTGATCACGATGGCCTGGCCCTCCAGTCGGGTGCTCCCACCCTCCCCGCTCATGGCGGCTTTCATCTGCAGACCTTCGGCATGCAGGCGGGTCACGAGCTCCTGTTCGCGGGGATCGGCAAAGAAGCGAACGATGCTTTGAGCAATCTTCCCGCCTATCTCATCCACTTCCACCAGTTCTTCGAGGGTGGCGGCTTGCAGGCGCTCCATGGTTTTGAAGGCGCGCGCCAGTATCTTGGCCACCGTTTCGCCTACAAAGCGGATGCCGAGGGCAAAGAGGACACGCTCAAAGGGCACCTCCTTAGAGCGGATGATGCTCTGCAGGATGTTCTCGGCCGATTTCTCTCCCATGCGTTCCAGTGTACAAATCTGTGAGGCAGTGAGGGTATACAGATCCGCTGCAGACTGTATCAGTTTCTCCTGATAGAAGAGGTCTACCGTTTCAGGGCCCAGACCGTCAATATTCATGGCCTTGCGACTGATGAAATGCTCAATCCTCCCCTTGATCTGCGGGGGGCAGGCAGAGTCATTGGGGCAGTAATGGGCCGCCTCACCCTCATAGCGCACCAGGGGGGTTCCGCACTCCGGACAGCTCCTTATAAAGACCACCTTCGGGCCGATGAGAATGCTGCGTGCATCAAAATCCACGCCGGTAATCTTCGGGATGATCTCGCCGCCTTTCTCTACATACACCTGATCGCCCAGGTGGAGGTCGAGACCGGCTATGATATCCGCATTATGCAGCGAAGCACGCTTTACGGTGGTACCGGCCAGCAGCACGGGATCGAGGTTGGCCACAGGAGTCACGGCTCCGGTGCGCCCCACCTGGTAGGATACGGAATTGAGGCGTGTCACAGCCTTCTCGGCCTGAAACTTATAGGCAATGGCCCAGCGGGGGGATTTGGCGGTATAACCCAGGTTGAGCTGCTGCTTCAGGGAGTTTACCTTCAGCACGATGCCATCCGTGGCTACGGGCAGGGCTTTGCGATTTTCATTCCAGTAAGCGATGTATTCAAACACCTCCTCCAGCGAGCGGCAGAGGCGGGTATGCTCCGAGATCTTGAAGCCCCAGCGTTGCGCGGCCTGAAGGTTCTCATAATGTCCGGAACCAGGGATGCGATCGCCCAAGAGATAGTACAGGTATGCATCCAGGCGGCGACGGGCCACTTCGGCTGAGTTCTGCAGTTTCAGGGTACCGGAGGCGGCATTGCGGGGATTGGCAAAGAGGGCTTCCTCACGGGCCTCACGGTCTTTGTTGAGTTGCTCGAAGACTTCCCAGGGCATCAGTATCTCGCCGCGTATCTCAAAGCTTTGAGGGATATCCTCCCCGCGAAGTACAAGGGGGATGCTGCGGATGGTCTTTACATTATCCGTTACGTCATCGCCCTGCACTCCATCGCCACGGGTCACGGCACGCACCAGGCGGCCTTCCTCGTAGGTGAGGGAGATGGAAGTACCGTCATACTTCAGCTCGGCACAGATCTCAAAGTCGTCATTGAGGGATTTGCGGGTACGCTCATAGAAATCGCGCACCTCCTCTTCGCTGTAGGTATTGCCCAAGGAGAGCATGGGATAGCGGTGCTGCACCTGAGTGAACTCCTTGGAGAGGTCGCTCCCCACACGAAGGGTGGGCGAATTGGGATCGGAATACTCCGGGTGCTGCTCTTCCAGCAGCTGGAGGCGATGCATCAGCTGATCGAACTCATAATCACTGATCTGCGGGGCATTGAGCACATAATAGTTGTAATTATGAGTATGCAGATCCGCACGCAACTGATTTATTTCTTCCTGGATAGTCATGGATTTCTGGGTTTCAATGCTACAAAAGTAACGTATTTCCTCGAACTCTGCGCCAAATTGCCTACTTTTGCAGGAAATTTAAACCGCAATGAGAATAGATATCATCACCGTACTGCCCGAAATGATCGAGGGTTTCCTGAACTGCAGCATCCTGAAACGCGCCCAAGACAAGGGTCTGGCCGAGCTTCATACCCACTATCTGCGCGATTTTACCGCCGATAAACACCGCCGTGTGGACGATTACCCCTTCGGCGGCATTGCCGGAATGGTGATGAAGATAGAGCCGATAGAGAACTGCATCAACCACCTGAAAGCGCAACGGACGTATGACGACGTGATATTCACCACCCCCGACGGGGAACAATTCTCGCAACCCATCGCCAACGAGCTGTCCCTGAAAGAAAACCTCATCATCCTCTGCGGCCATTTCAAAGGTATCGATTACCGCATCCGCGAGCACCTCATCACCCGCGAAATCAGCATTGGCGATTACGTACTGACAGGCGGCGAACTGGCCGCAGCCGTCATGACAGATGCCATTGTACGCCTGCTTCCGGGGGTGATCAGCGACGAGCAGTCGGCCCTCTCCGACTCCTTCCAGGACAACCTCCTGGCCCCACCCGTATACACCCGCCCGGCGGATTATAACGGCTGGAAAGTGCCCGAGATACTCCTCTCAGGCCACGAGGCAAAGATACACGAGTGGAACATGGAACAATCGTTGGAACGCACCAAACGCCTCAGACCGGATCTATTGAAGAAGATGTAAAGGCTACGGCTTTACCGACACCGGTGTATTCTCATCTCCTGCGTAGAAGACGATGATTTCCGCTTCTTCCTTTCCTTCATTCATACCGTAGTGGTAGGAGTTTACCAGCTCTACAATGGCGTCACCCTCGCGCAGTTTCATCTTCTCGCCGGTATCTTTAACCACGGTGAGCGTGCCTTTGGTCAGCACACCGGCGTTGATAATGGGGTGAAGATGAAGGTCAAGCTTCGTTTTGGGCGGAATGGTAATCTTCAGGATCGTTACCTTAGGCTGCCCGGTGGGGTAAGCAGGTAAGAGCTTACCGTCCCAGGACTGGGTAGCTTCGGCCAGCTTTACGGTACGTACCTCTTGCAAAGAGTTGCAACTCGCAAGGAAGACTGCAAAGCAGATAGCAGCCAATACCCGGCCTATTCCCGATTGTTTCTTATTATACATTATCTTCTTATTTATACTCGATAGTAATATGTGCATCGAGCTCATGCCCGGCATCATACATTTCGGCGCTTACAGGATAGCCTTTGGAGTCAAGGCTATATTCCAGTCGGAGGTCATAAATAATACGATCTTCATTAACGGGGGACGTGAACTGACAGCTCGACAAGAGTTTCTTGCTGGTACAACCAGGGAACTGATACAGGAATGACATGTCATTGGCCATGTTTATCACAAAAGCATTCAGGTCAATATTGGTCAGATTATCATAAGCAGAATATTCCATCACCGCACGGTGCATGCTAAATTGAAGATAACAAGTCTGATCGGGAGAGATCAGGGTCATATTCCCATTCTGCCAGACGAAATCTACATTTTGCTCTTGGTTCTGCAGGATTACCTTCCAGTTATTCAACAGACCTTGCGCGTCATAACCGTATTGAATAAAGCCCTTTGGATAACCACGGTAAGCTGCCTGGCACTTTCCCTTCTCGTCCAATGCAAAAGAATGCAGAGGAGAAGACAGTGAATCCTGCCCTTCCATAATCCTCATACTACGATTATCAGGGTAAATGTATTCAAGAGTTTCATCATTAGTTACTACCGCCTTAATACGATTTTGGGCATCATAGGAAAACGTGAAAGACTGGGAGACAGCATCTCCTTCTATCAATATCTTGGATACCAGCCGTGAGTCGTTGATTTTAGGGCTGTCATCGTCCGAACAGGAAACCATCATTCCGCATAACAAACAGGTTATTAGCAGAAAGGGTTGAATAAATATCTTTTTCATTGTTATTCTTTATCTTTATTAAGAACACACCTTCCGGCATTTAATAAGTCCAGGAAGGCATTTCGTCCATCTCCTTCTCCATCTCAAAAGTAACCTCTTCATTACCTTGGCGTATGGCTCTCCAACTCATCTGGCCATCGCGAATGTAGATGCTCCAACACTCACAATCCTGACCGGTTCCACCGGTTTGAAGGTTATTTGTAAAATTACTCACGAAGAAGTTGCCATACAGAAAATACTCACCTTGGTTATCTTTCTTTAGCACATACGACTGCTGATCCTTATCGTAGTAGTAATAATCAAAGGTTCCATCGGTCATATAATGCCAGCGTACAGAGTCAGACTCTACGCCTGGGGTAGTCTCTTTGCCCTTCCAGCTTCCCAGCAGGGCTGTATCATACAAACCCACAGGAGAGTTGTACATAGTATAACTGGAAAGGGAACCGGCAGACTCTCCATCATAGGTTTTCTTCAACTCAGTTACATACATAATAATGCCATCCTGTGTAATACCAAGCTTTATGCTACTTTTACGGTAGAAGGACTTGCCTTTCCAATCCACGCCTTCTTCGTAAAGGATACCGTCCTCTATCCGGTAGGTATATTGTGGATCTTCAATCCATTTTACACCGTTCTCTACTTGCTGGCGCGAGGCCTGTACTGCAGTTCTATTCGAGGTGTATGTTCTCACGAACAGTTGGTTATGATAGGGTGTCAGACTTGAGTTTACTGCTACCCAGGTTCCTGCAATCTCCAACTTATTATTGTCATCATCATCGGTACAGGCGCTAAGGATCATGACGGACAGGAGGGATAAAAATACTGTTTTAAATACGTTTTTCCAATTCATATTCATTTATTTAATTATATAGCATTGCGTACTATAAACGTGACTTACCCCTCCATTATTTTATCAGGGAGCAATAAAACGTACCGGGGTTGACTCTACCCTCTCCATTTCGAAGGTAGCGACTGTTCCATCCGCACGCCATGCGTACCAGGCCATGCGATTACCATTAATGCTAATAGTCCAGCATTCGCTCTCACGGTTTTGCCCGCCGGTAAGGATATTATTTTTAAAGTTGGTAGCCATAAAGTCTCCATACAGGAAGTACTTGCCTTCATTGTCACTTTTTACCACATATTCTTGGGCTGCCTCGTCATAATAGTAATAATCAAAGGTGCCGTCTTCCATATAATGCCAGTACACATCGTGGGCCGACTCTACACCGGGGGTGGTTTCACGGCCTTTCCAGGTACCTAGGATAGTCAGCTCATAGTCTTCCACAGTTACCATGTGCATCATGTAAGAGCCTGTTTCCAGCTGTTCTCCGTTTTCTATCAATTCCAGTTCTGAGACATACATTATATCTCCCTCTATCCGGATACGGCTTTTGCTGGAGTATTCTTTTCCTTCCCAGTCGGTACCGCTTTCATAAAGGACATTCCCTTCCAGCCGGTAATTGTTTTCGTGTTCTACAACCCACCGTGTGCCTTCTTCATTGGAATAGTTGGATGCATACACCTGTTTGCCATTACTCTTAAATATATTTATAGATCTCTCATTATGAGGTAGTGATCCGCCACCGTGACTTGTCACAATCCATGTACCCATAATCTTGGTGGGATAGTCGCTATACGAGTCTTCATCGTCACTACAGCTTGCCAGCATTACTACGCACAAAAGGGGCAGAAAGAGGGTTCTAAATACGTTTTTCCAGTTCATCATTCTATTAAATTTAGTTATTAAAGTATACCACTAACATTCATAAGATAGCACTTTTACTTTTTAGTTAAAGTGCTATCTTATGCAAAAGACTGCATATTCTGCGGGATATGCAAGAAATGCAGGTTTTTTAACGCTATTTTATTCCACTATTAATCGGTATGCTTTATTACCTTCAGAAGTTGATAAACTGAGCAGGTACACGCCTTGTCCCAGGGTTTGGGGCAGTTGGAAGGTGGTATCACCTTCCAGCGGACGCTGGTATACCACGGCTCCACCCAGATTGGTGATGTAAAGCTGGATGCTCTGTGCCAGTTGCGAACCCAGTTCTACGTGTATTTCACCACCGTTCTTCACTACGTTGGGGTATACGGAGGAGTCGGGAAGGGTGTTTTCAATCTCCTCTACGCTCAGGACGGGGTCTTTGATTACCGTATTCCAATTGAACCATTTCAGGTTGGTGCTGGCGGTGTGCGCGATGCCTTCCTTGAGTTGCAGGCGGTAGTCGTAATGCGCCTTGCGGGTTTCTTCGCCCAGATAGATGTAATCGGTGCTGGTGATTACGGCAAAGACCACGTTGTTGGCGGGTTTCTTGGTGATATCCAACACACAGTCGCCGCCGGTTACAGGCTCACCGTACACTTTCTCACCACTCTGGGTGCGGTAACAGAGCTGGCAGGTCATATTGGGGCTCAGGGGGCGGAAGTGAACCACAACCTTATCTCCCGTAATATGCAGCGGGATCTGGTTGGCACCCGTCCATCCGGGCGTGGTGCGGTATTCGGGGGTAAGAAGGCCCTGCCCATCGTTCGTAGTCTTAGCGTAGGGGGTGGAGTACCATGTAGTGGGGTTCATCCAAGAGGGTGTCCATTCCGATTTGATGGCTACATTGAAGTTATCATTCACCAGGTTTTTCAGTGCATTGGTCCACTTGTCCATATCCAGCAAGGCCTGCTTGGCGCGGTACTCGGTGATAAGGCGACGGGTCTGCATGTCGCCCAAGGTATCCGCAATACCTTCCAATACGCGTTCTTCGCAATAGCGCCAAATCCAGGGGATGCTTCCGTCGCCCAGTGTCTGGCCCAAGAACACGGCAAAGCCGTTGCCATATTGTGTGCCACCCAAGTAGTTACGCCAGGTGCAGATCTGCTGTGAGCCGTTAAACATATTCACGCCTTCGGCCGAGGGGCCTCCGAAGGAATCGTCCTGCAGCCATCCGCTGTAGCATTCAATGGGCATGAAGGGAGCAATGAAAGGAGCTCCGTTAAGGAATCCCATCGAGCTGTAATCGTTAGAACGACGCGAGTCGGCCTCCTGTTGCAGCCAGGTGTTACCACCTTCGTGGAACCAGGCGGCCTTTTTACATCCGGGCAGATCGGCCAGTACGGAGTGAATGCCTTCATGCACCACGCCACCCGTTTGATATGCCTTGTCGGAGTAGGTGCACTTGGGGTCATAACAGTATACGGGATAGTAGGAAATGAGCACCATGGGCCACGACTGGCCGTTGTAATCAATAGCGCTCTGCCAGCCTCCCAGGTCGGTATTAGAGGCATTGTCGGTAGTCAGGCCCGAGCCATACAGGTAGATGGCACTGCGGTATCCGCTCTTGGCACGCTTATCGGGCGGCCATCCCATGACATCGCGAAAGTAGGCAAAATCCGTATTCATGCGTTGCAGCATGGGCTTTACAGCGGCTTCGGTAACCAGCTTATTGGCATTGGAACCCCAGCGGAACGTCCACCATCCATCAGAAATAGAGCCTGCCACGGTACAGTCCTGCAGATCCTTGACAGGCTCCTGGAGGTTGGGATATTCGTTGCGGAAGTTGTAATTAATGGTGGGACTGTATGCAGGCCAGGTATATGCTTGTCCCTGTGTGGCATCCTCTACGCTGAGGTAGAAGAGCTGTGTGGTAGTAATTCCGCAGGCATTGCGGTACGAGGCCATATAAGTACCTGTATGGGCACGGGTAAGATCCTTGAGGCGAAGGCGATCAGACTGCGAGGTGGCTCCTAAAGGACCTGTCCACGTCCACCGTCCGGGGGCTTCATCAATGGCCAGCTGTACCATGGCACATAATTCTACCGAGTCGCCTGCCATGGCTTGCAAGCTGTTAGAGTTATCCAACTTACCCCCTCCCAGTCTTACCGCGGGATTGATTTCGGTAGGCTTACACTCGGTGGTTTCCACTCCCATCACCTGCAATTCCACAATACCGGTAGAAGTGGTGCTCTTCATATAGAGGCGTACTTTGGAGGACATCACATCGTTCATGTTCAATGTATTGTATGCATTCAGGGCAGTCCCAATGTTCCCAGCCTTGACCCAGGCAGCACCGTCCCAATATTCCACGTAGGCCGCATTGGGCTGCGCCAAGCCGCCGTAATCGGTAAACCAATACACCTTGACACTGCTCAGGCTGTGATCGAAAGACCATTCATACTGCACCCAGTTATATTTGCCATAGTCGGCATCACCGTTCCAGTTGCCATACACGGCATGACTGCGATCAGTAGAAGAAGATGGCGCGTATCCGTCGTTCACCGCTGCCAGCGACTCCCAGCCAGACACAAAGGAAGTGCTGGCCGTAGCCTTCAGCGCCAGATTAGTAGTAGCGGCACCTGCGGTAAGTGCAAGCATCCACAGAGTGGAAAGTGTAAATAGTAACCTGTTTCTCATCGATTCGATTTTTAATATATACTTATCTGGCAAATATACAACAAACATAGGATTTTGCACATTTCCACACACTTTTTCTTTGGGCTGAGGATACTCCCACACCTCCCCTGTCCGGCAAAACAGGAGACCCATGTGTAGTAAAGAAATATCTTATGCGATTTCTTTACAAAAAGCGCTTTCGAGGCATTTCACCTCAAAAGCGCCACTTACACACTGCTCATTATCAACATCTTACTTCACGCCTTACAATCCAAAAACTGCAGCGCTGAAGTTTACAAACTCGTGCCCACGAATTATACAATTGTAGCGCTGAGATTGATGAACTGCAGCGCTACAGTTTCCCCAGCATTCGCCTGTCAATATAAATAACCATCAAAAATGGCCTTCTTTTAGAACTTCGCTTCCACTTTCTTCCCTGTATAGGTAATTGCCTTCTCTACCGGACTGCTTCCTCCGTACAGAACTACACGGAACTTGCGACTGGCAAGCATGCCCGGGTATGAACCGCTACGCTCCTCCAGCGTCAGGGTACGGGTTTGCTCATCCCATTTCATGGGAAGCGTGGTATAAGCTCCCTTTTCGTAGTTGTAGTTATCAAACTCATCCTCGTAGAGGGTGAACTCCCCATCCGCTCCGGGATAGACTGACAGTTTCAGATCATCCCATTTCTTTTCGGTGGAGTACTGTACATCAGGCCCTATGGGCAGGATGGTACCCGCCTTGACATACACGGGAATCTGATCGATGGGTGTTTCGCGCTTGAGAGTCTGGCCACCTGTGTATTGCTTGTCGGTCCAGAAATCATACCAAAGGCTTCCGGAAGGAAGGTATACGTCCGTACTCTTTACGCTGCTGAAATCTTCACGGAAGGTACTGTGCTTCTCGCCACTGCTTTCCACATACATAGGAGTAGTAATGGCCTTGACCAGAAGGGAGCGGCCAAACATGTACTCATCATTAATAAGATGCACGTTTTTGTCCTTACGGAAGTCCATCATCAGGTGACGCATAAAGCTGCCAGCCTGATTTGTGACCTGCCAGGAAGTGGAATAGATATAGGGCAACAGAGAATATCGGAGTTTGAGAAACTTCTCCTGCACATCATAGGCCCAATCACCCTTCTGTCCAAACTGGTATACTTCTACCGCCACAGGGCTGGAATTGTGCGAACGCATAATGGGGGTAAACGTGGCAAACTGAAACCAACGTACATGCAGCTCATGGTAGGCCTTATTACGGATATCATCCCCATACTCCCAGGCAAAGAAACCGCCTATGTCCGTACCCCAGTAAGGGATGCCGCAGAGGGAGTAGTTCAGTCCGGCGGCTATCTGCTTACGGAACACGTCCCAGTTGGCCACCACATCTCCACTCCAGGAGTGTGAGCCGTAACGCTGCTGGCCGGCATACGAGGATCGCGTCAGCAGGAAGGCACGCTTGTCATTATCGGGCTGCGCACGCAGGTGCTCGTACACCCCTTGATTGCTCACCAGCGGATAGGCATTGTGTACGGTGCGAAAGGTGCCATCCTTGGTGGGTGTCTCAAAGTCTTTATCCTGGATGTCGAAATGATCCGGTTCGGTAGCGTCCAGCCACCAAGCGTCAATGCCGTAATCGTAGAGTTTCTTGAGGTACGACCAATATATATCACGCGCCTCAGGATCGAAGGCATCGTACACACGTACCTTGCAATTGGTGGGCCAGGTTTCGAAATCATACAACATCTTCTTCTCTTCAAAGATCTGGTATTGCTTGGTATCCGGGCCAAAGCTGGGCCATACGGAGATCATGAGATGGGCGTTCTGGCGGTGCACCTCGTCGACCATAGCCTGCGGATCGGGGAAGGCGGGGTTATCGAAACTCATGGAGTTCCAATTCAGGTTAGAGCCCCAGTACTGCCAATCCTGCACGATACCATCCAGAGGGAGCTTCAGATCGCGGTAACGGCGCACCACTTCCAACAGTTCGTCCTGACTCTTGTAACGCTCACGACTCTGCATAAACCCCAACGTCCAAAGGGGATAGAGGGGCGCCTGCCCGGTGAGATTGCGCAAACCGGCTATCACCTGATCGGCATTCTCGCCATACACAAAGTAATAATCGGTACAACTCCCGACCTCGGATTCAAAGGTTGTTCCCTCGGCATTGTCTACAAAGAAGGTGGGCGACGGGTTGTCCCAGAACACCGCATATCCCTTTATGGAGTGGAAAAGAGGAATACAGATCTTCATATTCTCATTACGCAGGTAAAGGGTTTGGTCTCGCTGGTTCATAAGGCCCGTCTGTTGCTGCCCAAGGCCGTAGATAACCTCACCCTCATCCAGCTTAAAACTCTGCTTTACACGATAGAGCGGCAAGCCTGAGTTCTGCAGATAGGCAAAGTGGGAGGCAGAATCCTTTTCGGTAAACAGTTTCTTTCCGGCACGGGTTTCGAAGGATACCTTTCCGGTTTCTACATTCAGCCTCACCAGCAGATCGCCTGCCTCAACGCGTACAGAGTTGCTTCCTTCATCAGAGATACGTGGAGATATCCCCTCCGGTTCTTTAACAACGGCATAACTCTTCTTCAAGAATACGGGGCATTCCATGGGATACTTCACCACCCGTACGATACCGGGAGCGTAAAAGGCTATCTCTACATTTTGTTGTTTCACACGGGTCTTTATACCGTGTGCCGTGCGCTGATAGGCCTGCGAAAACAGCGGAGCAGCATAGAAAGCGCACATAAGGATACAGATCAGTTTATTCTTCATCGTTCTTCAAAGGAAATAATACAGCGGCAAAGATAAAAAAAAGGGGCGGATTAACTCCGCCCCTTCCACACAAACATGATTATCCCCGTACATTCACATGCACTTTAACGCCTTAAAAGGCGCAATAATCAACACAACACAAACACAAAATCTAAATATCTTTATTAGCCTTGGATAGCTGCGATACCCGGAAGTACCTTACCTTCGATGGCTTCGAGCAATGCTCCACCACCGGTAGATACATAGGATACGCCATCGGCCAAGCCAAATTTATTCACGCAAGCTACTGAGTCGCCGCCGCCTACCAGTGAGAAAGCGCCGTTCTTGGTAGCCTCTACGATAGCCTCGCCCACACAGCGTGAACCAGCTGTAAAGTTCTCCATCTCAAATACTCCGGTAGGACCGTTCCAAAGGATAGTCTTAGAAGCCTTGATTACATTCGCAAAATCTTCCATAGCCTTGGGGCCGATGTCCAGACCTTCCCACCCGTCGGGAATCTCATTGGAAGGTACAAACTGGGTGTTGGCATCGTTGGAAAAATCATCCGCAGCCTTGGCATCTTGAGCCAACACAAGGTTAACGTTGTTAGCCTTAGCCTTCTCTATGAGTTCCAGGGCCAGCTCCAACTTGTCGTTTTCGCAGATAGACTTTCCAATCTTACCGCCCTGGGCCTTCATGAAAGTATAGGTCATACCGCCTGTTACAATCAGGTTATCTACCTTAGTAAGGAGGTTTTCAATGATCTCAATCTTGCTGGATACCTTAGAACCACCCATGATAGCTGTGAAAGGACGGTTGATGTCTTTCATCACCTTCTCCACGGCTATTACTTCTTTGTTCATCAGATAACCGAACATCTTGCTGTCCGTATCAAAGTATGCAGCGATAAGTGCAGTAGAAGCATGAGCACGGTGAGCCGTACCGAACGCATCGTTTACATAGCAATCCGCATACGAGGCCAACACTTTAGTAAACTCTTTCTGACTTTCCTTTACGGCAGTCTTGGCAGCTTTCTTCTCCTCGTCGCTGGCATCTTCGGCCAATCCACGGGGCTTGCCTTCTTCCTCAGCATAGAAGCGAAGGTTCTCCAGCAACAAAGCCTCACCCGGTTTCAGAGCAGCAGCCTGTGCCTGTGCCTTCTGGCAATCGTCACAGAAAGTTACTTCTACACCTAAAAGCTCGCTTACATGAGCCAGGATGTGCTTCAATGAAAACTTGTCTGTTACGCCTTTCGGACGTCCCAGGTGGGAACCGATAATGGGTGAACCACCGTCAGCAAGAATCTTCTTCAGCGTAGGAAGAGCTGCACGGATACGAGTGTCGTCAGTAATGTGGAAGTTCTCATCCAAGGGAACATTGAAGTCCACACGGACAAATGCCTTTTTGCCGGCAAAATTGAAGTTATCAATCGTTTGCATATCACTATTTAATATTAGTATTTCTCAGTAAAGAGGCCACAAAATTACGAAATAAAATAATCTAAGCAATCTTTTCGCACTTTTTTTTGACGAAAGCTCATTGCATTGTTCTCGCAAAGGTCTGTTACAAAAACGTAATATCCACATTATATAGCAGCTGAATTAAGAAAGAATAATCTTTTAAGTGGCGGTTTTCAAAGAACTTATATGTACTTTTGCACTGGAAAATAAAATCTCAACAGACATTATGAGCAATGTAAAGTGTATCGGCATCCTGACGTCCGGAGGTGACGCCCCCGGCATGAATGCCGCCATCCGCGCAGTAACCCGCGCTGCAATATGTAACGGTTTAAGTGTAAGAGGTATCTACAGAGGGTACAAAGGTCTTATCACCAATGAAATTAAAGAATTCAAGACGGAGAATGTCAGCAATATCATACAGCAGGGTGGTACCATCCTGAAAACTGCGCGCTGCCAAGAATTCACTACCCCCGAAGGCCGGAAACTGGCTCACGAGAACATGAAGGCCCAAGGCATCGACGCACTGGTTATTATAGGTGGCGACGGTTCATTGACCGGCGCACGCATCTTCGCCCAGGAGTATGACGTACCTTGCATCGGACTTCCGGGTACTATCGATAACGACTTATACGGCACCGATACCACCATCGGCTATGACACCGCCCTGAATACCATTCTGGATGCGGTGGATAAGATACGCGATACCGCCACCTCGCACGACCGACTCTTCTTTATTGAAGTAATGGGACGTGACGCGGGCTTCCTGGCACTGAATGGTGCCATCGCCTCAGGAGCCGAAGCGGCCATTATCCCGGAGATGAGCACAGAGGTAGACCAATTACAGGAGGTAATCAAGAATGGCTTCCGCAAATCGAAAAACAGCAGCATCGTACTCGTAGCCGAAAGCGAAATCACAGGTGGAGCCATGCATTATGCCGAGCGTGTGAAGAAAGAGTATCCCCAGTACGACGTACGCGTATCCATCCTAGGACACCTGCAACGTGGCGGACGCCCCACAGCGCACGACCGTATCCTGGCAAGCCGTATGGGAGTAGCCGCTGTAGATGCCTTGCTCGAAGGACAACGAAACATCATGATTGGCATACAGAACAACCTGATGGTAAACATCCCCTTTACTAAAGCCATCAAGAATGATAAGCCTATTGACATGGACCTGATGCGCGTGTTGCGCGGATTGTCCATCTGATTCCTTATACCTTTATATAATAGCGCCTCCGAAATGAGTATACAAAAAACTCATCGCGGAGGCGCTATTAGTAAGCTGTGACTCGCTATATCCTAAAAGTTATATCCTAAATTAAATGAAAAACAGCCGGTCTTAAAGGAAGCATCAGATCCCCAACTATCGGGATCGGCAATATTGATCAAACCTACCTCGCACTGAAACCCTGTGTAGAACTTCCATATGTTAGCACCGAAACCAAAAGAAATACCACAATCAAAACGCTTCATACCCATGCCACGGTCTTCCCAGGTCTGCGCATCTTTGCTGTACCCGAAATAATCTGTTTCGGTCTCTTTTGTAAACTCGCCAATTACCAACGTAGAAGTCACTTCTTTTTTCACATTCCCACCGATGCCGTATGCAAAGTAAGGACCTATATTGGGACGTAATGTAAAATTCTTAGCAACGGGAAACTTCCCCACTGCCAACACAGGCACTTCCAGATAAATTCCCATACCGGAGATAATTATATCCTGACGGTTGTACGGCTCATCATTCGTATATTCACCACCAAAGCCCTTGGTAGTAAGGTAAAGCCCCGGTTGCACAGAAAGGAACCTCATTACAGGCACATCCACCACTACCCCAAGGTTGTAACTCACTTCGGCACCCACATCGTACGGATTGAGTTGATCTTGCAACCCTCGTATCGCAGATACATTCATACCGAGACGGGCACCTACATGAATCGTTTTGTCAAACAAGGCCGACTTCTGGACGGATTGCGCCCCCACCTGTACCGACAGGCACAGCATAATCAGGCATACTGCCATTGACTTCACACTCTTCTTCATCCTATTATTCTTTATAGTACACATTAAGTATCCCACAAAAATAGACAAATCTTCGCAGATACGCATAGACTTCCTTTTGATTTTCAAGCAAAACCCTAATATATTCCGGAATTATCTATTCTTTTCTTTGTATAACTCATAAAACAGTTTACCTTTGCAAAAGAAGAACATTAAACAATAAATTCACCTAAGAAAGACTAAGAATTATGAGAAAGACTTTTATTACACTGACACTGTTGGTCGGATGCATATTTGCATCTCAACATGCCATTGCACAAACAGACTCCGAAAACTCTGCCAGAGAGGCTTTTGCGAGCACGACAAAAGAAAATAGTACGATCACTTATCCAGAGAAGAGAAAGGTTGGATTTGGACTCCGGGGAAGTGTAAACTTTGCATCCCTTGGAGGTAATTTCGACAATATTGGCGGAGGAATCTACGACACAGGCAGCAAGGCTGGATTCAGCGGAGGCTTTATCATCGACATACCTCTGACCAATAACCTTTATTTGCAACCAGGAACATTCCTTTCCTTGAAAGGCTTTACTGCTGAAGCAAAAGCATACGTGAACGCAGTTAACTATAAAGAAAAGACCACAGCTTCTTCTCTTTACTTTCAGGAACAGATACTTTTGTCTCCACGAATTGATCTAGACAAGAAATACAACATCCAACTTCAAATCAATGCCGGCCTTTACTTAGCGGTAGGAGTAAGCGGTACAATAAAAGTCGAAGAGTACGAAAATGGCTACAAATCCCCTTCCACAGAAGCTGATTATTTTGATGATGGAGGTTTCAAAGCTTTTGATGCGGGACTTGTATTGGGTACGGCTGTCACCTTTGACAATTTCTATATAGGTATGCAATATGAAATAGGATTGGTCAATACCGCCGAGAAACAATGGACTGCAGCTCTCCCCGCTGGCAAAGATCCTAACTTTACAAATAGAAACCTTTCAGTAGGCATAGGAATAAACTTCTAAATCCCAATCTCAAGCAACTCCTTCACCCTTCCTACTTTTTTCTGAGTGGGGAGGGTGCTTTCTATCCAGTGAATGGTAAAACCCCGGCGTTCCATACCGCGAAACCAAGTCATCTGGCGCTTGGCAAACTGATGAATGGCAGTTTCGAGGGCGGTGAACATCTCCTCAAAAGAAAGCTGTCCGGTGGCATAAAGCGTGAGATACTTGTACTCCAAACCGTAATAAATCAGGTCTTCGGCAGGGATACCACTGTCCAGCAGGGCCTGAACCTCCTGCACCATTCCTTCTTCCAGACGCTGCCGAAGCCGGCGGGTGATTTTCTCGCGCCGTAACTCCCGGTCTACGGACAGGCCGATAATCAGACTGCGGATCTCGGGAAAATCGCGCTGTTCCAAAGGATGAGCGCGATAATATTCCTGAATTTCAATAGCACGAATAGCCCGTTTTACTGTATCTACATCGGTAGAATTATGCAGGGTCTTATAAGTTTCAAGGATTTCTTTCAGTTCTTTCAGCGAATGATGAGCCAGACGCTCCCGCAGTGTGGAATCCTCAGGCACAGGTGTCATGCGGTACCCTTTCAGCACCGACTCAATGTACAACCCTGTACCTCCGCAAAGCACAGGTAACATCCCACACTGACGGATGGACTGGTACGCTCCAAGGAAATCCCGTTGGTATTCAAAGAGGTTATACCTATATCCCGGCTCGGCAATATCAATCAGATGATAAGGCACCAGGCGGCCGTTCACTGTGTAATCCTCCAGATCCTTCCCTGTACCCAAGTCCATCCGACGATAGAGTTGCCGGGAATCGGCACTGATTATTTCAGTATCCAACTCCGCGGCCAACGCTGCCGCAAAAGGAGTCTTTCCCGAAGCAGTGGGCCCCAGCACGGTAATCATATCATAACGCTTCTTCATAACACTGCAAAGATAAAGCCTATACAGAAGTCCCACAAATAAAAAAGGATGGAAAAACAAGAATATTTCCTTCTGCGTATCTACCCAAGAAGCTTTTTAGCGCTTTTTTTACAATACACATGCATTATTTGCATATAACAACAACCTTATTTGTATATTTTTCCTTAATTTTGCGCAATTACATCAAAGTTTTCACATAGAAGATCTTAATATTATTGCTGCAAGGCGTTGAAAAGAGAGTTTCAATAAAAATATCTTCTAGAATTTAAACATATGAATTTATGAATATCCGTTCTGCTTTTATTACTTGGATAACCTCCACACTCCTCTTTCTTCTATACCCGGTAGCATTGAATGCCAAACCGGAAAGTATTTCTGAGAAATATGTTCTCATAATCAATTCCTACACTGAGGCTGCTCAATGGAGCCAATGTTTCATAAATCCTATCTACAAAGAATTTCTGGAAGAAAACACTCCGCTGACTATCTGCACAGAACACATGCGCATGCTTGCTACGATCAACTCTGAGGAAGATGTGCAACGCTATTCCAACCTACTCCTCTCCAAATACAAAGAACCGCCTGCCCTGGTTATATTCCTAGGCAACTCTTCTTGGCGATTGCTGATTGAAGATATGCGCGAGAAATGGGGCGATATACCCACAGTACTTTGCGCCGAACAAGACTATGTAGGCCCGAAGGATGCCTATATACACAGACGCCCCATCCTAAAGGAAGAGCGGGAATCACTTGAAAAAGCCAATGCCGGTTACCCACTAACCGTGCTTCATATACCTTTTTATATCAAAGAGAATCTGGAATTCATTCACCAGGTAATACCCAATTTAAAACATCTCATCTTCCTGTCCGACTTGCGTACCGTAGGGCAAGAGGCACGGATGGAAATGAAAGAGGATGTTGCAAAAGAGTTTCCCGACTTAAAAGTAACCTATCTGACTCCAGCCACTGTTTCCGTGGACTCTTTAAGGAAGATCACCCATGCCAAGATGGAAAATACAGCTATACTATTCCTTTCCTGGTTTATAAAAGACCCCAATTATGGGAGTGTAATATCCTCCGGGATATCTAAAATCATTGGAGCAAACTCCCTTACACCCCTCTTTGCTCTGGATGATGAAGGAGAGGAAGAAAATGGAATCCTTGGAGGGTGCTACTTCGACGAAGAAAAGCAAGGAGAGATGATTCTCAATATTATACGAGGCGCATTTGACAAGGGACAAAGCGGATATACCATTATACAACCCGCAACTCCTGATCCTCTCATTACTTACCCAAGCGTGGAATATTTTAGGCTCTCTGAAAAAGCTTTTCCAGCCAACACAGTCTTCTTATTAAAACCTCCCTCCTTCTTTGAGGCTCACCTTTACCTGCTCTTAAGCATGGGAATTGCCACCCTCTTCTTTGTGGCATGGATTATATGGCTTAATAAAATACGCCGGACCCAAAAAGATCGGATTATCAGCATGCAAGAGCATAGCTCTATTCTGGAGAATATGCCCATTGCGTATATTAAGCAAAAACTGATTTTCGACTCCAAGAACCACATAACAGACTATATCACTCAACAAATCAATCCTTATTATGAGAAATTACTAGGCGCTTCAGAGGCATCCAGTACCATAGGGCGCAAGGGCTCCTCTAATGAACATATTGATTTCGAAAAAGTAATCCACTTCTACAATATAATATACACCACCAAAAAGGTTACATGGCTACAATATTATCACAAATTGGCCAAGCGCCACATCAATGTAATTGTATCCCCCTCAGCCCGGACAGGCTATATGGATATTTTCTTAGTAGACCAGACAGAACTCTCCGCAGCTCAAGAGAAACTACGTTCTGCCAATCATAAGTTATCTCTGGCCCTGGATGTAGCAAACATTGTTCCCTGGAAGTGGGATCTGGCAAATAAAACAATCCTTTGCGATGTAAACCGACCGATAGAACTTCTCAACGAAGGAGCCTCGGAAGAACAGCTTTCCGTATCGCAAGAGCTTTACTTCAAGAATATCATGGAAGAAGATAAAGATCGCGTAAGGAAAGCATATCAGAGCCTTATTGCCGGAAACACTCCTAAAATCAACGAACAATACAAAGTGCGTACGAAAAAGAATGGCGTTCTCTCATACGACTGGGTAGAAGCAAAAGCAGTTGTGGACCAGAGAGATAACTCCGGAAAAGCACTCTCACTGGTAGGTTCTTCAATGGTTATCACCGAACGCAAGAATATGGAGAATGATTTGGTGAATGCCAAGCAAAAAGCCGAAGAGTCCAACCGCCTTAAGTCCGCCTTCCTGGCCAATATGAGTCATGAGATACGCACTCCATTGAATGCGATTATCGGCTTCTCAGAGATACTTCCTACTGCTCAATCCGAAGAAGAAAAGAACGAATATATCCACATTATCCAGAATAACAACACCTTGTTATTACAACTAATTGGTGATATCCTGGATCTTTCAAAAATCGAAGCCGGCACTTTAGAATTCCATTATAAGGAAATAGATCTGAACATCCTGTTCCGGGAACTCGAAACATCCATTCAGACCCGACACACCAACCCCGACGTAGTCGTTTCATATATTCCCGAAACACCGGATTGCTATGCGATTACCGAAAAGAACCGTATTACGCAGGTAATGATCAACTTTCTGAATAACGCCATGAAATTTACCAAGGAAGGAAGCATCCGGTTTGGATACAGACTTCAAGGGCAGCAAATCTACTTCTATGTAACAGACACTGGACAAGGAATTTCCGGAGAACAACAGAGAAGTATTTTCGAACGCTTCGTCAAGCTCAATCATTTCGCACAAGGTACAGGCCTCGGACTTCCCATATGCAAAAGCATTGTGGAATGCATGCAGGGAGAGATTGGTGTGGAATCCGAAGTAGGAAGAGGTTCTACTTTCTGGTTTACCATCCCCTACCAACCCGCCACGCGTCAAGAGAAAAAACAGATGCATTATGCCCCTCAAATAGATAGTAGAGACAAGAAAGTAACGATTCTGATAGCCGAAGATAACGAAAGCAACTTCAAACTCTTTGACTCCATCCTTAAAAACAACTACCACATAGTACACGCATGGGATGGCGAAGAGGCGGTAAAGATGTTCAGTGAACATCATCCCCATATTGTTCTGATGGACATAAATATGCCCAAGATGAATGGATACGAAGCCACGAATAAAATCCGGGAAATTTCGGCCATGGTACCTATTGTAGCAGTCACAGCTTTTGCTTTTGCTGAAGATGAAAAGCGCATCCTCGAAAGCGGATTCAACGCCTATACCAGTAAGCCGGTGAATGCTAACAAACTTCACACTCAAATCAACGATTTGCTTAGCAAATTCTTTGTATTCCTGTAAACAGCTGCTATTTACAACCTGTTTTCCTGCTAAATACAGCGCTACGTTTCCATAAAGCCAGGCCTGAGTTTTTAAACTTCAGGCCTGGCTTTATGGAAACGTAGCGCACCAGTTTTAGCGCGCACCAGGCAACTATCTAGTGCACATCAGTCGAAAGATTGGTGCGCGCCAACTGCTTATCTCGTGCGCACTAGTTCAAGCTTCATTTTTATGGTACAATCGCCTTCAGTGGAAGCACAACATTCCACATTGAAATGCCTTATGGTAAAGGATTTCAGAAAGTTTGTGGAACGTGGAGGGGTATGAAGCTAAAGATTTTCATTTTCTCTTTTTACTTTTTTTATCAATCTATCCTAGGTTTCTTTTAGTCGATATCTTCTTTATCATTCGTCGAAAAACTGTCGCTCACACCTATAAATCAAGGAAAACAGCTCTCAAAACTACTTAAACAGAATCTAAGTAGTTTAAAGCTCCCGAGAGAGGTTTCACAAATAAACTTTGAAAAAACTGTATAATTCTAAATACGCTTGGCCTGCACCTTCTTTTTCCTTAAATTTGTTTTAGCTCAATTCAATGTCTTTTATTGAAAGATGAAAGTCGTTGAATCGTGTTTTACAAATTAAAAATGAACCCCATGAAAACTCATTATCACTTCATGCGGATCGTCTTGTCAGCTATGCTGACATGGTGTCACACCTACGCTCTGTACACCCAGTCCATCCCAAAGAAAGATTATATTCTGATAATCAATTCTTATACAGAATCATCTGAATGGAGTAACTACATTATTGATCCTGTCTACAAGGACTTTCTAAGTCGAAACTCTCCATTAACCCTGTCTACTGAGCACATGAATATGCTCTCCAATATTACCAGTCCCGAAGAGGCAAGCCAGTACTCCAAACTGCTTCTCGCTAAATACAAAGAAAGGCCATCCCTGATCCTCTTCCTGGGAAACTCCGCATGGAAAATCCTTATTGACGATGTACGCAGGAAATGGGGGAACATACCCACCGTACTATGCTCTGAATTTAACTTTACCGGACCCGACACAGCCTATATCTACAAACGCCCCATCGCAGACGAGAACCGCATATCGCTTGAACAATTCAATAAAGGACACCCACTCACGGTGGTTTACATTCCTTATTATATTGAAGAGAACTTAGAATTGATCCATCAAATCATGCCCCAACTGGAACACCTGATCTTTATTTCCGATCTACGCTATGTAGGGCGGGAAACCCGAAAAGAAACCAGACGGATTATGGCTCATAAGTATCCTCAACTAAAAGTCACCTACCTCACCCCCACTACCGCCTCAATAGACTCACTAAGAACCCGCCTCCACACCCCCGCCTCGCATACAGCTGCACTTTTCCTCTCTTGGCATATTGAAGACCCCTATTACAGGGATGTACTCTCATCAGGAATCTCCAAAGTCCTCGGGTCCAGTTCCGCAATTCCACTCTTCTCTCTTGACGATGAAGAGATTCAACAAGACGGGGTAATCGGAGGCTACTACCTCAGCAGGGAAATGCGGGGGCAGCTGACCTTGCAGGCCATCCATCAAGCCTTGGAAGGGAAACAAAAAGGATTTTCCCTGATTCAGGCAGATACTCCTCCTCCGAGTATCATTTATCCCGATCTGCTTTACTTCGGATTCACAGAAGACAGCTGTCCAAAAAACAGTATCTTCTACCTCAAACCACTTCCTTTCCACAAAGAACATCGTTACATTTTCTTAGGAATATGCATGGGCTTCCTACTCCTGTCCACCTGGATCATCTGGCTCAGCCGAATCCGCCGGATGCAGAAGAAACAGATTGCAGTGATGAAGGATTACAATACGCTGATAGAAAACATGCCTATTGCATATATTAAAGAAAGACTTATATTCTCCCCAGACGGCCGCATACAGGATTTTATAGTGGAACAAATCAACCCTTATTATAAGACTCTCTTTGGGCCGGTGGAATACGCCGAAGCGCTGGGGCGAAAAGGAAGTCAGAATAAAAGCCTTACTTTCGAAAAGGTTATACGGTTCTGTAACATCGTGTATTCTACTCAAAAGCCCATGATTACCCAGTTTTACCACTCTGGATCTCAACAGGAAAGAAGTGCTATTTTATCTCCTTCCAGCCGAAAGGGATACATGGATGTATTCTGTCTGGATACAACCGAACTGATAGAAACGCAGAAAAAGCTCCGCTCAGTAAATCATAAATTATCTTTGGCACTGGATGTCGCAAATATCGTTCCCTGGAAATGGGATCTGACCTTAAAAACCATCTACTACGACGCAATGCCACCCATCCAATCAATAGGTACGCCCGAGGCATCCAATGAGGAGCTACTTTCCATCCCTCAAGAATTGTACCTGCAAAGTATCTGCAAAGCAGACCGTCCGCGGGTGGAACAAGCGTATCAAGGCCTGATCAAGGGAACCATCTCCAAAGCCTATGGAGAATATCGTATATACACCCGAAAGGAGGGCAAGATTGTGTGCGAATGGGTAGAGGTTAACGCTGTTGTAGAAGAAAGAGACGAACATGGAAAACCACTTACACTGGCTGGCTCGTCGCTGGTAATCACCGAACGGAAAGACATGGAAAACGATCTGATTAGCGCCAAACTAAAAGCGGAAGAGTCCAGCCGCCTCAAGTCAGCCTTCGTTTCCAATATGAGCCATGAAATACGCACCCCTTTGAATGCCATCGTGGGCTTCTCAGAACTACTCTCCACTGCCGATTCACAAGAAGAAAGAGAAGAATATGTCAGCATTATCCAAAACAATAACACAATGCTACTGCAACTAATAGGAGATATTCTGGATCTGTCCAAGATCGAAGCTGGCACATTGGAATTTACAACTTCAGAGACAGACCTGCATGCTTTATTTCAAGAGATAGAACTTTCAGCACTTATGCGAAACAACAATCCGGATGTGGAGATCAAATACATAGCCGAAATGCCCTATTGCCACGTCGTAATCGAGAGAAACAGAGTTATGCAAGTGATGAGCAATCTTCTGAACAACGCCATGAAGTTTACTCAGAAAGGAAGCATTCTTTTTGGATACCGACTGCAGGAAAATCAGCTTTATTTCTACGTTACCGACACTGGGCAAGGCATCCCTGCCGACAAACTCGCCAGCATCTTTCGTCGCTTTGTCAAGCTCAACGACTTCTCCCAAGGCGCCGGTTTGGGTTTGGCTATCTGCCAAAGCCTTGTGGAGTGTATGAACGGACGAATTGGAGTAAAGTCGGTTGAAGGAGAAGGATCTACTTTCTGGTTTACCATTCCCTACCAGCCTGTCAGCCTCGGATAAGAACTCATAACAAACAAATAGGCACCTCCCAAATAAAAGAAAAGCCGCCCGGTTTCCCAGGCGGCTTTCATATATCTTATAATAAGATTAACCGTTTACCTTAGCCATGTAAGCTACGAGGTCAAGTACTTTGTTAGAGTAACCGATTTCGTTGTCATACCAAGATACTACCTTCACGAAAGTATCAGTCAAAGCGATACCAGCCTTAGCGTCGAAGATAGAAGTACGAACGTCACCCAAGAAGTCAGAAGAAACAACTGCATCCTCAGTGTAACCAAGTACACCCTGCAATTCGCCTTCAGAAGCTTCCTTCATAGCTGCACAGATCTCAGCATATGTAGCAGGCTTAGCAAGGTTTACAGTAAGGTCAACTACAGAAACGTCCAGAGTAGGAACGCGCATAGACATACCGGTCAGTTTACCATTCAGTTCAGGAATAACCTTACCTACAGCCTTAGCAGCACCTGTAGAAGAAGGGATGATGTTGCCTGCAGCAGCACGGCCACCACGCCAGTCTTTCATAGAAGGACCATCTACTGTCTTTTGAGTAGCAGTAGTAGCGTGAACTGTAGTCATTAAACCGTCAACAATACCCCACTTATCATTCAACACCTTAGCGATAGGAGCCAAGCAGTTGGTAGTACAAGAAGCGTTAGAAACAAACTGAGTACCCTTTACATAAGAATCCAAGTTTACACCGCATACAAACATAGGAGTAGAGTCGCTGGAAGGAGCAGACATTACAACATATTTTGCACCAGCTTCGATGTGAGACTGAGCTTTTTCCTGAGTAAGGAAAAGACCTGTAGATTCTACTACGTATTCAGCAGCGATAGCATCCCACTTCAAGTCAGCCGGGTTACGTTCAGCAGTTACGCGAATAGCCTTACCGTTTACAATCAGTTGATTGTTAGCAGTATCAGCTTCGATAGTTCCTTCGAACTGACCATGCATTGTGTCATACTTCAGCATGTAAGCCAAGTATTCTACCGGGCAAAGGTCGTTAATACCTACGATCTGAATGTCGCTTCTTGTCTGAGCTGCACGGAATACGAAACGTCCGATACGGCCAAATCCATTAATACCTACTTTAATCATTTTGTTTAACTTTTAGGGATTTATTTAGAATTTATCTATAAGTTCTCCTTTAAAAACGGTGCAAAATTAGAAATAAAAATCTATATTTGCGAAGAATTTCATTGAAAATAATCTTCTTTATGGATAAAAAGACCTTTTTACAAGAGTTTAAAACTTTTGCCATGCGAGGCAATGTAGTAGACATGGCAGTCGGAGTAATTATAGGAGGTGCCTTTGGTAAAATAGTATCCTCATTAGTAGCGGATGTAGTAATGCCCACACTGGGCCTTCTGGTGGGCGGTGTAAACTTTACCGAGCTGAAATGGGTACTTCGCGAGGCCTATACTAATGATAAAGGAGAAGCGATAGCTGCCGCTACTTTGAACTATGGAAACTTCCTGCAAACCATGTTTGATTTCATCATCATAGCCCTCAGTATTTTCCTTTTTATCAAGCTGATAACCCGCTTCAATAATAAGAAAGAAGAGGAAGCCCCCGCTCCCGAGCCTGCACAGCCCTCAAAAGAAGAACTGCTCCTGACAGAAATCAGAGACATCCTGCGCGAAAAAAAATAAGGGATCTCCGTGATTTTTATGCCAATAGATAAATAATGATTGCTGAAAAAGCGATAACTTTGCACTCAAAATCCAATAAAAATCTATAAATAATAACGTTGCCACATGCAAGAGAAAATCATCATCCTGGACTTTGGTTCACAAACCACACAGCTCATCGGCCGCCGGCTCAGAGAACTCAACGTGTATTGTGAAATCCTTCCTTATAACGCATTTCCGCAAAACGACCCTGAGGTAAAAGGAGTAATCCTTTCCGGAAGCCCCTTTTCGGTATACAATGAAAAGGCTTTCTCCACAGACCTTTCCCTTATCCGCGGCAAATACCCCATCTTAGGTATCTGCTACGGTGCACAGTTCATTGCACATACCTGCGGAGGAAGCGTAGAGTCCAACGGAAGTTGCGAGTACGGACGTGCCAACCTGACCTCTTTTGAAGCTGACAACCTGTTGTTCCGCGGCCTCAGCCCCAATACACAAGTATGGATGAGCCACGGTGATACCATCACTAACCTGCCGGCAGGCTTTCGCATCATAGCCTCCACTTCGGATGTACCTTGTGCTGCGTACCAGGCAGAGGGCGAACAGTTGTGGGGAGTACAATTCCATCCAGAAGTATTCCACACCACCGAAGGCACACAGATCCTCAAAAACTTTATCGTAGACGCTTGCGGATGTACCCAAAGCTGGACACCGGATTCCTTCGTGGAAACCACCGTAGCCGAACTCAAAAAGCAGCTGGGCGATGACAAAGTACTGCTTGGTCTTAGCGGCGGCGTAGACAGCTCCGTAGTAGCCGTGCTCTTGAACAAAGCCATCGGTAAGAACCTCACCTGTATCTTTGTAGACCACGGCATGATGCGCAAAAACGAGCACCATGACGTAATGCGCGACTATGAGTCACTGGGCCTCAACGTGATCGGTGTAGATGCCGGCGAGAAATTCCTCACCGAGCTGGCCGGAGTAACCGAACCGGAGAAGAAACGTAAAATCATCGGCCGCAACTTTATCGAAGTATTCGATGAAGAAGCACAGAAACTCACCGGCATCAAATGGCTGGCTCAGGGCACCATCTATCCTGACCGCATCGAGAGCATGTCTATTACCGGCACCGTAATCAAGAGCCATCACAACGTAGGTGGCCTGCCCGAGAAGATGAACCTCAAGATATGCGAACCCCTGCAATGGCTCTTCAAGGACGAAGTACGCCGCGTAGGCCGCGCCCTGAATATGCCGGAGCACCTGATCGGACGCCACCCCTTCCCCGGCCCCGGCTTAGGCGTACGCATCCTGGGCGAGATCACCTACGACAAGGTAAGCACCCTGCAAGAGGCCGACTACATCTTCATCCAGGCCCTCCGCGAATGGGGACTCTACGATAAAGTATGGCAAGCCGGCGTAATCCTGCTGCCCGTACAGAGCGTAGGTGTGATGGGCGACGAGCGCACCTATGAAAACGCTGTAGCCCTGCGCGCCGTACACAGCACCGATGCCATGACAGCCGACTGGGTACACCTACCCTACGAATTCCTTGCTAAAGTGAGCAACGATATAATAAATAAGGTAAAAGGCGTAAACCGCGTTACCTACGACATCTCTTCCAAACCCCCTGCGACTATAGAGTGGGAGTGAGAAAAGAATGCTTTCAACCTTTATAAACAGAGCCCTGGTCAACCAAAGACCAGGGTTTTTTTTGTAGTCATCCAACGGATGCACTGTTTCATTGCGCAAAATAAATTCTGCTACAATCGTTCTATTATCTGAGGCGAATGTTTCACCAAAAGCAGGGCATTAAGGGTACTTTTGTACAATGCAAAAGTAAACAAAATCCAAAATTGAGAACTTAAGATATGAAGATACAACTTACTTTTCTTTTGTGGGCAGCATTGAGCTTGTCGTCTTACGCCCAGAAACGAAACATGATCCCAAACGGGGACTTTGAAAGCCCCTCTAACAATGAGTCCGCTGGATGGACTCTGGGAAGCGGAATGTACCTGACAGAAACCAGTGGAAATGATAAACCCATCCGTGGTGATTACTCTCTGTGCATTGACGGAAAAACGCTGAAAAGCAACTCACAGTTCACAGTCCAACGTCCATTTACAGTATCAAAAGACGAAAAATACCGTCTAAAGTTTAAGGCCTATTGTACAGGAACCAGCAATGCAGTAGTGGAACCCTATATAGCATGTCACTATGGAAATGGCCATCTGCCGGGCGAGAATCTGTTCAACAGCCAGACAATCACTGTCCCCTGCGATGGAAAAGTGCGCGAATACGCGCTGGATGCCCTCCCCATAAACCAGGTAGGGATGGGAAATAACCTGTGCGATTACACCCTCTTCATCCTCGATTTCGCCCAGATGCAGGGATGGAACAGCCGTTTGGTCATTGATGACATCCAGCTTATACGCATTGATCCCTATGGTGAAGCCATGGGAAACATCAAAACCAATCCGGAATTTACAGACCTTCTGAGCAAGTACTGGTTTTACACGGAACGCGGAAATACAGCATCCACCGTCAAAGAGGGAGACCATACAATAGTGCAGATAACACTGAACCCCACCACAATCATACCTCCAAAGACCGGTTACAGCTGCTTTACCGGTAGCAGCGTATTCTGGAAAGAGCATGAAACAAGAAACTGGGAAATACGGATCACTGTAGATGCCGACTTCACCACGCCGGATGCAAAGTTATTTGTGAACGGTGACAGCAAGGTGTTCAGCTACTTAGTCCCGCGCGAGTCCATCACCGGAACCACCGGAACAGGAGGATACACTTTTGAGCTAAAGGAGGGGTTGCACACTTATATATTTAATTATACATCCAAGGACAAGGGAGGCGCCTTCAATCCGGGGTACGTAGCCGGAGAGCTTCTGCTCGACTTGAACTTCGGCACGGCAGAGTCGGGCACTGCATCTATACATTCCTTTTATATGATAGAAAAAGTGGAACTGACAGCCCTCACATTACACATGCCTGAGACAATTGCTGTAGGACAAACCGTTCCGGTAGACGTATGGGCCACTCCTACCCACGCCAATAACCAAGTTACACTTTCCGTAAGCAATGACAACGGGAGCATAACCCGTGACGAAAACGGAGTGTGGCAATATACCCAACTAAAAGCGGGGGAATGCACGCTTACAGCCACCTCCACAGAAAAGCCCTCCATCACCAGCACTCTGACTGTTGTAAACTCCGCTGCGCCTCCCGTGCCTGTTGACCCGACAGAACCAGTGGCAAAGACACGCTTTCTGCGCATCGAACTGAAAACAAATGAGCAACGCGACATCCCATTGCGTACAATCTCACAGGTTACCTTCTCCAACATAGATATGACCCTGACTTATAAAGATAAGAGCCAGGAGAAGATCGCTATAAAAACGATTCAGGCCCTCTCTTTCATTACAGACAATGGTACAGACTCTCCTTGTATTAGTGAAGAAAGCACTTTCCTGTACCACAATCCCTCTGCACACAGCATCCTGCTGGAAGATATCCCGGAAGGGGTAGACCGTATTTCAATCTATGCCATGACGGGAGAAATGGTGATGAATATACAAGCTATAAGCTCTTCCCAAAGCATTGACATCAGTGCACTACAGGAAGGGATGTATCTATTGAAGTTGAACGATCAGGTTTTTAAATTTACAAAACAATGAGAATAATAGTATCTATTATGCTTGGGTGCATGCCTTTCTTTGCATTCTCCCAGGAAGTCATGAATGTCTACAAAGACAATTCAGTTACCAATATCCCTATTGACTCCGTCAGTCAGATGAGCTTTTCAAGCACCTTACTCAAAGTAGAGAAGACCCCTACGAGCAGTTTGTATAGCGTAACCACGTTAGACAGCATCACCTTCACCGACCAGCCGGGCAAGTATCCCCGAAAAACATATGCAAACCCCGTGTTAACAAAGAGCATGCCCGACCCTACTGTAATGCGGGCCAGCGACGGTTATTACTACCTGTATGCCACAGAAGACACGTACAATATGCCCATTATGCGCTCCACCGACCTGGTCAACTGGACCTTTATGGGTACAGTATTCACCAAAGACACCCGCCCCAACTTTGAGCCGGGAGGTGGTTTATGGGCTCCCGATATTAACTGTATCGATGGTAAATATGTAATCTATTACTCCATGTCGGTATGGGGAGGCCAGATGACATGCGGAATCGGCGTGGCCACGGCTGATAAGCCCGAGGGCCCATTTAAAGATGCCAAGATGCTGTTCAGAAGTACCGGCGAGGGAGGAATCGGTGTACAAAACTCCATTGACCCATTCTATATTGAGGAAAACGGCAGGAAATACCTGTTCTGGGGAAGCTTTAGCGGCATCTACGGAGTGGAACTCACCGCAGACGGACTCTCAGTGAAATCGGCCGCCAACAAACAAAAAGTGGCCGGAAACTGGTTTGAAGCCTCCTATATTTACAAAAAGAACGGATATTACTACCTGTTTGCTTCCATAGGTTCCTGTTGCGAAGGAGCCAAAAGTACATACGAAGTAGTAGTAGCCCGCTCCAAGTCGCTCTTCGGACCTTATAAAAACCGTGCAGGAGGCAATATGCTGGACAATAAGTTTGAATACTTCATCCGAAAAAATACCCGCTTCGTAGGTAATGGCCACAACTCAGAGATCGTGCAAGATGACGAGGGTAATGAATGGATCCTGTATCACGGATACGATGTACTAGACGAGAAAGGGCGAAGACTGTTTCTTGATGAAGTAAAATGGACGGAAGACGGATGGCCCTATATTAAAGGGGGAAGCCCCTCCCTAAAAGCAGAGGCGCCTGTCATCTTCAATAAGAAATAAGACAAAAACAAAAGCGCATCGCCCCCTTTAAAGCACCCCTTTAAAGGGGGCGATATGCATACATATCATCAACTTTCTGCGTTATTTCTTCTTTTTTTCAGAATTAGCTGCCATCTTTGCGGGTAAACCGAATAAAGGACAGACGTATGAAGATATTAATTGTAGAAGATGAAGCCTCCCTGCGCGAACTCATGCAGCGTTATGCCGAAAAGGAACGCTATGTAGTGGAAACAGCTGCAACCTACCGCGAAGCCCTCAGAAAGATAGAGGATTACGAGTATGACTGCATCCTGCTGGATATCATGCTGCCCGACGGTAGCGGACTGGACCTGCTCAAAGAGCTCAAGGTGCAGCATAAGCAAGACAATGTCATCATCATCTCCGCCAAAGACTCCATTGATGATAAAGTACTGGGGCTCGAACTGGGAGCCGATGACTACCTGCCCAAGCCCTTCCACTTTGCCGAGCTCGGCGCACGCATACGCAGCGTGATACGCCGCAAACAGCAACAAGGCGAAGCCGTCATTGAAGCAGGCAATGTGAAGCTGTACCCCCACACCTTTACCGTACACGTGGATCACATCCCCTTGGAGCTAAACCGGAAGGAATATGACATCCTTCATTACTTTATGACCCGCCCGGAACGACTGGTAAACAAGAACACCCTGGCCGAATCCGTATGGGGCGACCACATCGACCAGGTGGACAACTTCGACTTCATCTACGCCCAGATCAAGAACCTGCGGCGCAAGCTGAAAGAATCCGGCGCCACGGTCGAAGTAAAAGTCGTATACGGATTCGGGTATAAACTGGTTATATACTGATCTCTATGCGACTCATCAACCGTATCATCCTCCGCGTCACACTGGCCGTAACCCTCGTGCTCAGTATCTGGGCAGTGTCTTTCTATTTCCTCATGATGCACGAGATCAATGATGAAGTAGACGACTCGCTGGAAGATTACTCCGAGCTTATCATCATCCGCTCACTGGCCGGTGAGCTGGGTACAGTAAGGCAAGACGGTACCAACAATAGCTTCTCCCTGAAAGAAGTTTCACGAAAGTATGCCAAGCACCGACCACAGTTCCTATACATGGACTCGCTGGTATACATCCCCCAGAAGAAAGAAACCGAACCCGCCCGCGTACTGAAAACCATCTTCAAAGGCCCTGAAAACACCTTCTACGAACTAACGGTAAGCACCCCCAGCTTTGAGAAGGAAGACCTGCGCAGCGCTATCTGGTCATGGACCGTAGTGTTGTATGTCATGCTGCTCATCATCATCGTAATCATATGCGTATGGGTGATGTACCGCAGCATGAAACCACTGTACACCCTGCTACACTGGCTGGATCATTCCACTGTGGGTGGTGCCCGGAAACCCCTTGCCGGCAAAACCACCGTGACCGAATTCCGTAAACTCAATGCCGCCGTAATGGATTATGCCCGCCGTGCCGAGGAAGTGTTTGAACAGCAAAAGCTCTTCATCGGAAACGCCTCACACGAAATGCAGACACCCTTGGCTGTATGCCAGAGCCGGCTGGAGATGCTTCTAGAGGAGTATACCTTCAGCGAGGCACAGATGGAAGAAATTGCAAAAACCCTTCAAACGCTGGAGCACATCACTCGCCTCAACAAGTCACTCCTACTCCTCTCCAAGATAGACAACCACCAGTTTCTGGAAGGAAAAGAGCTGATTCTAAACACCCTGCTCACCCGTCAGCTGGAGGACTATCGCGAAGTATACGCCTACAAGCACATCGCCCTGACACTTCGTGAGGATGGGAAGTTCCGGATGAAAATGGACGAATCACTCGCCACCACCCTGCTCACCAATCTGCTAAAGAACACGTATGTACATAGTCCCGAAGGAGGCGAGATCCACATCCTCCTCACTTCCCGGAAAATCATTTTCCGCAATACCGCCGAGAGTGGCGCACTGGATGAACAACGCATCTTCGAACGCTTCTACCAAAGTCGTAAGAAAGAAGGATCCACAGGTCTGGGCCTCCCCATTGCCCAATCCATCTGCCGCCTGTACGGGATACACCTTATATATAAGTACGAGGAAGGAATGCACACCTTCGAAATCATCTTATGAAAAGAGCTTTGCACTTTTTCGAAAGAAAAACAGATAATTCTTTGCTTTTCAGATTGATTTCAGATTGACACCTTTCCTTTGCAGTATAAATAACATGTATCACCCGCTAAAAATGAATGTTATGAAAAAGCTGTTTTTAATCCTCGTATTACTGTTCGCACTCTTAGGCGTGGTATCAGCCGGTAATGACATACCAGTAACCATGGATCAACTTCCCGCCGGTGCACAGAAGTTTATTAAATCGTACTTCCCAAAGTCTGAAGTATCCTTCATGAAGATGGAAAAAGACTGGCTGGAGAAACAGTACGACGTGATCTTCACCAATGGTGACAAACTCGAGTTCGACAACCAGGGCAACTGGACAGAAGTAGACTGCAAGTACACCGCCCTCCCCGAAGGCATCGTACCGAAACCCATCCTGGACTACGTAGCAAAAAACCACCCGCACACCAAAATCGTACAGATTGAGCGCGAGCGCAAGTACTACGAAATTGAACTCACCAACGGCATCGAGCTGAAGTTCAACTCACAGTTCCGCGCCATCGAAATTGACCATTAACCCAAACTCCCCCTCCGGCGGTGCAATTCCAAAAAACGCATCACCGGAACACCCGGAAACTCAGGCCTGAGTTTCTGCAATCTCAGGCCTGGTTTTTTAAAATTCAGGCCTGAGTTCATGCAAGTTCAGCCCTACAGTTTTCGCGCCCACGAGACAAAAATCTGATGCCCACGAGTTGAAGAACTGGTGCCCACCAATTGTTGAACTCGTGCGCACCAGTTTTTTAAGGTATATTGACTTTCGTTTTGTAGAAAAACCGCTTCAGTGGAAGCAACACGTTCCACTTCGAAACGCCCTGTGGCAAATGGTTTCAGAAATTTAGTGGAAGGTGGAGGGTAAAAAAGAGTATAGCAAAAGCCAAATAAATGGCGATGCTTCAGTATGGCATCGCTGTTTATCTGTTTTAAAAAGCGGGAAAAAGATTTGGATAACAGAACAAATAGAATTATCTTTGCGTTACATTATAACGAGTTAATATGAGAGTAATATCCAAAAAGGCTATAGTTACTTGCTACAAAAAACACGCGGAAGGAAAAGATGCATTAGAAGAGTGGTTTAAAAAAACTGAAGATGCAGATTGGACAACGTTTGAAGATATAAAACACACATTCAACAGTGTTGATAGTGTAGGAAACGATAGATATGTTTTTAATATTAAAGGTAATAAATTCCGTCTGGTAGCACTCATCCTTTTCAAATGGAAAGTACTTTATATTAGGTTTGTAGGCACTCATTCCGAATATGATGATATTAATTGTAAGAACGTATAGATATGACAAAGATTAAATCAGAAATAGAATATAATACAATTATGAGTAGAATTGAAGAACTTCTCTTACTCGTAAATAATGACACTCCAATGGAAGATAAAAATGCCATTGAGTTAGATATACTTTCCTCTCTTATTGAAGAGTATGAGGATATGCATTACCCGATACAAACTCCATCTCTGATCGGTATATTGAAACTTCGTATGTATGAAATGAATTTGAATCAAACAACATTGGCCAATCTTATAGGTGTAAGCAAATCCCGCATTAGCGATTACCTTACAGGGAAGAGCGAACCCACTCTGAAGGTAGCCCGAGATATGAGCTTAAAGCTAAACATTGATGCCCGTATTATATTAGGAGTATAAATATCCTGACAAATTTTGTACAGCAAACAGAAACTCCCGCATCTTAATGTCAAGGTGCGGGAGTTTCTGTTTGTACGCTCGAAGGGAATCGAACCCTTATCGTCGGAACCGGAATCCGATATTCTATCCATTGAACTACGAACGCAACATTACTATTACTGAAAAGCCATAGCTTTTGCAATTGCGGATGCAAAGATACGGTTTTATTCGTTTCGTCCTAATGATTCACGTTTTTTTGTAACGGGAAAGAGGCTTTTAGACTGCATGTACTTTCAACAATGCAGGTAGATTCATTACCGTAAAATCATCTATAATATAATCTGCTTTGCCTTCTATTTCCTCGCGCAGGTTGGTGGTAGCAAGACCTATCACCTTCATTTCGGCAGCTTTGCCGGCGGCAAGACCATGGAAGGAGTCTTCGAACACCACGCATTCAGAAGGAGATAGATGAAAGAGGGAAGCACCCAGCAGGAAACATTCCGGATCGGGTTTGGAACGAGCGAAGCGTTCAGAGGTAATAATTTCATCGAAATAACCCTTCAGTTCGGGGTGTGAACGGTATACGGCTTCCATCTTTACCTCGTTGGAGCTGGTGACAAGGGCAGTTTTTACGCCCCCACTACGCAAAGATTGCAGAAAGGCTTCTGCACCATGGATATAGGTGTACTGCATGGATGCCTCGAAGGCGTTGAGTTTCGCAGTGATCTCGGTTTGAAGATCCGGACGCCCGTCAAAATATTTATCATAGATCTGTGTGAGGGTCTGCCCTTTTATCTTACGGTCAAACTGTGGTATTTCAGGATGATACACTCGTCCTTGTTCACCCCAAAAGAGACTGTATTGTGTTTCAGTATCCATCACCACCCCATCGAAATCAAACAGGGCAGCTTTAAAAGGAAAGGTTGCTTTCATTGGCTTTGTTTTTTGTTTTACGTGCAAAGATCATAAGAATTATTGGAAGCGGCAACGCTGTTAATTATAATTAAAAGACTTTATAAAGTACGGTTAATGCGTAGAGGTTCGCTACTTTTGCATCAAATTTTATTTTTTGTGCAATTAACTAAATAATGGTGCAAGCGAATAGTTTCATTCAGAGAATCGAGCAGAGTATAATCCGAAACTGGAACGCGGACGCAATGACCGACTACCAAGGCGTTACTCTACAGTACAATGACTTAGCCCGTAAAATCGAGAAATATCATATCATCTTTGAGGAATGCGGTATCCGCCCCGGCGACAAGATTGCTGTATGCGGCCGTAACAGTTCAGCCTGGGCAGTGACCTTTCTGGCCACTATGACCTATCGGGCGGTGATCGTACCCATCCTCCACGAGTTCAAGGCAGACAATGTACATACCATTGTAAACCACAGTGAAGCACGGCTGCTCTTTGTAGGCGACCAAGTATGGGAAAACCTCAACGAAGAAGCCATGCCCGGCCTGGAAGGTATCGTACACATGATGCAGTTTGTCCCCGTGGTGGATCGTACCGGAAAGTTGACCGAGACTTTTGACCACCTCAACGAGCTCTTCGGGAAGAAGTTTCCCCGCAAATTCCGCCCGGAACACGTAAAATACACTCCCGAAGAATCCCCCGAGGAGCTATCCCTCATCAACTACACCTCAGGAACTACCGGTTACTCCAAAGGCGTGATGTTACCCTATCGCAGCCTTACATCCAATGTAGATTATTGCGAAAGATTGCGCTGCCTCAAGCCCGGTGACCACTTGGTATCCATCCTCCCCATGGGACATGTATTCGGTATGACGTACGACTTTCTGTATGGTGTCAGCGCAGGGGCGCACCTCCACTTCCTGACACGCATCCCCAGCCCGAAGATCATCATGCAGGCATTTCCGGAGATCCGTCCGCGCCTCATATCCACCGTGCCCCTGATTGTGGAGAAAATCATCAAGAAGAACGTATTACCCAAGCTGGACAACCCGCTGGGAAAACTTCTGTTGAAACTGCCCGTCATAAGCGACGTGATAAAATCTCGTGCCCGCGAATTGGCCATGAGCGCCTTCGGAGGTAATTTCGATGAACTTATCATTGGCGGAGCACCCTTCAACCGCGAGATCGAATCGTTCCTGAAACAAATTAATTTCCCCTATACTGTGGGCTACGGCATGACCGAGTGCGGCCCCATCATCACCTCCAACCGTTGGGAAGACCTTAAACTGGGCTCCTGCGGCGTAGCGGCTGACAACATGGATGTCCTCATTGACTCCCCCGACCCCATACGCATTCCCGGCGAAATCATCTGCCGCGGAACAAACCTTATGTTGGGATATTATAAAAATCCCGAGGCCACAGCTGAAGTGATTGATAAGGATGGGTGGCTACATACAGGCGATTTAGCTGTGATGGACGAAGAGGGTAATGTATTTATCAAAGGGCGTAGCAAGAATATGCTCCTCACCTCCTCCGGACAAAACATCTACCCCGAAGAGATTGAACCCGTGCTCAACAACCTCCCTTATGTAGCTGAGTCGCTCATCGTATTGCAGAACGAAAAACTGGTAGCACTCATCTACCCCGACTTTGATGAAGCAATGGCCAACGGACTGTTGCAACAAGACTTGGAAGGCATCATGGAGGAAAACCGTAAGACTCTAAACAGCAACCTTCCCAAATTCTCGCAGATAGCCAAGGTAAAGATATACCCCGAAGAATTTGAAAAGACCGCCAAGAAGAGCATCAAGCGATATCTCTACCAGCAGGCCAAAGGATAAAAGCTAAAAGCTGAACCCTCTTTCACAGAGAGATAGACTGAATATTCACATTATTAAAATAGAAAAGTAAATGAAAGCATTTGTATTCCCCGGACAGGGTGCCCAGTTCTCAGGAATGGGTAAAGACCTGTACGAAAATTCCCCTAAAGCAAAAGAACTTTTTGAAAAAGCCAACGAAATACTGGGATTCCGCATCACCGACATCATGTTTGAAGGAAGCGATGAAGACCTGCGCCAGACAAAGGTAACACAGCCTGCCGTATTCCTGCACTCCGTAATCTCTGCACTGTGCATGGGCGATGCTTTCCAGCCGGAAATGACAGCCGGACATTCACTGGGAGAGTTCTCAGCACTGGTAGCAGCCGGAGCATTAAGCTTTGAAGACGGTCTGAAGCTGGTATACGCCCGCGCCATGGCCATGCAAAAAGCCTGCGAAGCAGCTCCCTCCACCATGGCCGCCATCCTGGGTATGGACGACGCCAAAGTAGAAGAAATCTGCGCCAAGGTAAACCAGGAAACAGGCGTATGTGTGCCTGCCAACTACAACTGCGTAGGACAGATCGTAATCTCGGGTGCCTGCGAAGCCATCGACAAAGCCTGCGAACTCCTGAAGGAAGCCGGTGCCAAGCGTGCACTGCCCCTCAAGGTAGGAGGAGCCTTTCACTCACCCCTGATGCAGCCCGCACAGGAAGAGTTGAAAGCAGCCATCGAAGCTACCGAGTTCCACACTCCGAAATGCCCTGTGTACCAGAATGTAGACGCGAAACCTTATACTGATCCCGCACAGATCAAAACCAACCTCGTAGCGCAGCTCACCGCCAGCGTACGCTGGACACAGACCGTGCAGAACATGGTGGCCGACGGTGCTACCGACTTCACTGAGTGTGGCCCCGGCGCAGTGCTTCAGGGACTTGTAAAGAAGATTGCCAAAGACGTAACCGCCCACGGCATCGAAGCATAACGAATCCTCATCGGGATGGGTGTCAAGTACGAAACAGGATATGCACTGAGCGGGGGATTCATCAAAGGATTCGCCCACCTGGGAGCCATGCAGGCCCTCTTGGAACACGACGTGCATCCAGACATACTAATAGGAGTAAGTGCCGGCGCATTAGCCGGCGCTTTCTTTGCAGATGGGAACGAACCGTACCGATGCTTGGAATACTTTATGGGGCATAGTTTTCGCGAATTGTCCAAGATGACCCTGTCGAAAGCAGGGTTCTTCACGCTGGATGTATTTGTGGAATTCCTCAGGGAAAACCTTAAAAGCACTCTTATCGAGGAACTGCACATCCCACTGCAGATCGTAGCTACCGACCTGGACCACGGCCGTAGCATCATCTTCCGAAAAGGGCAGCTGGCCGAACGACTGGCCGCCTCTTGCGCCTTACCCATTATGTACACCCCGCGCCTCATCAACAACACCATGTATGTGGATGGAGGCATACTGAAAAACCTGCCTGTGTCTTTCATTCGCAAGGATTGCCGCCACGTGGTAGGCGTGAATGTAAGCCCATTGCAGGCACGTGAATACAACAAAAACATGTGGGATATCGCCCTGCGATCCTACCATTTCATGTTTAAGGCCAATACGCTGCCCGACAGGGAATTATGCGACCTGCTCATTGAACCCTACAACCTTTCGGAATACAGTTTCCGGGAGATAGAGAAAGCCGATGAAATATTTCAGCACGGCTATAAGAAAACGAACGAGATATTAGATTACAATTTAAAAGAATACAACCAGATATGGACTCCAAAAATGAAAAAATGATCATCTACCAGATCTTTACCCGCCTGTTTGGAAACGATAATACCCAGTGCAAACCTCACGGTACAATAGAGGAAAACGGATGCGGAAAGTTCCGCGACTTCAATGCGAAAGCACTGAAAGAAATACAAAAACTGGGCGCTACCCACATTTGGTACACAGGGGTAATAGCACATGCCACGCAGACGGATTACTCCGCCTTCAGCCTCCTACCCGACCATCCGGCCGTGGTAAAAGGCAAAGCCGGATCGCCCTATGCCATCAAGGACTACTACGATGTAGATCCTGACTTGGCTACGAATGTCAACAAACGTATGTCAGAGTTTGAAGCGCTTGTAGAGCGTACCCACCAGGCCGGTCTGAAGATGATAATTGACTTCGTGCCCAACCACGTAGCACGTCAGTACAACTCTGCCGCCAAGCCCCGCAATGTACAGGACCTAGGCGCCAATGACGATACCTCCAATGCCTTCGATCCGCAGAACAATTTCTACTACATCCCCGGGACCTCCTTTCAGGGACAGTTCGACCTGCAAGGTCCTGCCGAAACTCCTTATAGCGAAATACCCGCCAAAGCTACCGGGAACGACCGCTTTGACGCGTATCCTTCCGTAAACGACTGGTACGAAACCGTAAAACTTAACTACGGCGTAGACTATATGGGAGGCGGCGCACGCCACTTCGACCCGTTGCCAGGCACCTGGAAGAAGATGGTACAGATCCTTAAGTTCTGGGCCAAGAAAGGCATTGACGGCTTCCGCTGCGACATGGCCGAGATGGTACCCGTAGAATTCTGGCACTACGCCATCCGCGAGGTGAAGAAACAATACCCCCACATCCTCTTCATCGCCGAGGTATACAACCCCGGCGAGTACCGCAACTACATATTCAACGGTGGTTTCGATTACCTGTACGATAAGGTAGGCCTATATGACACGCTGCGTGCCATCGTATGCGGACAACAAACAGCCAAGGCCATCACCGGATGCTGGCAAAGCCTGGAAGGCATCCAGGAGAAGATGCTCAACTTCCTGGAAAACCACGACGAGCAGCGCATCGCATCCGATTTCTTTGCCGGAGACCCGCTCAAGGCACTGCCCGCCTTACTCGTATCTGCCACCATGCACACCAATCCCTTTATGCTCTACTTCGGTCAGGAACTGGGCGAACGCGGTATGGACGAAGAAGGTTTCAGCGGACGCGACGGACGCACCACCATCTTCGATTATTGGAGTGTGGACACCCTGCGCAACTGGCATAACGAGGGCCGTTATGACAGCGAACTGCTGACCGAGGCACAGCGCAGCCTGCGCGCCTACCACGTACGTCTGCTCAACCTGTGCCGCACGGAAGCCGCCCTGCACTCCGGTATCTTCTACGACCTGATGTATGTAAACTACGAAAACAAAGCCTTTAATGCCGATCGCCAATATGCCTTCCTACGTAAACACGAAGGAGAGCTGTTGATTGTGGTCGCCAACTTTGAGCCCACTGCACAGCAGGTAGAGATCCATATCCCTGCCCATGCATTTGAATACCTTGGCATCAAGCCAAAGAAGAGCATCAAGGCCAAAGACCTGCTGACAGGCTCTGCAGAAAACATCATTTTACAGCCCGACGGATGCCTGTCCACAGAGCTTCCCCCGTATGGAGGCAAGGTGCTGAAAGTAAAAGCATAACCCTTTTTTAAGATAAAGTGCCTTTGCAAGCCCCCATACGCAACGCTGAAGATTCATTTCCGGCAACCGCCGGAAACGAATCCGGCGACCGCCAGAAATGCATCCGCCCCGGGGCGGAAATGCGTCCGGCGAGGGCTGGAAACGAAATTAAACACCTGCGGTTTGGGGGAACACCTCGAGCCGCATTTCGTTTTTTTAGCGTATCAATCCTTCAAAGCCCCACAAAAAACAAGTAAATTTGTCCCCTATTATGGAAGAGAAAAAGCAATATTCAGGCCTCACGGACTCCCAAGTATTGGTAAATCGTGAGAAGTATGGCGAGAACATATTGACTCCCCCCGAGAAAGAGTCGATCTGGAAACAGTTTCTTGAGAAGTTCTCCGACCCGATTATCCTCATCCTCCTCACCGCTCTGCTGCTCTCAGTAGGAGTAGCATGCTATGAGTTCTTTGGAGAGGGAAAACCCGCCAGCGTATTCTTTGAGCCCGCAGGTATTCTGCTGGCAGTACTGTTGGCTACTTGCGTAGGCTTTTGGTTTGAGTTGTCGGCCAACAAGAAGTTTGAAATCCTGAACAAGGTCAATGATGAAATACCCGTACGCGTAATCCGTAACGGGCAGATCACCCAGGTACTTCGTCGCGAGATTGTAAAAGGCGATATCGTAGCATTGGAAACAGGCGAAGAAGTGCCTGCCGATGGTCTCTTACTGGAATCCATTTCCATGCAGGTCAACGAATCTACCCTGACAGGCGAGCCTGTAATCCACAAAACCACTGACGAGACCCATTTTGAACCCGATGCCACCTACCCCACCAATCACGTAATGAAAGGCACTACAGTAGTAGACGGACATGGTTTCATGGAAGTTACTACCGTGGGCGATGCCACAGAATACGGAAAGGTATATCAGGGTTCACAGATTGACAGCTCCGTAAAGACCCCGCTCAACATACAGTTGGAACGCTTGGGCGGACTCATCACCAAGGCCGGATACAGCATTGCAGCGCTCATTATCCTGGGCCGCCTCTTTGTGTACTTTCAGCAGGTATGTGGCACGTTTATTGACTGGGTCGACTTTACCGGTTATATGCTGAACACAGCCATGATAGCCGTGACCATCATTGTGGTGGCCGTACCCGAAGGACTGCCCATGAGCGTAACCCTGAGCCTGGCGCTCAGTATGAAACGGATGCTCTCCACCAATAACCTGGTGCGCAAGATGCATGCCTGCGAAACGATGGGTGCATGCAGTGTGATCTGTACCGACAAGACCGGCACGCTCACCGAGAACCAGATGCGCATCTACGAAACACGTTTCTACGCCATGGGTGATAAAAAAGAGCTGGATGACAGCTCTCTCTCACGCACGATATGCGAAAGCATCGCCGTAAACTCAACGGCATTCCTCGATAGATCCGATCCCGCCAAGACCATCGTATTGGGCAATCCCACCGAAGGTGCCCTGCTATTGTGGCTCACTGCACAGCGCAAGAACTATGATGCCCTTCGTAAGGAATGCCCTGTAAGTGACCAACTCACCTTCTCTACCGAGCGAAAATACATGGCAACCCTCATCTATTCGCCGTTCCACAAGAAGAATATACTCTACGTAAAAGGTGCTCCCGAGATTGTACTGGGCCTGTGCCAGGACGTGCTAACTCCAGAAGGATTACGCCCGGCCAACGAACACCGTGCCGAGATCGAAAGCCAGCTTCTGGGCTATCAAAACCAGGCTATGCGCACACTGGGCTTCGCATGGAAGGAAGTGGCCGACGGGGAAGTATGCTTCGAGAACGGACGTGTACGCCTGAATGACTTGCACTTCCTAGGGGTAACAGCCATCTCCGACCCTGTGCGTGCCGACGTGCCCGCTGCGGTAAAGAGCTGCCTTGAAGCCGGAATCGGCGTAAAGATTGTAACCGGTGACACCCCGGGAACAGCCAAAGAAATAGGCCGCCAGATAGGCATCTGGAACGACCAATGCATCGACCGCAACCACCTGACAGGCCCGGAATTTGCAGCTCTTACCGACCAGGAAGTACTGGACCGCGTACTAGATCTGCGCATCATGAGTCGCGCCCGCCCTATGGACAAGCAGCGACTGGTGAAAGCCCTACAGGGCAAAGGCCAGGTAGTGGCCGTAACCGGGGACGGCACCAACGATGCTCCCGCCCTGAAAGCCGCACAGGTGGGCCTCTCGATGGGCGACGGAACCTCCGTGGCCAAGGAGGCTAGTGCCATTACCATCCTCGATAATTCCTTTGCCAGTATCACGCGTGCCGTGATGTGGGGCCGTTCGCTATACCAAAACATACAACGCTTCATCCTGTTCCAGATGACCATTAACGTCGTGGCATGCCTCATTGTGTTGGTAGGTGCCTTTCTGGGCACGGAAAGTCCGCTTACCGTGACGCAGATGCTATGGGTAAACCTTATCATGGATACCTTTGCTGCGATGGCCCTGGCCTCGCTGCCGCCCAGTGAACGCGTAATGAAAGAAAAACCACGCCGCCCGGAAGCCTTCATTATCAACCGCGAAATGGCGTGGGGCATACTGGGTGTAGGATTCCTCTTTCTGCTCTTCCTGTTCGGGTTGCTGCAATACTTTAAGCATTATTCCATCACGGCGTTGAGTGAATTCTCCTTTACAGATTACTTCAGCAGCTACTTTGATTTTGCCCATGTGGCCGACGGTCTAAGGCCTTATGAGTTGTCGCTCTTCTTCTCCATCTTCGTGATGTTGCAGTTGTGGAACATGTTTAATGCAAAAGCCTTTCATACAGGCGGTTCGGCCTTCCGAAACCTGAAGGAAAGCAAAGGTTTCCTCTCCATAGCCTTGGTAATCGTGATCGGGCAGATACTGATTGTAACACTGGGCGGACAGATGTTTAGCGTAGTGCCCATCAAGCCCGAAGACTGGCTGTGGATCATCATCGGCACCTCGCCCGTACTGATCATTGGTGAGATTTGTCGCCTGTTCACGCGTAAAGGCTGATGAACGAGATTGTACATTGGATAGACAGCCTGTTCCGAAGTATAGGAATGCCGGAAGGATTCATCCGTGAAGCCGACCGTGTTATTGCTGTGCTCCTCTCTTTCCTGTTGGCATTTGCCATAACAGGGGCAGCCAAAAGATGGGTTGTCCCTATGCTGCATCGCATTGTGATGCACACCAGTTCCACCTGGGATGAGATACTACTGAATACCAAAGTACTGCGCGCCGCCTGCAATCTGTTTCCGGCGCTCATACTATTGTACATCGTGCCCTCTCTTACGCCCGATGGAGTAACACCCCGTTCAATAGAAGTATTATGCCAGATCTACCTGACCATCGCTGTACTTCTCCTTGGAAACTCATTGATAGATGCGATCTACGACCTATGGAACTCATTTGAAAACCTGCGTGACAAGCCCATAAAAGGCTACCTGCAGGTCTTTAAGCTCCTGTTCTACATCATAACCGTGATCGTAATCATTGCCATCCTTCTGGAACGTTCGCCCGTGGTGTTGCTCACCGGACTGGGCGCCTCGGCCGCCATCCTCTCGCTGGTATTCAAGGATAGTATCATGGGGTTGATTGCCGGTATACAGCTTTCGGCCAATGACATGGTGCGCAAGGGTGACTGGATCACGGTGTCAAAGCACAACATCAACGGCGTTGTGGAGGAAATCACCCTGAACACCGTCAAGGTGAAGAACTTTGATGCCACTATGCTCACCATCCCTCCACAACTGCTTGTGCTGGAATCTTTTCAGAACTGGCGCACCATGAAAGAGGGAGGTGCACGCAGAGTCAAAAAATCCATTATGATCGATGTGCAGACGGTACGCTTCTATTGTTTGGAAGAGGCAGCTACATTATCCGGATACAGCTTTGTGGAAGATGATCCCGCGCTGGATAAGGAAGGGGAAGCCGTTGTAAACCTCACGCTGCTACGCCTGTACCTGCAACGTTATTTGCGTGCACATCCACTCATCACCACCGATATGTACTGCACCGTGCGCGAACTTCAGCACACCCCGCAGGGTATCCCCATTGAACTCCTCTTCTTCATTGCCGAAACCGAGTGGGGAAAATACGAAACCATACAGGCCGCCATACTGGATCATGTAACTGCCATTGTGCCGCACTTTGGGCTGCGCATCTTTCAGCAGCCCTCCGGGCAGGACATTCTGCAGCTGGGAAGGCTCCAACCAGACACACCGCACGAAAAATAAAATCCAAAGAGACTCTCTATGAAACAGATACTAAAAGCACACTCCGCTATGCTTGGAGCAAATGTACTATGGGGGCTGATGGCTCCTATATCCAAAGCCGTAATGGCATCAGGCGCCATCTCGGCATTGCTTCTTACAAACTTCCGTATGGTGGGCGCTGCACTGGCTTTCTGGCTACTTTCCGCTTTCACCCGCAAAGAACACGTGGCACATGGGGATATGATGAAGCTGTTCTTTGCAGCCATGCTGGGTATTGTAGTGAATCAGTTCTGCTACTCTACCGGACTAAGCCTCACCTCACCCATCAATGCATCCATTATAACTACCACAACTCCTATCATTGTGATGATTCTGGCCGCCTTCATCCTGAAAGAACCCGTTACGGGGTTGAAAGTACTGGGCATCTTTTCCGGTGCTATGGGGGCGCTGATCCTTATTATCAGTAACAATGCAGCTTCGGGAGTGGCGGGCGGAAAAGGATCTATGTGGGGCGACTTGCTTTGCTTGTGTGCACAGCTGAGTTATTCAACCTACTTCGTTCTTTTTAAAAATCTCATCGGTCGTTATTCGGCAGTAACGCTAATGAAGTGGATGTTCACATACGCCAGCATTGTGGTTATTCCCCTTTCCTATACCGAATTGGCTGCAGCACAATGGACCACCTTTACTACAGAAGAGATTAGCGGAGTGCTGTATGTAGTATTCGGTGCCACTTTTCTGAGTTACCTGCTCCTCCCCATCGGGCAGCATGTACTGCGCCCCACGGTGGCCTGCATGTACAATTATGCACAACCCATTGTGGCCAGCCTCGTAGCTATTGCAGTAGGAATGGACAGTTTCGGACTGATGAAAAGTGTAGCCGTAGCCCTGGTATTCGGTGGAGTGTACATGGTAACGCAAAGCAAGAGCCGCGCACAGATGGAAGCGGAAAAGAGGATAACAGAAACAAATAACCCACAATAAACGTAAAAAAGATGAGCACATTCAAAAATCTGGCGCTATCGCGCCACTCTGTAAGAGCCTGGATGGCACAAGAGATAGAACAGGAAAAGTTGGATTACATTCTGGAATGTATGCGCCACGCCCCCTCGGCCGTGAATTTCCAGCCTTGGAAATTCTATATCGTACGCTCTGAGGAAGGCAGAAGTGCGTTGCAACAGAGCTACCCGCGCGACTGGTTTAACGCCGCCCCGCTCTACATACTGGCCTGTGTAGACCACAATCGTTCCTGGCGCCGCAAGTCGGACGGAAAAGATCATGCCGATATCGACATCGCGATTGCCGTAGAGCACCTCTGCCTGGCAGCTACCGAACAAGGCTTAGGCACCTGCTGGGTATGTAACTTTGACGCCGCACTGTGCCACTCCCTGCTTAAGTTCCCCGAACACATAGAGCCCGCCGTCATCATCCCTATCGGCTATCCCGATGAAAAAGAGGTAAAGCCCCATCAACGTATGGAGCTACAAGAGATTGTAGGAGAGCTGTAAATAATGCGGGGTGCCTCAAGAAGAAGCACCCCGTACTATTATCGTTTGGTAAAACCTATCTTTAAGTTCAACTTAAAGTAATACGCATTGTTCTCACGTTCAAGCACTCCATATTTATCTTTCTCAAAAGCGCCCTTTTCCAGGCGGGTATTGTTGTACAGGAATTCGGCCAGCAGATTGCGATTGGCCACTTTATAATACAAAAGGCTACCATCGGTATTTAGCACTATGATACCTTCCGGGGCGCATGCCTCGCCGGTGAATATCTTGGCGGGGCGCATGCCAAGGGCGGCGGCCAGCAGGAGTTGTTTCATCTTATACTCATAGTAACCATGCTTTTCTATCAGCTCAGCTTTCACTTTCAGCGGGTTGGTTACCTTGATTCGCTGGGTAAGATCACTGATACGGGTGATGCCTTCCAGGTGCATCAGACGCAGCATTTCGGTAAGAAGACGACCCAAATGGAGGTCAATCATAGCCAGATTGGCACGAAACACCTTGTCGGCCGGCTCATCATACTTCAGCACACCGCCCAGACGTTCGATCATAAGCATGCGGTCGCCTACTGTGTTTTGGGTTTCCAGTGCATTGATCTTCTGCACGGTGGGCGATGAAAACTTTACGCCCGTCTGCTCCATTTTCAGATTGGCAGTGCGCCCGCCATCCAGCAAGGGGTTTGCAGTATCAAGACGCGACCACAGCTTACAGGTAGTAAGGCTTTCCTCTGTATCACTAAGGGATACACTCATTGGATAACCGTCCTTGGACAAAGCAGCTAAATCATAGAGAGCAATTTCATCCAAGAAGTCCTCAATCTCCTTAGTGGATGCAATAAGGCCTTCAGTCCCGCTATGAAGCAGTTCCAATACCAGATCGGCAATATGAGCCACTACTGCATTGGGAATCTCCCTTATAGCAGCCTCTTCCTCTTCAAAAGTCATGTGACTGGGTTCCGGACCACGTGGCGGATCGATTGCCACCATGCTTTCATGGGGATAATAAGTCCGCACTCCGTTTTGTTCCTGACGGTCAATTTGATTAATAACCAGAGGCTGTGCAGGATCTGCTGCCCCTTTAGATGTACCCTTTGAAACCTTGCCGTCTGCCAGCAGGCGGAGTAGGATATACAATTCACTCCATTCTTTTTTTGTTGCTTCAAACATCATAGTATTTAAATAGGGGCGCAAACTTAAGAATCTTTCTCGAATAAAACGAAGAATTACCCATTACTTTTTCATACTTTTTCCTTAATTTTGCGTATTCAATCAAAACTAAGATTATGAAAAGCACTTATATCCATTCTATTTCTGAGCACATTAGCTTGCATGAAGCCACATTGGCAGATGCAAAAAAGATTTTTTGCGCCATCGACACACACCGCGAGGATTTACGTACCTGGCTGCCTTTTGTAGACAATATGAAAGAGCTGGCAGACGAAAAAGCCTTCCTTTCATCCGTCCTCGCCGTGCCGTATGAGAAACGGGACATCGTATTCATCATTGAGCAGGATGAAGTATTTTGCGGTCTCATCGGCTTTGTCAATACTGACCGGGAGAACTGCAAAACTGAAATCGGTTACTGGCTTATCCCCCCTTTCCGCGGCCGCGGCATCGTCACCTCCGCCGTGAAATATCTGTGTAACTGGGCATTCAACCAACGCCACATCCACCGCATTCAGATATCCTGCGCCACAGAAAACCAGCCCAGCAACGCCGTACCCCGACACCTAGGCTTCACCCACGAAGGCATTGAACGCGAGGCCATTCTGCTCGTCTCCGGCCAATTTGCCGACGTAAACCTATACAGTATGCTGAAACAGAACTGGAAAGAATAACCTAATAATACTATAAAAAAAATAAAGAGATGAAGAAAAGCATTAGCAAGAGACAGGAGCATTTACCAATATGCAATAGCGTTAATAGCCCCTTAGACCAAGTACTCTTATACGAGACCACAGATGGAAAGATTCAATTGGATGTAAAGCTGGAAACAGAAACTGTGTGGTTAACACAATCGCAGATGTGCGAATTATTTCAATCAACAAAACAGAATATCAGTTTACATATTAATAATATCTTCAGAGAGAAAGAATTGTATGAAGATTCAGTTGTCAAGAAATACTTGACAACTGCAGCAGATGGAAAAAAGTATCGCACGAAATACTACAACCTTGACGTCATCATTTCCGTAGGATACCGTGTTAAATCGCTCCGCGGTACCCAGTTCCGTATCTGGGCTAATAAGATACTGAGAGAATACCTTGTCAAAGGATACGCCATCAATGAACGCATAAAACTGGAGCACTACCAGGAACTCAAAAAAGTAGTGCATGTACTGGCAAATACGGTGAAAAGTCAGGAAGAGCTCAGCACCGATGAGTCAAAAGGTCTGCTGGCAGTGGTTACCGACTATGTATATGCCCTTGACACCTTAGACAAGTACGACTACCAGCAGCTTACTATTGATGAGACCACACAAGACGGAAAGTTTCATGCTACTTACGAGAATGCCACGGCCGCCATTCGAAGTCTGAAAGGAAAATTTGGCGGAAGCGAACTGTTTGCACATGAGAAAGACCAATCCTTCAAAAGCTCCATTGCCACCATTTATCAGACATTTGGCGGAACAGAGTTATACCCAAGCATCGAAGAGAAAGCCTCCATGCTGCTCTATTTAGTCACCAAGAACCACTCTTTCAGCGATGGCAACAAACGAATTGCTGCCATGCTTTTCCTATGGTTCATGGAGAACAATGGGATACTATACCGTCCAAGCGGTGAAAAACGAATTGCCGACAATACATTAGTAGCCATCACCCTAATGATAGCCGAAAGCAGAACCGAAGAAAAAGATGTGATGGTAAAAGTAATCGTGAACTTAATCAATCAGACAAATAAATAATAAATATGGAACAACAACCCACGCTCAACGAGCATAACAAGCAGGAGTACCCTCCTATGCACTCCTGCGAGCATATCATAAACCGTACCATGGTAAACCTCTTCGGCTGCGGACGTGCCGTACAGGCACATATTGAGCGAAAAAAGAGCAAGCTGGATTTCAGTTTGGACCGCTGCCCCACTCCGGAGGAATGCAGCCAGATAGAAGATACGGTAAATGAAGTGATAGCCCAAAAGCTACCTGTATACACCGAATTCATCTCGCAGGAAGAGGCCCGGGGACGCTTTGACCTGGAACGCCTGCCCGAAGAGGCCTCGGACACCGTACGGGTGGTACATGTAGGTGATTATGATGAATGCCTCTGCATCGGTACTCATGTAGAAAACACATCAGCTATCGGAAGGTTTATAATCTCTTCCTCAAGTTACGAAAACGGGGTTTTCAGGATGCGCTTTAAGCTAAAAGAAGCAGAGATACAGTAATGGTAATCTATATAGACACTACCTTCTTTTGAAAAATTTGTTTTCCTGCCTTTTTAAACCGCAGCGCTGAAGTTAGGAAATCTCAGGCCTGAGATTTTCAAATTTCAGGCCTGAGATTCCCAAAACACAGCGCTACGGTTCAGAGACCGTAGAACTAAACACAACACACCGAAAACAAACAGGTTAAACCCATAACAGGTTAAATATACAACCCTATGCGAAGAAGGGCTTAAATAAGAAATATGTATACAATAATCCTCTAGTCCCCTATTTCCTGCCTACATACGTTACTTTCAACGTATCAAACGGCAACGAGCATGACTATCCGTCTGATAATCAGACAAAATGTCATTCTAAAATTAACAGATATAACCAAGATGCGACAAAATTTCAGGCCCATAGCCGGAAAATGCAATTGGCACACCACTTGCACATTCTATCGTGAAAACAATAAACCAAAACATCAAAGTAGAATTAATAAATAGGAGGATTAAATTATGAGACCTGTAATCAGAAGAAACCCAAATTGGTTGCCAACCGTATTCAACGACTTGCTTGACAACACCTGGATGGACCGGGTAAATCCCACCACTCCTGCCGTAAACGTAATTGAAACTGAAGATGAGTATCGCGTAGAGTTTGCCGCTCCCGGACTGACGAAAGAAGACTTTCACATCAAGCTCGAAAGCGACAAAAACCTACTCGTAACCATGGAGAAAAAATCCGAAGCAAAGGAAGATGACACCGAGAAAACAAAGGATCACTACCTACGCAGAGAGTTCTCTTACAGCAAGTTTCAGCAGAGAATGTACCTTTCCGACAATGTGGCTAAAGACAAAATCTCTGCCAAAATGGAGCATGGCGTACTGGCCGTACACCTGCCAAAGGTAAAACCCGAAGATCAGAAGAAAGCTGAAAAGCATATTGAGATCTTATAAAATATCAGTTTCACTCATTTCATGAAGGGTGGCTGCCATATAATCTGGCAGCCACCCTTCTCTTCTTTTGTTATCTTTTCTTAAAGCTTTCATTCCTATAAGGCATTATATTAACTTTGTGGCTTAAAGTATATCAATAAAGAATATTTTATTAACGATTAACCCAATATGAAACCCATGAGAAAGAGTCTTGTATTCGCCTCACTGCTGGCATGCGCAATGACCGCTTTTGCACAGCAAGAGCCAAAAGACCGGTATGAGATCATTACCGACCCAAACATTACAAGTTTGGGAAGAGAAAAGCCAAGAGCATCCTTCACCTCCTACCCCACAGAGGCCGATGCCCTAAAAAACGACCGGGCAGCCTGCAAAACACGCATGACGCTGAACGGCACCTGGAAGTTCAACTATGCAGAGAACTTCCCTGACCGTCCAAAAAACTTCATGGATCCGGCACTGGATGTATCCGGATGGAGCGACATCAAAGTGCCCGGCAACTGGGAATTACAGAACTTCGGTACTCCCATCTACACTAATTCGGGATGGGCATTCGTATCCTGGGGGCATGATAAATACCTGCAAAAACCTGAACCCCCGAAGGTACCCGAAGTATGGAACCCCACCGGAAGCTACCGCCGCGAGTTCACCGTTCCGGCCGACTGGAATGGGAAAGAAATCTTCATCAGCTTTGACGGCACCAAAGGTTGTGCCTTCTACTACCTAAACGGTAAGTTCCTGGGAATGAGCAAGGACGCTAAGACCACCTCACGCTTTAAGATCACCGATAAGGTACAAAGCGGTAAGAATGTACTGGCCGTACAAGTACATCGCTTCAGCGACGCCAACTATCTGGAATGTCAGGACTTCTGGCGCCTGAGCGGCTTCGAGCGCGAAGTATATCTGTATGCCCAGCCAAAAACACGCATCGAGGACTTCCACGTGATATCCACTCTGGATGAGAAGTATGACAAAGGTATCCTGAAACTGGATGTAACCACCAATGGCGGAAATGTATTCTATAAGATGTACGACGCCAGCGGCAAAGAAGTATTCTCCGGCAATGGTAACAAGGCCGAAACCACAGGCGCTTTCAAGCACTGGACAGCTGAGACTCCCAACCTCTACACCCTGATTATCTCCCTGAAAGATGCCAGCGGCAATGTGTTGGAAGCTATCAACAGCAAAGTGGGCTTCCGTACTGCAGAGGTGAAGAACAGTCAGTTCCTGATCAACGGTAAGCCCGTCTTGGTGAAAGGTGTGAATATCCATGAGCATAATGAGTATACCGGACACTATGTATCAGAGGACCTCATGCTTAAAGACATTGAACTCTTCAAGAAATACAATGTAAACACCGCGCGTACCTGCCACTATCCGCAGCAAGAACGTTTCTATGAACTATGTAACGAGTACGGAATCTACGTCATTGACGAAGCCAACATCGAAAGCCATGGTATGGGATACGACCGCAAGATCGGCGGTACACTTGGTAATAACATCCTTTTCTACGAGGCTCACATGACCCGCACCCAGAATATGTACGAGCGCGATAAGAATCAGCCCTGCATCATAACCTGGTCATTAGGCAATGAAGCTGGTAACGGATACAACTTCTACCAGACTTACCTGTATCTGAAGAACATAGATCCCACCCGCCCCACTCAGTTTGAGCAGGCCTACCATGAGTGGAACTCAGACATCTATTGCCCGATGTATCCAAGCCCTTCAAACATTGAGAACTATGCCAAAAACCCCGATATGAAGCGCCCCCTCATCATGTGCGAATACGCTCATGCAATGGGCAACTCGCTGGGAGGCTTTGATTACTACTGGCAAATAATCAAGAAATACCCCAAACTGCAAGGCGGCTGCATCTGGGATTGGGTAGACCAAGGCTTTGCAGCCAAGACTGCCGACGGCCGTAAATACTGGGCATACGGAGGCGACTTCGGAGACGAAGGAACTCCCAGCGATGGTACTTTCTGCATCAACGGCCTTGTATTCCCCGACCGTTCCGTGAAACCGCAGACTGAGGAGATGAGACGTGTATACCAAAATGTAGACTTCGTAGACCTTGATCCTGCAAAGCAGACTATCAAGATAGCCAATGGTTTCTTCTTCACCAACCTGGATAAATACGACTTCTCCTACGTAGTCAAGCAAAGCGGAAAAGTGACCTTCAGCGACAAACTTAACGTGAAGTGCGAGCCAATGGATACCCTCACCGTAAAACTAAGCCTTCCCACTGAGCGCAAAGCCGGCGACGTACAGGTAGAGTTCTATGTAAAGATACGCACTGCCGAGCCCTTCCTGCCTGTAGGCTATGTAATAGCGCGCGATCAGAAAGAACTCTACCCTTATCAGTATGCCAGTCAAGCCCTGCCCGCAACCCTCAAACCGGCTGAATCCGGCAAAGATTTCGTATACAAAGGCAAAGATTTCAAAGCTGTGTTTAATAAGGAATCCGGCCTGCTGACTTCTTATCAATACAAAGGGCAGGAATACATCTTGAACGGTAACGGACCAAAGCCCGACTTCTGGCGTGCTCCCGTGGAGAACGATTATGGCTATGACGGCCCTAAGAAGTTCAAAGAATGGCGCGAAGCATCCGAGGCAGCAGCCAAAGCTGCATCCTTCCAGGTAAACGGAAACAAAGTCACCGTAGAGTACTCATACCCCGAAGCGGAAGCTACGTGGAAAGCTGAATACACCGTGTTTGACAACGGAGTGATACAGGTAAGCAACAGCTTCAACAGTAAAATGAGACCTTACGATATGAGCCGCCGCAATCGTCCGCAGAACAACGAGAACCTCGAAGCCAGCTGGATCCCCCGTTTGGGTATGCGCATGAAAATGCCTGTATCCTTCGTCGACCTTACCTATTACGGCTGCGGACCTCTGGAAAACTATGTAGACCGCCGCACCTCACAGTTCGTAGGCGAATATACCACCAAGGTATCCGATATGTACGTGCCCTACATCCGGCCCGAAGAGAACGAGCACCGCACCAATGTGCGCTGGATGGCACTCGGCATGAAGGGTGGAAAAGGTCTGCTCATCATTCCGAATGAGAAGATGGAATTCAACGCCTCCAACTACCTGCGTGAAGACTTGGATTGCGGCGAAAGCATCCACAACGGAGCTGCCGTATACAAAGATCAGCAAAAGAAGCACGCCACCGATCCGCGTCCGCAGCAACTGGTTGACGTATTCATTGACTACGGCATGACTGGTGTAGCCGGCGATAACAGCTGGGGAGCCACTCCGCATGAATGGAACCGTATCAAGACAGGCGAAACGTACAACTACAGCTTCAGCCTGGTGCCCTACTCTAAAGACTTCAAAGCCCTTATCAAGCAATATAAATAAGGATGCTTCATAAGATTCTGATACTCCTCTCACTTTTCTGCCCCAGCCTCACGGTATTGGGGCAGAATTGTCTTGAGGCCCCTGACTACCTGCCGGAAGACAGCCTGAGCGTATGCCACATCCTGCGCAATAACTCCGCCAGGGAAGTCAGCTACTGCGGCAGGCAATTCCTGGGGCTCCCCTATGTAGCTCATACCCTGGAAGGAAATACTACAGAGCGCCTTGTGATAAATCTGCGTGAGCTGGATTGCAGCACCTTTATGGAAACCTCCATGGCACTAGCCCTTACCGCCCGTATGCTTACGCAAGATGCAGATACTTTTGCTCTTTACTGCCACAATCTGCAACAGATCCGGTACACTAACGGGGTCATTCAAGGATACCCCTCCCGACTTCATTATATCAGCGAATGGGCCAATGACAATCTGTCACACGGCCTAATTGAAGATATCACTGCCCTCCACAGCCCAGACAGCTACCCTGTCCGCATCGGATTCATGAGCAAAAACCCCGAAAAATATGCGCAACTGGCCGCACATCCAGAGTTCATTGCCCCCATTCGCATCATGGAAGAGCGATGCAACAAAGAGCGCTTCGCCTACCTCCCCAAAGCCAAACTCCCCGTAACCGGGAAGAGTTGGATCAAAGAAGGAGACCTCATTGGTTTGGTTACTACCATAGAAGGGCTGGATATATCCCATGTAGGCATTGCCGTATATATTGGTAAAGAACTACACCTGATGCATGCCTCCTCTCTTCAGAAAAAGGTCATCGTCGATCCTCGCCCACTCTCGGTGCAAATCAGTGGAAAGACATGCCCCGGCATTCGGGTCTTCCGCTTGAAAAGCCCAATAATAGAAAACAACTGAAATGATTCGTCCTGCCACATCGTTTTATTACATCAAAGTAAGGTATTCTCCTAAAAAAGAGCATGATTTTCTTGCCCAGTAAGAAAAAAGGAAGTACTTTTGCACCGCTATTACGAGATAATAGCATTTAATTTCAAATCATAAATTATACAAGTACAATGGCAACAAAGATTAGATTGCAAAGAAATGGTCACAAGAGTTACGCACACTATTCCATAGTGATTGCAGACGTGAGAGCGCCACGCGATGGTAAATTCACTGAGAAGATTGGTACATACAACCCCAACACCAATCCCGCCACAGTTGATTTGAAGTTCGACCGCGCACTGTACTGGGTACAATGTGGTGCACAGCCTACTGACACTACACGTAACATCCTCTCCAAAGAAGGTATCTACATGATGAAACACCTCCTTGAAGGCGTTAAGAAAGGTGCATTCGGCGAAGCTGAAGCTCAGGCTAAATTCGAAGCTTGGAAGAACAACAAGCAAAGCGGACTGCAGGCCCTGAAGACTAAGAATGAAGCTGCTTCTAAAGAAGCTGCAAAAGCTCGTTTGGAAGCTGAAAAGAAAGTAAACGAAGAAAAAGCAAAAGCTTTAGCAGAAAAGAAAGCTGCTGTCTTAGCTGAAGAAGCTGCAAAAGCAAAAGAAGCCGCAGAAGAAGCTGCCGTAGCAGCTGTAGAAGTTCCTGCTACTGAGGAAACTTCTGCAGAAGAAGCTCCCGCTGCTGAATAATTCTGGCCGGTGCAATAACCGCATACAAAAAGCTCCCGAATGAGAATTCTTATTCGGGAGCTTTCTTTTTTACACAATCAAACTCAGAGCAACAAATAGATGGAATAGATATGACATATACTACCACCTAAACAGAATAAATGAAACACAGCATGCATATAAGGCCTGCGGAGAGAATAAAAAAGCGCACCTATGACATACGAAACACCACCTCCAATGAGCCACCAAAGAGCATCAATTATTCCCTGAGCAGAAAGAGAATCAAACAGAGGCTTAATAGCTATCAGTATCAAACCACCCATAACAATATAGCAACAGGTCTCTAGATTGCTATGCTCCTTCAGTCGAACAAAGCTAAACACAAAGCCTACTATAGCCGCAATCCAAACAAGAATAAAGATGCTCCACCCCCAACCCGATGATTCACGCAGCACAAGTAAGGTCAAAGGAGCATACGTTCCGGCTATATGCAAGTAGATGGCTCCATGATCAAACTTCCGGAGTAACTCCTTCCGTTTGCCAGGACGACAACCATGATACCAAGTAGAGCTGATATAGGAAGAGAACATCCCCACCAGATAAATCACCACAGACAAAACTGACCAGCCGGACTCTTCATGAAGGCCGGCCTTACACAAAAGGAAATAACCCGCCACAATACCCAAAAGAATCCCTAACCCATGACTAAGGGTATTGGCAAGCTCTTCCCAGAAAGCATAGCGACGCAAATACACAGACATTTCTTCCATCACAATCAAAAACTCTAAGCCCTGGCAAATAGCCTTATTCACAAAGAGCTATCCGGATTGCGGATAGCTCTTCGTAGTATAAAGCACATTAAAATTATTTCTTCGCAGGCGCTTTCTTAGCAGGCTGAGTCAATATCACACCTTCACGAGCTTCCATCTTCTTCTGCAGCTCTTGGAACTCTTCACCCTGCTGGATACCCAACTTGTAGTAAATACGATACAACGGAGCTACCCACAAGTCTTCTTTCTCAGGCGCCAAGTCACGTACCTTCTCAAAAGCCTCGCGTGCCCACATGTAGTTCTGCATCACCAAGCGTTGTTGATTCTTGTATTCCGGAGAGTTGTATACCGAATTACCATCCAGTTCCTGCGCCACAGCTATATAGGAGGTACCAAGATTCGAGTAATACTCAGATTTCTTCGGATCAATGGCAATAGCCTTTTTGTAACATTCAATAGCACCCGCTACATCCTTTGTACCCTGCTGCAACAATACACCTTTTATAAAGTAGCTGTAATCATTATCCGGATCGGCTTCGATCAACTGGTCAGCAAATTTCATGGCCTCGCCTATCTTTCCCTTGTCATTGTAATAGTTAATCAGCTGTACAATATTGCTCTCAGCTGTCGGGTCACGCTTAATACCTTCCTGAAGCATATAAATCCACTTTGCAGTATCTCCCTCATTCTTATAAGCATGGGTCAAAATTTGGAATGCCTTTTCAGAGTCGGTTTTATTCAAACAATTGATCGCCATCTCACCATACTTAATAATATTGGCATCATCTTTTGCGTAATAAGCCGCGTAAGTAGCATAGAAGGCTGTCTGATTCTTTGCACTGTCAGTAAGAAGATCCAGATTCTTTAGTAAAGGAGAATTCGCTTTATCAATGTACTCACCCAAAAAGCGCACAGCAGTCGGATAATCCTTCTTCTGCATCATGTAATACACTGCGCCCGCATTAAATAGCTGTCCGTAATACTTCTCCAGATCCTTGGTGTTTTCTTCACGCCATTTGTTCTTAGGCAGCTTTCCTTTCTCATCAGGAATCTGAGCTTTCTCATCACAAATTTCGTAATACTTAAACATTTCCAACACACTGTTGTACAACCTTGCAGTGTCATAAGGCTCCTTCTTCAAGTGTTTCATACTTTCCATTTCATACGCTTTGCGAGACAACTTACCTGCAAGGTTGTATGTTTCAGGATCGTTCATTGTAGTAGGGTCCTTCATTGCTGCATCAATAGCCGCAAAAGCATCCTTAAAATTAGGATTTTCTTCGCCTATTGCCGTTTTGGCTTTCTTCTGATTTGCTTTCTGTCCATAAGCTACACTTGCTACAAGCAGTAGCATGATTGTAAAAACATAATGTTTCATAACAACTTGTTTTAAATTAGCTATAATATTATTCTTCGGTTTCTTCTTCGTTATCCACATGATCCTCATCGCCTTCTTCCTCATCCAACGGCATTGTTTCAAGTCCGGCTATTTCGGATGCTGGAGCATCTGGGGAGGTCAATTCATCCTCATCAAGTTCCTCGATTTCATCGGTATCGTGAAGCACTTTACACACAGAACCAATTTCATCACCACGTTTATCCAGGTTAATGAGTCGTACGCCCTGTGTGGCACGTCCCATAATACGGAATTCACTCACAGCGATACGAATGGTGATACCTGATTTATTGATAATCATCAAATCGTTTTCATCTGTTACGCTCTTTATGGCAATCAGTTTTCCTGTTTTTTCTGTAATGTTTAGAGTCTTCACACCCTTTGCACCGCGGTTGGTAATACGGTAGTCATCAATATTACTACGCTTTCCATATCCCTGTTCGGAAACAACCATCACGCTTTCGGTTTCTATATCCTTGATACAAACCATTCCTACCACTTCATCCTGACCATCATCATCCAGTCGCATACCAATTACTCCGGTGGCAGTACGCCCCATCTCACGAACAGTCCGTTCATTGAAACGGATGGCACGACCGTTTCGGTTGGCAATGATAATCTCATTATTACCATTCGTCATACGTACCTCAATAACACGATCATCTTCACGAATAGTAATTGCGTTTACTCCGTTCTGACGTGGACGGGAATATTGTTGCAAGGAAGTCTTTTTCACCACACCATTCTTGGTACAGAACAGGATGTAATGGTTCTTGATATATTCCGCATCTGTCAGGGTCTTCACACGGACAAAGGCATTCACCTTATCATCCGGATCAATATTCAGAAGATTCTGGATAGCACGTCCTTTGGAGATCTTCGTACCTTCAGGAATCTCATACACCTTCAACCAATAGCAGCGTCCTTTTTGGGTAAAGAACAACATAGTATTGTGCATGGTAGCGGGATATATATTCTCTACAAAGTCCTCATCACGGGTTTCAGACCCTTTGGATCCCACACCGCCACGATTCTGTGCACGGAATTCCGAAAGCGGAGTACGCTTAATATACCCCAGATGAGAGATAGTAATTACCATCTGATCATCCGCATAGAAATCTTCCGGATTAAATTCTTCGGAAGAATACACGATCTCACTGCGACGTGCGTCACCGTATTTAGCCTTCACTTCGATCAGCTCATCCGTAATAACCTTACGACAGAGGTCCTCATCCGAAAGAATAGCTTCAAAGTATTCAATCTGTTTCTTCACCTCTTCGTATTCTGCATGAAGCTTGCTCTGCTCCAGTCCGGTAAGCTGACGCAAACGCATCTCTACGATGGCACGTGCCTGAAGTTCTGATAACTCAAAGCGTTCCATCAAATTAGCCATTGCTTCCTGCGGATTCTTTGCAGCGCGGATAATGCGGATCACTTCATCAATATTATCAGAAGCAATGATCAATCCCTCCAGAATATGCGCACGCTCACGAGCCTTACGCAAATCATATTGAGTACGACGAATCACCACTTCATGCCGGTGCTCTATAAAATATTGAATAATATCTTTGAGCGTCAACATACGTGGACGACCTTTTACCAGAGCGATGTTGTTCACTCCGAAAGAGGTTTGCAAAGCCGTCATCTTATAAAGCTTATTCAGAATCACGCTGGCATTGGCATCTCGTTTTACATCCACCACGATGCGCATACCCTCACGGTCACTTTCGTCGTTTACATTACTGATACCTTCTATTCTCTTTTCATTAACCAGCGCTGCAATATTTTCGATCAGCTCTTTCTTGTTTACACCGTATGGGATCTCTGTTACTACAATCTTATCATGCGAAGAACCGGCTTCTATTTCAGCACGGGCACGCATAATCACACGGCCGCGACCGGTTTCATACGCATCTCTTACACCGCTGATACCATAAATATAACCCCCGGTTGGAAAATCGGGTGCCTTCACATATTGCATTAGCTCATCGGTAGTAATGTCATTGTTATCAATATAAGCGATACAAGCTTCTATCACCTCGGCCAGATTGTGTGTAGGCATATTGGTAGCCATACCTACGGCAATACCAGAAGCTCCATTCACCAATAAGTTCGGGATACGAGTAGGCAATACAGACGGTTCCTGAAGAGTATCATCAAAGTTATTGACCATATCTACAGTTTCCTTGTCCAGGTCGCGCATCATCTCCTCACCCAGTTTATTCAGGCGGGCTTCGGTATAACGCATGGCCGCAGGACTGTCGCCATCTACGGAGCCGTAGTTACCCTGTCCATCAACCAGCATATAGCGCATGGACCACTCCTGCGCCATACGTACCATTGCCATATATACAGAAGAATCGCCATGAGGATGGAACTTACCCAGTACCTCACCCACAATTCTGGCAGATTTCTTATAAGGTTTATCAGAAGTATTGCCAAGCCCCATCATACCATATAATATACGACGATGTACGGGTTTGAAACCATCACGTACATCAGGAAGGGCACGCGACACAATGACTGACATAGAATAGTCAATATACGATGACTTCATTTCGTCCTCGATATTGATTTTAATAATTCTGTCTTGATCAAGCATTTAACTATCTATTTTATTATAATGTATCTATACATCTTTTAAATTGCCAATGCAGTACAAAGCGCTTCTGCCACCACATAAAAAGGCTCTTTAAAACTGCGCTAAGGTACGCTTTTTCAATGATACAGGAAAGCTTTTGCTATTAAAGTTTCAGAAAAAAAGCCGCTTTTCGAGGATTCACAACAACATTCTTGGCACGTTATTTGTTTGATAAGCAAAGAAAGAGGCAGTAAACGCTTTGAAAGTATAAAGATGTTTACTACTTTTGTACAAGAAAGAGCTTGTACGTTACTATAATAAAGAAAGGAGATCACTATGAACAGCCCGTATACAAGCAAGGTTTACAATGCTGTAAACTACAGCAAAGAAGAAGCCAGAAGACTATGCAATAATTTCGTTGGGCCAGAGCATTTAGTTCTTGGCATCCTTCGGGAACAAGATGGAGAGCTACTTGCACTCCTGGAAGAACTACACGTGGATGTCTCACAGCTTAAAGATAGTTTAGAGAGCCACTTAAAGGACACACTGGACAACAACTTCATAGGTTCCGACCAGCTTACGTTTACTTCCGAAGCAAACCTAACCCTTAACAGATCCGAGGAAGAAGCTAAGATATGCCACTCTAAAACAATCGATATCGGCCATTTGCTAATGGCAATCTTACATGAGGATACTTATTCATCCCACCTGTTTGCTAATTGGAATGTAGACTACCAAGTATTGGCTGCCAAGCTGAAACAAAAGAGTGACATCTCTTCCGATTTCAGTGACAGCTACGATGAATGGGGCGAAGTAGAAGAGCCTGCCAAAAGCGAACGAAAAGCTTCCGGAAAAGGCGAAGAGCGCACCGATACTCCCCTACTCGACAAGTATGGGTACAATGCTACCGATGCGGCCGAGGAAGGAAAGCTAGACCCTGTCATCGGGCGTGAGAAAGAGATTGAACGTATAGCGCAGATCTTAAGTCGCCGAAAGAAGAACAATCCTATCCTCATCGGTGAGCCCGGAGTAGGAAAAAGCGCCATAGTAGAAGGACTTGCTATTCGGATCAGAGAGCGTCAGGTATCACGCACCCTTTACGAGAAGCGGATTGTGATATTAGACATGGCATCCGTAGTAGCAGGAACAAAGTATCGTGGACAATTTGAGGAACGTCTTCAGGGTATTGTAGAAGAGCTTCGCAGCCACCCGGAAATCATCCTTTTCATTGACGAGATACATACTATTATCGGAGCAGGTTCGGCAACCGGCAGCATGGATGCCGCCAATATGCTAAAACCCGCATTGGCCCGCGGAGATCTGCAGTGTATCGGAGCTACCACTCTGGATGAGTATCGCAAAAACATAGAGAAAGACGGAGCGTTGGACCGCCGCTTCCAGAAGGTTATAGTAGAGCCCACAAGCGCGGAAGAAACCCTTGCCATTCTGAGAAACGTAAAAGACCGTTACGAAGAACATCATAATGTAACCTATACCGACGAGGCGCTGAAAGCCTGTGTCACTTTGACAGAACGTTATATTTCCGACCGCTTCTTCCCTGACAAGGCGCTGGATGCATTGGACGAGGCCGGCTCAAGAGCCCACCTTATCAACATCGTAGTTCCTACAGAGATCGAGGATTTGGAGGTTCGCATCAAAGAGATGGCCGACCTAAAGAAGAAGGCTGTGAAATCACAAAACTTTGAATTAGCTGCCAGCTACCGCGACCAAGGCCGCCAGTTGGAGGAAAAGATGGATGCCATGCGCAAGAAATGGGAGTCCTCCCTCAAAGAACGCCGCGAAACAGTAGACGAAGAAAATGTAGCTACCGTAGTGTCCATGATGTCGGGAATCCCTGTACAGCGAATGGCACAGGCCGAAGAAGCACGCCTCATGGAGATGCAGAAAGAGCTGTCCAGCAAAGTGATAGCTCAGGATACAGCCATAAGCACCCTGACCAAGGCTATACGTCGCAGCCGGGTAGGATTGAAAGATCCCAACCGCCCTATCGGTACCTTCCTCTTCCTGGGACCTACCGGTGTGGGAAAGACGTACCTTGCCAAGCAACTGGCTGAGTTCCTTTTCGGATCGGCAGATTCCATCATTCGTCTTGACATGAGTGAATACATGGAGAAGTTCTCCGTATCACGTCTGGTAGGTGCACCTCCGGGATACGTGGGATACGAAGAAGGAGGACAACTTACCGAGAAAGTACGCCGCAAACCCTACTCCATCGTACTGCTGGATGAGATAGAGAAAGCGCATCCGGATACCTACAACCTCCTATTGCAGATAATGGATGAAGGACGACTTACGGACAGCAACGGAAAGACCGTGGACTTTAAAAATACCGTAATCATCATGACTTCCAATGTAGGCACGCGTCAGCTGAAAGAATTCGGACGGGGAATAGGCTTCTCTACGACGTCGCAAAACAATGAGAAAGACCTCTCACGTTCGGTAATCCAGAAGGCGTTGCATAAACAGTTTGCCCCGGAATTTCTAAACCGTATCGATGAGATCATCACATTCGAGCAACTTTCGCTGGATGACATTGTAAAGATTGTAGATGTGGAGCTGGTCGCCGTACGGAAACGAATCCTGGAAATCGGATACACACTTCATGTAACCGATTCTGCAAAAGGCTTCCTCGCCGAAAGAGGATACGATGTACAGTATGGAGCACGCCCCTTGAAACGCGCCATGCAAAGCTTCCTTGAAGATGAAGTAGCCGAGCTTCTGCTCACCTCGCAGCTGAAAGAAGGCGATACGATCCTCGTGGATTATAAAGAAGGTGATGACAAATTGACCCTCCAGCCGCAAACAGAACTGGAAGAGGTATAAAGAGAATGAATGATATCCCGACAAAGTGTCAGTCCCTCCCGGGGCTGGCACTTTTTTTGTCACCGCACTTCACAAAGTATACTAACAATCAAAAACATATACATTATGCAAAAAGGCAATATCGGAGTAACTACCGAAAACATTTTTCCTGTCATCAAAAAGTTCTTGTACAGCGATCATGAGATCTTCCTGCGCGAAATCGTTTCAAACGCTGTAGATGCTACACAAAAGTTAAAGACCTTTGCTTCACTTGGAGAGTTCAAGGGCGAGTTGGGCGATCTGACCGTGCGCATCAAGCTCGACAAGAAAACCATCACCATCTCCGACCGCGGTATCGGACTTACCGAAGAGGAGATCGACAAGTACATCAACCAGATCGCCTTCTCTGGCGCCAACGACTTTCTGGAGAAGTACAAGGACGATGCAAATGCCATCATCGGTCACTTCGGACTGGGTTTCTACTCCTCCTTCATGGTTTCCAAGAAAGTTGAGATCATTACTAAATCGCACAAAGAAGGCGCTCAGGCCATCAAGTGGAGCTGTGACGGCAGTCCCGAATTTACCCTTGAAGAATGCAAGAAAGAAGATCGCGGTACAGATATTATCCTATATATCGATGACGAAAGCAAAGAGTTCCTTGAAAAAGAACGCATAGAAAGCCTCCTCAAGAAATATTGCAGCTTCCTGCCTGTACCCATCGCCTTTGGCAAGAAACAGGAGTGGAAAGACAGCAAATACGTAGACACCGACGAGGACAATGTAATCAACGACAGCAACCCCATGTGGATGAAGAAACCCTCGGACCTGACGGACGAGGATTACAAAGAATTCTACAAGAAGCTCTACCCGATGAGCGACGAACCTCTGTTCTGGATACACCTCAACGTAGACTATCCGTTCCACCTGACCGGAGTGCTCTACTTCCCCAAGATAAAGAGCAACATGGAGATGCAGCGCAACAAGATACAGCTCTATTGCAACCAGGTATATGTAACCGATTCAGTAGAAGGTATCGTTCCCGAATTCCTTACCCTCCTGCACGGCGTAATCGACTCACCCGATATCCCCCTGAACGTATCACGTTCCTACCTGCAGAGCGACTCCAATGTAAAGAAGATCTCCGGATACATCACCAAGAAGGTAGCCGACCGCCTGCAATCCATCTTCAAAAACGACCGCAAGCAGTTTGAAGAAAAGTGGGATGACCTCAAGATATTCATTAACTTCGGTATGCTTACCCAGGAAGACTTCTACGAAAAAGCATCCAAGTTTGCCCTGATGAAGGATACCGACAATAAGCTGTACACCTTTGAAGAGTACAAAACCCTCATAAAGGACACACAGACCGACAAGGAAGGCAACCTCATCTACCTATATGCCAACCAGAAAGACGAGCAATACACCTACATTGAAAATGCCGTCAACAAAGGATACAACGTACTATTGCTGGACGGCCAGCTGGATACTGCCGCAGTAAACATGCTGGAACAGAAGTTCGAGAAGAGCCGCTTTGTCCGCGTAGACAGTGACACTGTAGACAAGATGATCCTGAAAGAAGAAGCAAAGAACGCCGAACTCCCTGCTACCGAGAAAGAAGCCCTGTCCTCCGTATTCAAGAGCCAGATGCCTAAACTCGAGAAAGTAGAGTTCACCGTATCCTCCGAGGCACTGGGCGAAAACAGCTCACCCGTGATGATTACCCAAAGCGAATATATGCGCCGTATGAAAGAGATGGCCTCTATCAACGCCGGAATGAGCTTCTACGGAGAAATGCCCGATATGTACAACCTCGTACTCAACAGCGACCACCGCCTCATCAAGTCCATCCTCTCCGAAGAAGAAAGCGCCTGCGCCGAGTCTCTGAAGCCTGTGGAAGAGAAGATCCAAAGCCTCTCCAACGAGAAAAAAGCTTTAGAGGATGCCAAGAAGGACAAGAAAGAAGAAGAAATAGCCCAAGCCGATAAAAACAAGCTGAGCGACATCGAGAAAGCCCTGACCGATGAGAAAGCCAAAAAAGAAAGCCTCTTCGCCAGCTTTGCCTCCGGGAATGAAGCGGTGCAACAGCTCATCGACCTGGCCCTGCTTCAAAATGGAATGCTGAAAGGCGAAGCCCTAAGCCGCTTCGTAAAGCGCAGCATCAATCTGATCTAAGGCTGTCTAAATCGTATTTCGAGATACGCAGCTTATAAAAGCAGCACGAGGAAAGAGGTATAAAACGAACACGGGGAAGGAGATTCAAACACTCCTTCCCCGTGTTTTTTTAGATCAGCGGATTTTCCCGGTGGATGTCTTCCCCTTTAGCTCTGAAAGAGCGTCCTACGCCAGCCTGGGGTCAATGAGCGAAGCGAATGCAGCCCCAGGAACAAACCGCCGTCAGGCACAGAGTTCTGTAAGAACGATATACAGTCAATCCGTCCAAATATAGTCTTCATTATACTCCACCCCATACTCTTTCAGAAATACTAAATATTCTTCTCTAAACGAAAGTTTCTTGTGGTGTTCAGTCTGATTGGTAATATACCTGATCGTAGCTTCCCATACCTCCTATATAGGAGTAGAGTTCGTTACTATCTGCTTTATCTATACGATTGTCCCCTTTCGTATGGAAGATAATATGAACATACAATTGAGATAATGATTGTGCCATCACATAGTATTATATTTCCGGCAAATATAGCGAAAGTCCTGGACTACCAGAGAAAAATTGCTTCCAAAAGTGATCGAGACGCATTTTATATAAATAGATTGGGGAGGTATTCTATGGGAACTTGTATATCGTTCTTACAGAACTCTGTGCCTGACGGCTGTTTGTTCCTGGGGCTGCATTCGCTTCGCTCATTGACCCCAGGCTGAGGTAGGACGCTCTTTCAGAGCTAAAGAGAAGACATCCACTGGGAAAATCCGCTGATCCGGATTTATATGAGTAGGAAGTTCAAAACTCGTGCGCACGAGTTCAACAACTGGTGGGCACCAGATAAAAACTGATGCGCACCAATCTTTCAACTCGTGGGCACGAGTTTCAGAAAAACGCAGGCCTGCAATCCCAAAAACTCAGGCCAGGACTTCGAGAAGCTCAGGCCTGAGTTTTTAAAAGCCAGGCCTGAGTTTATTGAACCGCAGGCCTGGCTTTCTTTAGGATATCAGGGGCTTTCAAATGCTTCAAAGCCTCTTCTCTCATGTACTTTCCCCTACGCCCCCTTCACATGCTTCACGCCTTCTGAAACACCGATATACAAAGTGTTTCCGGGTGAAGGGTGATTGTGAAGGGTGTGAAGGGCAGGGTTCACTTCTTCATCACCTTGATGGTTTTCTGCTGCACGCCGTTATCCACAGTCAGGAGGTATGCACCGGAGGGATAGATGCTGAGGTCCATCTGTATTGTCTGTGCATGAGCCGTCTGGCTGGACAATACGTTTCCTGAGAGATTTGCCACGGTGATGCGATACGTATCAGTTGCGGCAAAGTTCAGAGTAAACAAGCCGTCCGTGGGGTTGGGGTATATCTCTGCCACAAACAGGTCGTCGATGGAGGGGCTGTCCATATCGGTATAGTTGCTTATCTTCATGAGCTGGAAATTGTCGAGCATGAACATAGCTGCTGCCGAAAGGCCGATACGAGTAGTGCCGTTGGCAGGAACGATGAAAGTAACTTCGGCAGATGCCCAGGCTGTCCATGAGCTTTCGGCAGGAACTTCGCTCTTCGTAGCACCGGCTCCAATGCCTGCATAAATATAGGTAGAGGCGGGTACCTGGGCTTTCACATCAGCTTTCAGGGTATATTCACCTTTGGTAAGGACTATATCCTGGTACAAATCAATTGAGTTCTCAGTACCTTCACACCAGAGATAGAAACGATAGGTTCCCTCTGAGGCCTGTGTATTCTTCAACTGCACATCTGCGCCTGCAGGCATGGTGGCATTCAGCATCCAGCCGTTGGGAGTGGTATACGTACCGTTGTTATAGCTTCCATTTTCAAAGCCCGGGTTGTGAATAGCAAACGTGGCATCCAAAGGAGGTTCTCCCGAGAGGTAGCAAGCGGATTCCGCATCTTTCAGCTGCCCGATGGCGGCGATAATACCTTCTGAGTCGTACGCTCCTTCGCCAAACAGTATCGCTATATCAAAGTAGGTGTCCACGAAATCGGCATGCCCGTCAGGGTACAAGTCGGCACCGTTTTCACAGAGATCGCTAAGTCTGTCGAGTTCGTTCTGCAAGGTAAGATACTGTTGGATGGATGTTTTTACGTCATCCATTGCTGCACTAAGTGTGGACGAAGCAGCTTTCATACCCTCGTCGGTGGGCGAGATGCATGCAGAGGTTGCTCCATTTATGGCCGTATTCAGTACCTCAAGCAGTGTTTCCGACATGGGGTTTCCGCTGGCGTAAAGGTTTTGTGCGTCAGAGATCATCACCCGCAGTGCAGCCACCGCTACAGAAAGGTTGTAACCCACGAAACGGAGGTGGAAGTCATCGGCAGCGATCCAGTTGGCAGTCGCATTTTCGGTCATAATACCGAAGGTCAGAGTGTTATCCATTACAATCGCTTCCAGGGTATACTCTCCTGCATCTCCGAGCGCAGTTTTTGCGCTATTGCCAAAGAGATAACCCCCATCAGCGGCCATTCCGGCCTGGGTGCAGAAGCCCACAATCGTCAACTCATACGCGCCATTGGGAAGGTTGTGAATGGTTTGTGTCATGCTGACATTGGGAAGGTTGTTACCATCGGCCACCCATTTTTCCAGATAACGGCTTCCTACTTTCAGCGCGAAAGAGGCATTGCTCTGAGTCTGCATACCGTTGTTCACCCATCCTTTGTAGCTGTCGGAATTTTCGAAGCTGGGGTTTACGATAACAAATGTAGCATCATAAGGTGCTTCCTGCGTCAAGAGGCAGGTCACTTCTGCCGTTTGCATCGCGGTGATCAGGGCGGTGATCGCATCCCCCTCTATCTGTGCGGCATCGTAAGCGCTCTTTGTGGTATTCACCACTTGCAAGTAGGCGGCATAACCGGGGAATCCGGTGTAGTTTGCCACGTGTACCTCAGCGGTATCAATAGCCGTTTTAAAGGTCACATACTGAGCTATGGATGTTTTTGCGGCCTCATTGGCTGATCTCAGCGCGGTAGATGCCTGTCCGATCGCCTCTTCGGTAGGATTCTGCAGAATTGCTTCTGCCGAAGAAATGGCAGAGTTCAGAGTGGTTTTTACAGCTGCATTCATGTGACTGTCAGCAGTTTCTTTCACCGTAGTAATCAGATCGCCAAATGCGGTGATTACCGATTCCATGTCGGGACCGTAGTATTCAAGTGTGACATGGTCGAACTCAAGCGTGGTTCCTCCTGTGGTGGCTATCTCCATACCTATCTCGAGGGTTCCATCCACCACAATACCGTCTACTGTATAATAGGCAGAAGAGTCGTTTGTCACTTCTATCTTATTGGTATTGGCATACAAGTATACCGGGCCGGTTATGTAGGCATACAAACCTGCGGTAAACTTATACTTTCCCGAAGGCAGGTTGTTGATCACCTGATACGCCTTGCCTTTCACGGCGCCTCCGCTATAGATCTGCCAGTGGTTCTGATCTCCTACAATTACGGAGCCGTCACCCTTTGCTACGACACTGATCTTGGATGTACCGGCATTCGTGGTCTGTATCCAACCTGTGGGCGCTTTGTTCACTATGGTCGCATTATCGAATTCCGGGTTCACCACATACAGGGTCATGTCCCAGTGGTCGTCCGGGCCGAGTGTTACCTGACGTCCATACGCTGTCCCGTCAAGGTACGTGGCCGAGGCTACATTTTCAATGCCCGCATAGGGGGTACCGGTGGAAACCAGCGTAGCTTTGTAGGTATTCCCCTCATACACAATTACTTTCCCAGCCTTCCGGGCAAAACGAACGCTCCCCGCCTCTGTAGCGGTATACTCGTATACACCACAAATGGAGATGTATGCATTCGCATTACATTGTACCTCCAGAGTGAAGTCTCCGGTAGGCAGTTCAAAAGAGGAGAGGTCAACTTCTACTCCTTCCACACTCTCATTTACAGGTAAATGAGGGATAGCCTCTGCATAAGCCGGCATGAAGTTAAAGCATGCGGCCCACACGGCAATCAGAAATAAAGATTTAAGTTTTTTCATAATAAACACATTTTAATGGTAAATACTATACTAATTTATAAAGTGGAAATACATTATTATACAGGCATTCAGCACACACCTCGCTACTCAAACACAAAGATGTCTTCTACAGTCACATAGCAGTCGCTGCTGCCAAAGCGGTCGCCGTTTTTCTTGAACCATTCGGGGATAATTCCGGTGACTTCAATAATCAGGGTGTAGTTGCCTTTCTTGAGTTTCGGACTTATGAAGCGCGTAGCCCGGTTTGTTTTCTTGCTGTAGAAGTCGACCAATGAGCAATACACCTCTTCGTTCTTATTATTGAGTATGCGCATCTGTGCATACCCTCCACCAGGGTTGGTTTCGCCCACAACGGCTACTTTGTTTCCTTTGAAAGGAATGATCAATTGGCTGCTCTTAGCATTGGAAGTCAAATAGTTATCCTTCCGTTCCCATTCATATTTGTCTTTGAATTTGAATTGATTATGGCTGACTTTCTTCCCCTCGTTACATGGATTTCTCGGTGCTAACGTAGTCACATCCCACGCCTCCCAGCTTTCGGGTATGGAGAGTTTCTCTCCATTCACCTGCATAGGCAGCCATACGTAGGTGGCCGCCGAGGCCTGATGCGGGTACGACCAGCGGTCGCCCATGAACATCGGAATCGTATCATTGCCACGCACCAGCGGGAACACAAAGGTGGTTTGCGAATTGTGAGTCAATGTTCCTTTCGGAGCGAACAGTCCCTGATACGTCCAAGGCCCTTCCACAGCAGGTGCCGTAAAGTAGAAGTTGTCATTCTTCTCCCAGCTGGTAAGCCCGGAATAGAGCATGTAATAAAGTCCGTTCTTTTTAAACATGGCGGGAGATTCGCCTGAATTCTTAAGACTGTTCAACACTACAACCTCCGCCGAGCGGTAGTCCTTGCTCAAACGGTAGATAATACCGTGGTGAATCAACAAGTAACCAGTACCGTCAGAATCCTGAAATGCACCCATATCCCACCGGCGAATGGGCTTGCCTTTATAGAGTAGAGGGCCGTGGAATGTATAGTCGCCTGCAATGGTCTTGCATGTGGCATACCCTATTTGCGGATCTTTGTATCCCATATCATCCGCGTGCATGTACATCACATACTCTCCTGTAGAGGGGCATTTCATTACTTTCACCCGCTCTCCTACCCGATTCGGGCCCAGGATGCCGTCCTTTTGCATGGGCAGTACCACATTCTCAAACTTCCAGTTGACAAGGTCATCCGATGAATAGCAGCTAAAGCCGGGAAAAGAATTGCTGTTGTCTGATTTCCACTCTCCAAACAGGTAATACTTTCCATTGTCTTCTACAATGCAAGCGCCGTGAGCATTCACTATCTTCCCTTGATTGTCAAACCACGGAACGCCATTCCGCACCAAGGGGGCAGCATCAGAAGATGCATTTGCGGCGTTTGCCGTCCAGCCGACTAATGCCAATAGAGATAAGAAAATCCAATATTTCATACGTTTTTATTTCTATTTAAATGAGATACGTAAAACTGTATAGGAGTAGGGAGCAAAGTCATAGACAAATGATTTCCCAAACTTGTCAAAGCTGCTTTCCTGCGGATATATCTTGAGAGGGTCCTCAAGAGAGTTCTCGTCCTTCGCATCGGTCGCAGCAAGAGTAATTACCGTACCTTTCTGATTCACTTTGGTCGCTCCTTCTACCCGGATAGTGGTTGAGCAGATCTTCTCAGAGCCATTTACAAATTTCAGAATCAGTTCTCCTGAAGATTCATCAATGCCCGAGGACATGAATTGCAACCGCAACGTATCCCCCTTTTCATTGTGTAAGCTATTCCATACAGTATAGTCAGGGCGATTCCAAGAAGCCATCTTTTGTACGTAATACGAACTCCGGCCGAATGCTTTTTCAGAGTTAAAACGGATCAGGTTAACGGGCCACCTACGATCATTCATATTTTCAAGCAAGGGAGCAAAAGAGGTCATTGTAACCAGATCTCCATTACGTTCCATTCCGTCAATAAACGCCGCTTCGGAAAGTGCGCCAGCCATATTGCCGGCCCCCACACCTGAATTGCAGGCATATTCGCCTACATACACCGTATATTTACCCCTAGGGTGGTTATCGAAGAAGTTATTCTTCCGGTAAAAGCCTTTCGGGTTTTCATAAAAATGAGGATCAATCAAATCGGTTTTTACCTGCTCCACCGTATCGGCCTTGAACTCTTGGGCGTTATAGATCACCTTTAGCTGGGGATAACGCACTTTGATCGCATCATAAAAGAGGGCAAAACGCCGTTTGTATTCCTCCCCCCAGTGTTCATTCCCTACTTCCACATACTTCAGGGAGAAGGGTTCGGGGTGCCCATCAGCAGCGCGACGCGCTCCCCACATAGTCGCTTTATCGCCAATGGCATATTCTATGGCATTGAGGCAATCATCTATATAAAGTTCTATTTCCTCTGTGGGACAAGCATCTCCCATGCGGTACTGGTCGCCAAGACCCATATTACACACAAACATGAAGTCGGCACCAATGTCTTCGCTAAACTGCAACATTTCATAATAACCCAGGCCGTAAGAGCAACGGTATCCCCATGTGACTATTTCTCCAGGTCTGGAGGCTGGGTCGCCCAGCATCTTCTTCCAATCCATGCGGGTATCTAATGTGATACCTCCCACGATTGTGCCTCCGGGCCAACGCACAAAGGAGGGTTTCAAATCGGCTATCATCTGTGCAATATCCTTGCGAAGTCCATTGGGCCGCCCCTTGAAAGTTGCCTCCGGGAATAAAGAAACATAATCCAGCCACACCTTTCCCGGAGCATTAAAAGCTAAAACAAGTCGGGCTTTAGGGTCGGCTCCTGTGGAGCGAAGAGTTTCATGTATTTCGCACCACTCCCCCGGCTTTGAGACTTTGATGGGGCAGGAAGCCAACACTTTCCCTTCCTCGGAAAGCAGTCGGGCTTGTATGGTACCCTTATAATCAGCCGAAACACGAACAATGGTGCGTAAGTGATACTTTGCGCCAGCCACAACATTCATTCCCCAATAGCCACTATTCACCAAGTGTATTTCTTGAGAAGCGTCATTAATAGCTACCTCCAAATTATGGGGTGCTGCATTGAAACGGGGATGTTCTTTGATTACTTTTATGCTGGCAGCTTCGGGATCTTTTGCCTGCAAAGACCAACCTCGGATCGGATCGGGATTCCACCGCATCTTTCGATCTTCTATCTGGTTAACCTTCCCTGTAAGGTGATTGACTACTGATGGCGGAACAATAATATTCCCTTTCAGGCCAAAACCTTCGGGAAGCTGACCGTCCTCAAAACTGCGGTTCTGTACCAGCTCTGCATACAGCCCTCCATCACCCGCATGGTTAATCTCCTCAAAGAAAATGCCATAGAAGGATGAAGATACAGGCGCACCTTTCTTCTTCAGATCCACCACAATCTTATTACCGGAATCCCAACTGCACAAGAACAGCAAAGCCAAGGTTCCCACACTGATACTTTGAATTATCTTCACCATCTGTTTCTATTCTCTGACGGGATTAAACAAAACTCAACCAATCCTTATTTACTCTTTTATCACTTTTATCGTCTTTTGCAGCATACCATTGTCAACTGTCAGGAAGTATATACCAGCAGGATAAGCGCTGATATCCATCTGTTTTACTCGCGTATACACAGTTTCAGTGGATAGTACGCTTCCCGTTAAATTGGTAACCACAATGCGATATGTATCTTCCGCCACAAAGTTGAGGGTAAACAACCCGTTCGTGGGGTTGGGGTGCAGGCCCGCAAAAGACTGTTCATCCATGAGTTCTTTCTGTAATCCGGTACCGTTATTTACCTTCATCAGCTGGAAGTTGTCAAGCATGAGCATTGCCATAGCCGAAACACCGATGCGAACGGAGGTGGTATTGTCCGGTACGACGAAGGCAACTGCCGTAGTACCCCACGAGCCGCTCCATGAACCTGAAGTGCAAACCGTAGAGAGTGTTTCGTCTCCGATATTCACAAACACAGAAGTTGAGCTCTGCACTCCCGGTTTTATGGAGGCTGAGAGTGTGTATTCTCCCTTTGAGAGTACTATATTCTGATATAATTCTATGGAATTATCATTTCCTTCGCACCATAGATAATAGCGATAAGTGCCATGCGCGGCATTTGAATTCTTCAACTGTATATCGGGAGTACCGGAGGATGTGAGATTGAATTCCCATCCATTGGGCACGATGAAATCACCATTGTGATAGCTACCTTCTTCAAAGCTTGGGTTTATGATTACGCCTTCTGTGAGTCCTTCTGTCAAGACGGATACCGAAACAATTTTGCTGGTAACGGAGGCTGTTTTTTGTCCGTTCAGGCCATTGTTGGTATTGGTAACTGTCACATAAAACCAGGTGGTTCCTGCGGTTTCTGTTTTTGGGGTATAAGCCGGACTTGTGGCACCATCAATGCGCGTACTTCCGGTAGTGCTGTTCGTGGTATTGTTGTACCACTGATAAGTCAATGTACCGCCATCGGATACAGCAGCATCTACTGACAAGCTTACTTCCTCACCTGCATTTACGGCCATATCCAGTGGCTGTGAGTGGATGGCTGCTTCTTGCGCGTTGTGCACGTTTAGTACGGTAAGGATTATTTTCTTCCCGTCTATCTTCACAGTGGCCGAAAGGTCGTTGTACTTCTCACCCAACACGATCTTTCCAGCAGTGCCCAAGATATTTCCTTCCACTTCCACGATTGTGCATTCACCTTCGGCAACCACATCTTCCAGCTTGTTGATAAACAGTTTGATTCCATCGGTAAACTTGAAATCACCTTTGATGATGAGCTTATCGTGAGCGGCAGACTGGCTCCCCATGTCGATAATTAGGTCGGTCTGCTCAGTCAGCGTCAGGTTTTTGTGAATGGTGGCTGTTCCGACCTGTCCCTTTCGTCCGGGATAAAGCCGCGAGCCGTACCGCATTTCTACATTCTGACCGATAGCACCCTGAAGGGATAGTTCTCCGAATAAGTGAACATAGACAGGACTGTTATTAAGCGTACCATCCAGATCCAGCAAGCCATCCCATATCTCTGTGGCCCCTGTGTAATCATGGGTTCCGTTCAGTGAAAAAGAACCGGATCCCTGCTTAATTAGTCTCATTTTCCCAGATAATTTACCGGAAGAAGCATGTAAGGTATGCAATCCGGAAGAATTGATAAATACATTACCGGGGCTGGCGGTGGATGCCAGTGTTACGGCAGCTCCATCCATGCTGAGGAAATCGAAAAGCACATCCGCCCCATCGGTATACTTAATTGCAGTCCCACTTTTGTTCCATGCAGCATCAGAGGTATTCCAAGTGGTTCCACCAGCGCGAAAAACCAAGCGGTCATTATCCATCACCGGAGGTGGCGGGAGTAGCATATTTTCCTTCTCGCCCAGGAAGAAACTGGGATGAGGTGGTTGATTGTAGCCGCACATCTGCCAGGCTATGGCCTGCCGGTATTGCATATCATGCATCAGTGTATAGATGCGATGATCCGTTGGGTAGGTGGTGGTGTAGATGCGGATGGTTTGGTCGTCATTGCTGCGATAGATGATTTCTTCGCGCCAGTCTCCGAACAGGTCGGCCTGCAGGCACGGGGTTCCTTTGCTGTCGTTACAGGTATAGAATGTATCTGCCTGCATGATGAAGCCCCATCTACCGGCCTTTTCGTCGTACTTGGAGATACGTCCTTCCCACTTCCGGCCATTGTAGTTCTTTTCTACATCCTGGGTTGCGATCTCTTCCAGTAAGTCGCCATCCCAGAAGATGCGGAAAGAAGTACCTCCGCGCGGGGGAGAAATGGTTTTCCGTTCCGAGGCGGAATACATGTGGTCATTGTCCCACAGCTCTGCACCTTTATAGTTATTGGTAATATTAGCAGCCATACATCTGCCCATATCCCTTCCGGCCACACGGTGCCAAAGTATTTCTCCAGACTCGGCGGCTCGGAGGGTGGTACCATAGTTGGGTGATGACTCCAGACAAGCCCATACTTCAAGCCCTTTTCGATAGGGATCAAAGTTGCTGATATGAATGGCATCTCCGTGTCCCAGCAGCGTGGTGTATAAACCTTTTCCGTTATGATCCACTGTCATAGAGCCGTATACGATCTCATCACATCCGTCATTATCCACATCGGCTATTACATAGTTGTGGTAGCCTTGATAGGAGTATCCGGGATGTTTTCCATCTTCCGAGTCAAAATCCCATTTGAATACAAACTTCTTATCCACCACATCGTATGTCCGCATCTTAATGCGTGTATATACTCCTCTGGAAATAAAGATACTTGGATTTTTACCATCCAGATAAGGTGCTCCATAATGGAACTTGGTGGCGCGGTGAGCCAGCTGTCCACCTTTCATACCGGGCCCCCACTGGTCAAAAGGTTCACGGGGGATATGCACGATACGATCAAGCTCCTCTCCTGTCGCCCCGTCATAGAGTGAAAGGAATTCGATCCCGTATCTTTCAAAGATATATCCTCCGTTTTCTTTCATATCGGCTCTGTAGTCGGTTACACCGTCGGGCTTCATTACTCCCAGTTCATTGGCTACATCGCCGATTTTATTACCCTTTCCGTCTATGGTTCCTTCAGAGGATCGCATCACAATCTCTGCTTTTCCATCCCCGTCAAAGTCGTACGCCAATACATTCAACTCTATATCATGGAACACATTGGGCCCTAGGTCAATGGTCCACAAGTAGGTTCCATCCATTTTATAGGCTTCCACCAGATTGTTATACTTGTTTTCGAAGGGGTTATCCCAATTAAAGTATTTATTGACACGCTTCACTATTAGTTCGTACTCCCCGTCTCCATCCAGGTCGGCGACAGTCATATCATTGATCCGGTAAGAATAGTAGCATGTATCCGGAACTCCCGCTATTTTAGGAATCTCTCTCAGTTTAAATTCTACCCAAGGCTTCTCAAGTACAGATACCTCCTTTGTTTCGTTTAGCTCTACACCGCCAGCCACTGCTTTCACCACGTACTTGGAGGCGAGTGTGCCTGAGACATCCTGATAATTGGAGGCTCCAGTAATGGGAGTTGCATTTAGTTTGATTCCATTGCGGTAGATATTGTAGGATACATCAAACCACTCTGTGCCATTGATGCGCCAGTTCACATATACTCCGCCGGCTGTTTTTACAGCAACGGTTCCCCTATCGAGGTTTTCCATTCTTCGCTGTCCGTATGAGTAGGACGAGAACAGAACAAGGAGGAGAAGGATAAATAAGGAATAAGTCTTTCTCATAAGCTTGGTATTAAATCGTTGCGCTAATTTTATCAGGGTTTCAGAAAAGAGGCACTCACCCTTTCAAGCGTTCGGCAAATCTAAACACAATACAATCAACTTATACCCGGCAAATCGGTCATTGACCGATTTGCCGGGTAAAATCTTTATCCTGAGCACTGATAAAAGCCGAAAAATCCTGTATTTTTGCAGAAACAGTTTTTGCATTTTATCCGCTTGACTATGATACTACGATACATACTCTTCGTATTACTGATGTTCCCGATACACATCCTGGCCCATCCTTTTGTCTTCAAACACCTTGGGGTAGAAGATGGCTTGTCGAATAATTATGTGCTCGACATCGCACAAGATGGAAAGGGACTCATCTGGGTGGCCACCGAATCGGGCTTGAGCCGCTTTGATGGAAGACACTTCACCGTATTTAATGAGAACAACTCCGGACTGATAGCCAACGCACTCAATACCGTATTGTATGATGAAGAAGAGAATGTGCTGTGGGTAGGCTCCAAAGAAGGGATCAGCCGTTTGGACTGTTCCACACTGACTTTTACAAACTATGTGAGTCACGATAATGTGGTGCTGAAGAATGTGGTACATCTGTCGCACGCCTCGGATGGAGGCATCTGGCTCATCAACCATTTTGGGGGAGTTACACATTATAATAAAAAGACCAAGCAGTTCTCGCCCTATTTCAATGAAGCGATAAAAGAAATAAAGTATGGACATTGGTGTGCTTTCGATGACGGCAAAGGCACTTTGTACCTGGGACACTCGCAATTAGGACTGAGCATTATTGATTTAAAGACCCATACCGTCAGGAACTACAGGAACGACCCAAAGAACCCCAAAAGTCTTCCGGGAAACCGCATCCATTCAATCTGTATTGATGACCAGCATAGCATTTGGATCGGCACAGATCATGGACTTGCACTGTTCGACCCGCAAACGGAAGAGTTCCTGACTTTCAAGCACAACCCTGCCAACCCTCATTCATTAATTGCCGATCACGTCTATTGCATCAAGGAAATGAACGATGGCTCGCTGTGGATTGGCGCAGATATTGGAGGCGTCAGCGTGATGGATCTCAAATATGGCCGCTTCGTAACACCAGAGGAAGTAAAATTCATCAATATACCCGCAACAAACGACGATAAAGGGCTCTCATCCAACAATATAAGGTCGATATTGCAAGATACCTTCGGCAATATATGGATTGGCAACTACAGTAATGGGATTGATTTCATCAGCCATTCGCAACCTCCTTTCCACACCCTGCCCTACACAAAGGCGGGGATAGCGCCCACCCACAAACCGGTTTGGGGAGTGTGTGCCGACAGCAAGAATCGCATCTGGCTGGGCGGCGAGAATGAGATTGCCGTCTTTAAAGACTATAAACTCCAGAAAACGATCCCCATTACTGCCCATATCAACAGGCCTTACGCACAGGTATTTGCCATTACCTGCGACAAGCAGGGACTCTTCTGGCTGGGCATTTATGACGATGGGCTGCTGACCTATCACGAGCCTACCAACCGTTTCAACCGTATCAAACTCGATACTGAGAACATGGATATCATTACCTTCCATGAAGATGCCCATGGTAAAATGTGGATCGGGGCAGAATACGGTGTGTATTCCTGCATAGATGGAAAAGCCGTACGGGAAGAGAATATCATGAAGCAACTCACAGACCGGGCCATCTACGGAATCTTGCACGACCGGCAAGGCAAATTATGGATTGGCACCTACGGAAGAGGCGTTTTCGTATTCGATGATAAAGAAGTATTAATGGCACATTTCGATATGGAAAACGGCTTCTGCTCCAACTCCGTCAGCCACCTGTTCATAGACTCAAAAGGAGGAGTATGGGCCGCCACCCGTAACGGCATTGCACATTTCAGCGATACCAGCCATCCGGAGAAGTACCAACTTTACGGAGTGAAACAGGGCTTAACCAACACCCATGTCCGTGCCATCCATGAAGATGTGGTGGGGAATATATGGCTTAGCACCAATGATGGTATCTCACTGTGGGATAAAAAGCACCAAGAGTTCGACAATTATGACTTCCGCGACGGCATTCCCATCGGAAATTTCATAGAAGGGTCAGTCTGCTCAACGGCCGACGGCACCATTTACTTTGGCTCGCTAAACGGCACCAGTTACTTTAATCCCAAGGAACTAACCGTGGAACACCCCGTTTCGCGTATACAGATCATCGATTGCAAAGGGTTTGATAAACAGGTAGAGAACCGAAGCGTAGAATACAGCATCCCCTTGGTGAATGGTCACATCGAACTGCCCTACAACCAGAATACCTTTCGCATTTCTTTTGCCGTGCCCGATTATTCGCAGAACAACCAGGCGGAATACGCCTACCGAATGGAGGGCCTTGAAGAGGGTTGGTTTCAGACACAAGGAGAAAACCAGGTGACTTTCCGAAACCTGCCTCCCGGCAAATACCTCTTTCAGGTAAAGGCGAAATTGAAGAACCATGAGTGGGACAATACACAAATAGCCTCCCTGTCCATCCTAATACATCCACCCATGTGGCTCACCTGGTACGCCAAACTGATCTATCTGCTCATTGGTTGCGCAGCAGGCTTCTACCTGTTGAAATCATACAAAAACCGATTGAGGCTTAAGGCCTCTCTGGAGCTCGAGAGAAAGAACAGCCAGAACAAACAAGAGCTCAATGACGAGCGCCTGCGTTTCTATACCAATATAACACACGAACTCAGAACTCCTTTAACGCTGATACTCGGTCCTTTAGAGGATTTGACTGATGCCGGAGATATACCGGCACCGCATCAAAATAAGATCCAGAACATACACCGCAGCGCCATCCGCCTCCTCAATCTGATCAATAAGATACTGGAGTTTCGGAAGACAGAAACACAAAACCGCAAGCTGATCGTCCAAAAAAGCAACTTGGCGCATTTGGTCAATGAGATCGGCACTCGCTACAAAGAATTAAGTCGGAACCACAAAACCGCTTTTCATATCCGGATAGAAACTGAAGAAACAATCCTCTGTTTCGATGAAGATATGATAACCATGATTCTGGAAAACCTTCTGTCGAATGCCATTAAATATACCCCGGAAGGAGAAATATCCCTAACCCTGCGCTCTGTAGAAGAAAAGGACGTCCGCTATATCGAAATTGAAGTAAGTGATACAGGCTATGGAATTGAAGCACAGGCTCTACCCCATATCTTCAACCGATATTACCAGGCAAAAGGTAAGCATCAGGCATCGGGGACAGGTATCGGGTTGGCCCTTGTCAAGTCGCTTGCCGAGCTCCACGAAGGAGCATTGACCGTTGAAAGCAATTTAGGAAAAGGTACTAGTTTCCGCTTTCGCCTGCTGACGGACAATACATACCCGGATGCACTTCACTCTGACAACAGACCTGAACGCGAATCGGAAGAAAAGAGACTTTCAGACGCTGCAAAGGAGACTGATAATCACACACTTCCCACCATCCTCGTCATAGAAGACAATGACGAGATCCGCGATTACATCACCACCTCACTCTCCCCCTGCTATACCATTTATATAGCAGCTAACGGTAAGGAAGGATTAGAACTGGCGCAAAAAGAAATGCCCGACCTCATCGTCAGCGACATCATGATGCCCGAAATGGACGGACTCGAGCTGTGCCGCATCCTAAAAAAGGATATACGTACCAGCCACATCCCCCTGATATTGCTAACCGCCAAAGACTCCATCCGCGAAAAAGAAGAAGGATATGAAAGCGGAGCAGACTCCTACCTCACCAAACCATTTAGCGCCAAACTTCTGCTCAGCCGCATCCACAACATACTGGAAGCCCGGAAAAAACTAGCCGATCAGATTGCTGCACTCACCAAAGATACCAAGCCCAAGGGTGCTGATAAGGCAAAATCCGTCCTTTCAATCAGCAAGATAGACGAAGAGTTCCTGACAAAAATAACCTCCCTCATAGAAGAAAACCTCGATATGGAGAAGCTCGACATCTCATTCCTCAGAGAAAAGGTAAACATGAGCCACTCCACATTCTACCGGAAGATTAAAGTACTGACTGGCATTTCCGCCACCGAATTTATCCGGAAAGTCCGGCTAAAGAACAGCCTTAGGCTACTCCTAACAGGATCATATAATGTATCCGAAACTGCCTATATGACCGGATTCAACGATATCGATTACTTCCGCCAATGCTTCAAGGAAGAATACGGAATGCCTCCCCTGGAATATCTGAAAATGCGAAAAGAGGAGAGTGAAGAGTCAGAATGCACGAGCTAAAGATCCGTGTACACTTGTTTTTCAACTGCAAGCCTGCAGTTTACACATCTCAGGCCTGCCTTTTCAAAACTCAGGCCTGAGATTATGGAAACTCAGGCCTGCCATTTTTCACACAAAACAAAGAAATAAAAACATAGAAACCTTTGGAAATACAGAAAAAGAGCGTATCTTTGCACCCGTTAAACGAAAAGAAATCGGTCGCGTAGCTCAACTGAATAGAGTAGCTGACTACGGATCAGCCGGTTACAGGTTTGAATCCTGTCGCGATCACTTTTTCTTTCGGATAACAAAAAGGGTCGCGTAGCTCAACTGAATAGAGTAGCTGACTACGGATCAGCCGGTTACAGGTTTGAATCCTGTCGCGATCACCATCAAGAAGCCTTTCTCTATCGCAAGGCCTCAAAATACAGAAAGGAGTACAGTACGCACTGATACTCCTTTTTTATATGTTAAATAAAACATTTTCTCCTTTCTCCTTCCCGCTCTTTCTCCTCTTTTTTGTATCTTTGCAGATATATACAAAAATTAAGTGTAGTCCTTTATTCATGCAAAAAGAGAGTCAACTTCCCATCTCTGTCATTATTCCCTCCTTCAAACCAAGGGCATATATTTATGAATGCTTGGAGTCTTTGAGAATGCAAACCATCTCACAAAAAGACTTCGAGATAATACTAATTCTAAATGGGTGCGCCGAGCCTTATGAATCCGAACTTCGAGCGTATGCAAAACGATTCGAGAAGATTATCACCCTGAAGATCATTCAAACCGATGTAAAAGGAGTATCCAATGCCCGAAACATTGGTCTTGACCACGCCAAGGGGAAGTACATCTCATTTATTGACGACGACGATTTCGTATCACCCCAATATCTGGAAGAACTATACACGGTAGCTCAAACAGGAGTTGTCCCTGTTTCGTACATCATCGCTTTCAGCGATGGGAAAAATGAAGCGCAACCCTATTTTGTAACCGACCTATACGAAGAGAAAGAAACAAAGGGGATCTGTAAGATCATGGAGCTTCGCGGCTATATGTCTATCGCCTATTGCAAGATCTTGGAACGTAAGCTTATTGGAAGAAAGAGATTTAATGTCCATTTTGACAACGGAGAGGATGTATTGTTCATGGCCACCATCTCAAATCGCATAGACCGAATGCAACTCGTACCCCGTAGTGCCGTATACTATCGCCGCCTACGACAAGACTCTGCCGTAACCCAACACATGAGCTCTTTTACTCGTACCAAAAACTCCCTCTTTCTATCTCTTGCTTATGTAGGTGTGTACCTCAGCAACCCCTTCTCATACAATCCTATATTCTTTGGAACCCGTATCTTAGCCGCATTACGAGGCATCATCAAACAATACGACACCTTCCAGAGCGAATAGAGATTTCGGATCAATATCAAAGAAGCCCGCCGACTGCAAAAAAAGCAGTTCGGCTAAACGTCGAATGACATTTAGCCGAACCGTATAGAGTGCCGCATTGCTGATATGATGAAAACTCCGAATGACAAGATTTGAGTGCCCACCGCCCTTTGTAATCCACCTACCCGAAGGTTATGGCCCGCCATTGGTCGGCAAAGCGTGTCTCGGAATTTCAGTATAATTGTAGAGCTTCCCAATCGTTACAATGCGGCTCTTTTTCTATTACAAAGATAGAGGTAACTTTCGGAACAAGCAAACTTTTACAAACCTTTTTGCCATAAAAAAGGCTGAAAAACCTTAAAAAAGAGAGTGGTTTAGTATCACATTACAGATCTTACAGATACTATATAAAGAAAGCAGGATGTTCATTTTTTGAACATCCTGCTTCTTTATTTTATTTAGTACGTTGACTATAATAAATTACGCGGGCTTTACTTTTGCTACCACAGCTTTGAATGCTTCAGGATGATTCATAGCCAGGTCGGCAAGCACCTTACGGTTGATCTCAATTCCTGATTTGTGAAGCGCGCCCATCAACTGAGAATAAGACATTCCCTCGAGACGTGCAGCAGCATTGATACGCTGGATCCACAGTGCGCGGAAGTTTCTCTTTTTGTTCTTACGGTCACGATACGCGTATGTAAGACCCTTTTCCCAAGTATTCTTAGCTACGGTCCATACATTTTTACGGGCACCAAAGTAACCTCTGGTTAAACCTAAAATTTTCTTTCTTTTTGCTCTTGATGCAACGTGATTTACTGATCTTGGCATAGTTTTAATTATTTTGAATGTCAGCGTCTCTGCGTAAAGCAGGAACTTTCAGGCTGTGCATTCGGTTAGTAACTGTAATTGAAAAATACGTTCGGTAAGAGATTACTTCAAACAAAGAAGAGCCTTTACACCATTCATGTCGGCTTTATCAACCAAACCTGTGTGGCAAAGATTTCTTTTACGCTTTGTGCTTTTCTTAGTCAAGATATGACTGTGGAAAGCATGCTTTCTCTTAATTTTACCTGTTCCGGTAAGAGCGAATCTTTTTTTTGAACCGGAGTTAGTCTTTACTTTTGGCATTTTCTTACTTTTTAATTATTAATGTATGGCAACGCACTATACCGGCGCGTTACGCATTTACTTCATTTTCATTTGCAGCTTCTTTCGGAGCAGCGGGCTGTTCAGCTGCAGACGGCTTATTTTCCTGAGGAGCAGGAGCAGCCTTCTTAACTGGTTCAGCCTTCTTTTTGGGTGAAAGGAAAATAATCATTCGTTTTCCTTCAAGAGCGGGCAGTTGGTCCACCTTCGCACAATCCTCCAGATCGTTTGCAAAACGGAGCAGTAACACTTCTCCTTGCTCTTTGAAAAGGATAGATCTTCCCTTAAAGAATACGTATGCTTTCACCTTATCACCTTCGGCTAGGAAGCTACGGGCATGCTTTAGCTTGAAGTTATAGTCATGATCATCAGTCTGAGGTCCGAAACGAATCTCCTTCACAACGACTTTCACTTGCTTGGCTTTTTGCTCTTTTGCCTTTTTCTTTTGCTGATAGAGGAACTTGGCATAATCAATTATCCGACATACCGGCGGCTGAGCATTAGGTGATATTTCTACCAGATCCTCCCCTTGTTCATCTGCTAATCGAAGCGCTTGTGCCAAGGGATATACTTTAGATTCAGTACTATCATCCCCAACGAGTCTTATCTCTTTGGCACGTATCTCTCCATTTATTCTGTACTGAGGAGCTTTGCTCTTTACTTTGTCATTTCTCATTCGTAGCGGTAATGATCTTGATAATTCCTTATTATACTCTTTGTTATACTTAATTTAGCGCGGCAAAGTTAATACTTATTTAGCATATTCTGAACCTCTTCGGTTACTTTTTTCGCGAATTCCTCTATTTTTAGTGTACCTTGGTCGCCTTCACCTTGTTTACGTACGGCAATAGTACCGTCTTCTTGTTCTTTTTCGCCCACTACCAGGAGGTATGGAATACGGCGCATCTCATTATCACGGATCTTGCGACCGATCTTTTCATTGCGGTCATCCACAAGTGCACGGATATCGTAGGCATCAAGAGTAGCACGTACCTGCTCAGCATATTCGTTGAATTTCTCGCTGATGGGCAATACAACCACTTGGTCGGGCGTAAGCCAAAGCGGGAATTTACCGCCAGTATGTTCAATAAGCACAGCCACGAAACGTTCCATGGAGCCAAACGGGGCACGGTGAATCATTACGGGACGATGTTTCTGGTTGTCGGCACCGGTATATTCAAGCTGGAAACGTTCCGGCAGGTTGTAATCCACCTGGATGGTTCCCAACTGCCACTTACGACCGATGGCATCGCGCACCATAAAGTCAAGCTTCGGACCATAGAATGCAGCCTCGCCGTATTCTACTTTTGCCTTCAGTCCTTTTTCCTGGCAAGCTTCTATAATAGACTGTTCGGCCTTTTCCCAGTTTTCATCCGTGCCGATGTACTTATCACGATTATGCTGATCGCGCAGAGAGATTTGCGCTTCAAAGTTTTCAAAGTTCAGGGCCTTGAAGATAATCATGATAATATCCATCACCTTCAGGAACTCATCCTTTACCTGATCCGGACGACAGAAGATATGCGCGTCATCCTGCGTAAAGCTACGCACACGGGTAAGTCCGTGAAGTTCGCCACTTTGTTCGTAACGATATACGGTACCGAACTCTGCAAAACGAAGTGGAAGATCCTTGTAAGAACGAGGCTGCCACTTGTAGATTTCGCAGTGGTGCGGGCAGTTCATGGGCTTCAATAGATATTCTTCTCCTTCTTCCGGAGTATGGATAGGCTGGAAAGAATCTTTGCCATACTTGGCATAGTGGCCTGAAGTTACATAAAGCTGCTTGTTACCAATGTGGGGAGTCATAACCTGCTCGTATCCAAAGCGGCGCTGAATCTTCTTCAGGAAGTCTTCCAGACGAAGGCGAAGTGCTGTACCACGGGGAAGCCACATGGGTAGTCCCTTGCCTACCATTTCGCTGAACATAAAGAGATTCATCTCTTTACCGATCTTGCGATGGTCGCGTTTTTTGGCTTCTTCAAGCAATACGAGATACTCGTCCAGCATCTTCTTCTTAGGGAAGGTGATACCGTAAATACGGGTAAGCATGGGGCGATTCTCCTGTCCGCGCCAGTACGCACCAGCTACAGAAGTAAGCTTTACGGCTTTGATGGAGGAAGTATCCATAAGATGCGGGCCGCGACAGAGGTCGGTAAAAGCGCCCTGTGTATAGGTTGTGATGGTACCATCTTCCAGTTCCTCGATCAGCTCGCATTTATAGGTTTGGCCGTCGGCACTGAATGCTTCCAGCGCCTTGTCTTTTGCTATTTCTGTACGCATAAGGGGCTCGGATTTGGCTGCCAGCTCCATCATCTTGGCTTCGATGGCGGCAAGATCACCTTCCTTTATAGACGTTTCTCCAGGATCCACATCGTAATAGAAACCATTTTCAATGGCAGGGCCGATACCAAACTGGATACCGGGATAAAGCAATTGCAATGCTTCAGCCATGAGATGGGCGCTAGTGTGCCAGAAGGCATGTTTTCCTTGCTCATCTTCCCATTTATGGAGGGTCAGAGTTGCGTCAGAGGTTATGGGGCGATTGATTTCTACAGTTTGTCCATTCACGCTACATGCCAGGACTTCTTTTGCCAAACGGGGGCTAATACTTTCTGCTATCTGCATACCGGTTACTCCCTTGCTGTATTCGCGCATGGAGCCATCGGGAAAAGTGATCTGTATCATATTGATTCTATTAATTCTATTTTGAGGCGCAAATGTAGTGATTTCTTTTGGTTTGTCCTTTGTTTTGCGGCAAAAAACCGGAAGCCGGCCTAAAAACCTCAGCTCTTTCTTCCGAAACAGCCGCTCCACATACCTTTACAGAAGGAAGCACACAGGCCCGGATCTCCTTTCAACAAAGATACCACACCTTTGCTAAGGGCTACTGCCGACTGATACAGACAACTGAGCGGACGCTCTATTCCCTTGCAGTTACGCCGGGCATACAGTAGTCGGCCACGCACCAGATAATAGTTTCGCAACGGAGTTCCCTTGTTGATGCTCATCCCTTCTTTATGATACACCACAGCAGAGGGCTGATAACCAATCTTGTAACCAGCATCTTTCACCCTCTGGCTCCAATCCATTTCTTCATAGAAAAGGAAAAAGATCTCCGACATGGGGCCTACCTTGTCCAGTACCTCGAGGGTAGTCATCATGCAGGCACCGTGGGCATACGCAGTATATCCGGGGAGATCATGTTGTCCCTCATCCACCTCACCCGTTCCGATAATCCAATTACGCAGGGTTATGTATGAAAGGGGGGCAAATCCGGCATATTGAATACGTTCTCTTGCGTAACCGTATTTTATCTTGGGAGATACAATTCCCATCGAAGCGTCTTTTCTGAGAGCGTTTACCAAGCACTCCAAGAAGGGTTCTTCTATCTCTACATCGTTATTCAGGTAAAGGATGTAGTTTCCTTTCGCATGAAGAAGCCCCAAATTGTTACCTCCGGCAAACCCCAGATTTTTATCACTTCTCAGGGAGGTCACGGCAGGATATTTTTCCTGCAAAAGTACAGCTTCATTGTTCTTTGAAGCGTTATCTACTGCGATGATCTCATACGGAAAAGTCTCCCATTGCGCCAGAGATTCTATCATAGCACAGGTGTCTTCGTATCCGTTATAATTGACTGTAATGATCGATACTAAATCCATTCACCCTCCCATTTTTTCATTCAACTTTTTTGCGGCGCTTATCTTCTGCAAAGGAGTACTTCCCGAGGAATAGAAGTTTTGTAAGTTTAAACCGGTCGGACAGCCATTCTATGATAACAGGCACCCCAATCGCGGCCGCTGTGGATACAGGAAAGATCACTGCCGGGAAAGCTATTTTCAGCTGCTCCAAGCCGATTCGAACCCCCGAAGTGGCAAATCCATGGAAGAGATAAATGGTATATGCATACTTACCCAGCCAGGTAAGAAATGCGTTGCTATAATGCTGATTCAGAAGAAGAAATAAACATCCGCTAACACCGATAGGCTTAAATGCGTCACAGAGCCGCGGATCCGCCAGATGGAAATAGCGAAGTTGTAAGGACACCACTCCTGCAATAGCTATGATGATATATAATATGTTCAGCTTTTTTGTGTACAACTCATTCTTAAAACGCCGTATACCCACACCCAGTATAAAGAAAGGCAACTGCGTCAGAGCACCCTTAAAGCTAAATAAATTGGGGATACTGCGCCGAAGCAGTGCATCCTCGTCATAAAACAAGTTTTCTACCGAGATAGTACGCAAGATAAAGGCTATTATAAGGAATATGAGCCACTTATTCACAGACCGTTCTTTCCCCCACTGAAGATCATAGCCTAACTGTATGAGAAACATCAAAAACAAAGAAGGCAGATACCAATAAAGCGTGTAGGGGAACACGTAGATACGCCAGATGTCGGATAAGTCACCCTTCTGGTTAGTACCAGGAATAAAGTACTGGAGCAGAAAGTAAATAGTAGCTACAGACGCCATCGGTACAAGGAGGCGAACCGCCTTCTTCTTGACAAACAAGGGTACCAGATTCTTGTCATACACCGGTTTCAGAGCATATACCCATCCGGCGATAGCCGTAAACAAAGGCATTTGTATGAAGTTGATCCACACATAGATATACCGAATTGGGGATGAGTGGGGTATTTGCATACCACCATCCGGCGATGAGCCTATTACATGCCCTAGCACCACCAATAACACTACCATACCGCGAAGTGTTTCAATATTGGTGAATTTCTCTTTTTTGGGAATCGCCATCCCCTCTCCTTTTATCCTTTCACTCATATAGTTCTTACTGCTTGATCCGTAAATAGCACAATTGCAGAATTTAAAGTGCCAAAAATACTTATTTTCTTTGAAATATAACAGAATAAGTATTGTTTTTTATAGAAAACAAGAACGCTTCACTTGCGGCGAAGCAGTACTGACTTTAGTAATTCAAACTCCTTAAAGCGGAAAAGCCACGACATTGCGATGAAATAGCCCCCTCCCAGCGGAACCGCCACACCTAATTGCAGCCATGCCGAGAACGATTCAATGCAAGTTACCAGATACATCCCCCCCGCCATCGACCCGGTGAGCAACATGACCGGCAGCAATGCGCGAGCCTGCTGCATGAGCGTGATCCCGGTAAGCTTGCGGGAATAGTATACGATAATTATAATATCAGCCACGGAATAAAGAATCAATCCCGCACACATCACCACCACGCCAAAGGGAATGGAAGCAATCAAAATGGCAAAAGCTACTATCTTCTTGATAATCTCAGCATACAAAAAATAGTCCGAACGCCCCTTCACATTCAGCATATTATGATTAATACGCATCACCGGATCCCACATAAAAGCGATACACAGCAACTGCAACATAGGTACCATGGGCAACCATATATCAGTAAGTATCAGTTTGACAAGCGGTTCTGCCAATGCGCAAAGTCCCAACATAACAGGGAAAATTACATAACAGGACATACGCATGTATTTCAGAAACAGATCGCGCAGCTGCTCCATATCATCCTGCAGGCGGCATTGGATGGGATACACCGCACGCACGATCACATTGGTAATGTTGATGGAAGGAAACTGAGCAATTGTAAAGGCCCGGTTGTAGTATCCCAACTCGCCACGGGCAAAGAACTTACCGATAATAAGAGTATACAGATTGGTATAGATGGTATGCAACAAGGTAGACAGAAGCAGTTTGGAACCAAAACCGAACAATTCGCGAAACGACTGCAAAGAAAACTCCAGGCGAGGCATCCAACGCGAGAAAATCCACACGCAAAGCACCCGCAGCAGATTACTCAGCAGTGCCTGATACACCAATGCCCACACGCCATATCCGCTATACGCCATCCAAATTCCCACAAGACCACTGACCACCACTGCTATTAACGAGGCATAGGCCTGGCGCTTAAAGTCGAGAGCGATAGTCATCCGCGCCTGCTGCACGATACCAAACGAATTGATTATCAGCGTAAGGCCAAACACCTTGGTCACATCCATCAGAAGAGGCATCTTAAAGAATGCGGCAATGTACGGAGAACCTGCAAACAACGCCAGGTACAATACAGCCGAAACCGCAATATTAAAGTAAAACACGGTGGAAAAATCCTCCTCCCGCTTCTCCTTCTTCTGTATCAGAGCATTCGCAAATCCACCATCAATAAATGTTTGCGCTACCGCCATAAAGATACTTAACATAGCAATCACATCATAATCCTCCGGCACAAGTAAACGAGTGACTATAATACTCAAAAGAAATTGAATACCCTGCACCGAAAAACGCTCAATTGCACTCCATATTACACTATTGGTGGCTTGCTCTTTTACTGACATACAATCAATTATAAAAATAATTTGCAAAATTAGAGAAAAGAATCAGAATTGCGACGAATAAAAATTAGTATTTTTGCGCTCCAAAAGGTACAATCTCTAAAAAACAGCTAAATATGGGTCAGAGAGCAATTGGGAAAATGATGCATTATGTATGGGTGGTAATTACTTTCCTCCTTGTTATTGTTACAATTATCGCATCCTATGCCTCCAATTTCAAGCCGGAAAGTTCTTTCCTAATGCCCTTCCTGGGACTAGGATACCCCGTTCTTATTATTGCAAACTTTGTAGTAATGCTGCTATGGCTGATACGGTTTCGCATCTGGTGCCTCGTTCCGCTCATCGCTATCGGCTTGGGATATTCGCCATTGAAAGCACTTTTTAAACCGTCCTTCTTCAACAAAGAGAGTACGGAAGGCAATTTCAGAATTGCCTCCTTTAACGTTTCGGCCTTTAACTATCCTACCACCAATGAAGATGCGAAAGACCTGGCCCGTTTCATGGAAGAGGAAAAAGTAGACATCCTCTGCTTCCAGGAATTTGCCGGAAGCAATACAATAAATGACAGCATGTTATTGGCGCCTTTCAAACACTGGCCTTACCGTTTTATACCTCAGGGGAATGAAAAAGATTTCAACAGGCCGGTAATATTCAGTAGGCATCCCCTTTCCAACACCACATTTGTCAAGTTTAAGAACACCAAGAATTGCGCCATCTATTGCGATATACAGATCAACAGCAAGATGTACCGCCTATTCAACAACCACCTGCAAACCACAGAATTAACGCAAATAAAAGAAAAGAAAAACAGCACCAGAAGCATAGAACGGGAAGAATACTACTTCCGAAAAAGAATGCAGGCCATGTATGAAGGTTTCTGCATCCGAGGGGAGCAAGCTGACGAGATCAATGCACTTGTCAAAGAGAGCCCCTACCCCGTACTGCTTTGCGGCGACTTCAACGATGGCCCCTTTTCGTACACCTACCGCACCATGCTGGGCGATCTGAAAGATGGTTTTGTAGCCAACGGAAGCGGAAATGCGGCAAGCTACCGTTATGCAAAAAGATTGTTCAGGATTGATTACATCTTCTGTTCCAAAGAGTTGGAGACTACCCGCTACTTCAAAAGCGAATTCGGTGAGAGTGATCACTATCCGGTGCTTATGGAACTCGCTCTATAAGATTGCAAGAACTACACCAAAACCTCGAAAGCAATAGCTTCAGGACTCGTGCCCATGAGTTAAACAACTGGTGCGCTGAAGTTGCATAAAGCCAAGCCTGAGATTTGAGAATTCTAGGCCTGAGATTACAAAAACGTAGCGCTAAAGTTTTCCAACTTCAGCGCTACGTTTTTTAGCTTTACGCCAACCAAATGTCAAACTGGTTGTAAGGCGGTTCTATACGTTTTCCTTTTGTATGAAAGCCGTAAAGGTGCGGAAGATAATCTTCACATCCAAGAAGAAAGAAAAGTTATGAGCATATTCAACATCAAGCGCTTTGCGTTCTTCCGGCGACATCTTTCCAGCGCCTCCCCGCTTCTCTACCTGCCATAAACCGGTAAGCCCGGCGGGGGCCGAGAAGCGCTCTATATAGTCATCACTCGTAAGCAATTCGGCTTCATACAGAGGAAGAGGTCTGTTGCCCACTACCGACATATCTCCCCTCAGGATATTGAAAAGCTGCGGCAGTTCATCAATGCTGTATTTTCGAATGATGCGGCCTACTTTCGTAACGCGCGGATCATTTTCAATTTTCACAAAGGCGTTTTCCTGCTCTACCGACTGCTTCTTGAGGAAATCGTCCTCAAGCACCACCTCGTCGTCAGAGAACAATAGGTGGTCATCATCCAAAGCGGTTAAATCCAAGTCCATATCATCACCAACCAATACTTGCTCAGAGGAAGAGGCTTCTTCTGCCTGATCAGCATACTGATTCAGGTGATTAAACTCCCGCAAACGCTTGTCAGCGTTCGTATACATGGAACGGAACTTCAAAAAGTCAAAGATGAAATAGTTCTGCCCCACCCGCTTCGATTTGTATATAATCGCCCCCTTACTCTCCAAGCGTATAGCCAAAGCTGTTACTATCAACAATGGAGATAAAATAAGGATGGCTATCGAGACAAAAACGATATCAAATGTCCGTTTCCAAACTGGTACCATAGATTACTTTAAAACTTTGGATATTCTAATCTTCAACTCCATTGGGTTAAAAGGCTTGGTGATGTAATCTTCCGCACCTTCCGACAACAAACGGATGCGTTCCTCGCTGTTATCTTCAGCCGAAACAACAATAATAGGAATAGACTTCAAAGCTTCATCTTCTTCATTCTTCATGATGTGCAGAAATTCATCCCCGCGCATCACGGGCATACGAAGATCCAGCAGAATCAAATCCGGCATGTTTCCTTCATGCAGCCACTCCAACCCCTTTACGGGATTATCAAAGCTCAAACAATCAAAATCAGAAGCAAGATAGTGCGACATAACCTTCACCATTGTTTCTTTATCGTCCAAAATCAAAATTTTCTTTTTCATATATAATCACATGTATTATTGGGATAGTATTTTCATAAACGGAAGAATTGTTTATTTCTTGCTCAAAGGAATTGAGAAGCTAAAGGTGGAGCCCTTGCCTTCCTCTGACACGAACCAGAGATCGCCGCTCAATCGCTCCGAGAAATCACGGCATAAAGCCAAACCAAGTCCGGAACCTTCTTCATTCTTTGTTCCGTATGATGTAAAGTTGTTATTCGGATCCAGCACCTTATTCTGGTCATCCTTCTTAATGCCTTTACCAAAGTCGGTCACATTAACCACCGCCATGTCATCCTTCCGATCCACACTGATAATTATCTTGGACCCTTCAGGACTGAACTTCACAGCGTTGCTCAGCAGGTTACGGAATATCGTTTTAAACACATCAATATCCACATATACATCTGTCTGGGCGAACTCGTCACATTGTATCTGAATGTTCTTCGTCTGCGATATGGAGTTAAATATCAACAGAGAATCCTGTATCACCTCATTCAGGTCGGTATCACGCAGCAAAAGCTCCAGTTTACCCATCTGATTTTTCGACCAACTCAGCAGGTTCTCAAGCAATGCAAAGGTTTCCTCTGTAGTACGATTGGCCATCAGCAGAAGTTCATAGAGATCTTCGCCTACCACTGTCTTTTCCAAAGAAGTCAGTAAAAGATTCAAGATCATCTTAATGCTTCCCATAGGCGAGCGAAGGTCGTGAGCAATTACCGCATGCAGACGGTCGCGCTCTTTCAAGGAGTCATTCAGCTCTTTGGTGCGTCTCAACAAGGCTCGGGTAGCGTTGAGCATTCTGAGTTGATAGTCTATACGTGCCAGCAGCACCTCTCTCTTAAAGGGTTTCGGCACATAGTCGCTACCGCCGGCAGCAGACCCACGCAACATATCCTCTGAGGTAGAAAGAGCCGTAAGAAAGATAATAGGAATATCCTTATGTACGGGGTCTTTTTTCAATATCCGTGACACTTCAAAACCGTCAATATCCGGCATCATCACATCCAGTAAGATCAAATCAGGGCGTTCCGATTCAACCTTCTCAAGCGCTTCCTGCCCTCCTCCGGCAGTAACAACCTCAAATCCCTGTTTCTTAAGTACTACTTTCAGCAGTTGTACATTGGTAATCAAATCATCAACCACCAATATCTTATAGTCCGAGGGAACAATCACATTGTCCATAGCATTAAACTTAATATATTATATTCTAGTTATTTTCTGAAAATACTCTATCGTTTTCACCAGACCTTCCTCCAACTGCACTTCCGGAGCATAGTTAAGCTCTGTGCGAGCCAGGCTCAAATCGGGTTTTCTGCGACGAGGATCATCCATAGGCAAGGGAAGAAATATAATTTTCGATTTTGATCCGGTAAGACGTATCACCCTCTCTGCCAGCTCCAATACGGTAAATTCATGGTCATTACCAATATTTACAGGTCCTGTAAAATCGGCTGGTTTAGCCATCATTTGTATCATTCCGCGTACCAAATCGTCTACGTACTGAAAACTACGTGTTTGGCTTCCATCGCCATATATTGTAATATCCTCATTCTTCAAAGCTTGTATGATAAAGTTTGATACGACACGCCCATCATTAGGTTGCATATTGGGACCATACGTATTGAATACACGTACAATCTTCACATTAACACCATATTGTCTGTGATAGTCCATCATCAAAGTCTCGGCACAACGTTTTCCTTCATCATAGCAGGCACGGATACCAAGAGGATTTACATTTCCCCGGTAACTCTCCGGCTGAGGGTGAATATCCGGATCTCCATACACTTCACTTGTAGAGGTTAGCAGCACTTTCGCACCACTTGCTTTTGCTAATCCCAATGCGTTCAATGATCCCAAGAATGAGGTTTTTATTGTGCGAACCGGGTCGTGTTGATAGTGTACCGGAGAAGCAGGACAGGCTAGATTGTATATCTCTTCAGCCTTCTCGTAAAAAGGTGACATGATGTCGTGTTCCACAAAATTAAATCGGGGATGATTCAACAGTTCACCTAAGTTGGCTTTAGAACCAGTGTAGAAGTTATCCATACAGACCACCTCATTACCATCTTCAACCAACTTTCGACAAAGGTTAGAGCCCACAAAACCAGCGCCCCCCGTTACTAATACTCTTTTAGAAGCCATTTTTTGTATATATATTATTATCAGTATATTCTATTCCTAAATCAATCACATTGCCTGAATGGTCAGGAACGTTTCGCTTTTTCCCAAACCCCACCCTTCTTCTTGTTTTTAGAAAGATATCGTATCCCTTTAAATACATTGAGGTTCATGAACATAAAATAATAGGGAACAAACAACACTTTGCTGCGTAGCTTCCGGTTTGCCATTACAGCTCCCCCCCAGGCCATCAGATAGAAAACAACCTGCAACACCAGTATCACTGCATAAAAAACGATATGTTCACTCCACAACAACGCAATGTTCAACGGCAACAACATTAAAAGTAAAAACGGAGTTACAGTCCATCGTAACACCCGGTGCGAGGTATATTGCCAACTCAATAGCCCAAAACGGAATATGTTGAGCAATGGCCACAAACGGGCTATGGACTGTAATCCTCCTGCAGCAATCCGGACCTTACGTTTTGCTTCCTCTTCCATATTGGCAGAAGCGGTTTCAGACGCATACGCATCTTTTGAATACCCCACACGATAGCCCTTCATGGCAATACGAAGGGAAAGTATAAAGTCATCCAGCAGAGTATCATGCGGAAGTTCAGTAAACAGTTCCGTACGAAGACCAAACAGCTCACCGGCAGCACCCACTGCAGAATATAAGCGATAATCCCACTCCTTTAATTTTGATTCATACTTCCAATAAACGCCCTCTGTAGCACCTGCAGATTGTTTCTCATCCTGCATCACGCGCTTCTCTCCAGCTATACAACCCACCTTGGGATCAGTAAAGAGACGCATCATTTCAAGCAGAGCTTCTTTATTGAGCATCGCATTGGCATCGGTAAATACCACAAAAGGAGTTTTCACATATTCCATACCATGATTCAGCGCCATCGACTTACCTCTACGCTCTGGCGTAAAACAGATCTCCACGTTTTCGTATTCTTTGAGTAACTCATTGGTCCGGTCATTGGATCCGTCCGTTACCCACAATATGTGTAGTTTGTCTTTTGGGTAAATCAGGTCATGACAGTTATCCATCTTCTCCTTCACGATCAACTCCTCGTTATAAGCCGCTATAAACAGCGTTACATGAGGCAAATCAACAGGAAGTTCTAAAACTGGATCTGGAAAAAGTTTCTCCTTCAAGCCCACCAAGACTCCCAGCACCATCCCATACCCCAAATAAGTATAGAATACCACAAAAGCCGCTATCCAAAAAATGATCTCTATTGCGCACATATTCCCAATACTAGATTTAATTATTTAACAAAAGAGTTATACACATTCAACACCTGTTTAGCTGTTTCCTGCCAGGAGAAATGCTTTACCCGCTCAAGGCCGTACGCGCTTTGCGCTGCACACAAATCATCATCCGTATGCAATCGCTGCATCATCGCAGTCATTTCATCCACATTGAACGGATCTACAAGCAAGGCACCCTCACCGGCTACTTCAGGCATCGAAGAGGTGTTGGAAGTCAGCAACGGCGTACCGCACGACATGGCTTCAAGGATGGGAATGCCAAAGCTCTCCCTCAAGGATGTGTATATAAATGCACGCGCACCACTGTAGATGGCCGGTAAATCCGTATTCTGAATATAACCGGAAACATGGATCAGCGGGCGAATCTCTTCAATGCCCTCATCCTTCAGCACCTGGTTAATTATGGATTCTTCAAGATCGGCAATGAGCAAAGGATAGGGTTGCTCCACTTGCTTTGCATACGCAGCATAGGCCTTCAGCGTACGGGATGTATTCTTTTTAGGATCTGTATTTCCAAGAAAGAAAAAGTAACGCTCGGGCTGAAGGTAGCGTTTGGTTGTTTCAGCAGGGTTACTTATAGGCTTAAAGTGGCTGCTGAAACCATTATAGATATACATTATCTTGCTGGCATCCAAATGAAGGCTTTCGCGAATGCGATTGCACTCAAACTTACTCACGGTAATAATCTTTCGGCACTTGGGCAATATACGAGGCACTATCAGACGTCTGTATACCCATCCCATGTTTTGATACATGGATTTACTGCTGTTGTTCCGTTTTTCCAAAAAGATGATATCGTGCAATGTCAACACCAGAGGTACATTACAATAATAAGGAGCCGTATTGCTGGTGCAATGCAACAGATCCGGCTTTATCTTATTCAGGGCCAAGGGAAGCCCTACCTGTTCCCACAGGGGATAGCTCGGCATCTTGATTTCAACAATATGAAAATTAGGAGTTTCTTCCAGACAATGGTCTTCACCGGGACTTACCAGTATGAAATATTCATTCTTTGTGTCCAGTTTCTGTAGTTCACGAACTGTTTCCAGAACAACCATGTCCATGCCATGTTTCTTCTGTCTGAAAATACGTTGCGCTTCTATTGCTATCTTCATATTTCTTGAATTTAGTCTTCTATATCTTCTTCACTCAGGGCTATTTCCTTTACAATAGTGTGTGTAAAAAAGAAACGTGTTCCCTCATTATAATCCGGATCCACCCAAATTTCACCATCAAACAGTTCTACATTCATCCGGCAGATAGACAATCCCAGACCTGTACCCTGTTTAAATTCATTCAGTTTTTCAAAACGTTTGAATACATCTTGCTTCTTATCTTGTGGAATTCCACAACCTGTATCGCTCACAGAGAATGTAATACGATTTGCATCCCGATCTACCGTATAGGCCAATTCTATTTTCCCTTTCTCAGTAAATTTCTGTGCATTCGACATTAAATTAATAAGGACTTGCAAGAGTTTTTGTTCATCCGTCAATACAATCAATGCATCTTCTTCTGGAGTAAAGACGTATTCAACATCAGGGTTTTTATCACTAAATGCTGTGTTAAAAGCCTGAATACAAATCTCATTGATATCATATTCGCTCCAGTTCATCTTAATCCTTCCTGTTTCAAAGCGCGAAATATACAAAATATCATTTATCAAATGCAATAAAAGATCTGAATTTTTTGAAATAATTTTCATAAACTCCGCACGCTCTTCTGCTTCCAATGAATCTTCTGCCATCAAAGAAGAGTATCCTACTATGGCATTTAACGGTGTACGTATTTCATGACTCATATTTGCCAGGAATGCAGATTTTGCCTTATTGGCTGATTCGGCCATTTCTTTGGCATTGACCAAGTCTTTCTCCCGCAGCACCAATTCGGCCGTCGTTTTGCGTACTTTCAGCAATAAATAGATACATCCCACAAGTAAAAATACGATAACAGCAAGAACAATACATATAATACCGATATATCGCTCATAATCCTTTACCTTTACCTCAAGCTCTTTAACAAAAAGGCTATTTTCCGGAAGTTTATTATCGCTAATTCCAAAGTATTTCAGTTTCTCTTTATCAAAGAGATAGGTGTTCGAAGAATATTCAAAAGAGAAAGGCTTTCCATGCTTATAGGCAAAGAAATGATCCAAGAACATATTGGCTCCATTGTCATAGTTGGGCACATATCCCCCAATAGCTATCTCTCCGATTCCGACTCCCGACAGAGAAAAAACCGGTATATTGGGACGTCCCTCCACAATCTTACGTAAAGAACTACGCAACAAGAAACGTTGTGAGGCCGAGATACGCCAAGTGCCTAATAACAACACTGAATTTTGAGGCAGGTTTTTCACAGCTTCTGCTGTTTCATCTTGAGACAACTTACGTAGATCGATTAAAGAAAGTTCCATTTCAGGATGTTTCTTCATCTCCTGCTTTACAAAAGCCTGAAGAGAAATACCTCCATAAGTATTATCAGAAACAAAAGCAACATGTTTTGTCTGAGGATAAAGTTCTTTTATTAACTCTATATTTTTATCTACATTATATGAATTAATAAAACCACCTACCGTTCCTTTTGAACTTTCGCGCAAAGCATACTCCACCATATCTACTGAAGAAGGAGTCCAATCAGCCTGCAGAGTATTATCCTCCGGCATCTGAAGCCCGTTCTTACTGGCATATACTACGAAATAAGGAATATCCGGCTTTTCTTCCAGCTGCAGATAACAACTCCAAGCCTCTTGCCCCACAAGAACAATTGCACCAATATGCCTATGTTTATAATCGTCCAATATGTCACGTAAGGTTTTCATCCAAAGAGTAGATTGGGATATCTCACGACAAAAGAGAGTTTCAATCCATATGGTTACTTTGGTTTTCTTGCTCTGATTATATTGATCTATGGCCGACAAGAAAGTACCCATCTGTTGGGTATCCGGGTTAAAGGAAGTAATTACTAATACAGAATTAGTGTCATCCGGAGCCTGTGCAGAGAGCGTAGAAAGAGAGAGCACCTGAATAATCAGATACATGAAAACACATAATGCCCTAGGGAAAGTGGTGTATACCCCCTTCCTTACAAACGTTTCTGCTCGTTTCCGTGCTATTTGAAACATACTTCCTTTTTCGTTGCCCATTCGTGACTTATCAGAAAATCAATTTCAACCCGGTTGTCCAGGTTCGTCCGAGACCGTACCATACAGTAGCAGTTTCTCTATCATGATTTGCTCCGTCCTGAGCTTCGCTAATATATTCTTTATTAAACAGATTATTTACATTTCCATACACAACAGCATCCAGACTACCTATTTTAAAGTTATACTGAGCACGTAAATCTACAATACCGAAATCAGGCATCTCCCAAGTGTTACCTTGATAGCTTGCATTTATGCGAGCATCCGGATAAAAGTTGGCGTACATACAGGCATAGTAATTAAAGTCGGCCCCTACTTTAGCTCCTTTGAAGATTTCCCAGTCCAAGTTGATACCCGCACTGGTTTGAGGAGCATCCCCCACTTTCACTCCGTCCAAGAATGCATTATAGTTAAGGTACTCCACCTCATCATTACTCACAAAATTTACTACAGTCACAGAAGGATTGCTTGCCCAATGCCAGTTATTCAGAGAAAAGAAACCACCCACAGTCAGTGTGCGCATAGGACGGTAGGCAACTTCGAGTTCCACACCTTTATGTACAGCATCCACATTGGGTATCAGAAATTTTAGATTGTTCTGTTTATCCAGATATGAGGTACTTTTATCATTCCAACGCGTATAATATGCATTCAAAGACACATCTAATTTTGAACTATGGTATGCGTAACCAGCCTCAGCAGTCATTACCTTCTCCATTTCCAGATCGGTCAATGGTACATTGTCAACAAACACATTCTCGAACTTCGGCGCACGGGTTATGTACCCTCCATTAATGAACACCCGATGGTTTTGCGAGATGTTATAATTAAATCCGGCCTTTATTGTTACCGGTATAAAAGTCTCCCATGCGGTCTTTTGCATACTTACCGGATACTTCGTCTGATCGGAATATTCCCCATATTTACCCGGGTCTTTGCGCAGGTAGGAATAATCGGAAATGGCAAAAGTCAGGAATGTCTTAAAAACAGGCTTTTCATACACCAATTCACCAAATACTCCATATTGCAGGATACGGCTTAGGTAGTCATAATTAATGCGATCTCCTACCTGAAGTTGATCGCCTCCAGTGCGGTATGCCAGATGATTGTCAACCGGTTCCAGATAATAAGCGCCAGCCAACAGATTTGTAAGTTCATCGTAGTGGTACCCCACATAGTAACGTCCGTCAAATCCAGCCCGCAGAGTAAGGTCTTTCGCAAACTCTGTTGAGTAAGTAGAAAGCAAACCATACCAATCATGCGAGTTGGTACTCATGGTGAGATAACCGGTAGATCCCTTATCAGAGGCCTTATTATCTGCCATTATCTTATCGAAGTCGGTCAGCCCGTCCGGCGTTTTTGCATTCAGTCCGTATACCCTTTGCCCGCCACCTGTGCCTATGGAAACATACACAGACGTCATCAATGAAGAGTTGTCGTTAGCGGTCCAATAGTGATTCAGCGCAATTTGAGGCTTATGGTATTCATTATATCCATATTGAGAGGTACTCACTATATCCTCATTCAAGAACCCGTAGTCCGTATTCATACGGATACCATCTTTGCTCTTATCGTATTCGGAAATCTTTTTCTTAACCCCCCCGGAATTGTGCCACTGAGGTGCACCAAAAGCCGTTAAGTTCAAAGTGTGTTGATCGTTAATGATCTTAGACAGTTCAGCAAAATAGCTCCATGCCTCAAAGTTTGTAGCAACCACATACCCATCCCCTTTCGTATGGCTTCCGGAGAAAGTGAAGTTCCATCCATTTATCAGACCAGTGGAAAAGGTTAGCGCAGTTTTTTGATACCCATCATTACCCAGACCGTAGAAAACGGAACCACCCTTTTCAGCCTTCGCACCAAGAGTCAGGATATTGATTATTCCTCCGTATGAGGGGAGTGAGCGATTAGACAACCCGATACCACGTTGTACCTGCATGGCAGAAGTAACATCGGCCAATCCAGCCCAGTTCGACCAATATATAGAGCCGTTCTCCATTCCATTTATTGGAATACCGTTAATCGTAACTCCTACATTTTCAGAAGAAAAACCGCGCAATGCTACGCGTGAATCTCCGTATCCGCCTCCCTTACGGGATACATACATAGCCGGAACAGATTTCAAGACTTCGGGAAACTCAAGATTGCTTATTTTGGATTCAATCTGCTTTTGTTTGATGGAAGAAACCATTACGGGCTCTTTAAACGCGTTATTTGAATACGAAGCGAAAATCTCTATATTTTCAAGTTCAACCGAACTGTTTTCGCTATTTTTCTCAACACTACCATCTTGTGCTTTCACACACACAGAAACTCCAAAAAGCAGCATTCCACTTAATAAAAAAGTAAAAAGACGGCTCATATTATTGGCTGTTTAGGTAATTACTACACTCTATTCTTGTTTTGTATACCAGTGTAACACATGGCATATTGTATTACTACGCAAAGATATTGATTAATTTACAATTCTGGCTTTTTTTGAAAAAAAACCTTTCGATATTCCCCTTTTTTTGCTTGCCACAAGATAAACGGAAGAAAAATGCATCTTTTTCGGGATTTCTCTTCTGAAATACGAAGTCCGGCCTTCTATTTCCGAGATAATGAAGATAAAATTATACTTTGTTTCACTTTTTAGGTCTCTACGACATGATCCGCATAAACTCCAGACAAGCGAACAAACAAAAAATCGTAGCGCTGCATTCCAGCAATCTCAGGCTCGAAGTTTGTGAACCTTAGGCCTGAGATTGCTGGAATGCAGCGCTACGATTGAGGAAGTCGGAATAAAAATGCAAAAAAGAAGAACGAGTATTGTAGCATATATTTACCACAATACCCGTTCTTCCATTCTCAAAAACACAGATGCTTACATACCGTATGCAAACGTATTGAAGTAGTCGTAAATAGCACTGCAAAGTCCAAATCCAATTAAACCGATCACACAAATCACCAAGCTGATCTTTGTGTAACAATCGCTGCCAAAAGTGGCTATTGGGTTTTCATTGGACTTGATATACATTGCCTTCACAATAAGCAGGTAGTAGTACAATGAGATTACAGTGTTCAGCAATGCAATAAACACCAGCCATATATACCCGGCCTGAAAGGCGCTGGCAAATATGAAAAATTTACTAAAAAAACCTGCAAATGGAGGAATACCTGCCAGCGAGAACAGGGATAGCGTCATGATGAAGGAAAGCTTCGGATTACTTTGGTAGAAGCCGTTATACTCATCTATTTCCTTCTTGCCGCTCTTTTGTTCCACTACGTTGATGATACCGAAGATGGCCAGGTTGGACACTACGTATACCAGTACATAGAACACGATGGAGGTCATGCCCAGCGCATTTCCGCCAATCACACCCAGCATGATGTATCCAGCCTGCGAGATGGACGAGAACGCCATGAAGCGCTTCAGATCCTGCTGGCGGATGGCAAACAAGTTGGCAATAGTGATAGAAAGAATGATCAGGATATAGAACGCTTCCTGCCAGTATTCCACCGCACCGGGGAATACCTTGATCAGGATGGTCATCAATACAAATGCAGCCGCACCCTTGGAAATTACCGACAAGTAAGAAGTGACATTGGTAGGTGCTCCCTGGTACACGTCGGCCGTCCACAGATGGAAAGGGATCAGTGACAACTTGAAGCCCATACCGCTGATGAACAACACCAAGGCACAGATCAGCATTGGACTGAAATACATATTGGCAGCCATGTCATCAAAGTACATAGTACCACAAGCTCCGTAAAGCAGCGACAAACCAAAGATGAGCAGCGCACTGGAGAACATCGCCGTAAGGATGTACTTGGCACCCGCCTCGGCAGAGTGCTGACGGTACTTATCAAAGGCTACCAATGCCGCCATCGGGATAGAAGCTGTTTCCAGTCCGATGTAGAACATCATAAAGTTACCCGCTCCGATCATCATATACATACCCAACAAGGTGGAGAGCATCAATACATAGAACTCACCGGCACGCACACGTACGTCCTCACGCTTGAGCCAGATATCGGCCTGGAGGAATACGATAATAGTACCCAAGTTAAGTACAGTACGCACAATTCCCATCATCGGGGTGTAGTTATACATCCCTCCAAATACAGAATAAGGATCGCCCGGGATCATTGTGAAGATCGTATGAACCACCATCAGGCCCACTGCCAGAGGAGTGAGTCTCCCCTTGCCTTTCTCGCCCGCAAACAGGTCATACAGCAATACGATCACTATCACCGCCATGAGTGACAGCTCGTCTTTCATATTTAAAAACTGACTATAATCCATTGTTCAATTATTTGAGAGAAATTATTGAGTTAACAACCGGAAGTACGCTGTCCTGGATTACATTACCTACCCAGAGGGGAGCCATACCCAGCCCTGCCACACACACGATGAGGCAGATGACAGAGAAACGTTCGTCCCAGGTGGCATCCGTCAGTTCCAGGAAATGCTTGTTCTCCACTTCGCCGTACAGGATCTTTCCTACCAGACGGAGGATGTACACGGCCGTTACCACGATTGAAGTGGTAGCGATGATGGTACATACACGGCTGAAGGTATCCGTATTGTCAAATGCACCTACAAAGATGGTCATCTCAGCGATGAACCCGCTCAGACCCGGCAAACCGAGGTTGGCCAAACCGGCAATCACATAACATACCGCCAGGAAAGGCATGATCTTCATCAAACCGGCCAACTCCCGTACGTCACGGGTATGTGTACGTCCGTAGATCATACCGATCAGGGCAAAGAAGAGAGCTGTCATCAAACCGTGCGAAAGCATCTGCAGGATGGCACCTGTACAAGCAGTCTGGTTCATCATCAGCAGCGCAAAGAGCACCAGGCTACAGTGACTCACTGAAGAGTAGGCATTGATGTATTTCAAGTCGGTCTGCACACACGCGCTGAACGCACCGTACACCACACCGATGGTAGCCAGGCTCAGGAACAACCAGTTCCACTCCATCGCTCCGGCAGGCATCAGGTACATGGCGATGCGGAAGCAACCGTACCCTCCCAGCTTCATCAATACTCCGGCATGGAGCATGGATACGGCTGTAGGAGCCGAGGCATGACCATCAGGCGACCATGTATGGAACGGGAACATAGCTCCCAGTACTGCAAAGCCCAGGAAGGTAAGCGGGAAGAATATCTTCTGCAACTCTACCGGCATATTGTTCTTAGCCGCAATCTCCAGCAGGTTCATCGTGTCCGCTCCGGTACCGAAGTACACACCCAGAATACCGATCAACAGGAAGGCAGAGCCTCCCATCAGCATCAGCGTAAGCTTCATGGCTGAGTATTCCTTCTTACCACTACCCCACAGACCAATCAACAGGTACATCGGGATCAACGCTACCTCATAGAAGAGGAACATGGTAAAGAGGTCAATGGAGATAAAGAACCCGAATACACCCAGCGACAGGAAGGTAAACCACAGGAAGTATTCCTTGACCTGCACCTTCATCTGCCACGAGGCAAACGTTCCGGTAAACACAATAATTGCCGAAAGCAGCAACATCACCACACTGATACCGTCCACACCCAGCGAATACTTGATGTGAAGGGGCGCGTACCACATCCAGTCGGAACGGAACAACATTTCATCCGCCACGCCTGCTGCACGTACATCTATATATAGGTAGGTAAGCCATCCGGCCAGCAACAGCAATGCCGAAGAACCTGCTACCATCACCCCGCGGATCTGATTGATGGAGCGGGACATCCACAGTCCCAACAACATCATCAAGGGGATGAGTACAAATAATGATAGGAAATTCATATCTTAAATCTTTTATTTTATAGAACAAACAACAGGACTAACACCAAAATCAGTACACCTGCAAAGAAAGTGAATGCATACTGCTGCACCCTTCCGCTTTGCAATCCGCGGATGCTCCGTGAACCCTCCTGAGTACCCCAGGCCAGGAAATTGAAGAACCCGTCTACCACATGGTGGTCAAACCATGCAATGGGTGTAGAGATGCAACGGAAGATAATCTTATGCGTAATGAACTGATAGATTTCATCAATGTAGAAACGACGGAAGGCTGCTTCGTGCAGGCACTTGAATTTACGTCCCAACATATCAGCCAGAGGCTGCTGTTCCTTGCGGTACATCACCGTAGCCAGGATGATACCTGCCAGGGCAATGCAGCAACTGATCACAGCTACCTGCGGATCAATATGAATGTGGTAATCTTCGCCGTTTGCGCTAATAAGAAAACCGAAAGGTATGAAACCTGCCAAACAAGTAATGACAGCCAGTACAATCAGCGGCAATGTCATATTCAGCGGAGCCTCGTGGGGAGTGTGCGCATGTGCTGCTTCCTTACCCCAGAAGATACCGTAATACAGGCGGAACATATAGAACGCCGTCATACCGGCAATTATAGACATCATCCAGTACACTGCCGGGCTGAATGCCAGGCAAGCCGTCAGGATCTCGTCCTTACTAAAGAAGCCGGAGAAGGGAGGAATACCCGCAATGGCCAGACAGCAGATCAGGAACGTGATGTGTGTCACAGGCATGTACTTGCGCAGGCCTCCCATGTGATCCATCTCGTTGCTATGCACCGCATGGATAATGGCACCTGCACCCAGGAAGAGACAAGCCTTGAACATGGCGTGTGTAAAGAGGTGGAACATGGACGACATGTAACCCAACCCGCCCGCATGGGGATCGTTGCTGGTACATACACCCACAGCTACCATCATGAAGGCAATCTGCGAAATAGTAGAGAAGGCCAGTACACGCTTGATGTCCGTTTGCACACAGGCAATGGCCGCCGCAAAGAATGCGGTGAACACACCCACATACGCAATCAGGTGTAGCACCTCAGGCGCATACCCGATGAAGAGCGGGAACATACGTGCCACCAGGTACACACCGGCTACTACCATGGTAGCCGCATGGATCAGGGCAGATACAGGCGTAGGACCTTCCATGGCATCCGGCAACCAGATGTGCAACGGGAACATGGCACTCTTACCGGCACCTCCGATGAACATCAGTCCCAATGCCAAGGGCAGCATTACACGTGCCGTGTCCGATATTTCCTGCAAGGGGAAGCCTGTGCTTGCTCCTACCGTTTCAAACTGGAACGAACCTGTGAAGTATCCGAATACAAGGATACCGATCAGGAAACCAAGGTCTGCAAAACGAGTCACGATGAACGCCTTCTTCGAAGCCGATACCGCAGCCGCCTTGGTATAGTAGAAACCAATCAACAGGTAAGAAGACACACCCACCAACTCCCAGAACAGATACATCTGGAAGATGTTGGTAGCTACTACCAGCCCCAGCATAGAGAAGGTAAAGAGTGAAAGGTAGGCGTAGTAACGCTGGAAACCCTTCTCTCCATGCATGTAGCTCATACTGTACAGGTGCACCATAAACGATACGGTAGAGATCACTACCAGCATCATCACGGAGATGGGATCCAACAGGATACCCAGGTCTATGTGCAACGTTTCAGTAAAGTGTAACCACTCAAAATTAAATACCGTAATAGCCTCGTACACACCTTCCACCGAACGGGGAGCGGTGAAATACTGAAAGGCTGTAATATAGGAAAGGATCGCTACCACACCCAGTGAGCACGTACCGCAAAGTCCGGCCACGGTGGGTTTCAGTTTATGCCCTGCCAGTCCGAGGAAAAGGAACATCAACACAGGGAGTAACATAATAAACAATGTATAGCTCATATTCGTACCTCCTTATTTAATGTTTCATTTCTTCGATATCACTGGTCTGAATGCTATTCAGGTTCCGGTAGATATTTATCATAATCGCAATAGCCACCGCTGTTTCAGCCGCCGCAATGGCAATACCGAACAGGGTAAAGAAGTGTCCCTCCAGGTTGGGGAACAGGTAACGGTTGAACGCTGCAAAGTTAATATCCGCCGCATTCAGCATCAATTCCACGGAGATCAGCATGGCCAATGTGCTGCGGCGGGTAAAGAACCCATATACGCCGCAAGCCATCATAAATACGCTGACTATCAAATAATATTCCAATTGTATTTCCATAGCTGTTTATCGTTTACGTGCAATTAAAATACCACCTATCAAACAGGCCAATAGCAGCACACTGACTGCCTCGAAAGGCAACAGATACTGGTACTTACCGGCACCCATCAGCGCATGACCGATGGTGGGCATATCCAGCTCTTCGCCCGAGGGGGCCGACTGCCAGAAGAAACCGTGCGACAGGATGCAATACAGGAAAATAGCTGCTCCGGCCAGCGAAGCCACCAGTGCCGGCACTACTTTCTTGAAGCTCAGCTTGGCGTTCAGACTCTTGTCCGAGCGGGTGAGCAGAATCGAGAACACGAACAGCACCACGATACCTCCTGCATACACGATGAGCTGGGCCGAACCCAGGAACGTGTAATCCAGCATGAAGTAAAACAGAGCCGTACCGAGAAGGACAAACAGCAGGTAAGTAACCGAACGCAGGATACTCTTAGTGGTCACCGTCAATACAGAAAGCACCATCATGGCCAAGGCCGTCAGCAGGAACACTACTGAGTGAAGTGTGATATCCATCATTTGTTTTTGCTTTTTAGGGTGGAACCTTCGTGGTTGAGCTGCTGCACCAGTTTGCTACGGGTGTATACGGCATTCTCAAACTCGTTGGTAAACTCGATCGCACCAAAGTTACAAGCATTCACACAGAGCTGGCAAAAGATGCAGCAACCCAGGTCGTAGTCGTACTTCACCAGGTAGCGTTTCTTCTTGCCGTCCTCCGTTTCCTGCGTGCCGGTAGTCACTGTAATGGTACCGTTAGGGCAGGCAGTCTGACACAGACCGCAGGCGGTGCAATTATGTTGATTATTCTCATCATGAGGCATGACCAGCTTTCCGCGGAACCGCTCGCTGATGTGCAGCGTGGCGCGATTCTCAGGATATTGCTCCGTAATCTTCGCGCGGAAGAATACACGGATGGAAGTCCTCATACCGGTAGTCAGGGACTTCACGCCTCCTGCTATACCGTTTATATAGGATATGAAACTCATTCTGTTAATTAAGAATTAAAAATTATGAATTAAGAATTGATTCTTCACAGCTCTTTAGAACACGAGGCCGAATACTTTCAGCACGGTCATCAGCAAGAGGTTGAACAAACAGATGGGGATCAGGTACTTCCACTCCAGCGTCAGGATCTGGTCGATACGCAGACGGGGGAAGGTCCATTTGATCCACATGAGCAGGAACACGATAAGGAACGCCTTACCGAAGAACCATACAAATCCGGGGATAAAGTCCATCGTAGCATTGAAGGCGTCAAGCCCGGCAATGTGCAACGGCATCCATCCGCCCAGGAACACAGTAGCTGCAATTCCGGATACGATGAACAGGTTGAGGTACTCAGCCAGGTAGAAGAAACCGAAGTGCATACCGGAATATTCAGTATGGTATCCGGCGGTCAGCTCCTGCTCAGCCTCGGCCAAGTCGAACGGTCCGCGGTTAGCCTCTGCATTACCGGCGATGAGATACACCACGAAGGCGATCCACGCAGGGAGGTGTCCCTTGAAGATGTTCCACCCGTCGGCCTGGCTCTCCACGATACCGCTGATGCTCATCGTGCCGCTCAGGGCTACCATTGTCATAATGGCCAGTCCCAGTGACAGCTCGTAGCTGATCATCATGGCACCGCTACGCATGGCACCAATCAGGGTGTACTTGTTGTTACTACTCCATCCGGCCATCAGGATACCCACGACCTCGATTGACGAGGCAGCCAGTACGAAGAATACACCTACGTTGAAGTCGATAATCTGCATTCCGTTGTGCCAGGGCAGGCAGGAGAATGTCAGGATAGAGGCAAGGATCACCATGTAAGGCGCCATCTCATAGAGCAGATGGTCAGAGTTCTTAAGCTTGATAATTTCCTTGATGAGGATCTTAAACACGTCGGCAAAGACCTGCAGCAATCCCCACTTACCCACACGGTTAGGCCCGATGCGGCACTGGAAGAAGGCGCACACTTTGCGCTCCATATAGATCAGCACAATGGCAAGTACGGCATACAGCAGGATAATGACCACTGCGATAACCAGTCCTTCCAAAAAGAGCGCCACCCCCTCGGGCATCACACTGCACAGCATTTCGTGAATCCAGCGGGTAACGGGCGCAAAGCTATAATAATTTAAAAATGAATTTTCCATATTTACTGTTATCTGTCAATATCCGGAATCACATAATCCAAGGTACCACCGATGGCGATAAGGTCGGCAATCTTGTTGCCGCTGCACACCTTGTCGAGTGCCTGTACCAGGGGCAGCCCCGTAGAACGGAGGTGCAAACGGTACGGTGTCTTCTCGCCCTTGCTCACCAGGAATACGGAGAACTCTCCGCGGCTGGCTTCTACTGAGGCTGAATAAGTGCCTTCGGGTACTTTCAGGATGGGTTTTGTTTTCACTCTGTACTCACCTTCGGGGATATTGTCGATGAGCTGTTCGATGATATTCATGGATTCCATGATCTCGTCCATACGCACAATGTAACGGTCGAAGCTGTCGCAGCCGGTATAGGTAATCTCCTTGAAGTTCACCTTGTCATACAGGGCATACGGATGGCGCTTGCGCACGTCGTTCGACCATCCCGAGGCACGTCCCGTACCACCGGTAGTACCCATGGAGATAGCGTCCTCGCGGGAGAGCATTCCCACGCCGATAAGGCGTTCGCGGGCGATGATGTTTCCGGTAAATATCTCGTGGTATTCATGGATGATACCGCGCAGGTGGGTGATAAACGCCTTTGTCTTGCTTTGGAAGTCAGGGTGAATATCCGCCTGTAGTCCACCTATTACATAATAGTTCTGGATGAGGCGTCCGCCGGTAGTGTCTTCGAATATGTCAAGGATCATCTCACGGTCACGGAATCCGTAGAAGAACGGAGTAAGGCCACCCATGTCCATTACCAGACAGGCATAGAACAACAAGTGCGAGTCAATACGCTGCAACTCATCAATAATGGTACGGATGTACTGCACACGTTCCGGAATCTCGATGCCGCAAGCCTTCTCCACACACATACACAGGGCATGGCGGTTCTGGTTGGCACTGAGGTAATCCAGACGGTCCATCATGGCCATGATCTGAGGATAGGTCATATCCTCGGCCATCTTCTCGATACCGCGGTGGATGTATCCGCACACAGGGTCTACCTTGGTTACCGTTTCGCCTTTCAGCGAGGTACGCAGGCGGAGCACACCGTGTGTAGAGGGGTGCTGAGGGCCGATGTTCACTACAAAGTCTTCCTTGTCGAACACGGTGTTTTTAATATCTTCAAGATTGCCTCTGGCATCGATCACGTACTCATCGGTCACGTCTACATTCACCTCATTCTCCATATTCAGGGGATTGGAGTTCATGTCATAATCCTTACGAAGGGGGTATCCTACCCAGTCCTCACGCAGGAAGAGGCGACGCATGTCGGGGTTGTTTATAAATTGGATGCCGAGGAAGTCAAATACTTCGCGTTCCTTGAATTCAGCGGTGGTCCATAGATCGCACACACTGGGCAACAACGGGTTTTCACGGCTATCGGCCACTACTTTAATGGCTATCTGTGCGGCAGTGGCGGTAGATTCCAGGTAATAGATGGCTCCAAGCTGTTCTCCGAAGTCCATACCCATGATGTCACGCAGGTAGTCCATCTTATCGCCCTCACCCCGGAGGCTCTCCATGAGGCTTCTGAATTGCTGCGCGGGCACTACGGCCACCAGGTCGCCCAGTTCCTCAAAGGTTACTTCGGGCACCAGTTTGCTTATTCTTTCTTTCATGCTCATCGTTTATTCCTCCTCTTTGGGTTCTTTCTCCTTGCGGTTTACGCCGCCGAAGAAGTTTTCAAGCTTTATCTTACGCTGCAACTGCATCATACCGTAGTAGAATGCTTCGGGGCGTGGAGGGCATCCGGGTACAAATACGTCTACCGGCACAATCTGGTCGATACCGTTCACCACGTGGTACGAGCTCTTGAACGGACCGCCGCTGATGGTACATCCGCCAATGGCTATCACGTATTTAGGCTCGGCCATCTGGTCATAGAGGCGCTTCAGTACGGGTGCCATTTTGTGGGTGATAGTACCCAGCACCATGATCATGTCTGCCTGACGGGGCGAGTTACGGGTTACCTCGAAACCAAAACGCGCCATGTCATAGCGCGCCGCTCCAAGGGCCATAAATTCAATGGCGCAACAACTCGTACCAAAGGTCAGTGACCACAGTGAATTGCTACGTCCCCAGTTAATCAGTGCATCCAGGTTGCTCACCACGACATTGGTGCCGTTCTGGTTGAGCTCCTCCACCATCTTCTCCAGGTACTCATTGTCCTGAAACTCTGCGTAAGGAATGTTTTTGATCTTCGGCTCTCTCATTTCCATTCAAGCGCTCCTTTTCGCCAGGCATACGCCAATCCTAAAATTAGTACTCCCAGGAAGAACAGCACGCCAGTCAGCGCAGCCGGACCCAGATCTCCTACGATAACTGCCCACGGGAAGAGGAACATAGCCTCCACATCGAACACAAGATAGAGGATGGCGAACAAATAGTACCCCACCCTGAACTGCATCCATGTCTCACCGCGAGTCAACATTCCACACTCGTACGGCTCCGCTTTTTGCGGATTGAACGAGCGCGGTCCGATGGCTTTGGCTATCACCAACGCCGCTGTTACCAGTAACAACGCCGCTACAATAGCCACCATGAACATCATAAAATTCATAAAAACTGCAGTATATTTAATTGTAAATTAATCCTTAACAATTTGCCATCCACCTTATTATAAATAGGTAAAGATTGCAAAAAGACGTGCAAATATACTGCATATTATTCAATAAATTGCCATCTGGAACTGACAAAATCATGTTTTTATCCGAATTCCATGAATCCTTCAGGTGATCTGTGTTATATAACAGGAAATTCACACAAAGAGGAGCTTCCAGAAGAGTTTTTGAAAGGTATTGGAAGGAAATAAATTTGTTTTGCACGATGGGGCACGTAGGGCGCGGACCTGCGTGTCTGCCCGTATAAAATGAGGCCCTAACATTCACATTCCATCTACTAAAGGATAGGTAATTGATTTTCTGTAGATAGAGTATGAATAATGCGGGCTACATAATATACTTAAATTCTTAATAACAGGTATTACTGCACGATGAAATGTTGCCGGTTAATGAAGTAGGTGCCTGCGGGAAGAGCGGGCAGCACGTTACGACCTCTTTGGAGCTGCAGGCGGGCAAGGGCGGTACCGCCTGCGGTGTACAGCATGGCTTCCAGGGGTACTTCGGCTTCCACCACTACTGCTTCACCAGGCGCGGTGAATATAAGCAAATTACCGACTTCAGTGTGATCAGCAGTGAGAGGATCTATTGCATTGAGGATACTTTCTACAATTCCACCGCCAAACATTTCCGCCCAAGGGCTATAGGCAGAAGCGGAACCTGCTGGTACATAGAGAATTGCATCGAGGGCAATATTGTTAAAAACTGTCGGGTACAATGTGGGTGCCTGTGAGGCTTGTATGGCGACGGAGGACAGGGAGAGGCAATCGGAAAAAGCCCAAGTCTCAATACTAGTCACACCAGCAGGAATAGCGATGGAAGTCAGGGAAGAACAATCTGAAAAAGCTTTATACTTGATACTGGTTACACTAGCAGGTATCGTGACAGAAGACAAGGAAGAACAACCGGAAAAAGTCCAAACCTCAATACTAGTCACACCAGCAGGAATAGCGATGGAGGCTAAGGAAGAACAATCCGTAAAAGCATACGCCTCAATAGAAGTCACACTGGAAGGGATTGCAACAGAAATTAAAGAGGAACAACCCAAGAAAGCTCTATCTTCAATACGTCTCATACCAAGAGGAATCTCAACAGATGTTAAAGAGGAACAATCCATAAAAGCATATTGCCCTATACTTGTCACACTAGGAGGTATAGAATAACTTGTACCCGCTTTTCCTTCCGGATATCTGCATACCTCACTATAGACCTTATTAAACAACACCCCATCTATTGAAGAGTAGGATTTATTGCTTTCAGCTACATGTATTGCTTCCAATTTTGGACAGTATAGAAAAGCATCATTCCCAATATTAGTTACTTTAGCAGGTATTGTTATAGAAGCCAGAGAGTAACAATCCCAAAAAACCTGATTTCCAATACTGGTTACCCCCTCAGGGATTGTGATGGAAGCCAAGGAGGAGCAACCCCAAAAAGTCCTATTTGCAAGGCTAGTCATGCGACTGGAAATTTCAACAGAGGTTAACGAAGAACATTCAAAAAAAGCTTTCTCGCCAATAGAGGTCACACTCTCAGGTATCGTGACGGACACCAAGGAGGAACAACCGCTAAAAGCCTCAGTTCCAATACCCCTTACCCCCTCAGGTATCGTAATGGAAACCAAGGAGGAACAACCGAGAAAAGCCTCATTCTCAACATAGATTACTCCCTTAGGTATTGTAACAGAAACTAAGGAGGAACAACCACTAAAAACCCCATACTCAACACGGGTTACTCCTTCAGGTATCGTAACGGAAACTAAGGAGGAACAAGCACTAAAAGCCCCATACTCAACACTGGTTACTCCTTCAGGTATCGTAATGGAAACCAAGGAGGAACAACCCTCAAAAGTCCCACTTACAATCTTGGTTATCCCTTTAGGTATTACAACAGAAACCAAGGAAGAGCAATTAACAAAAGCACTATTCCCAATACTAGTTACCCCCTCAGGAATAACAACCGAAGTCAAAGAAGTGTAATTATAAAAAGCCCCGTCCCCAATTCTCACCACTTTATACGTTTCCCCATCAGCGGGATCCTTCACTGTAGCAGGTATTATAAGCTCTCCGGTATAATTACTGCCACTAATCACTTCGACGGTCTGGGTTCCTTCCAGGATCTTGTATGCTATTATAAGTGGGTCTTCATTTCCCGCAATTCTTCCTCCAAACAGACTTGACCATGATCTATAGGCAGCAGCAGCTCCTTCCGGCACGTTGAGAATTGCATGAGGGGCAATATCTCTGAAAACATCCTGGCCCAGCGTGGGTACCTGTGAGGCTTGTATGGTGACGGAAGCCAGGGATGAACAACCCTTAAAAGCCTCACTGCCAATACGGGTTATTGTTTCAGGGATTGTAATAGAAGTTACGGCGGAACAATAGCTAAAAACACCGTCATTAATCGTTGTAACATTAGATATGGATACTGAAGATAACCGTCTACAACTATTGAAAGCATAACTCCCAATCTCTGTTACTTCAGGCATCTCTATGGAAGATAACAAGGAACAAAAATAGAAAGCAGCCTCCCCAATCGTTTTCACCATAGGCATGGATACCGAAGATAACAAGATGCAGTCATAGAAAGCAAAGCTTCCAACCTCAGTTACTTTGGGCATGGATATGGAAATCAATGAATTGCAAAATTGAAAAGCATAATCTTTTATTTTCACCACCTCATACGTTACCGAATTGTATGTCACAACTTCCGGTATCACCACCTCAGTTATCCCAATAAAATTGCCGGTCGTAACCTCTACCGTGGTATCACCTGCCAAGGTATTATACGTAATACCATCTATAGTAAAACCCAATCCCCAAGATTGTAAGGATACCAAAGTGAACAATAATAATAATTTATACTTCATAGTATGTAATTTGTTTTAAATATACCTTCCCCCCTACAGGGCATTTAAAGGCAGTAAAGTACATATTGAGATGTCAGATAAAACAGATGCAAATATAGGTATTATTTACTAACTAGCCATAATAGGGGTCTTTTTCTTTCTAGAAGTTTTATTGCTTTGGCGTATACTCCACGACCCCTCCTCTAAATGCATCCGCCCAAGAGTTGTAAGCAGGAACAGAACCTACCGGTACATAAAAGATTGCATTGGAGGCGATTTTACCGAAAACTCCTGACTCCAGCGTAGGTGTCTGTGAGCTCTGCATCGTAACGGAAGAACAGGGATTCTATTCGTATCCTAATTTGCGAAGAAGGGTACAAACACCCGGAAGATATTTCTCACGGGCCGGGGAGAAGAAACGGTCTGATAGATATACCTCTCCTTCCTGTAATTCGAGAAGCAAAGAAAGAGCATCTTTCACTGTATGAATATCCTTGCTGTTATCCAACAACAACACATGATGCCAATGGTGGTTGCTGACGGAATAATCAAGATTTGACAAACCTTCCGTATAATTGCCCAAAATGCTTGCTTTACCTACCGGATGACCTCCTTCACTGATTCGAATCTTGACTCGTTCCTCCGAGAGGTCAATGGTATCCAGCCAAATATAAATAAGATTAAGCCTATAGCCTGCATCCTCAAAGCGTTTTATTGGGATAAGCTGATCATTTCGCAGATTACACTCATAAGAAAAATCGGGTCAATCCGAAAAACAGGTTGTTAATTTAGGCTTATCGGATATTTATTAGGGGTATCTTCTATCCCTGAAAGGGATAAATTTAGGTAACCGGGGGTTAGCGTAGCGTAACCTCCGGATAGTAACCTCCTTCTCTTCCTCCCTTCCCTGAAAGGGATAAATTGGAACAGTCTGAGTAAGGCAGGCAAGGACGTAGTCCATACGCTGCCCCTGTTCAACCCACTTCGGGGTTGCCAAGGAGAGACTCACTTTTACCCCCAGTAGCTTCACTTCGTTACGCACTACTGGGGGTTATTAAAATTGAAGCCCATGCGGGCTATCTTCTATCCCTGAAAGGGAAAAATTTTGGTAACCGGGGGTTAGCGCAGCGTAACCTCCGGATAGTAACCTCCTTCTCCTCCCCCTTCCCTGAAAGGGATGAATTGGAACAGTCTGAGTAAAGCAGGCAAGGATGTAGTCCATACGCTGCCCCTGTTCAACCCACTTCGGGGTTGCCAAGGAGAGAGTCAATTTTAATAACCCCCAGTAGCTTCACTTCGTTACGCACTACTGGGGGTTATTAAAATTGAAGCCCATGCGGGCTATCTTCATTGT
>JAVBMN010000012.1:0-88444 GCA_031552405.1 Bacteroidaceae bacterium | reverse complement strand
TATCCCGCAGGCCGAACGTCGCCTGAGCGAATACGGTCTGATCTCTTTGGATGAGTTCGACCGCCATTCCTCGCGGCACCAGGCCGACCTGAAAAACCTCATGCAAGCCACCACCCTGCACCTGCGCCGTGCAAGGCAGCAATATGAGACCACCCTGCCTCGCATCGCCTCCTTCATCGGCACAAGCAATTGCAAAGAGCTGCTCACCGACAAAACTGGTTCCCGTCGCTTTCTCTGCGTGGAAGTAACCCGTATGATTGATATAGACACACCCTTGGAATATGCCCAGTTATATGCTCAGCTCAAGTACCTCGTTACCACCGCTGCCGAGCAATACTGGCCCACTGAAGAAGAGAAAGCCGCCATTGAAGAGCGGAACCTGGCTTTCTACAAAACCTCCGTAGAAGAGAACCTCTTCTGGGAACTGTTCAAGGATGCCGAGCGTGGCGCAGAGGATTCTATGCTCCTCTCTGCCGAAGAGATCTTTCGCCGGCTGAGGGACTACAATCCCGTAGCCATGCGCGGGCGCAAGGCGGGCGGTTTCGGGAAACTGTTGGTGGATATGGGTGTACCGCGCATCAGACAGAACACAGGGAACAGGTATTGCGTCGTGCAAAGGTAGTGGAATGTGGAGGGTTGAATGTGAACTCGACTCAGCGGATATTTATTAGAGGCAGGGCAAGTGAAACATGACTAAAAAGGTAACTACTCAGCGAAAGTTCGATCTGTGTAATGCTGATTTACAGCAGATTACGAAATTGGAAATAAAAAATCTTACTTTAAATCGGTGAATTGTTACTTTTTTGCGATCTTTAGCTCCTTATAAATAGCTGAAAATCAACATCTTTTTTCGCTGAGTAGTTACCTAAAAAGCATCTATCCATAATTATCCGGTGAACCTAATAAATCCGGCGAGCCGGTATGAGGCTGCTTGTATATATAAAAAGAGAGGCTGTGCCAGGTAGCACAGCCTCTCGATATAGAGTTGTTAAACGATCAATTCTTATTCAGTAATCGCGATCTTAGCAGAGCGGCTACCGGCTTTGATGATATAAGTACCTGGTACAAGCTGAGTGTTGGCAGAGATTGCCATACCATTCAGGGTGCTGATGGTGAACTCTTCTACACCTGCTACGCGGATGTAACCGTTTTCTTCGTATACCTGAAGAGGCTCGATTGCGTCTTGGTCAACTACAACTACGCCTACTCCCTGGGTGCGTTCCATGCAATAGATTTGTACATGATCCAGTGCTACCCAGTTGGCAATGGTAGAAACTGTTTTCAGACCTACGTTCAGTGAGTTGTTTGTTATCTCTACGTTCTCAATCTTGAACAGTTGAGAGTGAGGCTCGTTGGCGCGGATTTCATTTGTTCCATCCATAGGGGTAGAGATCTCAATAGAATCGTTGTTAGCAAAGAACCAAACACCTGTTACGGGTGAAGTAATGGTAATCGTTTCTTTCACGGTTTCTCCGTCTTCCTCAAGGATGTTTATTGTACCTTGCTGAACAGCCTTCGCAGCTACAGTGATGGTATAAATACCATTAGGTACATACGCGTTCTGAGAGATGTAGCTGTCGGCCAGTTTACCGTTGCTGGCTACCCAGATCTCGGCACAAGCAGTACCAGTGAATCCATCGTCCAAAGGCATCTGAGCAGTATTTCTCTTGAAGTTGCTGGAATAAGCCCATCCGGTGCTGAGAGAAGACTCGTCAAAGCTGGGGTTTGTCAACCAGAAGGTGGCTTCTGCGCCCTTGTCGGTAATCTGAACTTTGAGGTTGTAGATCGCAGTGCTGAGCTTGCTGCTTGCTGCTGCTACATCTGCAGGGTTCAATGTTTCCAGCGATTTGGCAATGCCTTCCAAGGTGTTGCCCAAGGTGAGAATTACTTCTTCGTCGTACTTCTCCGGATCTTTATAAGCTACTGCAGCCGCAAATTCTTTATCGAAGCTTACATAGATGCCCATAAGGCGGTTCAGCTCATTGTAAGAGGCAGCAGTGGTAGTATCAGCAGCCAGGATATCGTCCACCTTGCTGAGGTATCCTGAGTATACACCACCAAGGGTTGTATAGTCTTCTACATCCGCGTGGGCAGTAGCCAGGTTGGTCAATGTCTTGTAATTCTTGTTCTTGAATGCAGACATTGCCTGTGTGTAGGTGGTACCGTCGGCAATCACCTTATTCAGAGCTTCGAAAGCGGTTTCTATGTTCTCGATGCTGCTAATATCTTGTGCTTCTGCAGTTGCGATGCTGCTGTTCAGGCCGCTCTGTTCAGTCTTAAGCATTTCCTTCTGAGCCAGTTCTTTTGCATAAGCGATTTGTGCAGCATACGCGCTTTGGTATTCAGTGAGTGCATTTTCCATGCCATAATATTTCAATTCGAAGTCGGTTACGCAGAACCAACCGCTTGCATCGCCTCCTGAAGTAGAGGTCATACCGATAGTCAGTTTACCATCGCTGCCTACGAGTACCTTTCCTGTTTCGAGGGGTTCCCATATACCTACGCTTGCAAATGTTCCTTCAGGAGAAACGATGGTAGGAATGGAGGATACCGCAGTACCTGTGCTGGAAGTAATATACGCATGCTGGTCATTGATAGGATTGTTGGTAGCTGTTTGGCAAGAGATAGAATACATACCGGCAGGAAGGTCGGTCAACTCTTGGTATACGGTCATATAGGTGAAGTCATTAGACCAGCTGTTCCAGCAGTTTTTACCGGCTACGGTATTCAGTCTGAATTCTTTGGTTACTGTGGAGTTGTAGCTGATCTTCCAATTGGTAGATAGTGCGTCGGCAGCAAGAGAAGGATCTCCATCTACTTTAGTGAAGTTCGGGCAAGAGATTACCCAGGTAGCATCTTTGGGGCTGGCGGCAGTAGCGCCTTCCAATACGCTCAGGTCGTATTTCCGTTGGGCAGCAGCCATAGTTACAAGCGCTTTTTCAATATCAGATTTGTATACCAGATATTCTACTTCACTGTAATAGATGTCCATCAGGTCATAAGCCGTATTCTCAAAATCTTCCTTTCCAGGTTTTGCATCGGGACCCTTCGCATGGTTGAGAGCTGCTTCGATTTGTTCTATTAACTTTTCTTGTAACACTAAGCACTCTTCGGCATTCTTACAAGCTGTTTTAAGAGCTGTAACGGCTGCATCCAAAGTAGCAGAGTCTACCGCATATTTTTCCTCTATGGTGGTGGCGGCAGGAACTAATGCCAGAGCTTTCTCCAGGTCATCCATGACTCCGCTCGGTGCGATATCACCGTTAATGATGTCACTCGCTCTCACTTTGTAGAGGTCGATTGCTGTCCATGCCTGTACTACAAAGGCGTTTCCATCGCCAAGGAAAGTGATTTTACAATCGTCAATCTGGAAACCTCCGGCGTCGTTTGAACCGTCGTTGGTGGAAGAAATACCCAAGCGTACGATGTCTCCGTCGGCTTTGATGTTAAAGAGTACTTCAAGTGGTGTCCAGTTTTCCATCGCATCACCTACGGCGGAGAGAGGCATTACGGAAGAAACGGTAGAGTCGCCCTCTATGATCTTAGCGTAGAGGTGCTGGTCGGTGATTTTCTGCTCATTGGTAAGGTCGCTCTGGTGAGTTACAAGACGCACCATGGCAGAGAATTGATAGGCTCCTTTGGGCAAAGTGGCCACTTCCTGATACAGGTTTAGTGCAGTAATGTTTTGGCCCCAGTAGCTTACGTGCCTGTTTCCTTCATAGGATTCGAAATAGCTGTTTTTTCCATCGCTGGCTACTTCATTGCTATTTACAACGCGAAAGTCATTCCAGCCGGCAGAGATACGTTGAAAGGTCCAGCCGTTAGGTACAAAGATACGACCATTACCTGTGGTCGTGGAATTTTCTCCCTCGAAGCCTGCATTTTCAAGCTCGGTGGTGAAATCATCTCCAAGAGTTTGCGCCTGTACTAATGACAAGCAGGCGCCCGCAAACAATGCTGCGACAAAAGAAGTTAAGATCTTCATGAATAAAAATGTTAGTTTAAACAAGTGTTAGTTATATAATTGGTTTAATCCAAAGAGGATTCTGTTGAATCTGTTAAATAGAGTTTGCCAATTAATTTCGCGGTAAATTTAGGGGATTAGTAGGAATGTGCAAAGAGATTGCTTTATGTTTAACGTTATTTAGCTATAAAAGGACAATAAGCATTGAGCGCCTTCTCCTTCTAGGGGTTGTAAAAACAAGGAGGATGGCTTAACAACCACCCTCCTATGTTCATCAGGAAAAGTACCAACTTATTTATAAAACTGCATTATTGTACAATAACCTTAGTAACTAACTCACCGGATTTTACAATGTAAGTACCGGGGGAAAGTTGATTACCAGCAGGCACAGAAATACCGTCAATCGTAGAGATTGTATACTCTTCCACGCCTACTACTGTGATATAACCATTTGTAACGTAAGCAATAAGTTCCGCAGCAGGAGTTGCTTCGTTTTCTTCCAGACCTGTCAGTTCGCTGAGCCAGAAGAGTTTGAAATCATCCACAGAGAACCAAGTTCCGGTCCATGCTACTCCTTCGGTTATTACACCCTTGTCGGAGGTACAACCAATGGTCAGTGCATTGTTGTTTACTTCAATTTCTACAGAAATATTTGTCCAACCACGACCTTTTCCGTCATTGACAAGCTTGAGCTCAGACTCTTCTTCGGCAGCTTCCCAGATACCACCAGCGTCTCCGTTATAGATGGGGATTTCGGTGAATTGCAGAGTGTTGCCACTTTTAGCGTAGAGGTAAGAACCATTACCGCTTGTACGGGTAGCAGCAATCAGTTTGTAAGTTCCGTTCGGAATGCCATTGATTACCTGGTATACATTGAGTTTCAAGGCACCGGCAGTACCGTTCCAAGAGTCAAGGTAACGGTTGGTGTCATCTCCTGTCCAGTGCTGTGAGGTAGTGGAGAAGGTGTTTCCGCTGGTCTTCACGCCCGACCATCCTTCGGGAAGCACATTGTTGTCGCTTCCTTCAATAGTGGGATTCACGATGAGCAACTCGGTCACATCTGCTTCTTCGCCAGGAGCTACACCTGTAAGTCTCATGGCACCAATCGCTTTGATGATCGCAGCCTTGGCAGTTTCTGCTTTGGAGAAATCGGTCGATACAATTTCAAGCTGGTTGTCAGCTTCGATTAGCAGGTCGGCAATCACATCAGTATATCTGCCGTCATTCAAGAATGAGTATGCCAGTTCATAGGTACTGCAGAAATCAATTGCATTGGTCATGAGGGTGTTGATTGCAGGGAATCCTTCCGAAGTAAGGGTGGGGCCTTCCAATGTTTCGTCTATGGAAGTGAGCAGTTCTCCAAGCAATTCAGTTACTTCATTGAGATACAGGCCTTCTTCATTTTCAACCATCTTCAACGTTTTGGCGTAAGTGCCGGCTTTGAAGGTTCTCAATCCGTTGATAGCTGTATGGGCGTTTGTAATTACTGTGCCGATAGCTTCCAGACTTGTTGTAATGGCGTCAATATTTTCCAGATTGGTTGCCTTAGCAGCTGTAATTCCTTCATTTAAGATGGCGCGGTCGGTAGCCAACATCACAGAGTCATCGCTCAGAATACCAGCTTCTTCAATAAGTGCAAGCAATGAAGCTGCAAAAGCGGAGTTGTCAGGACCGTAGTAAGTCAACTTACAATCGGTAATACAGAACCAACCGCTTGAACCGGTTCCACCTACAGAGGTGAATCCGACACGCAGGTTACCATCTTCACCTACAAGAACTTTTGCAGTTTCCAGCGGACCTTCCCATCTGGAATTCTTGGCGAAGTCGGTACCAAGAGGTTCGGGATCGCTCACAAAAGTATAGGTAGCATTGGGAGAAACAGCAGTACCACCCAATGCGGCAGCATACGCATGTTGGTTGGTCATTTCAGGGCCATTGTTGGTTTGGTAGCAAGAGAACGAATACAATCCGGCAGGCATATTGGCAAATTCCTGGTATACATTCATACTGGTGAAGTTGTTTTCCCAGTTATTCCAGCAGTTTTTGCCATTTACAAGGTTCAGACGGTACTGTGCGCTTGTAGCAGGAATGTTATTGTGTTTCCATCCTTCGGAAGAACCATCTGCAGCTACAGCAGGATCTCCACCCTTCTTGGTAAAGTTGGGAGAAAGCATGGCCCAGGTGAAGTCTACACCTGTTTCGCTATCTGTAACAGGCTCGGTGAAACGGTATACCCGGATTGCGGCATTGTATGCAGCAATGGCTGCTATCAGATCGGCATTAAATACCAGATGGCCGTCTACAGTCGCTTTCTCTTCGAGGATTGCATAGATGGCATCTGTTGCAGCATAGAAAACGCTGTAGCCAGAATATGTATTAGGCAGCAAACTGGCTTCTTCTATCAGGTCTCGTACAGACAGCATGGTAACAGCAGCCACATCCGCTCTTGCTTTTACATGGGAGATAGAGTCAAACATGACAGCTATCGCCTCAGGGTCATTGTTGGAGTTGTATCCTTCAATGAATGCCTGTACATCTTCAATCTCTTTGCGAATACCACTTGGGGCATTGTCGGTATCGTAGTATTCAGATAGTGCCATTCCTGCTGACTCTATGCCTTCTTTCAATTCGGCAAGTCCCGGAGGGCCCATGTAGAACAGCTGGAAGTTATCCCAGATAATCCAGTGGTATTGTACCAGTTTAAGGGTTTTGATACCGATGGTAAGCATACCGTCTGCACCTACAATGATGTTATCAATGGTGTTGTCTTTGAAGTGACCGGCATCGAAGGCTTCACGTGCAGAAACCACACCGTCTACATATCCATTAAGCATCTGCTTGCTGCCTACAAAGTCTGTGACAGAGTACACTGAGTGCAAAAGCGTTTGTTTGGATTTAAGCGGCGTTTCCGAATACACTACGGCATTGATTTCTTCAGTGCCATCATTGTGTTTTGTGCCACTGTCATTTGCACCTTCACGGTAAAGTCCGTCTACGGTTAATTTGTAAGTTCCGGCGGGAAGTCCGCTAATGGTTTGGTACATGTCAAAACTGGCATTCCAAACTTCCGCTTCGTGTTCTGCGGATTTCCAGGTAGGAGTAGCGCCGGACCGGATGGTCCATCCTGTGCCTGTGCCTGTGGAATAACTTGGATTCGTGATCCGATCGGTGAAGCTTGTTCCCGGTTCAATTTCATCGGCAGAAACCGATGCGGTACAGAAGAAACATGCTCCTAAAAATAGCAATAAAGCTAATTGAGTAAAATTCCTCATGATAAAATAGTTAGTTAGTAATAAAAAACTGTAATTAGTTGCCGTGATTTTAACACTTAATTAGATGTAATTGGGCACAAACATAAGTGCATTCAGGACAAAATCCAACAGCTCGGCCTTGTTTTTATTGTAATTTAACATTGGGAAAACCTAGTTGAAGAAGAGCTTATTGTGGCTCTTTTTTATAATGTGTATAGACTATGGGTCTCAAGATAGATACCTTTTAATTGCAGTCGCTTCTTCTCTATATAATCTCGATTTGGTAATGATATTATATCAGTGGTTTATACGTTTTTACGGGCTGTGGAATTTGGAGTAATTGTCTTCTTTTTTATTTCTCGATTTGCTGCAGAGGTGCTGTTCAGGGAGGTAATTACAGGCAGGGATATTCAAGTGTTTGGTGTAGGGATATGATCATTGTATCTGAACACGGATTCCCGTTTTAGAATCTTCTTTTATAAATTTAGAGGGGAAAGAGGTGCTAATAGTTTATATTTGTGAAGAAAATACAAAAGAAGGGCAGGTAGCTTAATGAAGCTGCCTGCCCTTTCTGTGAAAAAAAACCTGCTTATTTGTCTGTTCTCATTACGGCACGATTACCTTAGTTGTCAATTCGCCGGCTTTTATGATATAGGTGCCGGGGACAAGTTGACTGCCAGCAGGAACGGAGATGCCCTGCAAAGTAGAAATCGTATAGCTTTCTACACCTTCTACTGTGATGTAGCCATTGTCAGAGTAGGCAATAAGTTCTGCTTCAGGAGTCGCTTCATGTTCTTCGATAGCGGTTACATCGCTGATCCAGAAGATCTTGAAATCGTCCGCAGAGAACCATGTTCCAGCCCATGCTGTTGCTCCGGTTACAGTCTGATCGGTAGTGCAACCGATGGTCAGTGCATTGTTGTTCACTTCAATAGCTACAGAGATATTTGTCCAACCCCTACCTTTTCCATCATTGACAAGCTTGAGTTCGGAGCCTTCTTCTGCGGCTTCCCAGATGCCACCACCATCTCCGTTATAGATGGGGATTTCGGTGAATTGCATCGTGTTGCCACTTTTTGCATAGAGGTATGCTCCTACGCCACTTGAACGGGTGGCAGAAATGAGTCTGTACTGTCCGTTGGGAATGCCATTAATAGTCTGGTATACATTGTACTTCAGGGCACCGGGCGTGCCATTCCAAGAGTCGAGGTAACGGTTAGTGCCATCGCCCGTCCAGTGTTGTGACGTTGCGGAGTATGTGTTTCCACTGGTTCTCACACCAGTCCATCCCTCGGGTAACACGTTATTATCGCTTCCTTCAATGGTGGGATTTATAATAAGGATCTCGGTTACATCTGCATCTTCTCCGGGAGTCACGCCAGTGAGTCGTATATCACCAATGGCTTTGATGATGTTTGCTTCGGCTGTTTCTGCTTGGAAGAAATCGGCCGATACAATGGCAAGCTGATTGTCTGCTTCGGTAAGCAGGCCTGCAATTACGTCAACGTATCTATCGTCATTTAAGAATGTATATGCTAGCTGGTATGTGTTGCAGAAGTCAATGATATTATTCTGAAGGGTGTCGATAGCAGGGAATCCTTCAGTGGTTATTGTGGGGGATGCTAATGTCTCATCCACAGAAAGGATCACCTTATCAAGCAGTTCAACGGTTTCCTCGAAATATCTTCCTTCTTCATTTAGGGCCATTTTGTGGACTGTATTATAAGGGCCGGTCTTGAAGGTTACCAGTGCGCGGATGGCTGTATGGGCATTTGCAATTGCGGTACCGATGGCTTCCAGACTTGCTGTAATGGCTTCTACATCTTCCATATCCGTTGCCTCGGCTGCGGTAATTCCTTCATTTAAGATGGCGCGATCTGTAGCTAACATAACCGAGTCATCCCGCAGGATTTTGGCTTCTTCAATCAGAGCAAGCAATGAGGTGGCATACGCAGAATTGTCGGGACCGTAATAGGTCAGCTTGCAGTCGGTAATACAGAACCATCCGCTTGAACCTGTTCCACCCACGGAAGTAAAACCAACGCGCAGCTTGCCATCCGGGCCTACAAGCACTTTTGTGGTTTGGAGCGGACCTTCCCACCTGGTGTTTTGATTAAAATCGGTACCGAGAGGTTCGGGGTCATTCACAAATGTGTATGTGGCATAGGGAGAAACAGCGGTTCCGCCCAGCGCGCTGGCGTACGCATGCTGGTTGGTCATTTCGGGGCCGTTGTTGGTTTGATAGCACGAGAAAGAATACAATCCGACAGGTACATCGATAAATTCCTGGTATACATTCATGCTTATAAAACCTGAATTCCAGTTATTCCAGCAGTTCTTGCCGCCTATGTTGGCTGTTTTGTATTCGGCAGAACTGGCGGGGTTATTGGCATGTGTCCATCCTTCGGAGGTGCGGTCTGCTGCAAGGGAGGGGTCTCCGCCTTTCTTGGTAAAGTTGGGAGAGAGCATGGCCCAGGTGAAGTCCACGCCGGTCTCGGTGTCTGTAACCTGTTCGGTGAAGCGGTATGCTCTGATGGCTGCGTTGTATGTGGTAATGGCGGCAAGCAGATCCGCATTATATACCAGATGTCCATCCACGATGGCGTCATTGTCTAGAACTGCAAAGATCACATCTGTAGCATCGTCAAACGCTGGAAAGCCCTCGTAGGTGGCAGGCAGCAGGCTGCCTTCTTCAATCAGGTCGCGAACCGATTGCATGGTAGTTGCAGCTGTGTCGGCTCTTGCTTTTACATGGGCGATGGAATCGAACATAAGGCTTATCACTTCGGGATCGTTGATGTCACTATATCCCCCGATGTATCCCTGTACATCTTCAATCTCTTTCCGAACGCCACTGGGTACAAAGTCGCCGTTATAATATTCCGAAAGCACTATATCGGCGGCTTCTATGCCTTCTTTAAATTCGGCAAGTCCCGGAGGGCCCATGTAGAACAGCTGGAAGTTGTCCCAGATGATCCAGTGGTATTGAACCAGTTTCAGGGTTTTGATACCGATGGTCAGCATGCCGTCGGCACCCACAGTGATGTTTTCAATGGTGTTGTCTTTAAAATAACCGGCATCGAAAGCCTCGCGCGCAGATGCCACGCCGTCCACATAGCCATTAAGCATCTGTGAGCTGCCTGCGAAATCTGTTACACTATACAAGGAGTGCAAAAGTGTTTCTTTTGTTTTGAGCGGGGTTTGCGAATACACTACAGCATTGATTTCTTCGGTGCCGTCACTGTACTTTACACCGCTGTCATTCCCACCTTCGCGGTAAAGTCCATCTACGGTTAATTTGTAAGTCCCGGCGGGAAGTCCGCTGACAGTCTGGTACATGTCAAAACTGCCATTCCACACTTCTGCTTCGTGTTCCGTTAATTTCCAAGTAGGAGTAACGCCCGACCTGATGGTCCATCCGTCTCCTGTACCTTGGGAATAACTCGGATTCACGATTCGATCAGTGAAACTTGTTCCCGGCTCAATGTCCTGGGCTGAGACGGACGTTGCGCAGAAGAAACAGGTTCCCATACATAGCGATAATGCTAAATAAGTTAAGCTTCTCATGATTAAATAGTTTAATTAGTAATAATTAGTGCGTGATTTTTGCCCTTAATTAGACGTGGGAGTAGGTACAAAAGTACCTGTTCTCAGAACTTGATCCAACGGTGTTGTGTTGTTTTTAGTGTAATTTTATTATGTTAATACTTTGATATATAGGTGTTTGTTGTTATTTTCTGAAAAAGGAGTAGTTTTGGTTTTATAGGGCGGGTATTTAGTTATTTGTGGTGAGATAGTGAAGGAAAGGATATTCCATAATTGCAAGGAAAACAAATAAAGCAGATAGCCGTATGGTGATTTATGGATATTTCATAACTTTGCGGTTTAAACAGGATATAATTATACTAAGAAATTATGAAAAAGATAGCGATTGTTTTCGGAATATTACTGCTGGTGGTGGGGTGCAGCAAGGTGGCGCTGACCGGACGCAAGCAGTTGTTGCTAGTTTCTGACTCGGAGGTGCTTAGCCTGAGCAGCCAGAGTTACTCGCAATACATGTCGTCGGCCAAGAAGTCTACCAATGCCGCCCAGACACAGATGGTGAACAAGGTAGGACGTAAGATAGCTGATGCGGTAGAAACCTATATGCTCAATAACGGCATGGAAAGCGAACTGGCTTCATATGCCTGGGAGTTCAACTTGGTGCAGGACGCCACTCCGAACGCTTTTTGTATGCCGGGTGGTAAGATTGTGGTATATGAAGGAATCCTTCCCTATACCCAGAATGAAGAGGGACTCGCCATTGTTCTTGGACACGAAGTGGCCCATGCAGTGGCGCGACACTCGGCAGAGCAGATGAGTCGGCAGTTGCTGGCCAACTACGGCGGGCAGGCATTGAATATGGCTACAGCGGGAAAGTCTTCAACCACGCAAGCACTTGCCCAGCAGGTGTTTGGCCTCGGAGCGCAGTATGGAGTAATGCTCCCTTACTCTCGTAACAATGAAACAGAGGCGGATGATATCGGCTTGATCTTTGCGGCCATGGCGGGTTACAACCCTCAGGCTGCGCTGGGTTTCTGGCAGCGCATGGCGGCATCCGGCGGAGCGGGTGTGCCTGAGTTTATGAGTACGCATCCTTCTGATGATACCCGCATCAAGAATCTGCAAAAGAAGATCCCCGAGGCAATGAAATACTATACCGGAACGGCCGTTTCCGCTCCTACCACTACCGTGAAGGGCGTGAAGGGTACTGTGGTTCCGCTGAACACCATTACACCAAAGAAATGAAGGCTAAGTACATTAAACGTATCGAGATCTCCAGCTTGTGGGGCAGGCGTAACGTAACCTGGGATCTGCATCCGGATGTGAACATCCTGAGCGGGATCAATGGCATCGGGAAGAGTACCATTATCAACATGGCTGCAGAGTTGCTTAGCGGTGAACGTGGGAAGAAAAACCACATACGGGTGGTGTATGAACCGGAGGAGGCTACGGAAATTGATTTCGATGTGATCCGGAGCTTTGACCGTCCGTTATTGCCAGGTGATGCGCTGGACAGGCTGAGCGACCGCAATGTGCGTACCGAGCTTGACTGGCAGTTGTACGAACTGCAGCGCCGTTACCTGAATTACCAGGTAAATATCGGAAATCGCATGATCGAGCTCTTGCAATCGGATACCAAGGAGGTGGCTGCCACGCTTTCGCTCTCTAAACGCCGCTTTCAGGATATGATCGACCATCTGTTTGCTGATACCAAAAAACGCATCGACCGCCAATCCAACGAAATCATCTTCCTGCAAGCCGGTGAGCGTCTTTCGCCCTACCAACTCTCTTCGGGCGAGAAACAAATCCTGGTGATTCTGCTCACCGTACTGGTGCAGGATAACAACCCCACGGTACTATTGATGGATGAGCCGGAAGTATCGCTGCATGTAGAATGGCAGCAGCGGCTCATAGCCATGATCCGTGAGTTAAACCCGCAGGCGCAGATCATTCTAACCACTCACTCGCCTGCATTGATTATGGACGGGTGGCTGGATGCTGTGACCGAAGTGAGTGATATCAGTGAGGAATCCCTCAATCAATAATAAGCTACCCCCTGAAAAGTAGTAAATGGCCCGCAATCTGAAAGGAAACCTTACCTCCAACTACTGGGAAGCAGCGCAACGCTTGAATCCCAAGAGTGCCCGCCGCAAAATAGTGGCATACGTGGAGAGCTACGAAGATGTAGCCTTCTGGCGTCATGTGTTGGGTGAACTGGAGGATGAAACCCGCTATTTTCAGGTAATGCTCCCTTCGGCCCGTTCCCTTGCAAAGGGAAAGAAGATGGCCTTGTTGAGTACTTTACGCGATGTATCTCTGGGCCGGAACATGATAGCCTGTGTGGATAGTGATTATGACTATCTGTTGCAAGATGCCACACATACCTCGCAGAGAATAAACAATCACCCCTCTATCTTTCAAACGTATGTATATGCGGTAGAAAACTACTTCTGCTATGCCGAAACCTTGCGCGAGGTGTGTACGCAGGCTACGCTTAACGACCATTTCATGGTAGATTTCCCCGCATTTATGTTGCAGTATTCGAGAATTATCTACCCGCTCTTCGTGTGGAACATTCACTTTTACAGAGGGAGGAGAGAGGCTGAGTTCTGTATGACCGATTTTAATGCCTGTACTCGTATTAACGGCTACAAAGTGCGTGGCGAGCGGGAGTGCCTGGAAGAAGTCAGTCGCCGTGTGGAAAGACAGCTCCGAGCGCTTGAAAAGAAACATTCCCGCGAGATGGGTAAAGTGGATAAGCTGGCCCGTGAATTGCACATTCTGGGTGTAAAGGAGGATAACTGCTATTTGTTTATCCAGGGACATCACCTGAAGGATAATGTAGTGATGAAACTGCTGACCCCCGTATGTACCCGCCTTCGCCGCGAGCGTGAAGAGGAGATTCACCGCTTAGCCATCAGCGAGGAGCAGTATCAGAATGAGATACGCAGCTACCATCACAGCATCAGCAGTCTTGACGCGGTACTCCGAAAGAATTACAATTTCAAAAATCTGAGCCTTTACGATAAGCTGAAGGAAGACTTTCAGCGTTTCTTTCGAGGATGACGGGAAGAACCAATCCGGGGGTAGCGCAGTGCTACCCCCGGATATTCAAATTCATTCCTTCCAGAGAGATGGAAACAACTTGTGATTACACTTATTCCTTTTTCTCGGCAGCTTTCTTTTTAGGAGCAGCCTTCTTGGGGGGAGTTCCCACTTTGGGGTTTTCCTTTTTTACAACTTCTTTCTTGGGCTTCTGCAGCTTCAGGTTGGTGGCTTCAAGCTTCTCAATCTTTCCATTCAGGTTCTCAATCTCAAGTCCCTGGTTGCGGATAGTGGTCAACAGCGGGTTCAGCTCTTCGCTTTCCAGATCGGCAGGATAGAGGGCTTTTACGCGATTGATAAAGTCGCCCAATATGTTCATATAATTGGTGAAGGCATCGTAGGGAGAATCATAAATGCCCCGGTTGATGCTTGCTGCAGAGTTCTTGGTGGTCATGAAACGGAAATGGTTGCTTGCTTGCAGGTAGTCCCAATCCTGCTTGATGCGGTGATCGGTGCACAGACGTACCAACTCGGCCACACTGTATAGCTTGTTGAAAGCTTCTTTTTGCAATATATTTCCTCGCCAGGCGCTAATGTTGCGTTCCTCATCAGCCCATGAGATAGGGTAGTTGGCATCAATGTGGCTTACGGATTTCATCTTTCCTATGATCTCGCTGGGGGTGGAGAAGGTGATTCCTCTCTCTTTGGCACAGCCGGGGAGGGCCTTCAGGAACTCCAGAATGTTGGAGGATAAGGGTTGCGAGATTCCGATGGATTCTATCTTCATGAAGAGGTTGATAACTTGCTCATCCTCGGGCAGGGCAGCGATCCAGTTCATATAGGTATCGGCAAAAAGCGGATATTCACTCCATTCCGAGTTGGAGAAACGCAGGCTGATATCGTCCGATAGTTTGAAATCACGCAAAAGGAGTTTGCAGTTCGGGTTCTGGTTGCAGTGGTATACGTAGTGGGGGCTTTTCCATCCCAGCACGTGCTTGGCACCTTCGGTGAGGATTCCCTTGAAGCCCATATCGGCTACGAGTCCTCCTATTTCGTCGGAATAAATCATATTGGTATTGGCAAATACCTTGGGTGTTTGTCCAAATACTTGTTTGATCTTCTTGCTTTGGCGTTTTACTTCCTCGCGGAATGTTTCTTCGTCAAGAACCGAGGATAAGCCGTGCGAATAGGGTTCGGCCAACAGTTCGCAGCAGCCGGTGGCTACCAGCTCCTGTATCTTTTCGATGATATCCGGAGCGTGAAGCTCCATGTGCTCCATGCCTACTCCGGAGATGGAGAGGGCTACCTTAAACTCTTTTCCATAGGTCTGAGCCATTTCCAGCAGGGCGTCCAGTGTGGGGCGGTGGGATTTCTCGGCCAGATCGTTCATGCTGGTTTCATTGGCGTAATCATCATAGTAATAATGATCGCGCCCAATCTCGAAGAAACGATAGCGTTTCAGGTGAAAGAAATTATGTAATTCGAAAAATAGACAAATCGTTTTCATGTGAATTGCTTTTTTATTAGGTTATCTGTAATTTGTTAATACTGAGTCGTAAATGCCGCGCACTTTTAATCCTACGGTTTCCCATTTGATACCGTCTACTTCTTCTTTACCCTCATCGCGCAGGTATTCATACAGGGCAGGATAGGTGCAGATGGCATAGATGGCATCGGCCATGGCGTGGATGTCCCAATAGTCGGTCTTGATGCACTCGGAAAGAATCTCGGCGCATCCTGACTGTTTAGAGATGATGCTCGGTACGGAGCATTGCATAGCTTCAAGGGGCGAGATTCCGAAGGGCTCGGATACGGATGGCATGATATATACATCACTGGCTTTTAGCACTTCGTACACCTGCTTTCCTTTCATAAAGCCGGGGAAGTGAAAGCGGTCGGCAATGCCTCGGGCAGCTACCAGGTCGATCATCTGATTCATCATGTCACCATTTCCGGCCATTACGAAACGCACGTTGCGGGTGCGGCTCAGCACCATGGATGCAGCTTCTACAAAGTATTCCGGTCCTTTCTGCATGGTGATACGTCCAAGGAAAGTGACTGTTTTCTCCTTAGGAAGTTTGTTGGAGGGTATGTCCAGTATTTCTTGTTCCAGCGGAGTAACAGCGTTGTGTACCGTAGATACCTTGGCGGGATCCTGGTGGTATTTATGGATTACTGTCTGACGGGTCAGTTCACTCACACACATAATGTGATCTGCATGGTCCATACCGTTCTTCTCTATATTATATACGGTGGGGTTTACATTGCCGCGGCTACGGTCAAAGTCTGTGGCATGTACGTGGATTACCAACGGTCGCCCGGAGATCTGCTTGGCATGGATGCCGGCAGGGTAGGTGAGCCAGTCGTGAGAGTGGATGATGTCAAAATCCTGCTGCCTGGCTACAACTCCTGCTACGATGGAATAATTGTTGATCTCCTCGTGCAAGTTTTCCGGATAACGTCCGGAGAATTCGATAGCGCCCAGGTCATTGGTGTATCGATAGTTGAAATCGGCATAAATATGATCACGCAGATCGTAGTACAGCTGTGGGTTCATGTAGCTTCCGATGCGGTTTTGTACATGATCCCAAAGTACGTCGCGCCACACAATGGGCACACTGTTCATGCCGATGATCTTTAGGAAACTCTGGTCTTCATCTCCGCAAGGCTTGGGAATGCAAAAAGTGATTTCCATATCTTCTTGCTGAGACATGCCTTTCGTCAGCCCATAACTTGCGGTGCCTAATCCCCCTAAGATGTGGGGAGGAAACTCCCAACCAAACATTAATACTTTCATTTCTTTGTTTCCTCCTTTGTTTAAATATTAACCATGGTACTATATTTCGATAATAATTTCGATAGTCGGAGTATCTCGGCTACGTTCATAGCAAAAGAAATGGCGCCTCGCCCGATGAAGGGCGGATTGCCATCATATAACTCGGATAGTGTGGCGATGCAATGATAACCCATTTCGGATTCGAAATTGTCTAACTGTCGTTCTACAAAAGACAGGCCGCTCATTTTGTTGATTCGCAGGTACGCTTCAAGGTAGAAACCCATGAGCCAGGGCCATGCGGTACCTTGGTGGTAAGCAAAGTCGCGCTGTTCCTGACGGCCGATATAATTGGGGTTGTATCCTCCGCTTTTGGGGCTTAATGAACGAAGCCCTTTGGGGGTAAGAAGCTCTTTTGTGACTGTGTCGAGTACGCTCTTCTTTTGCTTTCTGTCAAGGGGAGAGTAATCGAAGGCCACGGCGAAAATCATATTGGGACGTACACTCCAGTCCATCATCATGCCGTCTACATAGTCGAGCAGATATCCGTATTCATTGAGGAATGTCTGGATAAATGACGCGCCGGTAGTGTCGGCCAGTGCGTCCAGCTCGCTGCTATAATCCGGAGTCTGTTCTCTGTAAAGATCGGCGATAAACTTCAATGCGTTGTACCACAGAGAGTTGAATTCTACGATATATCCTGTTCTGGGTATAACCGGCCGGCCATACGCTGTGGAGTTCATCCAAGTGATAGCCTTGTCGCTGCCGTTGGCATATACAAGGCCATTATTGTGCAGGATAAGATTGGGGTGTTTCTCCTTGCGGATGAAATCTATGATATCAAGAAGCATCTGTCCGTATTCCTCCTTGCATTGCTCTTTGCTGGTATGGCGGGCATACTGCTGAAGACACCATACGGCCCATAACAATACATCCGGATGCTCCATCTCGTAAATCTTACTGGTGACGGGCTTTTCGTTCAGAAACTCATAAATAGCGCTTTTCATGGTCTGCATGGCGCTCTTGAATTCTTTATGTTCATCCAGCGAAAGCGTTAGGCCGGGCAGAGAGATGAGCATGTCTCTGGCACGGCATTTGAACCAAGGGTAGCCGGCTATAATGTAATGCTTATCGCCTTGTTTGTTATGAAACTGATGGGCAGAGTTACGCAGGCAGTTCTCAAAGCTGTCGCGGGGTACCCGGGTAGCATATTCTGTGTCGTACAGCCGTTTCAGGTTTCTGGAGTTACTTTCACAAATACCGGCAGAGAATACAACGCTTTCTCCCTTTTTTATATCTACTTCAAAGTAACCCGGTACATATAAATCCTCATTGAAATGATACCCTCGTTCAAATTCCTTGCTGTATTCTATGCCTTTATACCAGTAAGGTTCATAATGAAACTCGTTTTTCTTGTTTAGTTGCATGAATAGGTCCGGGTAACCAGGGTACATAGAGGTCCTGATACCATTGTCTACTGTTTCAAAGTCTTTACGGGCTGTAGGGTTTTCATGCGTATATTCCTTTACACTGCGAAAGGCCAGAAAGGGCCTAAAACGCAAAGTGGTGGCCGAATGTGCTTCTAGCAGGGTGTATTTTATCAAGATCCTGTTCTCGTGATGCACAAACAGTTTTTCCTTGGCAAGTACCACTCCGCCTACTCTATAAGTGGTTTTGGGTACTGTGTCGCATTCAAACTCACGGATGTATTTGTGACCTTTCGGGCTGAAGTTGTTGTCTTGGTATTTATGAAGTCCCAAGTTAAATTCAGCTCCATGCTGGATTACCGTTTCATCAAGTGAAGATAACAATACGTGATTATCGTCATCCAATTCAGGGATTGGGATGACCAACAAACCGTGGTATTTTCTGGTGTTGCAATCCACGATAGTGGAACAATGGTATGCCCCTGAACGGTTTGTGCGTAGCACTTCTCTAGGTAAGGCTTCGTCCAAATTCGTCATCGTGGTTTTGTCAAAACGCAAATAGCTCATGGCGATTTTTATTAAATGGTTATATTATTATTCTATTCTATCTGTTCTTTTCGAAATTTATTCGGACTCAAATATAAAAAATAAGTTTCGATGCCCCCAATAAAAATAGAAGTTTTTTTGTGTTTTCGTGTTTTTGCTGATATTTTGGTACTAAAAAGATGTTGTACAAAACGTTTTAAGGTACCTAAAGGCTAACCTTTCCTACTTTTTGTTTAATGGCTTTTGTTTAATGGCTTGTTGCACTTGCCTTTTTTTATATAATAAACAGGAATTCCTGAAAGCTAAAAAACTGATAGTTAATTCGGTCTTTTCTGTGTGAAAAACTTGCTCGTAGAATGTCGTTTTGTTACATTTGCCACAAAATCATAGATAAAAGCTAAGAAAGACATAATAGCCTTTACTTGTTGTCTTAATAATATTTCTATATATCACAGCCAAATGAGAGAACAGAAAAAAAACATTTATAATAAGGTATTATACTGTTTGGAGATAGAACAGGTATTCCTTAAACCGTCCTTCTCCCTAACAGAGTTTAGTGCAATGGTCGGAACGAATACAACCTATTTGTCAAATACGATTAATGATTGTTTTAAATGTAATTTCAACGTTTTAATAAATCAGTATCGGGTGGAATATTCCAAGCAATTGCTTGTGGATGACACAGTTATGCTTTCTGATATTCCACAAATGTCGGGATTTACTTCTCGTAGCGCCTTTTATGCGGCTTTCTCAAAAATAGAGGGGACATCCCCCTTGATTTATAGGCAAGTTTGTAAATTGTTGCAAAAGAAGAAAAGAAGGAGAAGCATAGATAACGATCAGCCGAGTACTAAAAAGAGGAATTCTCAGGAAGATTTCAGTGCGGAAAGGAAAGATATCTTCTCCAATGAAGATATGTAGACCTGTGTCATAAGTTAAGGAAGGACCTTTTGGGAATATTGAAACACGAAAACGCAAATATCATAGTATTTAATACCTTCTTTTGATTGATATGGTGGGTAAGTAGTTGTTATATTGATACTTGGAGTTGTTTCGGTATTCAGTGCCGGCTGTTCTGTGTATCTTGCATGCTACTGATATTTAGAGGCTTATCCGTTCTTTTCTCCGTGATGTAGAGTGTGGGATAGTTTTTTTTCTAAACATCTCATTTATTAATTTGTATAAGTACTTTTTTTGTGAACAAGTTGTTGTTGCAAAGGCAATAGCCAAGGTAAAGTATAAAATTCTCAAATAGACGTTTACGAATGGTTGAGCGAAGTGATATTTGTTTTTCCAATTCGGTAATAATGTCTATTTTTGCGGCTGGATACACTGATAATCATTTTATTTATTTGATGTAGACACTTGGAAGGTCAAAGCTTTCCTTTATTAAGCTGTGTAGTGGAGTTTTATACATCATTAAGAGAAATCTTATGATACGTCATTAAGAGAATTATTTGTATGGATAGTATATATGATATATTGTTGCAGGTTCCTTTATTTCAAGGACTGTCACTGGAGCATTTCACGGAAATACTTGAAAAAGTAAGATTTGATTTTCGGAAGGCTACGCCTGGTGAGGTATTGGTATATCAAGGGGATGTGTGTGGTGAGCTTTTGTATGCCATCAAAGGTGATATGTCAGTTCGTTCGGAAAAACCGTTTGGAGAGTCTTGTCAGGTAATTGAATGTATGCAGGCTCCTGAACTTATCGAGCCCTATTCGTTAATGGGCTATCAACAATCTTACACGGCCACATATCGTGCGGTCAGCGAAGTAAACTATGTCATTATAGAAAAATCGTTTGTGCTTTCCTGTTTGTGTGAGTATGAGATATTTAGAATGAATTACCTGAATATTTTGTCGCGGCGCGTGCAGTTGCTGCAGGAAAAATTGCAGGTTCCGGTAGGGAATACCACCTCGGAAAAGGTGTATAACTGGATGTGCCGTATCTGTGAAAGAGAGTCGGGGAACAAAATGTTTCAGATGCGTATGGAAGATTTGGCTGTTTTGGTGGATGATACTCGACTAAATATTTCTAGAGTGTTAAACGCCTGGCAGGGCAGGGGATTGCTGCGGATTAGCCGTTTACGTATTGAGGTATTTGATTTGGCCGCTCTGGGAAAGGCTAATGATGACAATATCGTATAAAAGTGATAGGAATATCGAAAATTTGTATAAATTTGCGGATGATTTAGATATGGTGCGAAAACTATGTCTATAGGATCTGTTCAAATTAAACCAAAGAAATAATTCAAACGAGTATGAAAAAGTTCATTGTTTTGAGTCTTTTCGTTCTGTTGGGTATGCCGGCAGGGCTTTTCTTAAAGGCTCAATCTATTCCTACAAAGTGTGAAGTAATGCGTACGCTGCGCTTAGTGAATGACTATTGGCAGAAAAACAATCCGAAACATGGCCGTGCCTTCTGGGATAACGCCGCCTATTATGTAGGCAATATGGAGGCTTATAAGGTGACAAAGGACTCCACTTATCTGGCATACAGCATTGCTTGGGCGGAGCATAACCAGTGGAAGGGTGCTAAATCGGACGATAAAGCCAACTGGAAATATTCCTACGGCGAGAAGGATGATTATGTGCTGTTTGGAGATTGGCAGATCTGTTTTCAGGTATATGCAGATCTGTATCAGCTTAATAAGGATGAAAAGCGAATCGCTCGCGCACGGGAGGTTATGGAGTACGAAATGAGTACTGACAAGAATGACTATTGGTGGTGGGCGGATGGCTTATTTATGGTTATGCCCGTAATGACTAAATATTATAACATCACCAAAAATCCTTTGTATCTGGAAAAACTATATGAATATTTTCAGTATGCGAATAGTATAATGTATGATCCCAATGAGGGGCTCTATTATCGTGATGCAAAGTATATATATCCCAAACATAAGAGTGCAAACGGGAAGAAGGATTTTTGGGCCCGTGGTGACGGTTGGGTGTTTGCCGGCCTGGCAAAGGTTATTGCCGATTTGCCGGCGGATGCTATGCATAAATCATTCTACATAGCGCGCTATAAAGAAATGGCAAAGGCTATTGCGACTTGTCAGCAGCCCGAAGGCTACTGGACTCGTAGTATGCTTGACCCCCAACATGCGCCAGGGCCGGAAACGAGTGGTACCGCCTTCTTTACATACGCTTTTATGTGGGGTATTAATAATGGTATCTTGGATGAGGCTACATATCTTCCGGTTGTATTGAAAGGATGGAACTATCTGACAAAAACCGCTGTGCAGGAAGATGGAAAGCTGGGATATGTTCAGCCGATTGGTGAGCGGGCCATTCCCGGACAAAAGGTAGATGTGAATTCTACGGCAAATTTCGGAGTAGGCGCTTTCTTGCTGGCTGCCTCTGAGATCTCTCGCTATAAAGGTTGTGTTTCCCTTGGTACTTGTGAAAGCAGTGTGAAATAGCTATCGTAAAGTTGATAAATACAACAGCCCTTCTTCTATGTGAAAGAATGAAGGGCTGTTTTTTTTGTGTCTTGCTTCAGATCAATACTAAATGAAGGAGAAGAACGTAAGTCTTATACAATTGAATCAATTCTTTTATTTAATAGCTGGATTGATCTATCATAAGAAAAACTAACGTTTTATCTTTGTGGTTCTAGATTAAGGCTAATTATTAATATTAAAGTATAACCATGAAATTGTATAATTATCTTGCATGCGCATTCTTGTTTGGATGCTCGTTGAATGTTCAGGCGTTGGAGAATGATACGCTGTTTGTGCAAACCGATACATTGGGAACTCAGTACACATTGCAGCTTTCTGATGCGCAATTAAAAGACCCGGTTGATTCATATGGGATTTTGGTTCGACGTCCTTTTGGAAATAATAGCCGTGGTGCATTTGTGGAATTCTACAAAGATCGCGTGGTGGCAAATGGAACCATTGTAGCTAACTTCCTGACAGATGGTGATGACAAGCATGATTATTTGATTATCCGCAATTCTGCAGGGATGAATTTGTATAGGGATGGTATCCTTTTGGCTACGATTCCCGAAACAGTATCTCTCTCAATGAAGACATCCCATTCGGATCAGAAATATGAATATACAGTAGTGGGTTGTTCGGGTCTTGAAGATGGATATTCTGCTTCTGTAATATCCGGCACGGAAAGTAGCGTGATAGACGAATCGATATTTGAAGATAATATATCTAATATGTTGCCAATGTCTTCCCGTAATCTGGTGGGTGATCCTTATATGAATCACGGTTTCTTGAACAGTGGGCTGAATGCAAAATCACGCTTCTTTTATTCCAATGCAGCTTCTTGGGATGGATGGGGCGCGGATGCCTCTATAGTGACCGAAGGAGCCTATTCCGGTGCTACCTGTGTGAAAATTTTCGGGCAGGCATTTGGTAATGGAACGGCTACTACAGGAGCCTCCTTGGATCTTCCTTTGACATTGAATAGCGGTATATCTTATATGGTACGTGCCATGGTGAAGAGTGAGGGCTTTGTGGGGAAAATAGCAATTGAAGGTGAAAGAGGCTATATTCCTTTGACAGATACCCATGGCGAATGGGTACAGGTGGAAGGAATACTCACATGTACCTCGTCACGCTCTAAATTATACATCAATAATTATGACTTTGTAAATAGCGGAACTCTTTATATTGATAATGTGGAGGTGTATCGGGGGTATACTCCTACTACTGCAACGGCTGGGGTTGTTGATGTGCCTTATTTAGAGATACCAGCTAGCAGTAAGTATAAATCCTCCGTGAGCCGAAGTTTGTACATGGCAGGTTTTCAGTTGGGTACCAAATGCTCGGAACTGGATATTACCAACCTGAATTATTCCGGTGCAGCTCGTTTGACCAATACAGTGGAAGGTTCAAAATTATATCCTTTGTATTTCCCAGGTGATTTGAAAGTGGTAACCGTAACGGGATCCTATGATGGTAACAGTTATTCGGATCAACCGCTGTTTAATGGTGTAGATTATATCCTGCAAAAATACAAATACCCTCAATTTGAGTATTGTAGCGTGGATGAGCCCATTTCTGCCGGAACTTATTTAATACAGTTTGTAGATAATCTGGATGGGCTTAAAGTTTCCATGACTACGGGTGTGGCGAAAGATTGCATTTCTGAAGAGACAGCGTATCGGATGGTGGGAAATTCTACTTATGCAAAATATACTCCGGAGGGTCGTTTCTTAAAGTTTGACGAGGCAGCTCAATGCTTCAAATTGGTAGAGGGAGCTGCTGTAAATCCTTTCGAGGCCTACATTGAAACGGCTTCACCTACGCCGGTGAGTACGATTTATCCTCATTGGGTTACGGATTTCAAACGTGTGTATTCAAATGAAGGGGTGCGCCTAAGTTTGTATACAACCGAAGGAGGGGTCACAGTGAATGCCAGCGAAAATGCAACTGTGAATGTGCTGACACTGGAGGGAAGAGTCGTAGCAGTTTGGCAGCTTAATGAGGGCGAAAACTATTTCTCTCTTCCTCTGGGAATCTATTTTGTGGGCGGAAATAAAGTTGTGGTAGATAGATAAATGCCAATGATTAAGGCGGAAAATACAGGCCTGGGGTTCGGTAATCTCAGGCCTGTTTTTCTTTAATTTGAGGCCTGTCTTGCTTGAATCTCAGGCCTGCGTCTTTCTGAAATTCGTGCCCACCAGTTGGAAAATTGGTGGGCACGAGTTCTTAGATTGATGCGCACTGGTTCTCTGGTTCGTGCGCTTGAGTTTTGAGGGCTGCAGATAGTCTGAAAAACTTAAAATCCTCCATCTTACAAGGAGTTTGCGCTTTTGCCATTCACGTTATTCACCCCCTCCGAAGGCCTTATCCACAAAGGCTTTGCGGGTGAAGGGTGGGTGTGAAGGGTGTGAAGGGTGGGGTTCACATTTAACTTGCTGTGTGATAGAGTGTTGTGCGGATTGTGAAGGGTGAAGGGCGTTTTGAAATAATCTCTTCTCTGGATGTGGAACAGGGAAATTAGTCTGCTATTTTAAACTATTTAACAGCAAGAAAGTCTTATGCAATAGAATACCTGATTAAAAGCATATTCACATTAAGAGAAATAAGTATGAGAAAAGAATTATTTGGAGCTCTTTTTCTTCTTTGGATTGTATCCGGAAGTGTATTGGCGCAGGCAGCCTATACTTCTTTTTTTCCGGGTGAAGAATGGAAAGATGAGGCAGGTGCCGTGATCAACGCCCACGGAGGAGGGGTGCTTTATCATAAAGGCCGCTATTATTGGTTTGGAGAACATCGCCCGGCAAAAGGCTTTACTACAGAGGTGGGAGTTACATGCTACTCTTCGAAGGATCTGATGAACTGGAAGTATGAGTCGGTAGCCCTATCCGTGAGCCAGGATACCACAAGTGACATTGTGCGCGGATGCATCATGGAGCGCCCAAAGGTGATTTACAATGCGAAGACAAAGAAATTTGTAATGTGGTTTCACCTGGAACTTAAGGGCCGGAGCTACGAGGCGGCTCGTGCCGCAGTAGCCGTGAGCGATAAGGTGGAAGGACCGTATCGTTTCGTAAACTCATTCCGCATGAATGAAGGCCGCTATCCTTTGGATTGGACTGAGGAACAGAAGAAATACCAGTTTACTCCCGCCGACTATAAAATAGAATGGTGGACACCGGAGTGGCGCGACAAGCTTGAAAAAGGGCTTTTGTTTGCACGTGATTTCAAACGCGGACAAATGTCGCGCGATCAAGGTCTTTACGTAGATGAGGATGGAAAAGCCTATCAGATAACATCCACAGAGGAGAACCTTACTTTGATGATCTCTGAGTTGACGGCGGACTACCTGACTTATACAGGGCGTTTTATCCGTGTAGATCCGGGTGGTCACAATGAAGCTCCTACCATGTTTAAATACAACGGAAAGTATTGGATGATAACTTCCGGTTGTACAGGATGGGCTCCCAATGCGGCGCGTCTATTTTCGGCAAAATCCATCTGGGGCCCCTGGGAGAGGCATCCCAACCCTTGTGTGGGCGAAGGAGCGGATAAAACGTTTGGAGGACAGTCTACTTTTATACTGCAACTTCCCAAAAAGAAAAACGCTTTCATTTTCATGGCCGACCAGTGGCGCTCGCGCTCGTTGATGTATTCACGTCACCTTTGGCTGCCGATACAGTTTAATGATAAAGGTATGCCCGAATTGCATCTTCTGAAGCAATGGGATTTGTCGGTTTTTAATAAGAAAAAATAAGACTGATAAGGCGAACTGGCTGATTAAGTCTGATGTATATCCTGATCAAAATGAATAAAGAAAACCGTTCCCGTTTGTTAAGAATGGGGCGGTTTTCTTTTGTAAATTTGGATTTTGAGCATATATTTACTAATTTTACCGCCCAATCAATTAACTGACTAATAAGAAAATACTATTAACTTAAAACCAATTTAAATGAAATTCAAAAGAATGATGTGGGCCTTAGCGCTTTGCTTCCTTGTGGTAGCGGGAGTCTCGGCTGCACGTAAGCAGGTAACAGTTGACAAAATTACCGCTTCTATCACTCTTTCTGAACCAGTGGATTATCATATCACTGCGTCGGAAGGATGTATAGCAGAAGGTGTGACTGTGGACTTGGCTCATGAAGATGCATGGCTGGTCTTTGATAATGTACTCCCGGAAACGGTGAACTCCAAGTGGCTGTCGTATGTACGCATAAAGGGTGCTGAAGTCGTAAAAAACAACATGATGATTAATATCTACAAGCATGGAGCTGCAGTTATTCCTTACGGGGGTACTTCATTTGCTCCTTTGACTGTATATGTGGAAGAAATGTATGGTGGCAATGCAAAATCATATGTGCCGGGCCGGTATGGTTCGTTAGGGACTTTTAATAACAAAATCAAGTCGTTCAAGTTGAAACGCGGTTATATGGCTACTATGGCCCAAGGGACGGATGGTAGCGGCTATAGCCGTGTGTTCATGGCGCATGATGATGATATTGAAATTCCTAATTTGCTGGATCCTAACGCATGTACCCGGGGTGGCGCTTTGTACAACAAGGTGTCCTATATCCGCGTAATGCGTATCCATATGCCTGATAAGAAAGGTGCGGTGGACACAGATCCTGCAAAAACCAATTCTACCTGGTACTATAATTATGATGCCTCTTTAGCCAGTAAGAGCAACAACTTTGAGTATTGTAATATGTGGCATCATGTATCTTGGAACAGGGGAGCAATATCGGCTAATCAGTCGGATATATCTGGTGTAAGCCATACCCTTGGCTTTAATGAACCTTGGAATCCTGCGGATGACGGGTATATGGGTACAGATGCTTTAGCCCCTATTCCCAATCAGTATGACTTGGTGAAGAATGGTACCCGTATTGGTTCTATGGCGGCTACCGATGGTAATGTGGGAAAGACAAAAACCTTTATAAAGGAATGCGAACGTTTAGGTTTACGTGTGGACTTTGTGGCTATTCACGTATATCAATACCATGATGCACAATGGTGGTGGGATTATACGTACAATATGTATAAGGAAACCGGTCGTCCTATCTGGATTACAGAATGGAACAATGGTGCAAACTGGACTTCAGAGTCTTGGCCGTCTGATCTGGCTGGTCAGTGGAAGAAATCACGTGATATCACTGCTGCTGTAATTCAGAAACTGGCAGATGCGCCTTGGGTGGAACGATTCTCTCTGTATAATGCTGTTGAAATAAAGCGTAATATCATATATCAGGGTTCTACTGCTGATGTGACGATTGATGGGGTTACTAAGACGTATAATAATGGCGATTTGACTCCTGCCGGAGAAGCTTACAAAGCTCTGCAGACGGGATTTGCTTACAACCCTGAGTATGAATACATCCCCACTTATCCTACTTTTAGCACGCCTACTGCGGTATTAAACTCTTCCATGTTGGCTACTCAGGGGCAGATATACATCACTCTGACAGATAATAATGGAGAATATTTTGACAAGTATGTGATTGAACGTAAGTTTGTGGATACTGATTGGGAGGTTGTGAAAGAAGGAACTTCGGCAAACGGCGCAATCGTCAAAGACAACTGGGGAATTGGTAATGTGCAGAAAGCTTCTTATAGGATTAAGTTCTATTATTGCAATGAAATCGCTCCTCGCTATACTGTAGAAGATGGGGTGGATGTAGATGAAGCTCAAGGTGATTTAATTCGTTATGGAACAGCCAGCTTCTCAAAACCTGATTGGGCGTATGTGCTTTACGAACCTTTTGGTAATAGTGTAGTAGGCATGCCTGTCTTTGGAGGAACCCCTGCGGCTTCTGTAGCCGGACAATCTAATCAGGCACTGTGTATGTTGAATGCCTCTTTGAAAGAAGGTAATTTCCGTGCTAAGCTTATTCCTTGGGGATTTGTATATAACTTCAACGAAACCACCTTGGATGGCTTGAACTATGGTACTACAGTAAAAGCACCCTTTATGGTTGTGGATACCACTGCGAAGAACCTGAAAAATATTGTTGCCGAAACAGGTGTTGTGAAAAGTGTAGGCTCTGAATGGGTGCAGGTAAACTTTAAAGAATCGTTTGAAGATGTACCGGTTGTATTTCCCACTGTGTTGACTGGCACAAACTACTCCTCCAATAAGGCTCACGTATTCCCCCGCGTGCGTAATATCACAAAGGATGGCTTTGAGCTGCGCCTGACTCGTGAAACTGCAATTACCGCCGCTTGGTCTCGTACAGGTGAGAGCGTGGGTTATTATGCTATTATGCCGGGCGCTACAGATATTGTAAATGCTACAACTCTTGATACCCTTCATGTAACTATAGCATCTACAGGTGCGGTAAATGGCGGCTTGACGAGTACCGAGATAACCACCTTCCCACAAGCCTATCCTGTTGGAGTGACACCTATCGTGGTTTCGGCCCTGCAAACCAGCAATGATGACCATACGTCTGTCCTGGTATACGGTGCATTGACAAATACCGGTCTTCGTTTTTATAAGGTTCGTGAGAAGCCTACTACAAGTTCTCCTACAGCAGTAAGTAAGGATGCGGTAGGTTATATCTCATTCTATTCTTCCAAATATGACGGAGATGTGGCTGTAAATGAGATGAGTGACGCGATGTTTGGTCTGTATGAGCAAGGTGGTGTTATCTACATCAGTGGTATGAAGGGTAGTACAGCTGCACTTTACAACTCCAACGGTATGAAGATTTGCAATGTCTCTGTTGAAAACGGATTGGATACCAGCAGCCTGGCTACTGGTTATTATGTAATCCGTACTGATAAAGATGAGGTAGCCAGTTTTGTGAAAAACTAGGTAACTGTTGAATCAGAATTTTCTGTGCGGATCCATGCACAGAGATTATTGATAAATTTTATAGCAGCAGTCAAAGGTTATCTTTTGGCTGCTGCTTTATATATGCGTTTGTTGTGGCGGTGCCTGCCCTTAGTGGAGGAAATCCCGCTGAGCCGGAAATCCTCTTTTTTTGTTCGGGAGATGAATTCGTAAAGAATTAAGTAGTAACTTTGCCGCTGGCTTTTTTACAGCGTTTTAAGTGATATTAATCTAAAGACATATAGAATGAAAGTGAGAAGAATGTTAGGCGTTTTTGTTGCCTGGCTGTGTATCGTAGCAGGGGTTTCTGCGGCTCAAAAACAAGAAGGAACTGACAGTGTTAATGCTGTGAGGAATATGAAGTTGGTTGACCGGTTCCTGAACTACGTGAAGCTGGATACTCAAAGTGATGAGAATTCAGAGACGGTTCCCAGTACAGCGAAACAGATGGTGCTTCTGGAACTGTTGCGCGATGAATTGATAGCATTAGGCATGCAGGAGGTGGAACTTGATGATAAAGGATATTTGTTTGCTACACTTCCATCAAACATTGATTATGAAGTTCCTGTCATCGGTTTTATTTCTCATGTGGATACAAGTCCTGAATTGACCGGGACTAATGTGCAGCCGCGTGTAGAAGAGAATTATGCTGGAGGTGACATCGTATTGGATGCCCAGGAAGGGATCCTCTTATCTCCTACTCAGTTTCCAAATCTGTTGTCGTATATCGGTCAGGATATTGTAGTCACAAATGGCCATACCCTTTTAGGCTCGGACGATAAATCCGGCATTGCCGCGATAATGCATGCCATGGCTTACCTGCTTTCCCACCCGGAAGTAAAGCATGGGAAAATACGCGTGGCCTTTAATCCCGATGAGGAAATAGCAACGGGTGCTCATCATTTTGACGTAGAGCGTTTTGGCGCGCAGTGGGCATACACTATAGATGGAGGTGCTTTGGGAGAATTGGAATATGAAAATTTTAACGCTGCGTTCGCTAAGATCATTGTACATGGTCAGAATGTGCATCCTGGTTCTGCGAAGGACAGAATGATAAATTCTCTGTATATAGCCAGTGAGCTGGTATCCATGTGCCCGGTAGAGGAAAGACCGGAGCATACAGAAGGGTATGAGGGATTCTATCATTTAACCAGCTGGGAAGGGCAAGTGGAAGAAACCATAGTGTCTTATCTTATTCGTGATCATGACCGTACTTTGTTTGAGCAGCGCAAGAAAACACTGGAAGGCTGGGTGCAAACTTTGAATGATAAATATGGTGCGGGTACAATTACCCTTGAATTAAGTGATCAATATTATAATATGCGTGAGAAAATAGAACCGGCTATGTATATTATAGACTTGGCTTCAGAGGCTATGAAGCAGGTGGGTGTTGAACCGGTTGTGAAAGCGATTCGTGGTGGAACAGATGGAGTTCAACTTTCCTACAAGGGGCTTCTTTGTCCCAATATCTTTGCAGGTGGTTTGAATGCTCACGGACGCTATGAGTATGTACCAGTACAGAGTATGGAGGCTGCCACACGTGTGATAGTGAAGATTACCGAACTGGCTACGGATATGTCTCAGCTGAATGGACAAGAAGGTATTTCGTCTCAAAACAGTCTGCTGAGCGGCAAAGTAAGCCTTTACAATTCTAATGGCGTGAAGGTTGTCGATGTAGCTGATGAGAGCGAGCTGGATGCAAGCAACCTGCCCTCAGGTTATTACATTGTTCGTTCGGAGAATAATGGATCAACCGGATTTATAAAGAAATAACTAGCTGCTGAACTCGCTTTTCTGTATAGCGCTATACGGGGAATAGCTGATAGGTTAAAGGAAGAGGGTGTCCAAAGGTCACTCTCTTTTTGTTCGCTTCCATTCTTTTTTCTTTTCCACTCCACTATTGCTTTGTTATAAGTTGAGTTTGTTGTAATTAAAGTTGTTTTTGAGGAAGGCAAACAAATTTCGATTTTAAGGTATGTTTGTAAAGGATAAAGTAGTACCTTCGCCGCCGAATATTTTACTGAGTTTTAAGTGAACTTAACTTGAAAGACCTGATTATGATGAATGTGAAAAGTGTGTTGGGTGTTTTTCTCGCCTGCTTGTTTGTAGTGTCAGAAACTTTTGCAGCTCAAAAGCAAGATGCTGATACAGTAAATACAGTGAAGAATATGAAGTTGGTTGATCGCTTCTTGAATTATGTGAAGCAGGATACTCAGAGTGATGAGAATTCAAAGACCATTCCCAGTTCCGCAAAGCAAATGACGTTTTTGGAGAAGTTGCGGGACGAATTGATTGCATTGGGTCTGGATGACGTGGAGCTTGATGAGAAAGGAAATCTGTTTGCCACACTTCCATCGAATGTAGATTATGAAGTTCCTGTTATCGGTTTTATTTCTCATGTAGATACCAGTCCTGAATTTACTGGTGCCAATGTACAGCCACGTATCGAAGAAAACTATCCCGGAGGAGATATTGTACTGGATGCGATGGAAGGCATTGTCTTGTCTCCCAATGAGTTTCCGGAGTTATTGTCGTACATAGGTCAGGATATTGTAGTTACAAACGGACATACCCTGTTGGGCACGGATGATAAGGCTGGTATTGCAGAAATAGTGGATGCAATGGCTTATCTGCTTTCTCATCCGGAGATTAAACACGGGAAAATCCGCGTAGGTTTTAATCCGGACGAAGAGATTGCAACAGGTGCTAAACACTTTGATGTAAAGCGTTTCGGAGCGGATTGGGCATATACTGTGGATGGAGGTGGTCTGGGCGGGCTGGAATATGAAACTTTCAATGCTGCAGCTGCCAAGATCACTGTACACGGTCGTAATGTGCATCCCGGTTCGGCTAAAGGGAGGATGATAAACTCTCTGTATATCGCTAGTGAATTGGCATCGATGTGTCCGAGGGAAGAAACTCCGGAGTATACATCAGGGTATCAAGGCTTTTATCACTTGACTAGCTGGGAGGGGCAGGTTGAAGAAACTGTTGTACGCTATATCATCCGTGATCATGACCGTACTTTGTTTGAGCAGCGCAAGAAAACGGTGGAAGGCTGGGTGCAGACGTTGAATGATAAATACGGAGAGGGTACACTGTCACTCGATTTGTATGATCAATACTACAATATGCGTGAGATGATAGAACCGGTTATGTACATTGTGGACCTTGCTTCGGAGGCTATGAAGCAATTGGGGATAGAGCCTATCGTAAGACCTGTTCGTGGTGGAACTGACGGTTCTCAATTTTCCTATATGGGTCTTCCCTGTCCCAATATCTTTCAGGGTGGCTCTAACCTCCACGGGCGTTATGAATATGTGCCGATACCGAGTATGGAGTGTGCTTCGCGTGTGATAGTGAAGATAATCGAACTGACTACCGATAGGTCCAATCTGAATGGGCAGAAAGAAGTAAAGTGAGCCTTTACCATATTGTGTGGAGATTTTTTAGGGAAAACAGCTAAAAAAAAGATTGGAGAAGCAGCGGAGGGGCAGGACCTTTTACAGCTTTTTTTATTTGATATTTATCTGTCATTTGTAATGGCTAGTGAAACGGATGCTTAAAAGTCCTGGTTGTGGAGTGGTGAGTTGTAAAGAATACCAATATAATTTGTGTGTAAGGATATTATTCTCTAATTTTACCACCAGTAGGAAATTGTGCTTTTCAGAATGCTTACTATTAACTTAAACTATATCCAATGATTACAAAAAGACTATTGTTAACTTTGATTTCTTGTTTCTTTGTAGTGACAGGAATCTTTGCAGCGCGGAAACAGGTGACAGTTGAAAAAATCACCTCTTCAATTACTCTTTCCGAGGCTGTGGATTATCACATTACAGCGTCTACGGGATGTATTGCAGAAGGCGTAACTGTAAACTTGGCCCATGAAGATGCATGGCTGATCTTTGACAATGTACAACCTGTGACGGTTAGTTCCAAATGGCTTTCCTATGTGCGTATTAATGGCGCTGCGGTAGTGGGAAGTAAAATAATGGTTAACATCTATAAGCAGGGCGCTGCCGTGATACCTTATGGTGGTACTGCTTTTGCTCCGTTGACCATTTATACGGATGAAGCGTATGGAGGCAGCTCGAAAGCCTATGTGCCAGGCAGATATACCGCATTAGGTAGCTTCAATAATAAGATCAAGTCCTTTAAGTTGAAACGCGGCTATATGGCTACTATGGCTCAAGCATCTGATGGTGGTGGTTATAGCCGTGTGTTTATGGCGCATGATGAGGATATTGATATTCCTAATCTGGCAGATCCCAAGGCTTGTGTGCGTGGAGGTGCCTTGTATAATAAGGTGTCTTATATTCGTGTGATGCGTATCCACATGCCCAGCAAGAAGGGAGCTGTTGATACTGATCCGGAAAAGACCAATTCTACCTGGTATTATAATTACGATGCTTCTCTTGCCAGTAAGAATAATAATATTGAGTATGTGAATATGTGGCATCATGCAAGCTGGAATGTGGGTGCCTCTACGGCTAACCAGTCGGATGTTTCCGGCGTAACACACACCTTGTTCTTTAATGAGCCTTGGAACAAGGACGATAATAAGGATGAAGACAAGCCTAAAGAATATGGCTATAACAAGTACGATCCCAGTAAACCTCTTCAGGCAATCGGTGGTTTGCAGACTCCGATGCACTATCAGCAGATCTTAGTGAAAAATGGTACACGTATCGGTTCCATGGCCTCTACGGATGGTAATATAGAAAACACCAAATTGTTTGTGGCGGAATGCGACCGCTTAGGTTTGCGTATTGACTTTGTGGCTATCCATGTGTATCAGTATCAGAGTGCTCAATGGTGGGCGGATTATGCCTATAATATATACAAGGCCACAGGCCGTCCAATCTGGATTACGGAATGGAATAACGGTGCAAACTGGACATCAGAGGGCGGTTGGCCTTCGGATTTGGGCAGCCAGTGGATCAAATCACGTGATATAACAGATGCAGTGATAAAGAAGCTGGCAGACGCGCCTTGGGTAGAGCGATTCTCACTATATAGTAATGTGCAGGTAAGGCGGAATATTACGTATTATGATCATGACCGGCATGAGAAGGGCAAGCTTGATACAGTGGCAACTATTAATGGTGTTACTAAAACGTATCATGAGGGCGACTTAACTCCTTCCGGAGAAGCTTACAAAGCCTTCCAGCCTGGATTTGCTTACAATCCGGCGTATGAGTTTATTCCCATATATCCTAAGTTTACTACTCCTGTTGCTTTGGTCAATTCTTCGACACTGGCTTCCGTGGGGCAAGTATATATAACTCTGACCGATAATAACGGAGAGTATTTAGATAAGTATGTGATTGAACGTAAGTTTGTCGATTCAGATTGGGAAGTTATAAAAGAAGGGACTACCGCCAACGGTACGATTATTAAAGACAACTGGGGAATTGGCAATGTGCAGAAAGCATCTTACAGAATCCACTTCTATTATTGCAATGAAACTACCGCACGTTATACGATAGAAGAGAGTATAGATGTAGATGAAGCTCAGGGTGATTTGATCCGTTATGGAACTGTCAGCCTTTCAAAACCGGATTGGGCGTATGTGCTTTATGAACCATTTGGCAATGGCGTGGTGGGTATGCCTGTCTTTGGAGGAACTCCTGCGGCTTCGGTAGCCGGACAGTCTAACCAGGCTCTGTGCATGTTGAATGCTTCTCTGAAAGAAGGTAACTTCCGCGCTAAGCTTGTCCCTTGGGGCTTTGTGTATAATTACACAGAGGCTACGTTGGATGGCTTGACTTATGGAACGACTGTGAGAGCTCCTTTTATGGTGGTGGATACTACTTCGAAGAGTTTGCAGACTATACCAGCCGAAACAGGTGTGGTAAAAGCTGTGAGTTCTGAATGGGTGCAGGTAAACTTTAAAGAAATATTTGAAGATGCACCGGTTGTATTCCCTGTGGTTCTGGGCGCCTCAAACTTTGCTGCCAATAAGGCTCATGTATTCCCTCGCGTGCGTAATGTGACAAAGGATGGATTTGAGGTGCGCCTAACTCGCGAAGCAGCAATAGCAGCAGCCTGGCCCCGCTCCGGTGAAAACGTTGGCTATTATGCAGCTCTGCCCGGCACTACGAAGATTGTTAATCCAAAGACATTGGATACACTTCATGTAACAATTGCTCGTACGGGCGCAGTGAACGGTGGATTAACCAGTACCGAAATAACCTCTTTCCCAGAGATTTATCCAGCTGATGTAACTCCTACAGTGGTTTCGGCTTTGCAGAGTAGTAATGATACCTACACTTCGATTCTTGTATACGGTGCGCTGACCAATACGAGTGTTCGTTTTTATAAGGTGCGCGAGAAGCCCACTGTAAGTTCTCCAACGACAGTGAGTAAAGATGAAGTAGGTTACATTGCGTTCTATACTTCAAAATCTACTTCTCCCAGTCCGGGGCCGGTAGGATTTGATGAAATGGAAGCAGCAGTAGATTTTGGTCTGTATGAGCAAGATGGTATTGTCTATATCAGTGGTATGAAGGGTACAACAGCAATGCTTTACAATTCCACAGGAGCGCAGCTTTGTGTGGTCTCGCCTAATAAAGGACTGGATACAAGCGTTCTTCCTGCCGGATACTACGTTATTCGCACAGACAAAAACGAATCGGCAAGTTTCGTTAAACATTGATAGAAAGCCTGGCGTCGGAGTTTCTAAAGCTTGACGTATTGGTTTTTAAGGCTCAGCGCTGAAGTTTTATGAACTTCAGCGCTGGTTTTTTTGTATATCAGATGAAAGGAGTATAGGATGAGGAAAAGACGTTCTCAATATTATTTTGTACCTTTGCCGAGAAGATAGTTCGCTGTCAATGCGTACTGTAGGCTCTTTGCTGAAAATAAATATAGAAATATGAAGTTGGTAGACCGTTTTTTGAACTATGTAAGGCAAGATACGCAAAGCGATGAAAATACCGGGATAACCCCCAGTACCACAAAACAAATGCACTTTGCAGAAAAGCTGCGTGAAGAATTACTGGATGTGGGACTGCAGGAAGTGCAACTCGACGAGAAAGGCTATCTCTTCGCCACGCTCCCGGCGAATGTGGATTACGAAGTACCCGTGATTGGGTTTATCGCCCATGTGGATACCAGTCCTGACATGACGGGAGAGAATGTGCAGCCACGCATAGTCTCCAACTATCCGGGAGGCGATATAGTCCTCGATGCCAATGAAAAGATCATTCTTTCGCCGGACCAATTCCCTGAGCTTACAGCCTACAAAGGGCAAGATATAGTCGTTACCAACGGACACACCCTGTTGGGTGCTGATGATAAAGCCGGCATTGTTGAGATTGTGGACGCCATGGCTTATCTGATAGCCCACCCGGAAATAAAGCATGGCAAGGTTCGTGTGGGATTTAATCCCGATGAAGAGATTGGTCAGGGCGCCCATCAGTTTGATATAGCCCGCTTTGGTGCGGAATGGGCGTATACCATGGATGGAGGCGCTGTGGGTGAACTGGAATACGAGAATTTCAATGCAGCAGGTGCTAAGATAGTAATACGTGGCCGGAATGTACATCCGGGTTATGCGAAAGGGAAGATGATTAATTCCTTGCGTATAGCCGGTGAACTGACTGCCATGTTGCCTCAGGAAGAATCGCCGGAGAACACAGAAGGTTATGAAGGCTTTTACCACCTGACCGGTATCGAGGGAGGAGTAGAAGAAACTACTGTGCGTTATATCATCCGTGACCATGACCGTGTCCTTTTTGAACAGCGAAAAGAGAACCTCGTAAAGTGGATACAAATCCTGAATGAGAAGTATGGAGCAGGAACCTTGAAGCTCGAACTGACCGATCAATACTATAATATGCGGGAAAAGATAGAGCCAGCCCTGCATATCGTAGACTTGGCGGCCGAAGCCATGCGACAGGTAGGTATAGAGCCTCTTATAAAGCCTATTCGTGGAGGAACGGATGGCGCGCAGCTTTCCTTTAAAGGGCTGCCTTGCCCCAATATCTTTGCCGGGGGCATGAATTTCCACGGACGTTATGAGTATGTACCTGTTCAAAGCATGGAACTGGCCTCGCGTGTGATCGTCAAGATTATCGAACTGAACGCTCTGCGTGTAACCCCTCAATCAAAGTAAGTTCCCATGCAGCATATTCCTGCCTTGATAATTGACCTCGCGGTAATACTTACCTATGCGGGGTTCTTTACATTATTGTTTAAACGCCTGAAACAACCCCTTGTGTTAGGGTATATAGTAGCCGGATTTCTGGCCACGGAATACATTCCTTACACCCCGGTAGTAACGGACATTGCCAATGTAAAGACGTGGGCGGATATTGGGGTAATCTTCTTATTATTCGCTTTGGGACTGGAGTTCAGTTTCCGGAAAATTGTGAAGGTAGGTGGTACGGCTATTATTGCCACCTGCACTATTGTGTTTTTCATGATATTATGTGGAATGGGAGTGGGGTATATGTGTGGTTGGGCACAGATGGACTGTATCTTCCTTGGAGGTATGATTGCCATGTCCTCTACCACCATTATTTACAAGGCCTTTGACGATATGGGGCTCAGGCATCAGAAGTTTGCCGGTACGGTACTCAGCATATTAATCCTTGAAGATATATTGGCCATTGTCCTGATGGTGATGCTCAGCACGATGGCGGTACAGCATAACTTTGAGGGTACCGAGATGATGTTCAGCCTCGGTAAATTGTTGTTCTTCCTAGTGCTGTGGTTTGTGGTAGGTATCTATCTGATACCTTCATTCTTCCGGCGTACCCGCTCTTTTATGGGAGAGGAGACGTTGCTGGTAGTATCTCTCAGCTTATGCTTTGTGATGGTGTACCTGGCTGCTGAGGTAGGTTTCTCGCCGGCTTTTGGCGCGTTCATAATGGGCTCTATCCTGGCCGAAACACTTGAAGGGGAGAAGATAGAACGTCTGGTAAAGCCTGTAAAAGACTTATTTGGTGCCATCTTCTTCGTTTCGGTGGGTATGATGGTTGATCCGGTGATGATTGTGGAGTATGCCGTACCCATTACGGTGATTATCCTGACGGTCATTCTGGGACAGGCATTCTTTGGTACGGTGGGCGTCTTGCTTTCCGGCCAGTCCTTGAAAACATCCATACAGTGCGGGTTTAGCCTGACGCAGATTGGTGAGTTTTCTTTTATTATAGCTACATTGGGGGTGTCATTGGGGGTTACAAGTTCTTTCTTGTATCCCATTGTGGTGGCGGTGTCGGTCATTACTACGTTCCTCACTCCTTATTTTATCCGTTTGGCGCTTCCGGCGTATTCGTATCTGGAACGTCATCTTCCTGCTTCGTGGATGCTGTTGCTGGATCGCTATAGCTCCGGGTCGCAGATAGTGAATAATGAGAGTAAGTGGAAGAAACTTCTTTTCAGCATGGGGCGTATGGTGATGATATATTCCATTGTAACCATTGCAGTTATCACTCTCTGTTTTCAATTCCTGCTACCTCCCTTGCAGACCTTGCTAGGTGATTTTTGGGGTGGTAATGTGGGGGCAGCTATTACCATACTGATTTGCTCTCCCTTCCTGCGCGCCATTGTGGTGAAGAAGAACCACTCTATTGAGTTCAAAGCTTTGTGGAATGACCGCCGGGTAAACCATGGGCCTCTTGTTACACTGCTTGTTCTGAAAGGATTTCTGGCTCTGTTATTTGTGGTCTTTATCATTAGCAGACTGTGTAGCAGTTCCATAATGATTGCCTCTATTGCGGCTATCCTGATTATGGCGGGTATGGTGTATTCCCGCCGTTTGAAGAAACAGTCGATCCTGATAGAGCGGAAGTTTCTTCGTAACTTCCGTGTAAAGGAGATCTACCAGCAGAGTAGAGAGAAGAAACCTGCGTACATCGGAGGGCTGCTGGCGCGTGATCTTCATCTTACGGAGTTTACCCTTCCTTTTGATTCCTCCTGGGCAGGAAAAACACTGATGGAACTGAATCTGGGTAATACATACGGCATCCATGTAGCCAGTATTTACCGGGGAGAGCGTCACATCAATATCCCCGGTGGGAGGGAGCGACTTTTCCCGCAGGACGAGATTCAGGTAATAGGAACGGATGATTCTCTGAAGGAATTCTTTCAGGTAATGTCTCTTTCTGTTCACACGGATACGTCGACTACCTATTCCTCTCACAATGCGATGGTGTTGCGGTCGTTCATTATTGATGCCGACTCTCCTTTTGTGGGCGGTACAATTCTTAAAAGTGGCATTCGGGAACGCTTCCGTTGTCTTGTAGTGGGCTTGGAAAGGGGTGACGAGTTTTATGCCTCGGTGGATGTCACAGAGATTCTTTGTATGGGAGATGTCATTTGGATAGTGGGAGAAGAGGAGGATGTACACCATCTGGTGGATTTTCACAAGGAGGATGTACTTGTTTCCGCATCAGCTACTTCCTGAGCACTGGTAGTATCGGGCCGGTTTCAGGCCATAGAGGTTCCGGCATCTGTAAAGCCGGGCTTTCATTGTGGCAACGATCAGAGGCGGTGATGGCGAAATAACGCTTTACGGGCAGATTCCACTGCGCATTATACTTGTATTCTGTACTTTCCACGCGGATCGCTACCAGGTTTCGGGGGTCTGTAGTATCCACCGGCCATTCATCAGAAGCATATACCTGATATACAGGTGCGCAGCGTGCCTCATTGTCATAGGAAGGAATCCATGACAGATTTACACTCATGCCTTCACGTTGCACTTGTAAGTCTTCCGGTGTGGTGGGTGGGATAGAGTCAATCCATGTCAGGGCGGGCAATAGTGCTGGGGAGGAGGAGTGGTTGCGGATCAGTTCATCCATCAATCCTTTCGTGTTATCTGTTAAGAACTTTGCCCGGTAGAACCCTATTCCGTCTATGCCGCTTCCCCGGCAGAAAGCCAGTTGCTCACGGATGTCCTGTAAGGTCCAGGTACCTTCGGAAGGATGGAGGAAATAGATGCCCAGCCCGGGAGCAATGGGGCGTCCGTTTGATCCTTCTTTCCAGTCGAGCACAAAAGGATAAAAGTAACGATCCCGATAATACATCATGGGAAAGAGCATATCTTGTATTCCTTCTTGTAGCCATAGTTTAGGATCTTGCGAAACAGAGTGATAGGCGTTGAACTGATAGGCCGAGTACCGGGGCAAGTCGCGGTAGCGTCCTACAGGACACGTGCTGACGGCTACCCACGGTTTTATGTCTTTTACCGTGTGGTATAAGTACCGCATGATTTCGGTGATATTTTCTCTGCGCCATTCTTCTTTGGAGCGCCCTTGCGCATAACGGCGATACCATGTATCGTCATTCAAAGGGTGTTCCGGGTAGCGCAGATAGTCGAACTGCACTCCGTCTACATCGTATTGGCTTACAATCTCTTTTACAATATTCCCCAGATACACTTTCGTATCCGGATTTCCCGGATTCATATAATACTGATCCTTTTGAAGAAGCAGGAGGTCTTTGCGATGGTATTCAAGCCCTTCTTTTGCCATCTTCTTTTGATGCGCACGGGTTCCGGCAGGGATGGTAACGATCCAGGCATGGCATTCCATACCCCGCTTGTGGCACTCGCTGATGACAAAGGCCAGCGGGTCATATCCGGGATCGGCACCGTACTCCCCTGTAAATACATGACTAATGGGTTCTAAGTTTGAGCGGTATGCTACATCACTCCGCAAGCGAGCCTGGAAGAATACCAGATTGATGCCTGCCTTCTTCAGCAAGTCCAGTTGCCGACACAACTCCATTTGCTGTCTCTCTCTGGAATAGGAGGAGGTAGCTGTGGTATGCGGCCAGTCCAGCCCCAAGAGCGTAGTGAGCCAAGTGGCGCGTATTTCTTGCTTGGGTTGCGCTTGTAGCAGGGCTGTGACAAAGAATAGCAGAGAGAGAATATAGGATAGTCTGGAAATCATGAACTCTTATTTTCGCGCAAAAATAGGTAAAAAACTTAATAATCCGGGAGTTTGACAGGCATAATATGTATATTTGCGATTCATAACAGATTGTTTCTGCGCGATGAAGAAATTAAAGAAATCAACTTGGCTTTGTTGCATTCTCTTTGTGTATGTAACAGCCACCTCCATTTGGCTGGCTCCGGAGAATCGGGAGATGTCTCTTCAGGAGAAGCTTATAACCATAGGAGTTGCTTATGTCGCAATTGTAATATTATGGTTTTTACTCCGTTGGAAAGAGAAACAGGCTGCAAAGAGCCGTGAGAAATAAAACTGCTTTCTCAGAATAACCAAACAGGCTGCCTTCTGTAGAGGGCAGCCTGTTTGGTTATGGGTGGATGAGATAGTGCTTATTCAGCAACCTCTTCAACCTCTTCTTCTGCTTTCGGTGCAGTTTCAAAAGAAGTGATTCCATTGCTTATCAGAAGGTTGTACCACTGGATAAGTTTCTTAATATCGGAGGCATGTACGCGATCCCGGTCGAAACTGGGGAGTATTTCGGAGAAGAAGGTTTCCAGTTCGTTACGTGAAGCTTTTCTCCAGTCCAGCTCTACAATCTTGTTTTCGTACTTTGCACACACGGATCTAAGGATTGTGGCAAGAGGCTCCTCGCCTTCTTCGGTATACATGGCGATGTCGCCCAAAGAAATTACTTTGTCAGTACCGTGGATCGGCATACGCTTCTTATCTTCGGCAATGGACTCTACGATCAATGAATTACGTCCTTGCGATATTAACTTATACAGTCCGGGTTTTCCGGCAATGGATAAAATTTCTTTTAGCATATTAATACTGTTTTATAGGTATAAATAAATGGGTTTTTAGTCTATTTTCGGTTGGCAAAGGTACTATTCACGGAGGAAACATTCAAATCAATTCGGGGAAATTAAACAAATATTAGTAAACCGATTGCCCTATATTCTGCAAAAGTTGCAGAACCTGGGGGAAAACTGCGGTACGGTCATCATTCAGGAGTGTATGGTCGGCCATTTTCGCCAGATCGTCCTGACTGGCCTGCTGGGTCATACGGGCCTGAACCTGGTCAAGGGTGGAATAGTCACGCTTCATGACACGTGCTGTTCGAATCGAGGTAGGGGCGATAACTATCCATACATTGTCTACCTCTTTTTCGAATGCGGCTTCATATAAGATGGCTGATTCTAAAGCTACTATGTGGCATGATGAGTGTGTAGAAACCCACTGATGGAAGTCGGCCCGTATCTTTGGATGTACTATTGCATTGATGCGTAAGGCATTCTCTTGAGAGGCAAACAAATACCGGGCCAGGATGGGCTTATTTAGTCTTCCGTCGGCAAAGTAGCTTTCTTCTCCCAAGAGCTGTATCAACTCTTGCCGAATGTCTTTGTGGGACTGCATCAGCTCTTTGGCTCGCGTGTCACAGTCGTACACGGGGATATTCAGAATGCGGAGAATGGCGGATACGATTGATTTCCCGCTTCCAATCCCTCCTGTTATTCCTATTTTAATGGGCATTGGGTGCAATTTGTTCTATCAGGAAGTCTACGGATTCAGGTTCTATCCTTAGATGCGATACTCCTTTGGGTGCATAGTTCACCTTTAGTCTGTATCTGGTAATATTACTGTTTACCAATTCGTGATAAGGTATCTGTACGAGGAAGTCATCCGGGGCGATCTGCTGGAACCGGTGAAAGGCTACCAGGAAGCGTACCTTTACGCGGGATGGGAATGTGCGTAGCATTTTATTGGGCGGAAAACCGGTTCCGGTTACCGGTACATCGATGGTTTTCTCTGTCAACAAATCTACCGGTACCGTAACCCTTACTGCGGCGGGTACAAATTTAGCGCCTTTTATGGGCCGAAGTGGTGCAGACAGGCTTGTGGTATCTGCTATATTGTCAAACAGCACCCGCTCAGTATCCACATACTTGATTGTGTTTAGTATCTCTGCTGGGGCAAAAACCAGTACAGAATCAGGCTTCATAATGGTATCGGTAACGATGTACTCCATCTGGGGCTGTATCTGTACATGAAGCTTTACCGGCAGCATGCGCCGCTCGCCTATGGAGTAGAAATACTCTATGGTAGAAGGTTTAATGGCGATGAGTTTGGTGGAACTCATCAGGTGTGCAGATACAAGCTTATCTACTGCTGCGGTGGGTATTTTTACATGGCTCCCGTTGGCGCGGTATTTTTTGAAGTCGATGGCGAGGGGTAACAGCCTGTTGCCCAGTAGGTAGGTCATCAGGATGGTCCCTTTATCGCGTATTACGACTTTTATTTCTGCGGGAGGCTCGTCGGTTATTACGGCTTCTTCGGGTACGTTTTCCAGTCGCAAGGGAATGGAGATCTCTGTTTCGTAGAACTCGTTGAGTGTTTGCGAGAGCCAAAAGGTGGCTGAGATCAGGAAGAATATTAAAAAAAGAAGGAACTCCCTGCTCTTGGATGAAAGCAGAAAGTCCCTTATTTTTTGGGTATATCGGATATATACTGACTTGATGTGCAGTCTGTCGGGCATAGCATCAACTCTTTTCCGGATACCTTAATTGACTCCTTACAGGATTACTTTGTATTCGCAGCGTCGGTACCTGAGGCGTATACTGAGCTCTTTTCGATGGTGATACGCACGTCTTTGGCAATCTCGATGATGAGTTGGTTTTCCTGGATCTCCTTGATGGTGGCATGGATTCCACCGGCAGTAACTACTTTTTGTCCTACTTCCAGGCTTCTGCGGAATTTCTGGATCTCTTTTTGTTTCTTGTTCTGCGGGCGAATCATGAAAAAATACAGGATAGCGAACATGGCTATCATCATAATCCACATATACTGATTGCTTCCGCCTTGTTGTCCGCTTTGCAGGAGAATTGTTAATGAGTTCATACTTTACTGATTTATTTATTGCTTTATAATAATTTAATACATGCAAATATATTATCTTTTTGTGAGCTTGCCCTCTTTTTTTAATTGATTAACTATTCCATCCAACGTGCCGTTGATGAATGCAGCGCTCCGCGGGGTGCTGTACAGTTTGGCTATATCCAAGTATTCGTTGATGGATACGCTGATGGGAATTGCGGGGAAACCAAGTATTTCTGCAAGGGCTATTTGCAGGATGATTACGTCCATCAGTGCAATGCGGTCAAAGTCCCAGTTGCGGGTAGCTCCGGCTATCAGGTGGCGGTAATATTCCTCGTTATCAATGGTGCGGCGAAACAGGCGGCATGCATATTCACGGTCTTCTTCGTCGTTATATTCGGGCAGAAGCTCCTGTTTGGCACCGTTCTTTTCTTCAAAGCGGCGGATGGTTTTCAGCACGAAAGTATCCACAATTTCTTTGTCGTCATTCCAGTAGAGGCTTTGCTCTTCCAGCATCTGGTCCAGACTGTTGTTATCCTGAAAGATGTTTTTGTAGATCTTACGCCATATTTCGCGATCGGCCTGATAGGAGTCCTCTTCGGATTCCATGTATTCCTTGTAGATATCGCTGCTCTGAATCTTCTCAAAGAGTTCTTTGATATAATTCACTTCGGTATCCCGGTCTTTTTTGGAATTAGCTATATACTCCTGTAGCTGGAGGTTACTTTCCAGTTGCAGGATAAAGCGGTTTGAGGCAAACTTCTCATTGGGGGTTAAGTCCTCAGCGGAAGGCCTCATTTTGTTTTTTCCGGCGTCAATCCGTTGCTGGGCATATTCCGTCACTTTAAGCATCAAGTACAGCAGGTAATTGTAAAGATCGTAGGCCTTTGAAAGGCTGAATAGTAACTCCTTCTCTCCTGTATCTACGCTTCTGTTCTTGTTCTGGTAGAAAGCATATACAATTTGTATAATCTTGAGACGGATAATAGCTCTGTTTATCATAACACTATATGCATTTATTTTTGGGCTGCAAATGTAGGGATTTTAAGTGCATTACACAAATGATTCTTCCTTTTTCGCTTTTTTTTGCCTGCTTTTCTTGGGAGTATAGAAAAAAATAAGCAAATTTGGGGGCAAATTCATTTATTCCCTTGTGATTATGAACGAAAAAAGGAAGAAAGATTACTCCGAAAGCACTGAAAAAGAGATTGTTTTCTCCCGGGTAGTAAAAGCCGGAAAACGCATCTACTATCTTGATGTGAAGAAGAGCCGAAAAGAGGATATGTATGTGGCCATCACCGAGAGCAAGAAGATTGTGTCCGGCAGTGGGGATGAATCGCAGGTGAGTTTTGAGAAACACAAGATATTCCTTTACAATGAAGATTTGGATAAGTTCAATACAGCCCTTCAGGAGATTATCACTTATATAAAAGGTGAATCTCCGGTCGGCGAGGAGGCGTTGGGCGCAAAAGACCTGTCGGAGTCCGCTTTTGAGACGAGTCCCGGGATTGATATTGACATAGAATTCTAAAATATAAAGAACAATAGATTAGGAAGTTCACGAAACTTTAGTACCTTTGCACCGCTTTTTTGCAGCTTGGCGTGCGCTTTGCAGGTCGTGTGATGGCGAATTAGGCAGAATACTTAATTTAGAGTAACACAAAAATTAGAAAAGAATGAAAACAATTGAAGTGAAAGCCACTCTCAGATCAGAGATTGGAAAGAAAGGTACCCGTGACATTCGCAAGAGCGATGCGGTTCCTGCTATCCTGTATGGTGATACCAAAGACGCCGAAGGTAAGACTGTAGTAACTCACCTTACTGTAACCAATGACGCATTGCGTAACTTGGTATATTCACCGGAGATCTTCCTGGTAAACTTGGATATCGATGGCAAAAGCTGCAAAGCAATCATGAAAGATCTTCAGTTTCACCCTGTGACCGACAGAATCCTGCACGTGGATTTCTATATGGTTAACGAGAAGAAACCTATCGTAATGGAAGTTCCTGTATCACTGAATGGCTTGGCTGAAGGTGTGAAGGCGGGTGGTAAGCTGCAGCTGACACTTCGCAAGCTGAAAGTAAAAGCGCTGTATGACCAAATCCCTGAAAAGCTGAATGTAAGCGTAGCTCACTTGGGTCTTGGTAAGACTATTCAGGTGGGTGAACTCTCATTTGAGAACCTTGAGCTCCTAAACTCTAAGGAAGGCGTAGTATGCGCTGTGAAGCTGACTCGTGCCGCAAGAGGTGCTGCTGCCGCTGCAAAGTAATCAATTAACACTATGGCTTCGGAATGAAGTATTTGATCGTTGGGCTGGGTAATATCGGTGCCGAATATCGGGATACCCGCCACAATATAGGATTTAAAGTATTGGACGCTTTTGCAAAAGCGTCCAATCTTGTTTTTGAGGACAGAAGATACGGTTTTGTGGCGCGTACCTCTGTCAAGGGGCGTGATATGATTCTGTTAAAGCCCTCTACCTATATGAATTTGAGCGGAAATGCCGTGCGCTACTGGATGCAGATGGAGAAAATCCCGCTGGAAAATGTGTTGGTAGTAGTGGATGATCTTGCACTTCCCTTCGGTACGCTCCGGTTGAAGGCGCAGGGGAGTGATGCCGGGCACAACGGCCTGAAGCATATAGCCGTTACGCTGGGTACGCAAAACTATGCCCGCCTGCGTTTCGGTATTGGCAACGATTTTCCGAGGGGCGGACAGGTGGACTTTGTGCTGGGCGAGTTTGAGGAGGAGGATCTGAAGACGATGGACGAGCGACTTGCCGCAGCTGTCGAGATAGTGAAGAGCTTTTGCCTGGCAGGAATCACGATTACCATGAATCAGTTCAATAAAAAATAACGTATCATAATGGGAGAGGCCAGGGTTGATAAATGGTTGTGGGCGGTGCGTATTTTCAAGACGCGCACCATTGCTGCGGAGGCTTGCAAGAAAGGAAGGATATCCCTGAAGGGTGCACAGATAAAAGCCTCCCGCTGCATAAAGGAGGGGGATGTCATTGAAGTGAGGAAATCCCCCATTACCTATTCCTTCAAAGTGTTGCAGCCTATCGAAAAGCGAGTAGGTGCAAAGCTGGTAAAGGAATATATGGAGAATGTGACCGCGCCCGAACAGCTGGAGATCCTGGAGATGAGTCATCTCAATGGCTTTGTGGATCGCATGCGCGGCATGGGGCGTCCTACCAAAAAAGACCGGCGGGAGCTGGAACAGTTTACCGATCCGTTGGATGCGGAGTTCGATTTTGAGTTTGATTTTGACGGGGAAGACTGAGGCTGCTTTCTTCGTTTTATCTTGAAAAACTGGTGGGCACGGGTTTAACAACTCGTGCCCACCAATTGTTTAACTCGTGCCCACCAATTATTCAGTTGCTGCCCACCAGTTTTTGTGGATCAGCGGATTTTCCCGGCTTCATGGTGGGGGAGGAGGATGCCCGGTGGAGCCTTGGCTTAAAAAACCTCGCTTTTTTAATGTAATAATATCGAAACGTGCACAAACCCTCCACGTTCCACTGTCTTCTGAAACGCCTTGCTGTAAAGGGTTTCGAGGTGGAACGTTGTTTTTTGAACGTTCCACTTCACGGGTTTTTCCAGTGAAAAGTGGAAGGTGGAACCTGTTTGTATCTTAAGATCTGGAAGGTGGATTTCAAAGCTTAAATCCGCTGAACCCTTAAATTGCGGCGTGTATTTATTCGTTAAACTCAGGCCTGCATCACGGCAATCTTAGGCCTGAGATTTAAAAACGCAGCGCTGAAGTTTGGATACTTCAGCGCTGCGTTTTATGTGGAGCAGAAGGGCTTCTGTTATAATTTCACCGTTTTGCTGCTGGCGGCAGACTCGCTGTTGAAGCGGTTTATAGTGGTTACCACGTATTTGAAGGAAGAGCTTCCGTTGACATACGGCAGTTTGTAGTATACGTTACGAGTCCGGGCTACTATCTTGGAGGGGTCGTTCAGATTGATCTTCTCGTCTTTTGTGAAACGGTAGATGCAGTAAAAGCGTGGAACGTCCCACAATCTCTTTAGCTTTGGACTGTTCCATAAGAGGATGTATCCGTCTTCGGTCCAAACAGCTTTCAGACTTTTTACTTTTTCTGCTTTCGCGCTGGCCTCGGGGTATACTGGGGGAAGGGCGGGGGTGCGATAGTAATAACGCTCCAGAAGGGTGAAGACATTGCCTGGGTTTTCCAGCAAAACCTTTCCGCTCCAGAAGCAGTTGCCGCCAATGGTGGGCTGACTTTGTGCCAGCATCATCTTGCGGGGGAACTGGTTTATGCTGGGATTTACGGGATCGGTGGCTTTGGCGGAACGGTCCACATCCTGCCCTATAAAAAGGTGGCGGTTGTAGGAGCAGTTGGCCCACCACTTCACCAAGGTTTCGTAGTCGGCACTCTTATGTCCGATCTCCCAATATAGCTGGGGTATGATGTAGTCCACCCATCCGTAGCGCAGCCACAGGAGGATGTCGGCGTACAACTCGTCATAGTTCTGCAGGCCGTTGGTGTCACTGCCAAATCCGTCCGGCGCATTTTTAGCATTGCGGTAGATGCCGAAGGGGGAAATACCGAACTTTACAAACGGCTTGATGGTGTGTATTGTTTCTTGAACTTCCTGTACAAGCATGTTTACATTGTATCGGCGCCAGTCGCCTATGCCAAGACCTTTGGGCTGGCCGTGCTCTGCGTATTCTTTCTCGTCGGGGATTGTCTGTCCGCTTACGGGGTAGGGGTAGAAATAGTCGTCCATATGTATACCGTCTACGTCATACCGTTGTACGATATCCGCAATAACCAGATTGATGTAGGTGCGGCATTCGGGGATTCCCGGGTTGAAGAATAGCTTGTTGTCATACTGGAAGAACCATTCCGGATGCCGGTGGTAGGGGTGTTTGGCGGCCAGACGGGTGCTTGTGTTGAGCTGCGCCCGGTAGGGGTTTACCCAGGCGTGAAACTCCATAAAGCGGCGGTGGCATTCTTCAATCATGATGGCCATGGGGTCATAGCCCGGATCTTCGCCTTGTGTGCCTGTCAGAAAACGGCTCCAGGGTTCGTAAGAGGAGTTGTATAACGCATCAGCCTCCGGCCTTACCTGAAAGAGTACCGCGTTAATACCTGCATCGCGGAACAGATCGAGCTGCCCGGTAATATATTCCCGAAACCGGATTTCGTTCATTCCTTTATAGTCATTGTTCAGGGTGTGAATCCACACGCCACGAAAGTCGCGTTTCGGGGCCATTTGTGCCGCAATCGGCAAGATAACTATCAGAAGGAGAGAAAGAAAGAGGAGTCGTAGATGGCTCATAAAGCAGTAAATTACATTAATAATGGTGCAAAATTGGTTTATTTTTGTGAGATAACCTAATCTGATGCGTAAAAAGTGGGTGAATTCACTTGAAAAACCCAAAATAAAGTCGTATTTTTGTGCCCGATTTAGAAACAATATAATGTCTAACTCATTTAATTAAAAACAATTTATTTACTAAATGGACAAATTTAAAAATGTAGCTCCCGCCGAAGACTTCAATTGGGATGCGTATGAGAAGGGTGAAGCGCTCACCAGCCAGAGCCATGAAGAGCTTGAGCAAGCTTATGATGGTACACTGAACAAGGTAAACGACCGCGAAGTAGTGGACGGTACCGTGATCTCAATGAACAAACGCGAAGTGGTGGTAAACATCGGCTACAAATCTGACGGTATCATTCCTCTGAATGAGTTCCGTTACAACCCCGACCTGAAGGTAGGTGATACTGTAGAGGTATACATCGAAAATCAGGAAGACAAGAAAGGCCAGTTGGTACTTTCTCACCGCAAAGCACGTGCAGCCCGTTCTTGGGAGCGCGTAAACGCAGCGCTTGAAAACGAAGAAATCGTAAAGGGTTTCATCAAGTGCCGTACAAAGGGTGGTATGATCGTGGATGTATTTGGTATCGAGGCGTTCCTGCCCGGTTCACAGATCGACGTGAAGCCTATCCGCGACTACGATGTATTCGTAAACAAGACAATGGAATTCAAGGTGGTAAAAATCAACCAGGAATTCAAGAATGTGGTTGTTTCTCACAAAGCGCTTATCGAAGCTGAGTTGGAAGCACAGAAGAAAGAAATCATCGGTAAACTCGAGAAAGGACAAATTCTTGAAGGAACCGTTAAAAATATCACTTCCTACGGTGTGTTCATCGATTTGGGTGGCGTAGACGGATTGATCCACATCACTGACCTGTCATGGGGCCGTGTAAGCGATCCGAAAGAAGTGGTTCAGCTCGATCAGAAGCTCAACGTGGTTATCCTCGACTTTGATGATGAGAAGAAGCGTATTGCTCTTGGTCTGAAGCAGCTTACTGCTCACCCATGGGATGCTCTTGATACTGAACTCAAAGTGGGTGACCGTGTGAAGGGTAGAGTCGTGGTAATGGCTGACTATGGTGCATTTGTTGAAATAGCTACCGGTGTAGAAGGCTTGATCCATGTATCTGAAATGTCATGGTCACAGCACCTGCGTTCTGCTCAGGACTTCATGAAGGTGGGCGACGAAGTAGAGGCAGTAATATTGACCCTCGACCGCGATGAGCGTAAGATGTCACTTGGTATCAAGCAGTTGAAGGAAGATCCTTGGGCTGGTATCGAAGAAAAGTATCCTGTAGGCTCTAAACATACTGCACGCGTTCGTAACTTCACTACATTCGGAGTGTTTGTAGAAATCGAAGAAGGTGTAGACGGCTTGATCCATATCTCTGACCTGAGCTGGACGAAGAAGGTGAAACATCCTTCAGAATTCACTACTATCGGTGCGGATATAGAAGTAATGGTACTTGAGATCGATAAAGAAAACCGTCGCTTGAGTCTTGGCCACAAGCAACTCGAAGAAAACCCCTGGGATGTATTCGAAACAGTATTTACTGTAGGCTCGGTACATGAAGGTACAATCATCGAACTCCTTGACAAAGGCGCAGTAGTAGCCCTGCCTTACGGCGTAGAGGGTTTTGCTACTCCCAAGCATCTGGTGAAGGAAGATGGCTCACAGGCTCAGCTTGATGAGAAGATCGAATTCAAGGTGATCGAATTCAACAAGGAAGCAAAACGTATCATCCTTTCTCATAGCCGTATCTTTGAAGATGCAGCAAAATCGGAAGAAAGAGCTGAGAAGAAAGCGAAGCGTGCTGCCTCTGGAAAGAGAGAAGATACTCCTACAGTTCAAAATCAGGCTGCTTCCACTACGCTGGGAGACATCGATGCACTGGCTGCACTGAAAGAGAAACTCTCTAACTAATTTTAGTCAATACTGAAATTATATACTTAAGGCCGTCCTTTCTTTTTCGAAGAGAGGGCGGCTTTAGTGTTTTTTTTATGTGATTTGGAAAGATTTGATGTACATATTCTCGGCTGCGGCTCGGCCATGCCTACCACGCGTCATTTTCCGACCTCGCAGGTGGTCAATGTGCGGGATAAGCTTTTTATGATTGATTGTGGCGAGGGGGCACAGATACAGTATCGTAGGGCCCGACTCAAGTTCAGTCGCCTGAACCATATCTTTATTTCCCATCTTCATGGCGATCACTGCTTTGGCTTGCCGGGATTGCTCTCTACGCTGAGCCTGGTAGGGCGTACAGCCGAACTGGTGATACACTCGCCGGGTGGGTTGAAGGAAACTATCACTCCGTTGCTGGAAGCCTTCTGTCAGGGATTGTCTTACCCAATCATTTTTCGTCCCTTTGATACGGAGCGTCCTACCCTGATTTATGAAGATCGCTCGATGACGGTTACTACTCTGCCTATGGAGCATCGCACGCCTTGCTGCGGATTCTTGTTTGAAGAGAAGCCCAGACTTAACCGCATGCGCCCTGATATGATTGGCTTTTACAATATTCCCGTAGAGCAGGTGCCTCGCATCAAGCAGGGGGCCGACTTTGTAACGCCGGATGGTGCGGTGATTCCCAATGCACGCCTTACTATTCCTCCTGTGCTGCCAAGGAGGTATGCCTTTTGCTCGGATACGGCGTATACGGAAAAGTTTCTCCCTTTGATCCAAGGGGTCGACTTGTTGTATCACGAGGCCACTTTTGCACAGGCCGAATCTATGCAGGCGGTGAATCGTTTTCATACCACTGCGGCGCAAGCTGCCGAGATCGCTTCAAAAGCGCAGGTAAGAACTCTTTTGCTGGGGCACTATTCGGCACGCTATACGGATGAGGATGTGCTTTTCGATGAAGCGCGTGAAGTATTCCCCGATACGATAATGGCGCGTGAAGGCATGATGCTGCAGTTGTAAGGTAAAAAAACTGGTTAAAAGATGATTGCAGGTGTAGGATAAGAAGATATTTCTCGTTATCTTTGCACTTTTGTAGAAAAGCCATGGCTTGATGGGAAAAATAATCGTGTTTTATATGGTTTTTGCCATAGCCTGTGTATGTGTGCAAGGAGTTCAGGCACAACAGGTGAGGGAAGATGTTGCACAGAAAACAGTGGAACAATCTGCTCTTTCTGTGGCAATAAACGGAAACACTATTCGTATCCAGAATGCATCACCAGGTGCTCAACTTGAAGTTTATAGTGTGTTGGGAGTGAGAGTTTTAGTCGTAAAACTGGATGCTCCCGATAAAACCTTTACCTTGAACCTCTCTAAAGGATGCTATATGCTGAAGATAGAGAATGTGGCTCGAAAGGTAGTTCTTAAGTAGTCTGCAGGCAATATGATTCAAAGTCCTTTTACCATTATAGATTTATTAATCAAAGGCTTTATTATAGGCGTGGTAGTGTCCGCTCCGTTAGGCCCTGTAGGGGTGCTTTGTGTACAGCGCACGTTGAATAAAGGACGCTGGTACGGATTTGTTACCGGTCTGGGTGCGGCCCTTAGTGATATTATTTATGCCTTGATTACGGGGTATGGAATGAGTTTCCTCTCAGATATTATTTCAGATCATCGTTTCTTGTTTCAGTGGATAGGCAGCGTCATGCTTTTCTTGTTTGGAGTATATACATTTCGCAGTAATCCGGTGCGTTCCCTTCGTCCGGTATCTGCCACGAAAGGAACTTATCTGCATAATTTCGTTACAGCCTTCTTTGTTACAATATCCAACCCGCTGATAATCTTCTTGTTTATCGGTATGTTTGCACGCTTTGCCTTTGCGGATCCCACTTGTCCCATCTATGAGCAGATCAGCAGTTATATCGCTATTGCGCTGGGTGCATTGACTTGGTGGCTGGCCATTACATATGCAGTGAATAAAGTGCGTACCCGCTTTGATGTGCGGGGCATCTGGATGATTAACCGGGTGATTGGTACGGTGGTGATGATTGCCTCGGTAATCGGTGCCGTGCTTACGTTCCAGGGAAAGGAGATGTAAACAGGTTTTAGAGTATGTTTATCGCTCAGGAATTAGCTAAGACAAATGCGACGGAGTACCTGCTTTATATGTGGCAGGTGGAAGACGTAATACGTGCTGCCAAGTGGGACATTGAGACTATAAAGTCGTACGTGCTGACTATTTACAAAACTACTCCGCAACAGGAGTCCGAGCTGTTGCAGTGGTACTCAGACCTGATTCAAATGATGCGGGAAGAAGGTGTAACGGAACAGGGGCATCTCCAACTTTGCCACAATGTACTGATTCGTTTAACCGATCTGCACAGGACTCTGCTTGAATCTCCGCAATACCCTTTCTATTCGGCTGCGTATTACAAGGCGCTTCCTTACATCGTGGAACTGAGGGCGAAAAGCGGGAAAGAGGAACATGAATTGGTGGCTTGTTTTGAGGCTCTTTATGGTGTCATGTTGCTGCGTCTGCAGAAGAAGGAAATAAATGAAGAAACAACGCGTGGCGTGGAAGCCATTACTCAGATGATTTCTTTACTGGCCAAATACTACCACTCACCCGCAAAAGACGAGGCATAAACGAAACCCTCGTCATTTTATATTCATAGAAAACAGATACTACAATGATAAAGAATGTATTGATTACCGGCGCCAACGGACAGCTTGGCAATGAAATGCGGGAGTTATCCGCATCGTTTCCCCAGTTTACCTATTTCTTTACGGATGTACAGGAACTGGACATCTGCAATGAACAGGCTGTCAATGAGTTCGTAGCGGCCAATTCTATTGATGCCATCGTGAACTGTGCAGCGTATACGGCTGTGGACAAGGCGGAAACTGATTCCGAATTCTGTCGTGTGCTGAACGCAGTGGCTCCGGGTTATCTGGCCCGTGCCGTACAGAGCAGAGGAGGGGTGATGATTCAGGTATCTACGGATTATGTGTTTGACGGCACACAACATGTGCCTTATACGGAGGAGGTATCTACCTGTCCGGCTTCTGTGTATGGAACCACAAAGCTGGAAGGAGAGCAGCTGGTAATGGCTGGTTGTGAGCAGGCGGTGGTCATTCGCACAGCCTGGCTGTATTCCATCTATGGGAATAACTTTGTAAAAACCATGATCCGCCTTGGAAAGGAGAAAAACCAATTGGGTGTGATCTTCGATCAGGTAGGAACACCTACTTATGCCCGTGACCTGGCTCGTGCCATTTGGGCTATTCTGGATAAGGGGGCTGTACGTGGTGTGTATCACTTCAGCAATGAAGGGGTTTGTTCCTGGTATGACTTTACTAAAGCCATCCATCGTATTACCGGTATTACCGGATGTACTGTAAACCCTTTGCATACGGTAGATTATCCTACACCCGCCAGTCGCCCGCACTACTCAGTGCTGGATAAAACAAAGATCAAACAAACCTTTGGTATTACCATTCCTCACTGGGAGGAAAGCCTGCAGGAATGTATCAATCTGTTGAATCAATAAGTATCCCTGATAAAGAATGAATCCCGAAATAGAAAGAAGACGTACCTTTGCCATTATATCCCACCCGGATGCCGGTAAAACAACGCTTACCGAGAAACTCCTCCTTTTCGGAGGTCAGATTCAGGTAGCTGGTGCGGTGAAGAGTAACAAGATAAAGAAGACCGCTACCAGCGACTGGATGGAGATCGAGAAGCAGCGCGGTATCTCTGTGACAACCTCTGTGATGGAGTTTGATTATGGCGACTACAAAGTAAACATCCTGGATACTCCTGGTCACCAGGACTTTGCCGAGGATACCTTCCGTACTCTTACTGCGGTGGATAGCGTAATCATCGTGGTAGATAGTGCCAAGGGTGTGGAAACCCAGACCCGCAAGCTGATGGAAGTATGCCGCATGCGTAATACTCCTGTGATTATCTATGCCAACAAGATGGACCGTGAAGGTCGCGATCCTTTTGATCTGCTGGATGAACTGGAAGAAGAACTTAAAATAGCCGTGCGCCCTCTTAGCTGGCCCATCGAACAGGGACCACGTTTTAAAGGGGTGTATAATATCTTTGAGAAAAAACTCGACTTGTACCAACCTTCCAAACAAGTGGTTACCGAGAAGGTGGCGATAGATCTTGACAGTAATGAATTGGACAAGAGCATCGGAGTATCCCAGGCCGCAAAGTTGCGCGAAGATCTGGATCTTATCAATGGAGTGTATCCTGAGTTTGAGGTGCAGAGCTATCTCAACGCGGAAATAGCTCCGGTATTCTTCGGTTCGGCCTTGAATAATTTCGGTGTAAAAGAGTTGTTGGATTGTTTTGTACAGATTGCTCCCTCGCCCCGTCCTATACAGGCGGAAGAGCGCGAAGTACGCCCGGAGGAAGAGAAGTTTACCGGTTTTATCTTCAAGATTACTGCAAACATTGACCCCAATCACCGCTCGTGTGTGGCTTTCTGTAAAATCTGTTCCGGTAAGTTCCTGCGTAATGCTCCGTATTTGCATATACGACATAATAAGAATATGCGTTTTTCCTCGCCTGTACAGTTCATGGCACAACGTAAAAATACGGTTGATGAAGCTTGGGCGGGTGATATTATTGGCTTGCCTGATACCGGAAACTTTAAGATCGGTGATACACTGACAGAGGGCGAACTGTTGCACTTCCGTGGTCTGCCAAACTTCTCCCCCGAGATGTTCAAATACATTGAGAATGCGGATCCCATGAAGACCAAGCAACTCCAGAAAGGTATTGAACAACTCATGGACGAAGGTGTAGCGCAGCTCTTTGTGAATCAGTTTAACGGTCGCAAGATCATTGGTACCGTAGGGCAGCTTCAGTTTGAAGTGATTCAGTACCGACTGCTGAATGAGTACAATGCCTCCTGCCGGTGGGAACCAGTGAACCTCTACAAAGCTTGCTGGATTGAGAGTGATGACCAGGAACAACTCGAAGCTTTCAAAAAACGCAAATACCAGTTTATGGCCAAAGACCGTGAAGACCGTGATGTCTTCCTGGCGGATAGTAACTATGTGCTCCAAATGGCCCAAGCGGACTTCAAGGACATTCGCTTCCACTTTACCAGTGAGTTTTAACAAATAGATCATATACCTTATATCATCCAGGCGGTCGTATCTTTGAATACGATCGCCTGAATTTTTTCTGATAAAATGGAGCATAAGCAAGTGATATAAAAAGAAATAATTATATTTGCCTGCTATTCTGCTGTATAGCATTACTCCTAAACCAATAACCATGAAGAAAGTAGTGTGGACTGTGCTCCTTTTCTCGTTTGTACGGATGGCTTATGCGCAACAAGCCAATGAGAACGGACAAGTTTTTGATCTAAAGAAGATCGAAAGTCGTTATGTGAACAAGGCTCCGGTTTCCGGTAGTGAAGTGTTTGGGGAGAGATCTCTGAAAATACCTCCACAAGAGGGGCATGAAGGAATCGTGATCTGGGAGAAAGGTGATAAGCCGGATTGGACAAATGGAAACTATCTTGTCTTTGAGATCTATGGTCAGAATGAGTTTAGCGGAGTTATCAACATTGAATTTTATAAGGACATGAAGAATTTTGCGGCGGAGAAGATCGTGCTGCAAAGTGGTGAAGTATCCGGAACAGATAAGGATCAGCCTTGGATTTCCTGTTTGATGGGGATATTGCCTCATCTGAAGACAAAGGTTGTGTTCCCTTTGAGTTATTTAGACGGACAAAACCTGTTTGTTCCCCGTTCACCTCGTCAGTTGAAGGGGACGGTTAGTGGTAACCGACTGGATCCGGCAGACATAACCAAAGTGCTTCTTCGTTTCGGTCCTTACTACAAGCCTTATTTCTTACCTGAATATGAGATTGCTTCTATTGCTATCTTAAAGGAAAAACCTGAACCTTATCCTGCTACTGAACCGGTGGTCGACAAGTTGGGACAACGCAATGATAAAGATTGGCCCGGAAAGCTAAAAGGTGAGGAAGACATGGTTGCACGTAATCAACGTTTGCTGGAAGAAGTAAAGAATGTAACAATGCCTGCTGATTGGAGCCAGTATGGCGGGTGGAAAGCTAGGAAATTTAAGGCAACCGGCTTTTTCCATACTCATCACGACGGCAAACGCTGGTGGTTAGTAGACCCGGAAGGGTATGCCTTCCTGAGTACGGGTGTGGATTGCATCGGACACTCTGCCGGTGGCCCGGTAACCGGCATTGAAGACCTGTTTGAATGGCTCCCGGAAAAGGACGATCCTGTATACGGAGAAGCCCTGAATATCCGTCGGGAACAGAAGAATATGGACTTCTATGTGGCCAATCAGATTCGTTCCTATGGTAAAGACTGGAAGGAAGCGTGGACTACAGTCACTGCCGGATTGATGAGGAAGTTTCGTTTTAATACCGTAGCCAACTGGTCGAACATTGAGTTTGCACGTAAAAGCAAGATTCCTTATGTGCTCCAGCTGGGTGGTTTTCCTTCTACGGAAGTGAAAGTGTACAGGGACTTTCCGGATGTGTTTGCGGATGAGTATATGCAAAATTCGATAAAGTTTGCCGGACAGCTGAACGATTTCAAGGATGATCCTTATGTGGTGGGTTACTTCTTGCGCAATGAGCCTCAATGGGCATTTGGGTATCACAACCTGGCGTATGAAATGTTTGCAACCGTTCAACAGTCGAAAACAAAAGATGAATTTGTACATTGGCTGACAGCTAAATACAAGAATAATATAAGTTCGCTGAATAAAGCGTGGGAACTGAAACTGAACACGTTTGGTGATCTGAAGCAGAAAACGTTCAAAGAATATCCCTCCAAAGTAGCCGATAAGGACTTCTATGAATTCTCTACCATAATGGTGAAGAGGTATGTGGATATTCCGTGTGATGAAGTCGACAAGATTGATAAGAACCACCTGAATCTGGGTATGCGTTATGCCTGGTTAAGTTCAGACTTGTTATATAAAGCCGGAGAACGCTTCGATGTATTCTCCATTAATGGCTATGGCATCAACCCTCCACCCACGGAAGAAATAGCCCGGATTAGCGGTAAACCGGTGATAATAGGAGAATTCCACCATGGAGCAGTAGATCGTGCCCTTCCGGCAACCGGTATTATCGGAGTCTTGAATCAAAAGGATCGTGCCGCCGCTTTCCGCAATTACCTTGAACAAGGTTTTGCCCGCCCTGAACTCGTTGGGATGCACTATTTCCAATGGATCGATCAGCCTTATACAGGTCGTGGTGACGGAGAAAACTATAATATCGGAATAGTTAGTACTGGTAATGTACCTTATCCCGAGCTGACAGAAGCAATGACCCTGACAAACGAAAGGATTTATCAGGTTGCAAATGGTAGCGTTGAACCATATAAAGCGGATATTACGAAAATGCCACCTATACATTACTGATTAGGCCGTGAGCTTTAACGGATAGATCATGCATTTATATATAATTCAGGCAGTCGCATGCAAAGATACGACTGCCTGAATCTTTTTAATTATATAGATGATAAACGGGGAATATAGGAATAAACAGTTATATTTGCATATTGCTTTATTTGCATCGTACTATTTAAATCTATTGTCATGAAAAAAGCGTTGTTGATTGCATTCCTTTTCTTGTTTACTGGAGCATTGGTTGCTAAAGACCAAATCATAGTGAATCCGTATTATGAGTTCTCTACTACAGGTATTAGCCATATCACAAAGATTGAACGAAAGAAGACCGAAACCCGTATTCATGTACGCACCACCTTTATTCCCGGCTGGTGGGTGATGTTTGGAAAGGGGTCTTATATCCAAGACTCTGAAACCGGAACAAAATGGCAGGCAATCCGTATAGAGGGCACAGAGTTCGATAAGGAAACTTATATGCCCGCTTCCGGTGATTCTTCTTTTGTGTTGGTATTTCCTCCGCTGGATAAGTCGGTGAAGAAGCTGGATTATTCAGACGCAGATGAAAGCGAAAAACCGATTATTTATGGGGTCAGCCTGGAGCAAAATGATGCAGAAGCTAAAGGTAAAGAGAGTGTGGTTCCTGATTCTGTGAAGCGATGGATTGACGCAGCTTTGAAGGTAACCTCAAAAACAAAGCGCGCATCTGCTGATGATTTCTTTTGTAGAGATACGGCTCGATTGGTAGGCTATATAAAAGGGTATGATCTTCGTGCTGGATTTAGCACAGGCCTAATTTATCTGGATAATGAAATAACCCGGGAGGGGACTCCCACTGTGATAACCATTCATCCGGATGGGCGGTTTGAAGTAGTGTTTTCACTAAGCTATCCTCAGGTGCTTTCTGCTTCTTTCGAAAAAGGAGCTTCAAGATTCTATATTGCTCCAGGGGAGACTTTATCCATGATACTAAACTGGGAAGATTTCTTAATAGCCGACCGCTTACGGAATATTTATTATACATTCAAAGATGTGACCTTTGGTGGCTCATTGAAACAAATAAACAGTGATCTGTTGCGTTATAAAGAAGCACGGCCATTTGTGTCTGCCAAATACAAGGAGATGCTTAATTCCAATACGCCTATGGAATATTACTCCTATGAGAAGGCTCGGTACGAAGAAAATCTTTCAAAACTTCTGCAGATAGCTGGGGAGTATTCCTTCTCTTTGGAGAGTGTGAATTTGCTTCAGAATTCTCTTCAGGTGAGTTCTGCATACTGGCTTTTGAATTTTGCAGATGATAGAAACGGCCTTGCCTATCATGATACTACCCGCCAGGACTTGAAGGTGCCTGAACCCGCGGAGTTCTATGATTTCCTGCGAAACATGGATCTGAATGACCCTCACTTATTATCTGCCTCTGATTTTAGCGGCTTTATCAATCGTTTAGAGTATTGTAAGCCTTTTGAAAGAGCTCGTACGAAAGGTAATAGATTTGTTGGTGGTCTAGATGATTATTACCTGAAAGAATGGAAGATGAAAGACTCTGTACTGACTCATTACCTCGGATTGAAGCCGAGTCTAATCTGTGAAATGATTAAAGTGCGCTCTATGGCTGTAATGTTTACGCGTAATTTTAAAGCCGATGACAAGCAAAGGGCGAATTTGTACCTGACAGAACTGGGGAGAGATATTTCAACTCCTTTTTTAAGGGATGAGCTGGGAAGGCTCTATGCGGAATATTGCTATAAAATGACTGCTGAGTCTTATGAACTTCCTGCCGGAAAGCCTGCGGATATTTTTCGTAAGTTGATAGAGCCTTTCAAGGGGAAGTTTCTGTTTGTAGATTTCTGGGCTACTTCCTGTGGACCTTGTATTGCTAATATTAAAGCAATGAAAGAGATTCGTGCAAAATACAAAGACAATCCGGATTTCGAGTTTGTTTTTATTACCCCTGAAGATCTTTCTCCGTTAAATATCTATACTACATTTGTGGAGGAGCAGGATTTACAGCATACCTACCGGATCTCTCCTGATGATTATCATTATCTTCGCCAACTGTTCCGTTTCAATGGTATTCCACGCTATGTACTGATTAACAAGCAAGGGCGTGTGGCTAATGATGATTATAGTATGTCCGCTCGTTGGTTTGAAAATGACCTCCGTACTCTTTTTTCCGGAAAGTAGAAGCGAGAAGTTATATGAAAGTTGGGGTTGTATACTTGGCTATTGTGAAAGATTGCCTATCTTTGCGCCAAAGAAAGCCTTGGAAGGTGCTTGTTTAAGTGTTTTTTGTTACTTGTTTGTCTCCGGACTTTGAAGTAAAATCTGCTTTCTTTTTGATTATAAGGCTCTTGCGAGAGTAAGGGGCTGACCGGTTTTGACAGCGGGCAGAAATGGTAAGTAAGCATGCAGTGCGTCGGTAGTTGGCACTATAATCTTTAGCTATCAAAATTTTATCTGGCGAAAATAATTATGCTCTCGCTGCTTAATCGAATTACAGTAGATAAGCTTCATCTCTGCACTAGGTGTGGGGACGAGACATCACCCGGAAGCTCTTGTTCCGAAGCGTCTGATCAGGTGGTGCAGTAAAATCGGGAATAGCACAGCTCTTGCTTCGTGAGCCGTGTGACACTTTAGAAGCTAAGGTGCATGGTGGGTAGCTCCGGTCTTGCCTGCACACGAAAACCTAAGCGGAGATAAGCATGTAGAAAGCTTATGATTTCCTCGTTTGGACGAGGGTTCGACTCCCTCCAGCTCCACCCAAGCGATATTCTAACAATCGCAAATGAACTTAAAAGCGTTGAAAAGTAGCTACTTAGCGAAATTCAGCGCTTTTTTAAATTCTTCTATAATTGGCCGTAAATGCCAAAAATGGTACATGTATTTGTGGGGTGATGTTACCCAAATGGATATAATTGTGTACAGTCTCTTTTTGAGGTACTGAAATTGTATCTCAAAGAATCCATATATCTTTTGTTTTGTTCGGGCATGGTGGAGAATGCGTATAAGCAGCTCCGCTCTACAGTAATAATCTGTTTACTTAAGGCAGTTCCATCGTTTCCAAAATCCGGTCAAATTGTTCAGCTTATTGGTTGTGATGGATTATTGGAAAGCGTTGATTCAAAAATGAACAGGAAAAAAGCGTTGAAACTTCAAATTTGCAGTGCGAATCTTTCTTTGCAGAAGGAGGAAGTGAATTGGGGCTCCAGAAAGCAAGCAACAGACAGATATTCTTGAGAAGTGTTAAAGCGAACTCAAGTTATAAATAAGATGAGTATTAATTTAAAAACAAAAACCAACCATGATGAAAAATCTATTTTTGGCCTTCCTGATTATTCTGGGATTGGCAAGTGTAAATCAAAAAGTAATGGGAGCGGACTTGCAACCACCCTCCCTGAATCTTCTTCCGACTCCTGCTACTGAGGTGGAGCTGCAAGCTGGAGGTGATTTCTATGTGTTGAATGTAGGAAATGGGAGATTTTTGACGCGTACAGTCGGAGATAATGGCTATGGAACACGTGCCTGTGTAGCGGGTTTTATTTCGATAAACAAATCGGGCTTGGCTAATGATTCGTATAAATTCACAATTGCATACGATGAAAGCACTAAGTATACACTCTTCTCCTATGGGGTTAATGGGTTTAATGAAGAAAGAAATGGATACCTATATACTGGGGTTTCGAGTAAAACCGATGCTATATGGAATGCATGGGTGGACTTGGGAAGTGTGAATGATGCTGCATATTGGGATATTGCCCCCACGTCTAATGCTGCTTTTTCTATTAAAAGCCGGAAACAATATACGGGAGAGCCTGCATCTTTTTTTGCTCCGCAGGCTAATGTTAATTATGCGTTTTGCTATAATAATTCTAACAGCACTACGTATAATTCCTTCATTGACTGGAAGTTTTACAGGTCTTCTGAGTGTGCTGCTTATATAGAAGCGGTAAGGGTATTTGATCTGAAGTCTATGCTAAGCGATGCGATTGATGCTGCCAACGCAAGTAAATCTGCATACGAAACTTATTCGGGATACTCCGCCTTTGTAGCGGTTATTGCTTCAGCACAAAGTGTGTATGATAATGCAACTGTAGATGGAACCGCTGTAAATCAGGCTGTAGCTAATCTTGAGGCAGCTGAGAGAGTTTGCAGATTGACGCAGCCTGTACCTGCTAACTTTACCTGGATGATTGCGAATCCGGATATGGAAGCAAACCCCGCTACTATCGGATGGACCAAAACAGGTAATGCTGTCAATTTCAAAGCTCTTGCTGTGTCCAACAGAACAGGAATGTCGGGCAATGCAATCGAAACATGGTCAGCTGCTGAGGCTGCTCCACTATCACGTAAGGTGTACCAAACTATTCTGGATGTACCTAATGGATTCTATAAGCTTACAGCCGCTGCATTTGCTGATTATCAGGTGGCTAATGCAAGTACTCCTACTACCGGTGCATTTATTTATGCCAATGAATATACGGTAGAAGTGCCCATACGCTATAATGAGGATGTTTCTGCTGTATATGAATTATATTTCCGGGTTACAAACAATACCATCGAACTGGGTATGAAACTTGAAGATGCATATGCCAACTGGTGTGCCATGGACAACTTTACCCTTACCTATCAGGGTACAACGTTGAAGCTCGATGACTCTATGAACTTTAATACGGTGGCTGAGTCTGACATAAACGTATCATATATCCGTAACTTTTCTGCTAAGAAAGTGAATGCCGAAACTCAGCATGGGTGGCAAACAATCTGCCTGCCATTTGCAGCCACAGTAACATTTAGTGGCAGGGAACTTATGGCCAATGAGGATTATTGGTTGTTTAAAGCCACTTCCGGAAGATATGAAGCAGTTGCTTCCATCGAAGCCAATATTCCCTATCTCATTGCTATGCCAAATGATGAGGAAATGTATGCTGATGGAATTAGCATTGAAGGAGATGTGTGGTTCACCGGTACTTCTCTTGAAGATACTCCTGCAGAGGCTATCATTGTAGATGTGCATAGTGCTTACAACCTTGTAGTTGATTATAAAGCTACGAATACCGGTTATGGTATCGGTGACTTTGGAGAAGCAGGTCAAGAGGTGTCTGCCTTTGATGAAGGTTTCTGCCATGGTACTTTTTGGGCGTATGCTTCGAAAACGGTGAGTAATCCGGCCGCTCGTTTTGGTATCTTTGGTGATAATTACAGTACGGGATTGCGTAAAGTGTCTAATTCCGTAAATGCTCCGTTTTCAGTGATCAGTGTAGAAGGTGGTATTGAAATTACTGCAGAAACGTCGCAGTTTGTACGCATCCATGCGTTGGGTGGTAAGTTGGTGAAGGGTATCCGTGTACCTGAAGGTATTTCCCGCATTACTCTTCCTGTAGGTGTATACTTTGTAAATGGAACAAAGGTAAGTGTAAACTTCTAAAATAACATTACATGAAAACAAGAAAAGAATATCAGAAGCCGGAAACTGAAGTCATAACACTTCAAATGGAATCGCCGATATTGGTTGCATCTCCGGGTCAGAACAGCTTGAATTATAGCAACACTCGTACTGAGAGCGTAAATGATCTCACCTTCTGGAATCGTGCCAGTCAGTCACAATCAGGTGATGGAGAATAATTCATGGATAGAGGATCTCATAATGTAAATTAGTGATAGGTTAGATAAGTTAGTAAGTAGAAGAGAGGCCCGGGCGTGAAAACGTTCGGGCTTTTCGATTTACTGTTTGTCGGGATGCCTAATACTCTGGAGAACGTTCAATATATTGAAAATTGTCAGTTACGTAGCATCAGGTTGGATGCGTAGTCCTGATAAAAAGTAAGAAGGTATCTTCCCAGACACCTTCTTACATCTGCTCTGTGAGATGAGCACTTACTACTGTACAACCCACAGATGAAAAGACTGGAGAATTGAATATGACAATTTCAGCAGATGGCTTACCAGCTGCATCTATTAAGATTGATTGCAAACAACACTAATATTTCAAGGTCCCCTTAGTTCTTAGGGAAGCAGAAACACGATAGCTAAACACGGCAAAAAATAGTGTTAGTAAAAAAATAAGTAAGTAGCCATGGCTATTCCACGGAATGTTTTTGGAGTAAATGACCGGAAGTTTTCCATGTCATCCGGAGCTGCATTTCCTGAAGCAATGACAGCACCCACACCTGAATGTTGGATCTTTACCTCCATATCGCTATCAGGAACAAGATATCCGTCCTTGTCAATCAGTTCTATCTTTACATATTTCTATGTATACAGAAACTAAACATCAATTTGCATTCATCAGAATTACTAATTGTATAACTATTTCTGCAACTTTCATACTAGTTCTGACTAAGTAATAATTCCTGAGGAACCCCCGCCCATTGTTTGCTTAAACGAATGGCCTCCTCACGCGTAATACTTATTATACTTCCATGACGGGGATGGAAGTTTTTCACGAAAGATTCAGGTACCTGAGTAAAATTACACAAATCGGTACTTCGCTGAAACTCATAACGTTTACGTGTATACAGGTCGTACATAAGAATATAAGTGTCCGAATTGTTGAGTTTAAAAATACTGGATCCTTCCACCGGGATTTTCTTTGCGGAGTAGGCATCCAAATAGTTGAAATCCTCCACCCAAGGACCTTTCAGAGAGTTACTTGTTGCCTTTTGAATACCATTCTCAAATTCATGTCCATTCTCATCTTTTGTATTCCCTTTATAGAAGAAATGATAGATTCCGTCTTTGTAAATAATATCCCCATCAATAGCTCCATGCTTCGGACTAAACATAAGAGTGGGTTCAGAAGTAAATGCTGTAAAATTCTCATTCGCATACGCACAATAGAAATCGAGGTTCAGATTATCATGAAAGCGTACGGTAAAATAGACCAAATACTTCCTTTCAGCAGGATCAAAAATGATTTGTGGCGCCCATACCCATTTCACATTGCCAAACGTTTCAGGATATGCCTTTGCCAGGTCAATGACTCCATGATTCCAATCAATAAGATTGTCTGATTTCAGGAGGATAATTCCCGGGTTACTGTCCCAGCCATCCCGAAAGGAGAACATATCAGTAGCTGTCATATAGAATGCATTCCCATCTTCGCCACGCATAATATAGGGGTCACGGATTCCTCCGGTCTTTGAGATTTCGCAGGAAGGAATGACAGGTTCGTTGTCATTTAATGCAAACCAGTTTATGGCATCAGCACTTACGCCGAAACGTAGTTGTTCTTGCTTATTGACTTCACCGGTGCCTTCAAAATAGGCAAACAGATACCCCTCATAATGGCATGGAGACTCCTTTTCCGAAGAATAACAATATGGCAAAAAGGTCATATTTAGAATGATAAATAGGAGATAAACGGATCGTTTCATTTCTTTTTTCCTGATAGGTTCATTTTCTAAACGAGAGTGGACCAAAAGGGTTATGGGCTTTTGATACACCCTCGTCTAAACTTACATAGTTAAGAAGCTGTTTTAATACAAGCTCAGAACTTTTACTTTACAATTACTCTGGTTACATGATTGTTAATCCGTACAATGTAGATTCCGGAATCAACGGTGATGGCTTCTGAGGCATTTGTTCTCAACTGCCGCCCTGTCATATCATACAATGAAATGGTTTCTTTGCCAGTCAATCCGGTAATATGAATTGTTTTACCATCCGCATATACCTGATAGGGAGAGGTTTCTGAGATACGATGTAAACCGCTTGCATTAGGATTGGCGTCATACGCAGCATTCAGTTTCTCCAATGTGCCGTACACATCAAATTCACCACCTTCAAAGTCTCCAGCATCCAATGCCTTATTATAGATTCTGAAATCATATACCAGCGTCTTTTTCAGGTAACTGTCTGAACCAAAGTTAGGACGACCAATCCAGTTGTACGGAGTTCCCAGCTTGTCATCCTTCTTCAGGTAATAGTGAGGCGCCTCGGGAATACTTCCGGTACGTGACAGCAACCCTTCTTCTGCATTGTATACATAATAGGTAGAGGACAACATAGAGGGATCACCCGTAATGGCTACAAACTGCCAGATTCCCTTATTGGACTGAGAGTATACATTGTTTTCATCCAGGTAATAAGTCACCGCTTCTGCATTATTAAAGTTTCCCGGAGACATTTCAGTCCTCTGAGCTCCCATTGAAAGCATAAAGTAACCATCATACGCCCCTGCTGTATTTGTATTCGGGCTGTTGGAGAAAGTCCATAAGAAGTTTCCGGCTTTGTCCAATGTGGCATAATCTTCATCAATACGATAATAGGCCATGATGGTATAACCATGATCCGCATCCAGGTTGTACATAACCTGACCTACTTTGCTACCCATATCCAGATAACCAGTACCATTACCAAGATCCAGTACATTGAAGACCTCAGTTTCTCCGGATTCTCCTATCGTGCGGATAGTAGCCTCATTTTTCAATTCGGCTTCAAAGCCTGCCTGTGCAATATCAGTTACAATACGGTCCTGTACATTCTCTGTGCCGAAATCAAAGTGAACCAGTTTACCGTCAGTAAGTGCTGTTCCTTCTTTCATAGGGACTGTTGCATTGATCTCAAACTCCTTGTTCATTACCTTCCCTGATTTCTCAGAATACAGTCTCGCCGTAATCTTAGTCAACACATAATCATAAAAATCCGGCTGTATGATTTCACCATCAATACCCATCAATGCTTTATTGGAAGCACTCCAACTAATATTAACCATAGGATATCCATCCAATGAGGTAGGAAGTGTGATTTTACCTGTTAGTGTGACACCATACAGGTTAAGATCGTCAATATTTAATGCATCATAAGCTTCCTCCAGATCATCCTCTTCATTATAATCAGGATTCTCTTCATAAGCCGCGTTCAACTTAGCAAGTTCCTGATTAACTCCCAGCTCAGAAATCTCATTGCTCAACATACCATATCCATATACAGTGAAGTTATGTATCAATGTTTTATTCATATAGCCATCACTCGCATAAGGAGAACGACCTAAAAAGTTAAACTCTGTTCCTACGCGGCCATCTACCGTAATATTCAAGGGTAATATATCAATCTTCCCTGTAGTTACTTCCACGCCATCCACATAAACCGTTCCTGTGGCGCCTGTCTGAGAGTAGAGTACATGATGCCATCTGCCAAGATAAGGAACCTTCCCCTCTTCATCCGATAAAGTATAATGCTGGGCATTATAAATACTTTGACTAGTGGTATAATATGTCTTTGTGACATTGTATTCGTTGTTATAGGGGCGGAAGAAGAAATAGCCATTTTTATCCGCACTTACATTATCAGAATTTGAGAAAGTCCACAGGAAGTTTCCAGCTCCCGAAATACTGGTAGCATCATTCTCCACCATGAAATATGCAGACATTGTATAATTCGTCAGTTTACAAACTGTCCCTCCGATTTCGGTACCCATATTAAAATATCCCTTCTGCGTTCCGAGGTCAAGTACTTTATATTGCGTACTCTCTCCAATAGTACGGACACTAGCCTCATTTTCCAGAGTTCCGGTATATTTCAGATTATTGTCCTTGCTTTTTGAGGTAATATAGATTTTCCCATCTTTATATTCAGAATCTTCAAAAGTAAATACAGCAACTTCTTTGGGTAATGCTACTTTCCCGGCGGTAATGATAGAGAATGTTTTTGTCAAGATGAGATCAATATCGGGGTGACTCAGTGAAACTGTCAACGTTACTTTTTGAGGAAGTTCTGATAAAGTAACAGTTCCATCAGTTGCCACCACGTCCGGATCTGAGGATTCCCATGCATAAATTACATCTTCAGAACCGATTACCCAGTCCGCAAGATACAAAGGAGCATCAACGCCTAAAGGATCATTTCCATTAAGAAGAAGCTCCTCCGTCAGTGTATTATATACTGTTTCTAATTGTGTTATTGCGGCCACCTGATCAGGAGTATAGCCATATAAAGCATATATTTCATCTAAACTCAAAGCTCTGTCATATACACGGAAATCATCTATACAGCCTATCAATCCTGGGTCATTGTACTGTGCTCTCCCGATATAATTCAAAGACAAAGTCTCGCCCAAAGACTTGGGAGTGGTAGTTACAGCTTTATTTTCGCCTGACAAAACTCCATTAATATAAAGCTTTGCCGTATTTACAGAGTAATCTCCCGTCACCACTACATGTACCCATTCATTGGTAGGAAGAATAGAGCTACCATTCACGATCTGCTCCCCACTTGTGCTATTCAGTTTAATTGCAAAGCGAGAATTATTACCTGAGTTTGGGGTAAAGAACATATTTGTGGCTGTTCCCGAACCAAAATCAAACACACGTGCCCAAGTGCTGGTGTTGTCCAATTTCACCCATGTGGAAATAGTGAAATTCTCTAAATTGGAGGTTACATTACTGGGGAGATGAATATAGTCAGTTGCCGGACTTGCTTGGGTAACAAATCTGATCGACTTGTCCGCACTCTCAGAAGTCCGCCCTTCGGCCACCTGAAAATTACCATAAGCAGTTGCCGGGTAGTTACCCATAATGTCCGTTACGCTATTGCCATTACCAACTTCCAAATCATCAAAATTGTAATGCAATATCAATCCTTCACTCACATCATCAGCAAACATATTGCCAGATGATAATAACAAGGCTGATAACAAGCCGCACTTGAACCAACCACATAATCTCGAAATGTACTTTTTCTTTTTCATGAGAAATAAATTTAAAAATCATCACTAAATTATTTATTAGAAGAAACTATACTGGATAAAACCGAGCCTTAACCCAACACATAATTATCATGAAAGTTTCTTCTAATAACTTTATAAATTTGTCTTTAAACTATGACACCGTATTTTCTATTGCTTAATCAGTTTCAACGTATTCGACAATAATTTATCACTGGACAATATTGTTAGCAAATAAACTCCTGCAGGTTGACTCACAATATCAATTGTTAAAATCCTGTTTTCGGTAGACTTAACTGCTTGATAAATCACTTCTCCTTGCGAATCAACTACAACAATGCTAAAGTTCCCATTTGAAGGTTCTACTGCTACTTCAAAAATTCCCGTAGTCGGATTTGCTAGTAACCCGGTATTGATCACAGGAGTATTGATACCTGTTGGTACATCTGTTACTTCAATTGTTCCTTCTGAATATAGCTTACTGGTATCCCAATACAACCCGCTTTCAAGTTTAGGCAGATTGATTTCGGTAAATGCACCGATGATTTCACTGGCAGTAAAGAGGGTATAGGAATTCCCTTTCGCTAATGTGCCACGCAGACAGGTCACATTCAACTTTCCGTTACAAGTAAGTTCATTGACCACATCTATCTTATCACATTTGGTATCTCCTCCAATGATCTGCATATCCAATGTTGCGGTAGCATCACTTATTGTGACTTTTCCTGAGAAGTTCAGAGTACCCGTAGATGAGCCGCCCGGAGCAACCAGTGAATTGGCTCCCAGAGTGGCATTACCTGTAACCGTCCCGGTTCCGGTCAATGTACCTGAACTAGTGAGGGTTCTGCTTAGAGTTCCGCCGGATAATGACAGGGTTCCGCCTTTCTGGACAGTAACCGTTCCGCCCACTTTGGAATTGTTCAGTGTCATCCCGGCACCATCAGCAATCGTTATTGCAGTGCCGCCTAAGCCTCCATTGACAATCAAATTACCTTCGCTTACAGTAGTGTTTCCGGTATAAGTATTGCTTCCGCTTAATGCCCATGTTCCTGTTCCCACTTTCTTAATGGTTCCGCTACCGGTTATGGCTCCGGCAAATGCGCCATTCTTGTTGCTGGAACCTACTTCCAGGTTACTACCTGTAAAAGTAGAACCTATTACTCCGGATAACAATCCTAATTTAATGGTACCTCCGGTTTTATGATACATCACAACACCGTTACCCAGATTCACGGTTGCACCCGGCAATCCGGAGTTATTAAGGCTAAAATCGTCTCCATAGCTTGGGTTGGCACTGTTGGCCGTTACATTAATAGTACCTGTAAATCCACTCCAGTTACCGTTAATATAAGCACGGATAAAGTCACATACCCAGTTCAGGGTTCCGCTTCCGGTTAATGTTCCGTTGTATTCACAACGGGCTGCGGCAATGACTGTAGCTGTCTTTCCGGCAGGTACATCAATTGTATGCCCACTGTACAGATACGCGCCGTTTGCATTGATCGTTTCAAGTGTTCCGCCATTTAGGGTGATTTTTGAGCCGATGCCATTGATTGCATCTACGGAGTTCAGTTTCAGGGTTCCCGCATTAAGTACTGTCTCAGTCAGATTGGAATTCTTGTTTCCAATAAGCAATGCACCTGTTCCGTTCTTGACCAGTTTTGTTCCTTTGATCTCTCCGTCCCAGATTACACTTTCCGTCAGATTAAAGATACCTCCGGTTTCACCTGAGAGGGTAAGGCCTCTGGAAGTGATTTGGCCGCCTACCGATACCTGGAGTGCTCCTCCGTTCTTCAGCTCAAGCAAAGAAGGGTCGGTCGTATTTGCTCCGATGCCGCCATTGTATGCGGCTGTAGGTAAGTATTTCAACACCAATGTACCTCCTTCTATAACTGTTTTTCCGGTATAGGAGTTTTTGTTATTGAGGGTCAATTTACCTGTATTCTTCTTTAGCAGTTCCATTGTACCAGTCAGGGCATAGGATCCATCATTAAGACTATAATCCTGAGTACTGTTGAATTCTACATACCCGGGCATCAAATCTTCAGACAGCGTAAGCGTGCGTGATTGTGCCTTAATGGAGGCTTTGTCAAAGTAGATACGGTCACCCGTTACATAAAAATCTTCATTCCCGGCATTTTCCCAGTTGAATGTAGTAGCTAAGTCCCAGGTTCCATCTACGTCTCCGGTCCAGTTGATATCGCTTGCAGCACGAACTTCTCTGACAATTAAGCGTAATTCCTTGCTGCTGTCATCATACTCCAATTTTACAGGTATCCCGGTCACACCTTCTATTTTGACTTTTGACAAATCACCAGTCAGCTCATTAATAGTAGCTAGAACATAGGTACCTACTGCCAGATTGGTCATTTTCTCAATACAAACAACCGACTTATTAGCAATATTCAGTGTTCCATTCAATTGCATGAAGTCGTTACCAGAATTCAGATCACCGGATAAATCAAAGACCAGTCTTGCTCCTTCCACCAAATCAATCTTCTCTTTGATGGTTGTTGTACCTGCACTACCTTTTCCGCCTATATAAATGCTTGCATTGTATTCAGTCAGAACGCCCTTGTGATAGGTTCCCTTTCCACCAAACTCGGCATGGCGGCGTATCATAACCTGCGAGTTTGTCAGGATTGCATTTGCTTCCATGTATCCTTCCCAGATATCTGTTGTTCCGCTGTAAGGATGGGTTCCTGACAGTTTCATAGTACCTTCACCTAATTTATCCAGGCGCATACTTCCGCTTAGGGAGCCCGTTCCGCCAAACTCATAATCCACAGTTCCTGAAACCATCAGGAGCTCCGGTTCTATGTTTGCTGAGATATTTACACTCTTAGTAACTCCCCTGGTATCGAACAAGACACTCTTTCCATTGGCAAAACTCACAGGAGATGCGGTTGCCTTTACAAGTCCTTCCACGTCATCTCCATCCATGAAGTTAGCGGCAGAAGTGCTCCAATCCCCGCTTGTTCCTTTCCAAACCAATTTACCATTGGTTGACTTTGCCGGTATGGGGGTAGGAAATTCGCTACCCAGATAATAGCTGAGATGGGGAGGTTGGTTGTATCCACACATCTGCCAACAGATGGCCTGACGGTATTGGTGATCATGCATCAAGGTATAAATACGTTGAGTGGTTTCATACGGAGTTATGTACACACGTAAAGCAGCATCATCCGGTCTCCTCCAGATCACTTCTTCACGCCAGTCGCCAAACAAGTCGGCTTGCAGGCAAGGTGTTCCTTTGGTATAGTTGCAGGAAAGAGCATCGGCTTGGAGCAATGGCCTTACATCTCCATACCCATAGAATTTGTAGATATTCCCATCCCCGGTGCCACGGGCTTCAGTAAAATTACTGTGATCACACATTTCTCTTAATAAGTCACCATCCCAATAAATAACATAATTTTCAGCGGTCCCAAAATGATTTACGATGGCTTGGTTTCCAGTTGAGTAGCCTATACCACCACCCCAGAGTTCGGCCCCCTTGTAAGAATCGGTAATATTCGCAGCACAACATCGTCCGCAATCCTTGCCGCGAATATAATGAAGAAGCGTTTCACCGGACTTTCCATCCCGGAACAAGACACCATATTCCGGAGCGCCTTCCAGGCAGCTAAACACTTCAATACCTTTACGATAGGGATCCAAGTCACCCACATGCATGGCATCACCATGACCGTGATTCGTAGCATACAACCCTTTTCCGTTGTCATCTACACACATTTGTCCCCACACGATTTCATCACGACCGTCTCCATCCACATCGGCAATCGTATAATTGTGGTTGCCTTTATAGGCATAGCTCCCATTACCCGGATCGTCCGTATTGAATTCCCAACGGAATGCCAGCTTCTTATTTACCACATCGTAAGTACGCATGACAGTACGTGTGTAAATACCGCGGCCGATAAATAAACTGGGCTTTTCTCCATCCAAGTAGGGAGCACCGAAGAAGTATTTGCTGCAACGGTGGCCACCATCAGCTGCCCCCCAGATGTCCTCGAAGGATCTTCCGTTGAAAGTACGGGGAATAAAATCAACACGGTCTATTTCCTTGCCCGTTTCTCCATCAATGAGGGAGAGAAACTCAGGGCCTTCGAAAATGTATTGTGACCAGCCGGCACGGTAGTTGGTGCGTCCATCCTTGTTGATATCGCCAATCTTGGTACCATCTCCAAAGATAGTACCCTCTGACGTACGCATAAACACCTCTGCTTTACCGTCTCCATCCAAATCGAAAGCAGCGATATTAATTTCCACATCATCCATAATATTAGGGCCTACATCAATGGACCACAAGAAAGTACCATCTAATTTATACGCTTCAAAGTAGCTGTAATTGGTGTTTTCTATACTCCAGTCTTTATTGATACGTTTTACGATGATCTCATATTCGCCATCGCCATCCAAATCGGCTGCTGTGGCGTCATTCAAGGTATATCCGGTCTTTCCTGCCGGAAGCTGCCGCATGGGGATATCAAAATAATCAGCCGTCAAAGTGGGGATAACTTGAGCGGAAGGGATTGATTCAACTCCATTCTTTACGGCAGTGACTGTGTACGCAGCTCCGGTACTGCCTGAAGCATCCAGATAATTAGATGCTCCGTCAGTTCCGGTTTCGTGAATAAGTGTTCCGTTCCGGTACAACTTATAAGAAGTGTTGTACCATTCATCAGAAGTAATACGCCAATTGACATACACTCCGTTTGATACTTTGCGGGCTATCAATCCCCGCCCCAGCCTCTCCATAGGGCGTTGAGCGAATAGATTACCCGATAAGAATAAAAGGATGAAGAAACATCCGATTATCTGAAAAGTAATTTTCTTTTTCATGGTTGTTTTATTCTAAAATTGAAGTTAGGATTTGTTTAATGGGCATAATGCCTTTTGAGTTCTTCTGGAAATGAAAAATTCGCACTGCAAATTTGAAGCTTTGAGGCGTTTTTTCTGTTCGTTTTTAAATCAATGCTTTCCAATAATTCGTCACAATCAATAACCAGAACAATCTGACTGAAATATGGAAACTGCGTAAAGGGTTAAAAACAAGGTTGTTATTAGTGGAAAAGCTTGCTGCTAGTGATTTACCTGCATTTTGTTTTGTGTTATCTTTTTAATTACCTTAGCCGAGTGATTGAAACCTTCCTATAATTGAAATCTGACTGACCTATGAGATTCTTCTTCTCTTTCCTACTTTTCCTGACCGGCATATTCCATCTATATGCCAAACAGTTTACGGTAAATCCTCTCCCTGTAATCTATCAACTGCCCTCCAATACAGTAAACCGGATGATGCAGGATAAAGATGGATTCCTCTGGTTGGGTACCATGGATGGCTTGTGCAAATATGATGGGTACAGCCTGTCGGTCTTTCGTTCCAATCCGGGCAATCCTCAACTTCTGGCCGATAACGAGATAACCAGTCTGGCAGAAGATTATCACAATACGATATGGATCGGTACAAGAGGAGGTATTAACTTACTGAACAGGGAAACGTATGAAATCACGCGTTTTTCTATAGATCCGATCAAAGACCAAAGAGTATATTCCATTCTATGTGCATCAGACAGTAGTATTTGGATCGGAGCAGATAGTGAGGTGTTCCGGTACCATCCCTCTAAAAAGACGATAGAGCTGATGACCGGCAGCTTTTCCCGAAAAAGTAGTGCCAGCTGTTTATACGAAGACCACTTCGGAAATATATGGATACTACAATGGAATAACGGGCTTCATTGTTATAAAAAGGATGGAAGCATTATTCATTACCCGCGTATCGGGACAGAAAATAGTCCGTTCTACCTATATCAGGATAAAGACAATCAGTATTGGATTGGTACATGGGGAAATGGGTTGTATCGGTTTTCTCCGGAAAAAGATTCGGGCTCCATGTATGCACACTGCCCCATTTATAAGAGGAATAATACACAAGATCCGTTTTTCTTTTCTATCGTTCAGGACAATGTATCCGGATATTTATGGTTGATGTCCACCTCGGGTATTTATGCAATACAACCCCAGGCGGATCATTCTGTCAGGCAGGCGGATATCTCCTACTTATTTGAGAAGTCGAACAAGAATTACAAAGATCTTATAAAAGATTCAAAAGGAAACCTATGGGTAGGCACCTACGATGAGGGGGCATTCTCCATTAACTTTGATAAGCCGAACATTCATAACATCGCATTGAAGGAATTAGCAAAACGAGAAGAGCTGACTCCCTATGTCACAGCGCTATACAAAGGGGCCGATCCTGTTCTTTGGCTAAATCAGCTCTGGCTGGGATTATGCACCTACGATATGCATACCCACCAATTGCATACATTTCTTGACACGAAAGAACTGCAATCGCATTCACAACTGTTTTCCAATATCTCCTGTATGGAAAATGTAGAGGGAAAGATGTGGCTGGGAAACGCATATCATTCGTTGATTGCAATAGTAGAGCGTAAAGAAGAGACACTCTCTTTGCATCAGGTGATCAATTTAAGAAAAATACATCCTGCTCCTAACAGTACAAGAAGGATCTTTAAAGATAGTAAAAGTAACATTTGGATAATAGGTAGTCAAAATGTATTTGTCAAACCTCATTATCAGGAGGATGTCATTCTGTTCTCAGAAAGAGTAGAAGACATTACCACCATTGCAGAAGCTCCTGATGGATCTATTTGGATGAGTACCAAGAAAGACATATACTCCCTGACTTTCAAACCCAATTCCAATCTCCAGGATGCTAAAATTATCTGTCATAATAAGGACAGGAGTACCTTAAAGGACAATAACATCATTGCAATGGCTTCGGATGCCGATGGACACATTTGGTTAGGGACCAAGAATGGTACTATTGTGGTATATGACCCCGTAAAAAGAAATTTTGAAGAGCAGACCTCTGCTACCAACCGATTTGGAGAAGCGATCCTGGATATTGTGGCCGATACTCAAAGCAACATCTGGATATCCACCAATAAACGAATCATAGAATACAACAGGACCACCGGGGCTACCCGCGATTATTCGGAAACTGACGGTTTGGTTGTCAACTCTTTTAATGCGGGTTCTTATTTTTACGATAAGCTGGAAAATGCATTGTATTTCGGTGGGAACCGTGGAATTTGCAAATTTTCCTTACTCGATCTCGCAATGCAGAAAGAGGAGAATCCCAAGGTACTCATTTCGGATGTGAAGATCAGCGGACAATCTTTGTTACACGGTTCGGAGAACTTTAGGTTGAAAGCTGTTTCCCAAAAACTGACTTTACTACCTGACGATAAGAATATTGAGATTTATTTTACATCACTTAATTATACGTATCCGGAAAAAATCATCTATGCCTATAAGATGGAGGGTGTGGATGACGACTGGGTGTATACCCACCGCCAGTTTGCCGTGTACAACACACTAAAGAAAGGGATTCATAAATTTCACGTGAAAGCAACTAATGTGAATCGGATTTGGAGCGATCAGATCACCACTTTTGTGATTTACAAACAGCCGGCTTTCTATGAAACTTGGTGGGCATATACACTTTATGTATGTATAGCATTGTGCATTGCCTACCTGATACTCCGTATCGTGCGTAACAGAATTCGGCTTAAACAAGAACTGCAAATCGCTCAAATTGAGAAAGATAAATCAGAAGATCTTACTCAGACGAAACTAAGATACTTCACCAATATTTCCCACGACCTGCTCACTCCGCTCACCATTATCTCCTGTCTGATAGATGACATTGAGACGGTAGTTTCTAACAAGATTCCGCAACTTGAAACGATACGGGCAAGTGTCAATCGCCTGAAACGTTTGTTGCAACAGGTACTTGATTTCCGAAAAATGGAAAGCGGAAATATGAAGCTGAGAGTAACTCGTGGTGATATTTCAACCTTTGTAAAGGACATCTGCCTGAATAATTTCAGTCCCCTCTTTCACAAAAAAAAGATTCATTTCTCGTTCGAATCGGCACTGGAGACTGTCCCCGCCTACTTTGATGCAGATAAGGTGGAAAAGATTATATACCACCTGTTATCCAATGCGCTCAAGTACACACCTGAAAACGGGACTATAGCAACCAGCCTGCAGGCGTTGACTCAGAACCATCTGCAATGTATATCCATTGTCATTCGTGATACCGGAGTAGGCATTGCTCCTGAAAATATAAACGATATTTTCACCCGTTTCTATAATAATAAGAATATAGAGGCCGGGCAGACAAACGGGATCGGCTTGTCCCTGACCCGGGATCTGGTGGAGCTTCATCACGGAACAATCACCGTGGAAAGTCGGTTGAATGAAGGTTCTGCGTTTACAATCGTGCTCCCGATAGATAAGTCTGCTTATAACAGGAATGAGTTAGATGATTATCTGATGACTATCCTTACCCACAACGAGGCCAAGAACAGTGAACTGGAAGAAACCGGAAATCCTGATCCCGCCTTACACATAGAGGATATTAACTTGCTACTGGTAGAGGATAATGAGGAAATCTTGTCCACACTCAAGAACATCCTGCAGAAACAATATCACGTCTTTACAGCCGAAAATGGCCTTCAGGCATTGGAACGTGTAGAACACAACGACATAGATATTATCATAAGCGATGTCATGATGCCTGAGATGGACGGCCTGGAACTATCCCGGACACTGAAAAGAGACCTCAATACAAGCCATATCCCTATCCTTCTATTGACCGCCAAGAACAGCGTGGAAGGAAGAATAGAATGCTACGATGCTGGGGCGGACGGATACATCTCCAAACCGTTTGACATGAAATTGCTCAAAGCTCGTATCAGTAACTTTCTGGCAAACAGACGCAAGAAGCAGGAAGAATTCAAATCTAATGCAGAGATCAACATCTCCACACTGAACTATCCGTCGATTGATGCGGATTTCCTGGACAGGGCGGTAAGGGGCGTTGAGAAATATCTGAATGATACAAATTTCGATATCGATCTGTTTGCAAGAGAAATGAACTTATCAAACTCTTCGCTTTACCGAAAGATAAAAACGATGACGGGACTTTCTCCCAATGAATTTATCCGGAACATTCGTTTGAAACACGCCTGCCAGATGTTGAAGGATAAATCAGTCAATATATCTGAAGTGGCTGATGCAGTTGGTTTCATTACGCAGCGTTACTTTGCCACTTGTTTTAAAACGGCATTTGGAATGACCCCGACTGAATACCAGAAAAACTCGTGCGCACCAACCCAATAACCGGAGCGCACGAGTTTGCTAATTGGTGGGCACCAATTATTTGACTGGTGGGCACCAATTTTTCACCAACCCTCCACGTTCCACAAAATGTGCCGAGTGGAACGTTCAAGAAACAACGTTCCACCTCTGAAACCCTTTGTTACAAGTTGTTTCAGGAGATTCGTGGAACGTGGAGGGTTGCTGCAATGCACCCAAAAGTTAGACTGTTGTTCGGCGGGATGTTAGGCATCCCGACGCTCCCAAACGGGGATGTCTTGCATCCCCACCATCGCGCAGCCCTTTCAAACGCAAGCCTGTAGACAGAGAAAGACAGGCCTGTGTTTTCAAAACGCAGGCCTGTTATGTTTGGAGTCCAGGCCTGCGTTTGGATTGATGCAGGCCAGCCTCGGCAACTTGTAATTTCCCTTTTCTATTCTCCGATCGTTTCAAGCAGTTTATCCTGATACCTCTTTCTATACTCTTTCGGCGTAATCTCCATTTCTTTGTGGAATGCATTGGAAAAATGGAAAGGATCGTAATACTGCAGGCGAAAGGCGATTTCTTTGATCTTGAGTTTTGAGAATTGCAAATAGCTGCATGCACGTTGTATCCTGAGCTGATTGTAATATTCAATGGGAGAGTAGGATACCCGTCGGGCAAACAAGGCGTTCAGGTGCGAGCACGAGTATCCTACCGCACTTGCAATGTCTTCCAGGGAAGTCTTACTCTCAAGGTGCTCCTTCATAAAGAGGATGCTTTTCTGTATGGCATCATCCTCTTTCATCTTTTTGATCTCACGGTATTGAGGCACATACTTCATGGAAGCAAAGAAGTACGACAAGCAGAAACTGATATACTCCAGATTTTCAGGATTGTACCCCATCTCCAGATTCCGGTACATCTCATTGAATAACTGTATTCGGTCCTGCTGACGGCTTTGATCCGAATGCTTCAGATGGATCAGCTTTCCCATAATGGACTCAAACATTCTGGCATTCTCACCGTTAAAGTGCAACCAGTAAATACTCCATGGGTCCCTGCTGTCGGCTCCATATGCATGTTTCTCCTTGATGGGGATGATAAAGAAGCAGTCCTCTTGCAGCAGGATGCGTTCTTCCTGGTATTCTATCCACCCCTTTCCCTTTTCGCAATAAATGAAGATGTATTCATTGGCTCCCTCCTCACGAGTACGATAATGATGCCTGGCCTCGGGATAATAGCCAATGTGGCTAAGGTATAACTGCTTTGTAATGGGATTCCCGGCTTGATAAGTCCTTATATTATAAGGTATCACAATGGCCCGTTCGCCTCTAAAACCATCTGCAATCGTATTCTCCATATTGAAATCTGTTTATTGTGGCGAAAGATAATTGTTTTTTCCATGTTTTGCAATGAATATTCCATTTTTGTTTGTAAGGAAGGCAGTACATTTGCATCGTAATTTCAAATTCATTATATACCATGAATACGTATAAAAAATCGTACCTGCTCCTTATTACGTTTGTCTCGGCAATGGGCGGACTTCTTTTCGGATATGACTGGGTAGTCATCGGAGGAGCTAAAATCTTTTATGAACCCTTCTTTGGATTGGAGGGTTCTGCCACCATGCGGGGATGGGCCATGGGTAGTGCCCTGATCGGGTGCCTGATAGGAGCCTTGCTGGCGGGTTTGTGGAGTGATAAATACGGCAGGAAGAAGATGCTGATCCTGGCTGCCATCCTGTTCTCCGTTTCTGCACTCGGCACCGGCGCTGCGGACAGTTTCTTTTGGTTTATCCTGTATCGCATTCTGGGTGGATTCGGTATTGGCATCGCTTCCAACATCTCACCTATTTATATAGCGGAGGTTTCCCCGCCCGCCGTGCGTGGCCGTTTTGTGTCATTGAACCAGCTGACCATTGTATTGGGTATCCTTGCAGCGCAGATTGTCAACTGGCAAATCGGAGATTATTTCATGCCTGATAAGAACAGCTTATCCGCGGAAGGGATAGAATGGGCCTGGCGGTGGATGTTCTGGGCGGGGCTTGTTCCTGCAATTGCATTCTTCATCTTAGCCTTTATAATACCGGAAAGCCCCCGTTGGCTGGCCATCAACCGGAAGAGGGAAGCAGCGTATAAGATCTTTGCCAAGATAGGCGGAGATAAATATGCTGAAACAGAACTCAGCGAAATTGAAACGCTTCCCAGCCACGACGCACAGGAAAAGGCCGACTGGAAAGCCCTGTTTCAACCGAATGTCCGTAAAATCCTGATGATAGGGATTGTGTTGGCGGTATTCCAACAATGGTGTGGTATCAATGTTATATTCAATTATGCACACGAAATATTCTCAGCAGCCGGATATACAGTATCTGATGTACTCATGAATATCGTAGTGACCGGAGTAACCAATGTAATCTTCACGTTTGTAGCTATTTATACGGTAGATCGCTGGGGGCGCCGTGCATTGATGTTCATCGGGTCGGCAGGCCTGGCACTTATCTATGCGGTATTAGGTACCTGCTATTATTTCCAGATCACGGGACTGCCTATGCTGATCCTTGTAGTCCTTGCCATTGCCTGTTATGCCATGTCCCTGGCTCCCATTGTCTGGGTCATTTTATCAGAGATATTCCCGAATAAGATACGAGGTGCTGCCATGGCGGTATCCACCGTCTTCCTGTGGGCGGCCAGCTTCCTGCTTACTTATAGTTTCCCTTTGCTGAACGAAAGTTTGAACGCCTCCGGAACCTTTTGGATATACGGCGCTATCTGCCTGGCGGGATTCCTGTTTATCCGTTCCCAGCTGCCCGAAACAAAAGGGAAGTCCTTGGAAGAGATCGAAAAGGAACTTACAAAATAAATACATTCATCATTTAAACTATATTGCTGAAACTTGTTATGGAAAATATAACCTCTTATCTGATTCAATCTACTGTAAAAGAGAAAAATGTAGTGAAGGCATGGGAAGAAACCATCCTATTACCCGCCTATGAGGCGGGCGAAGAAGAAAAGAACCCGATGTTCCTGGAAAAGCGTGTCTATCAAGGCAGTTCAGGGGTGGTATACCCCTATCCGGTAATTGAAAAGGTATCAGACGAAAAGAAAGACAAGCCCTACAGAGCCCTCTTTATTGAAAATGAATATATCAAGGTGATGATCCTGCCGGAACTGGGCGGGCGTATTCACATGGCATACGATAAAGTAAAGCAACGGCATTTTGTATATTACAACCAGGTAGTTAAGCCTGCATTGGTAGGTCTTACAGGGCCCTGGATCTCAGGAGGAATTGAGTTCAACTGGCCGCAACATCACCGTCCCAGCACCTTTCTACCCACAGATTCTATGATTGAGAACAATGCCGACGGTAGCATTACGGTTTGGTGCAACGAGGTAGAACGTATGTTCCGAACCAAAGGAATGCAGGGATTTACCCTATACCCCGGCAAATCTTATATAGAAATAAAAGTAAAAGTATACAACCGCACCGCATTCCCCCAAACCTTTCTATGGTGGGCCAATCCGGCAGTAGTGGTTCACAAGAAATACCATTCGGTTTTCCCACCCGATGTACATGCGGTATTTGATCACGGAAAGAGGGATGTATCTAATTTTCCTATCGCTACAGGAGTCTATTATAAACAAGATTACTCTGCAGGAGTTGACATCTCGAAGTATGAAAACATACCAGTACCTACTTCCTACATGGCTATCCAGTCCAAGTTTGATTTTGTAGGAGGTTACGAAGAAGACGTGAAGGGTGGTTTGCTACACGTGGCCAACCATCATGTATCACCCGGAAAGAAACAATGGACCTGGGGAAACGGAGATTTCGGACAGGCATGGGACAGGAATCTGACCGACGAAGACGGGCCATATATTGAACTCATGACAGGAGTCTATACGGACAACCAGCCCGACTTCTCATGGCTACAACCCGGCGAGGAGAAATCATGGACTCAGTATTTCATGCCCTATTCCGATGTGGGCTATGTAAAGAACGCCAACAAAGAGGCGGTTGTCAATGTAGAGGTTCAGAATGGCATAACCAAGGTTATTCTTTACACCACCTCCGACAGCAAGGATCTGCACGTTGTCCTGAAAGATGAAAAAGGAGAAAAGTATATTGATGAAAAAGCAAATGTAGCGCCTGGAAATGCGTATGAAAAGAGTGTAGCCACAGGCAATCTCCTTCCTGAGCAGCTCCTCTTTGAACTTTATGCCGCAGATGGCAGAAAGCTACTCGCCTACCAAGCGGATAAACCAGAGATAAAGCCCGTACCTGATCCTGCCAAAGCCGCCAAAACTCCGCAAGAGATCGCTTCCATTGAGCAACTTTTCCTCACAGGGCAACACTTGGAACAGTACCGCCACGCTACCTATAACCCAATGGATTATTACATGGAAGCTCTCAGCCGGGAGCCGGGAGATATTCGTAGCAATAACGCCGTAGGGTTATTATTGATGCGCAAAGGGCAATTTGCAAAGGCAGAGCCCTATTTCCGGAAAGCCACCGAAACCCTGACGGAGCGCAATCCGAACCCGTATGAGGGCGAACCCTATTACAACCTGGGATGGTGCCTGAATATGCAAGGCAAAAAGGATGAAGCCTACTCTGCCTTTTTCAAATCCACCTGGAATGCAGCCTGGCAGGATGCCGGCTATTACGCCCTGGCATTAATTGACAGTTCCCGTCAGTTATGGGAAGATGCGCTGGATAGAATTGACCGTTGCCTGATTCGCAACTGGCACAACCACAAGGCCCGTCAGCTGAAAGCGTCGATTCTCCGGAAACTCGGACGCAAAGAAGAAGCGCTGGCACTCATTGAGGAGTCTCTGAAAATAGATTCATTCAATATGGGATGCCGTTTCGAGAAGTACTTGTTGACCCACGCCCCGGCAGACCTCGAAGAATTGGAAACACTGATGCATGGCGCCACTCATCCATACATTGAATACGCGCTTGACTTTGCAGCCGCCGGATTGTATCACGAGGCAAGCCAGCTCCTATTATGTAGCATTCCTGAGGAGAATAAGGTCTACCCGATGGTATATTACAGTCTGGGATACTTCGCCTCACTCTCGGGAGATAATCAAAAGGCAAAAGAATATTATACAAAAGCATCCCGGATGTGTCCGGACAAATGTTTCCCCAACCGTATTGAAGAAGTATGTATCTTACAGGATGCGATACGGACCAATCCGTCTGACTCATACGCCCCCTATTATCTGGGAAACTTCTGGTATGCTGCCCGTCAGTATGAGGAAGCTATAGCCTGTTGGGAAGCATCCATACAATTAAACGATCGATTCCCCACCGCACTACGCAACCTGTCATTGGCATATTACAACAAGCTCAATAGAAAAGAAGAGGCCAAACAGCTTCTTGAAAAAGCCTTTGAACTGGATAAAACAGATGCACGAATCTTCATGGAGCTGGACCAACTGTATAAAAAGCAGGGAGTAACACCCGAAGTACGGCTAGAGCTATTTGACAAATACACCGATCTGGTAGTACAACGCGATGATCTGTGCATCGAAAGGATTACACTGTACAACCAGTTTGGCCATCATCAAACTGCCAAAGACCTGATTGCTTCCCGGAAATTTCATCCCTGGGAAGGAGGCGAAGGAAGGATAACCAAGCAATATGTTCTTTGCTGGGTACAACAAGCAAAGCAGCTCATGAAGCATCGAGAATACGAAAAAGCATTACTGCTGCTGGCAGAGACAGAGGCGTACCCCCATAACCTGGGCGAAGGCAAACTGGCCAATGCCGAAGAAAACGACATAAATTACCTGAAAGGACTTGCCTGCCGCGCTTTGGGAAGAGAGGAGGAAGCTGTATTGTATCTTCAGAAGGCAACCGTAGGTTCATCCGAGCCTCAGCAAGCCTATTACTACAATGATCAGCAGCCAGATAAAATCTATTACCAAGGGCTGGCCCTGGAGGCCTTGGGCGAGACTGACAAGGCAAAAGGACGCTTCAACAAGCTGATCAACCATGGCAAGAAACATCTGTTTGACAAGTGTCGGATTGATTACTTTGCTGTTTCCCTGCCCGATCTTGCAATTTGGGAAGACGACCTGAATATCCGTAACCAGATACACTGTTATTATGTAATCGGCTTAGGAGAATTAGGACTTGGTAATGTGGCCTCAGGCAGACAGTATCTTCAAAAAGCATGGGAACTGGATATAAACAATTCGGACATCCGGTTCATACTGGATGAAACGGGTAATAAAAGCAATTAAAACAGGTTCCTTATGAAAAAAATAGTCATTTCAGGATTAATAGGTTTCTTGATAACAGGGGGGTAGCACTACCATCCTGGGGCAGGAACACGCTTCTTCCTATGTATTTGATGTAGCCGGATACCCCAAAAGAGAGATTCTTGAAGGACATCTTAAACTGGGTGGAAGCTACATTTTTGTCCGACTTTCCGCAGGAGAGAATCCCTGATTTTTCAGAGAAGAAGCAGTTCTTCAAATTGGAAAGCCTTCGATTGATACCCGAATACAAACTCTCTTTTGATATCGTTGAAAAGTAAAATGCCTTGTCGGGGGTACAAGGTATCCCGGCAGGTACATTGTTCCAACTATTTAAATTCCATTGCATGTGAAAAATCATCTATTTCTTTATTCTTATTCTATTCATCGGTTCTGTAACGGCTCAGAACGAAATTGATTTGTCGGGGAACTGGTCTTTTGAGATTGACAGACAGGATATCGGCATAAAAGAGAAGTGGTATAAACGAGTGTTGACTGATCAGATTGAACTTCCCGGCTCAATGCCCGAAAGGTTGAAAGGAGATCTCCCCAATGTCCATACTCAATGGACGGCCAGCTTGTACGATAGCTCGTTCTATTTTAATCCTGCTATGGAACGTTACCGGATAGAAGAGAATTTCAAAGCGCCCTTTTTTCTAACTCCACAACGGTATTATGTGGGGGTGGCATGGTATCAGAAGCAGGTAAATATCCCGTTGGACTGGAAGAATGAGCGCATTATTCTATTCCTCGAACGTCCCCATATAGAAACAACTGTTTGGGTGAACAACCGGAAAGCCGGTATGCAGAACAGCCTGTGTATACCCCATAGCTATGATATAACTTCGCTTGTTTCTCTTGGGAAGAACGTGATCTCAATCCGAGTGGATAACCGTATCAAAGAAATCAATGTAGGCATGGACTCTCATAGCATTTCCGACCATACACAGGGAAACTGGAATGGAATTGTGGGTAAAATCAATCTGAGCACAACTCCAACTCTCTATTTTGATGATATTCAGGTTTATCCTGACCTGAAACAGAAGAAAGCTCTCGTAAAGATGGTTATTCGATCGCATTCCCGTTCGGTAACTCCTGTGGATATCTGTTTGTCGGCAGAGAGTTTCAATTCGGACAAAAGCCATATTGTGGCCCCGGTCTTTCAGCGTTACCGGATGGCTGGGGGAACGTTAAGCTGTGAAATGGAACTGAATTTAGGTGAATTTCCCGACTGACTACCATAGCAATCTACAATGGTGGGAACTATTGAATAATGCCCAAGTGATGTTATTCTCCGATTTTGGGAACGAATTCGAACCTCTTGTACAGAATATTGATACATGGTTTCTAAGTCGTAAGATCGGTTCATTGTTTGAAGCCAAAGTCCTGAATGGGAAATTGATAATGTCCAGTATGGATATCACCAACGACTTGGAGAAGCGCTTTGTAGCCCGCCAGATGCGAAAAGCTATTCTGGACTATATGAACTCGGACTATTTTCGGCCTCAGTATGCGGTCAATCCACAGCTGATTCAGGATTTGTTTACGAGGGCAACACCTTCAGTACGCATGTATACTAACGATTCTCCTGATGAATTGAAACCAGAGAAAAAGAAATAGCCCCTGCATATTTCTCCTTTATATACATGAAAAGGGACTAATCAGTAGTGAAGTCCCTTTTTTATGAATGAGATAGACTTTCGACTTATCCACTCAAATGTAATTCTCTATATTTCAGGGCAATTGTTTGCAGTTGCTTACAATGAATGCAATATCTTTAGCGTCTATTTTTCTAGGGTAGATATCCCAAAAATAGAGATTACCCAGAGCAGTCCAGCAGTCAATACATTTACCTACAGTGACTGTATACTTGTAATCAGAAGATGACTCACATACAGATAGTTGTTTAGAATGGATATTGTCTGAAATGGATGAGGTTAGAATCCTTCCCCAGACAAGAGTTTGGTTTTCAAAATCTATGTCTATAGGGGTGTTAATATTCATGCTGACCTTTGCAAGCTCTTCTTTGCTGTGGATTACATAGAATAAAGTATCTCCTGGAATGTTTGCAACAAGTGGGTTAGTTTCAGAGAATACGGCATTTAATTTAGCCTTTATGTCTGTTGCGGTAGCGGGTGATACTTCTTCCCAGTCGCATTCTTTAATTTTCTTTGCACTATGGATGATTACAGGAATACATTGCTTATATGTTTCTCTTATAGGGTATATGGCAGGCATCGCACAAGCGTCTTTCAGTCCGAGTTTAAAGACTTCTTCTTCGGATGATAGTGTATATCCTAATTGAACTTTAAAGGTGTTCCGGTATTGTTCAGGGAACGATGCGTTCACTAGATAAGGGCTTGTTTCGGTAAATATTTCCGCGGGAAAATCGTATATGCTTTGCGGGAAGTTATACACGGCAAGCGTGTCTTTAAGATCTTCGGAAATGAAGATATATCCTTTTGTATGTCCCACTTCATTTTCGATTGTCAGTCCACAAGTTTCGTAGCCAACGATATAACCTGTTTTGTATCTGTAATTTCCCATAAGCACTCTCCATTGACTCAAGTCGTTCGGCATATTGTTTTTTGTGCTGACTTTCAATAAGTTTCCATCGCTTGCCTTGGCAATTAAGCAATATCCTAAAGAAATGTCGGGAAAGTAGACGTAATACGCCCAGCATGTATAGTTCAATTCGATCACTTCTTCGGCAGAGGCCGTGACGATCATGTTTTCCTGTATATTCTCTTTTGCGTATACGGTATAAGACCGTGTTTCTCCGCTCATGTAGTTCAATACGATCCCGTCTGCCTCTTCCTGAGTGATTTGCGCTGAAAGCGAGGAGAGAAAAACAAATGGAGCAACTAATAGTAACAGTAACTTTTTCATAATACTATCCTTTTTCAATCTTTAATTCTTGATTATCTTATACGTTTCCCCATCTGCGCTTACCATATAAGTACCAGCTATCAGGAAAGAAACGTTTAATTGAGAGGTCCCTTCTTTCGAAAGTAATTTGGAGAAAAGACAAGCTCCTTTCAGATCATAGATCTTCACATGGGTATAATCTCCAGAGCAAGGAATTGTTAACAGGCCGGTTGCTGGATCCTGATAAAGAGTTTTGATAGGATTTTCCTTTTCGGTTAAACTGGAAGTATTCCTCACTGCGATCCACGAGGTTAAGTCGCTGGGGCCAAGGTCGTTGCTTGTAACTATTTCCAGCAAGCTGCCGTTGTTGGCTTTTACAAGCAGGTAGTAGCTTCGGGTAGATTCACTTTCATTTAGAAAATAAACCCAACAGGCGTATTTCACATTGATGATTTCTTCTTTGGAAGTGATCAGGGTTATGCTTTCTTCATCCGGCGTTTTATCGTTCACATATAAAGCACCCTCTTGTACCACTTCGCTTTTTAAGAAATCCAGCGCGATGATATCCGCTTGTTCCCGCGTAATCTGAGCGGGTAACGATGCCGTCCAAGCGAGCAAAATCGACATCGAAAAAAGAATCTTTCTCATGACACTATTAAGATTATAAGATTAAATATAAACAACGCTTTAAAAATATAGGTTTTTTTTGAAGTGTGCAAGAAAGTAAATATGTTATACGGCATGAAAATCGGGGTTTATGACGTGGGAGTAGGGGAACTGCTAATTATTTATTGAATGTCAATGGATAATTAGCAGATTTAGATCTTTTCTAATTTCTTTAGTAATTGTTTGATAAATCTGAAAATGATGTTACTTTTGTTGCATATATTTATATTCATTGTATATGAGAACAATAACAAACCTTATGAAAACAGTTGGATTTATACTCTTTCTCCAATTGTTTTCCTGCGCAGAACAAAACAAGAGTGCTAAGTATGTCATTGGCGAAGGGGCGAATGATTCTTTATATATTCCTCTCCTTCAATGGGATATTGTGGGTGCGATGAGGCCCTTGGAGAAAGACTCTGCTCTTTCCATCTGGGAAAAAGAGTATCTTCATGCATACCAGTTTCCGGAAGACTCCTTGATTGCTGATCCTTATAGGTACAGGGATTCGATATACTCC
>JAVBMN010000035.1:0-96845 GCA_031552405.1 Bacteroidaceae bacterium | reverse complement strand
ATAGCGATGTACTTCTTTTTAGGTCATGTACAAAATCCGCCAGCGCAATACTGGGATTCAGGCTGGTAAGGATGTGTACGTGAGCCTCCATTGGTGATAACTCATAGTTTATACTTAGATTTGGACAAAGGAAATACTATTTTATGAAATCTGCAAATTCCGGTTCATCCCTTTCAGGGAAGGTGGGAGGTGGAGATTTCGATCCGGAGGTTACGCTGCGCTAACCCCCGGTTACCAAAATTCATCCCTTTTCAGGGATGGGGCTGTTCCGAACTATTGAGGACTACCACCCACCGGAAAAATCCGCTGAGCCGTGATTCCTTGGTAGGCGTGGCGTGCTTGCGCCCACGGTATGAATAGAGACATCCCCCTTCGGCGGAGTTTCCGGCAGGATGAAGCGCAGGGTGAAAGAGCTTCCCTCTCCTTCGTGGCTTTGCACTGTGATGCTTCCGCCGTGCAGGGTCATGATTTGTTTGCAGAGGGTGAGACCGATGCCGGAACCTCCGGGCTTAGTGGTGAAGAAGGGAACGAATACGCGGTCGAGGGCTTCGGCGGGGATGCCCGTACCATTGTCGGCCACGGTGAGGCTAAGGATGTGCGACATGGTGCTATACGAGGCAGTCACACGCACCTCTGCACCGGGCATTCCCGTACAGGCTTCGGTAGCATTCTTTATCAGATTGATGAGTACTTGTTCCAGTTGGGTACGATCCGCCATCAGGATGGGAAGCGGCTGCTCAGCATGATATACATAGCGTACGGTGCTTTCGGGGAAGAGACATTGCAGATCGACAAATACTTCTTCAACCTTTACCGGACACAATAGTGGCATGTTCAGCCGGGTGAGGCGACGGTAACTTTCTACAAACTCCAACAACCCCTTGCTACGACGATGGATGGTTTGCAGAGCCTGCGCTTGGATGGAATCTGCAGAAGGCTGTTCCTGCAAACGGTCGCACAAGGTTTCGGCCAGAGAGATGATGGGGGCTATGGAATTCATAATTTCATGAGTAAGCACCCGGATCAGCTTTTGCCACGACTCGAACTCTTGCTTATCCAGCAGGGAGTAGATATTACGCAGATTCACCAATCGCAGCTCACGGCCCTTAGAATGATAGCCGGTTATGGTGACGATGAACACGCGGTTCACCTCGCCCTGCGGAAGATGGATCGTTTTAACCTGTCCGGGAAGAATCTCGCGGAGCAGCACCGGAAATTCCGGCGAAAGGGAGGCCAGCTCGTCGATACGCCGAATGCGCTCGCCCGTGAGGTCGCGCATGGCGGCAGGGTTCATCCATTCCACCACACCCGCTTCGGTCACGGCCAGCAGACTGCTATCCAACGCACCAAGCAGGGATTCATACAGCTGAAACTGCTCCTCTTTCTCCGAGATCCTCCCACGCAGGTGGCTGAGGGCCTCATTCAGTTCCTGGGCCAGTTTCAGGTGCGATCGGCTGCGTGAGCGTGTAGGAAAAGAGAAAGCCAGGTCAGTATGGCGGATTCCCTGAACCATGCGGCGCATCATACGCAACTGCCGCTCTTCGGCCTGACACACCTTATAGATAACTCCCGCTGCCGCCAAGCCCACAAAGACGACGCAGAAGTACAGTCCCTGCCAGGCCAGCAACGCCCCTGCTCCACCCAGGATGACGAGCAGGACCAGCCACAATACACTACGCAAGGAGTAAGAGGACCTCATAACTTCAGCTTTTCTATCTTGCGATACAGCGCATAGCGGGTGATACCCAGCAGCTCGGACGCCTGAGTCAGGTTGCCGCTGCTGCGATCCAGTGCGCGTTCTATGGCGCTGCGCTCCAGCTCGGCTAGGTTAAGTGTTTCCGCCAGCCCCGCTTCCGGCGCAGCAGGGGGCTGAAGCATGAAGCTTCCGGCATTAAGCTGAGTACCACCACTCAGTATCACGGCACGCTCCATGGCATGCTGCAATTCACGTACATTACCCGGCCAGGGGTAATGCAATAGCAGACGCTGCGCATCAGGTGTAAGGGCAGACACCTCTTTCCGGTATTTATGGCTGTATATGTGTAAGAAATGTTCCGCCAGCAGAAGGATATCCTCGCCCCGCTCGCGCAATGGCGGCAGGTGTATCTCCACCGTATTGACACGGTATAGCAAGTCCTGCCGGAAGCTGCCCTCCCTTACGCGTTCCTGTATCTGGGCATTGGTGGCACAGATCAGGCGCAGATCCACATCCAGCATCCGGGTAGAGCCCAGGCGGGAGATCTGGCGTTTCTCCAACACGGTAAGAAGCTTAGCCTGCATAGGAAGCGAGAGGTTCCCAATCTCATCGAGAAAGAGTGTTCCGCCGGATGCCATCTCCACCCGTCCCGCCTTCGCCTTGCGGGCATCGGTAAAAGCACCTCTCTCATAGCCAAAGAGTTCACTTTCAAATAGCGATTCAGGCACACTACCCAGGTCGATGGTGATAAACGGCCCTGCGGCACGGGGCGAACAACGGCACAAGGCTCTCGCCACCAAGTCCTTTCCTGTACCATTCTCGCCCAGGATCAGGATATTGGCATCCGTATCTGCCAGCTTTTCAATGGTAGAAAACACCTGTAGCATAGCGGGCGAGCGACCTATCATATCCGTTTCATCCCCCTGCGTAAGGCTCTGCACCTGCTCGCGAAGCTGGTGCACCTCACGGCGCGAAGCACTCAGCCGCAAGGCAGAGAAGAGCGTGGCCAGCAGCTTTTCCTTCTCCCAGGGCTTGGGAATAAAGTCGGCCGCCCCCGCCTTGATGGCTCGCACCGCCTTTTCCGTATCCGCGTATGCGGTAATGAGTATGACCACCGCCTGCGGGTCTTGTTTCAGGATTTCTTCCAAATAATAGAACCCCTCCTGCCCGCTGCTGGCATCACGCCGATAATTCATGTCGAGCAGAATCACATCCGGCTGAAAAGTGTCCATAAAGTGTCCGATGCGTGTAGGCTGCGTGGTTACCTTCACCTTTTCCACATACGGTTCCAGCAGGAGGTTGAGGGCAAAGAGTATGTCCTCGTTGTCATCGATAATCAGGATCTTACCTTGTTTTTCCATGTAGGGTTCAAGCATTTGTTTTTCATATCAGAGCCGAAGAAGCTGTTCTCAAAACCAATACGGAGCAAATTCAAAACAGTTTCTAAGGGAGAAATCCCCTGCCCTGCGGCAAAGATAATGACAAGTAAGCAAACTCCGCCCCTTTTCAGCAAAAAAGAGGGAGTTCATATCGCTGCATAAGCACCCTTGTACTGCGATTTACAATGTATGGATCCAGGTGCCATTGCGCTAGCCTGTGCATTCATTACAACAACCCTCCACGTTCCACTATCCCCTGAAACCCTTTACCACAAAGGGTTTCGAAGTGGAGGGTTGTGCTTCCACTAATAAATATCCGATGAGCCGTAAAAACTCGTGCGCACGAGTTGAAAGATTGATGCACACCAATTGTAGAATTCGTGCGCACGAGATATTTGCCTGATGCGCACGAAATCTGGTGCGCACCAGTTGCAGAAATCCAGGCCTGTACTCAAAGAAAGTCAGGCCTGAGTTTTCAAATCACAGGCCTGACTTTCTCCAAACGTAGCGCTACGTTTTTCCCTCCTTCCACTGGTTCCCTTCCGAAACAAGTCTTCACTCTGAAACCATTTGTGCCAAAGGGTTTCAGGGGATAGTGGAACGTGGAGGGTCGTTGTAAATTACATCACTTCAGCTGTTAACCCATTTCATCACAAAATGAAAAAGACTTGGTTGACACTAAGCCTGGTGGCGCTCTGCGGAGTGACTCAGGCGCAGGATTTTCCTGCAGGACAGCTCAGCGGGAGGGAAATCCCTGTGTATCAGGAGCATCCCGAGGAAGTAGAACGAATGGCCGTTTTTAACGGAAGAGAGAGGGCTGCCGAGCTCCTCACAGAGTACTACGTGCCGCAAAGGCTGCGAACCCGCCTGTTCCAGTTTGTCCTGGCACAGGAAAGAAGAAAAGTGACCTACAACTACCTGTACCCCGACAGCGTATTCAAGCGAATCGAACACAAACGGCAGGTAGAGAGTGAGTGCGCCGATTCCATTGACCGGATCCTGATTCCGTACAATGACATCTCGGGCCCCAACCTGCGTATTGCACTTGAATTTCCTCAGGATGTCAGCCTCAAGCAGCGCCAGTACGAGGCTATTATGAGCAGGGCATTGGTTATGCGCAAGGAGCGGCTAAAGAAGCCCACCATCAACCTGTGGGAAAGAGAATTCCTACTTCTGGACTCCGTGCTGAGCAAGAAACAGATGCGCGACTTCTTTGTGCTCAAGTATGCCCGCACTATTACCAAAGAGATGGATGCCTCCTGGCAGACGTTGAAAGATCACAACCTGGACAGTGAGATAGACAGTACTAAATCCTGCGCACAGATCTACATGTACAACCTGTCACTCTATCAGGTGAATGACTTGTACAAATACAACACCGAAAAGCGCAAAGCGTCCATCAAAGCTATTGAATCCAAAGCCCCGAAAGCAGTGCAGCTATTGAACGGTATCAAACGTAAAGAGCAGGCCGAAGCTGCCCTGAGAGCCAAAGACAAAGGAAAGAAAAAGAAAGAAGAGAAAGGAAACCTCTTCTGGTAATTTATAACACGATAAATAATGAAGAATATATTTTATCTGATACTCGGTGCGCTGGTATTTCTGACGCCCGGGACCCTCTACGGCCAGGAGGCGGAGAATGAAACAGCGCGTGACAGCGTGGAGTACGCCATCTCGCAACTGGATGGAGCCTCCGGCCCTATCAAAGAACAACAAGCCCTACAGATACTGACCGAATGTGCCGACCGGGGCATCTCTAAAGCTATGAATGCACTGGGACTGGCCTACATGCAGGGCATTGGTGTAAAGGCTGATGCGGAAACCGCCATCCAGTGGTTAGAGAAAGCCGGAGAAAACGGATACCCGCGTGCTTATCAAAACCTGGGCACCATGTACAAATACGCTCGCTGTGGAGTGACACAGGATTTTGAGAAATCCTACTCCTACTTTGTGAAAGCCGTGGAAGTGGGTGGAATATCCGCCCTGTATGATGCCGGATACATGCTGTACAAAGGCCTGGGCTGCACACAAAGTTATGCCATGGCAGCCGACTATTTTGACCGTGGCGCTCAGCGCGACTTCCCTCCCTGTATGTACATGCTGGGGCTTTGCTACCGAAACGGATACGGCCGGGAAAAGGACATTGATCGCGCCCGCTTCTGGCTGGACCGCGCCGCACGCCTCAACTACCGCGCCGCCCTGGATGAATTGACCAACCACGAGACGGAAAACAGCCACCAGGCCCTGGAAGTTTCGGCCGATGACACGTTAGGCCTCCCCCGCCAGTACATGCAGATAAATGCCCTTGACAGCCTGCCGGATATTAACGGGAAGTATCAGGGAATACTGGTCATATACGACTGGAGCGGACAGTACATCATCAAAGAAAAGATACTGGAACTGGATCTGGCCGCTACCGACACCCTGGTCACAGGTATGTGGAGGGAAGACAAAGACACCGTCTTCATCCAAGCCACCTTCAAGGACGGCGTACTACATTTCCAGAACACCCAGCAGAAGCGTACCGACCGCTATATGCCCGGTGACCCCGTGCTGTATGAATTTACCCAGGCCACACTGGAAACAGCAGGTTCCGCCCTGACCGGAAACATCCGCATGTACTCTCCCCGTACCATGGAGCCCGAACGCCCCATGTACGTAAGCCTGCAAAAACAAAGACTGGCCGGAACAGGAAAAGACAAATCTTCCCCAGAGCCCCAAACCGAAAAGGAACAGGAAAAGCTCCGGGCCTATCCTAACCCCTTCAACAGTACCATACAGGTGTACTTCACACTGGAAGAAGCATCCTCCGTACGTGTAGCCCTATACAATAGTGCGGGAAGAAACGTGTACATGAGTGGTAAGAAATCGCTGTCCGCCGGAGAACAGACTCTATCCCTGAATCCCGCCATCCCCACAGGCGTATACACCCTGAAAGTATTTGCGGCTGACCAGACTTGGGAAACAATTGTTGTAAAGAAAGGAGGCGAATAATGAAAAGAATTTGCATTATACTGCTTTTTGCCCTAAATTTGCTCCCTATGATAGAAAATGGGCAGTTTACCTTCTTTACAAGCGGCCTGATGGCACAAACTTATGCCTCAGAAACATACGACTGTGATGACGGCAGTGGGGGGACAATTGCGCAGAGTACTCCTTGTGAAGACGAGGGAGTCTGTCTAAAACGATGTAAAACCTGTAAAGGAACCTATCCCTGTAGTGGAACTCATAACAACTGCCCTGGTGCACCTACTGAAGATACTCCCCCCTCTGATGGAAGTGATCCCACATCCGATAGTGGCGGCGCTGACGGTCATGCCGGAGGCGGTGGTGCTAATGGTGACGGCAGTACTGGTGGAGGTGGAAGCACAGGTGGTAGCGGAAGCTCTGGGGGCGGAGGCGGAGTTAATGGTATACCCATACCATATATTTTTAATGGCGTATATTATTATGATTCCGAACCGTATGTAAAAGCATACGTGCTTAATAGTGTAACCATTGCAGCCAAAAATAAATATAAAGGCTATTTAGAAGCAGGAAGCGACTGTCTGAAAAATTGCGTACAGACAATGGCTAATTATGGACAAACAAAATATGGCAGTTTTGATACTTCTATAAAGCTAAAAGATTCAAAAGGGACTTATCCGAGTAATTATGTCAAAGCTTTTAATGAGATAACAAGACATCTAAAAGCTAATAAACTCATGGTTGCTGGAGTAGATTACCAACCAGGAGCACCTGAACCCAATTTGAGAAACGATGGTATAACAGACCATTTTATACTTATATCCGGAGCTGGATTTGATGCAGAGAGACAGCAATTTTATATCTCTTATATCGAGACAGCCCGATATGCAGCAAGGGCGGAAGATGCATGCGATCCTGTAGCCAACAGATTATATTTCGACCCCGCTAAAGGTTTCTCTGGAGCATCAGTATACAAGAAAAGAGAATATGAATTAACACACATTAGGCCTAATTTTTAACTATTTCAATATGCGAATTATAATAACTACATTAGTATTCTGCTTCTTCTTTATAGAAGCTAAGTCTCAATCTCTTCTCGAAGCGTTAGGAGAAATGAAAACTACCAGTCTACCTTTTCAATGGTCAGATAGCCCTGATAAATACTTTGATCCGTCCAAAAGAGAGCCTCAGTATAACGTTTCTGAGTTATCTAATAAAATACCGATAAATAATTCTTACACAGATTTAAATGGTACGATTAAAGATACTTCATTTGATGACACCGAAATCCTTTTAGATAGAAAATTTCCCAATAAAGAAGGAAGATACTTCTTTCACGTGAATTCTAATTATACTGATGCATCCTTTTCCGGTTATTTAATATTAATGGGATTAGACGGGGTAATATCTGACTATTTATGGGTTGAACTTATATTTGAAACACGTGGACGTGTTACCACTATGAATTTTAAAATAGATGATTTAGGTAATACCGTAACTGTATATCAAATAAAGTCATACCCTCTTGCCAAAGGAATAGATCCTTATAATAGAAATATTACTTCTTTTACTGGTCAAAGGATAGATAAAATTTATACCATAGCAAATGGAAAGTTTGTCTTAACTAAGACAAGAAGCTACATTCCCAAAGTCTATATGATAACCGATTTAGGAAGGGGTAAAAATATTTGGGATGGTACAGAAACACCTCAATAGGCATATTAACTAAAAACAAAAGATCTGTCCCTGTAGCCGTGTACAATTCCCATTGGTCTCCCGACCAATGGGAATTATTCACACTTAAAACAACTCTATTTTCACCTATATTTGCAAAACCAAACGATATCTAATGAAAAAACCTCTTTTACTCCTTCCGCTTCTGTTATTATACAGTTGCGGATCAAACTCCGGAAAACCGGAAGCAAAAACATCAGAAGTAGCTACCACACTTGGAGACTCCTCCGTAGTAGCAAATCACGCCCCCACTACCCCTACGGTAGAAGACACTATACGTTATCAAATAGGAGGAAAGTTATACTTTTTTGACGATGGTCCACCTTCTCCCACTGATTCCATTACAGTCATTGCTGCATCGCATCGTTTTTTTGAGAGAGAAAATCTGAAATATCGTGAATATCAGTATATCACGCACAGTTATGATTGTTCCGGTCATCGCTTCTTTGAAGTAGCAAATCTTGATTCGATCTACAAATCATACACACTCGAAGATCCTTCTTACCGCGCAACTTATGAGCACCTACAACGTGAAACTGATTCCATCCCCATAAAACAAATTGATCCCGCCATTCGCCAATTCAAAGGATACTGGGTGTATCTGAGGAAATATAAAGACGATTTCTACCTGAACGATGCCTGGGACTGGAATCCTTCTTTTTGTATAGAGGACAGCACTATTGCTTATCACAGCATGGATGGTCCTTTTCCAGAGAAGATTACAGAAGCACTTCCTTTACCTAAAGGTGGTATCTCTATTTCGAGCGGTACAGCTAAAGTTCCTATAAAAATAGAAATTCTCAATAAGGTACGGATGATCTATAAACTCACGGAACCAAATGGAAATATATCTTTTGTAACTCCCGCACGTGCCATACACCGGTTCAAGGTGATTCAATATACAAGCAACACGGGGGATATGATAGACTCGGAATGGTAATAACAATCAGTATCAACCACTATTAACTATATGAAAAAGATAAAAGTTCAATTTGTATTATTTCTCTGTATTACACTCCTTCTGTCATGTGGGAATAATACGAACAATCAGCCGGCGCCTGGAAATGTGGACTCTACATTGCAGGCAGAAGCAAATGCTCCCGTGACGGATCATGTCAATGAAAAACAGGCGAAAGAAGATTCCGGGTTAGTAGGCGAACCATTACCTGCGGAAAACGTATTTACCATACAGAACGGAAAGATTATCACCAACCAAAAGATGATAACGCCTCTTTATCAGCCCGATTCCATCTCAGCGGAAGTACCCTATTCTACAGAAAGGGTCTTCTCCCAGGATAGATCCTTACAGTATCAGGTTGCTCTATACAATTACGAAGATGTCATAGATGAGGAAACTGGACTGTTCAGGGTTATCAAAATAAGAAGAGAAGGAAAAGAACTGTTGAAACTGAAGCAAGCCGACGGGTGGGATACCATTCCCCGGATTTTTGCAAAAGGAGGCTCAAATAGTTTTCTGACCATCCATTTAGATCCGAAACTGTCCGTGCTTTTATTTGTAAGTCACAACTACCCATCTGGGCCGGGAGATGTAACCATGGTAGCACTGAATGAAAACGAAGCCAAAATGGTGTATAACCAAGAAATGTACTTTACCGAATGTACGAATAACGTCAATGGTTTTGAGGGACATCTGGTCAGTTGGTATATTGCATACCTTGATAACGGAAAACCCGACATGGAGGGCCTTCCTTCCAAATATCGTATCTGGCCGGAAAACGGATTGCTGAAGATACAATACCTTGGGGAAACCTGGAAGGAGTTTGAAACCTACTAATAACATTATTCCTTCTGATCCGCTACACAATGAATTACCTCATCAGACTCACACTACTACTCTCCCTCCTCTGGATGTGGAAAGACGATAAAAGCTACCTATACCCCGGTTTTAATCTGTACTTTACATTTGGTATGGTAGCAATAGCACTATTTCTGATGAGTACCTTTTACATCATTCGAAGAAGAACACGTTTCCCATTCATCCCAATAGGTACACAAGAAATACTGTTCTTGTTCTGGATGGCATATATAGGAATGTACCCTTTATTTTTTCCATCCGAACAATATAACATACTATACCTGCTCTGTTCCGGACTGTATTACATGGCTTGTGTGCTGTGTTTCCGTACAGGGTGTTTTACCCGCAAGGGATTAGGGTTTACACTGATTGCGGTAGCAGGGGTAGAGAGTATTATTTGCTGGTTGCAGTACATGGGGCGTATACCGTCACGATCTACCCTGTTTTCTGTAACCGGCACTTCAAATGACCCCAACCTGACAACCATGCTACTGGCACTGGCCGTGCCGTTTGTGTATTATTATGTATTGCATACGCCCCGGCATTGTAAAAAACTGGGGGTACTGTTATTACTGCTGTTATCCACTCTTATACTGCTGAAATGCCGCACAGCATACCTCTCTGTATTCTTTTCCCTTCTGTATATTACTTTAAAAGAAACCATATGGGGCGAGCGCATTCAAAAGCTGCCATTAATCCATAAGCTTACTGTATGGATAATTACCGGCCTGTTTCTATCCGCTCTTTCCTTCGGACTTTATTTCTACAAGCAGAACTCCGCAGACGGCCGACTGTTTATATGGAAGGTTTCCACTGCCATGATTCAGGAAAAGCCTCTTTTCGGCTACGGATACGGCCTCTTTGAAAAAAGCTACAACGAATGGCAGGCTGTGGAACTGCAAAAGCAGGGAACTACTGCTACGGAAAAGAAGAATGCCCGTATGACCTTACTGGCCTTTAACGATTTCATAGAGCAAACCGTAAACGGAGGCCTGGTGGGAGGAGTACTCTTCCTATTAATTGTACTAAGTGCTGTGAGAAGATCCTTCCGCCAGAAAGACTCCTGCATTACCGCCTGTTGTACAGGGGTGTTGGTCTTTATGCTGGTAAACTTTGTAGTACAGTCTGTAACAGTATGGATGGCAGCCCTAACGCTATTCGCCTGTGTCTCGAAAAAACAAACGAAAGAAGATGTCCGTGTATATAAAAAGAAGCCATACACCCTGATCGTGCTCTCCGCCTTACTGCTCTGCTCCCTGTTCTGCGGTTATCGCATCACAGGAATGTGTATGGCACAAAAGAAACTCAAAGAAGCCATGACCCTCTACAAACACTCCCCGGCATCCGCCCTGACGCTATTGCAGGATTATCTACCCTACGCCAGTACCTCAGAATGTTATCTGCGCAACTACGCCAAACTCTTAATCAACGAAGGATACTATGAACAAGCCCAAAGCTTGTTGGATGAAGCGGCACACTATTCCTCACATCCCAGCATTAGGAAACAACAGGAACGTATCAAAACTCTGAGAAAAGTAGAATAACTTCTAAGAATTCATCATTCAGTCTATTAATACCGGTGTTTCGTAAGCCGGATCAATCACCATAACGGTTTTATTACCCTCCTTCTGGAAACGGACCGTACTGATGTACATGGCGCGCGGATGAATACTGGTTTGACTGTGATGGGCATGAAACACAATGCGCAACTCCCCTTTCTTATCTGTAAATAGGGCGCTGTGCCCTACGCCTGCCAAATCACCGGGTTTCTGCAGGATGGGATTGTTTTCATATTTGGTCCAGGGGCCGGAGGGGGAAGGAGCGATTGCAAAGCCAATTCCATAAAACGGACTTTCATAACTGTTACCGGAATAGGTCATGTAATAGGTGCCCTTGTGTTTGATAACAAACGGGCCTTCGTTTACTCTTGGCCACACTGTTTCCCATTGCTGGGACACATGGATACAGGGTTTCATGCTTCCGGGCTTAATGTCTGTCAGGTTATCTTCCAGCTGGGCCACCCAAATATTCAATCCGTCATTAAAACGATCAAAATACAGATAAGCTTTTCCTTTGTCAATGAATAACGAATTGTCAATGCATTTCTCATCGGCTATCATCGGTTTCTTTTCCACTTGTACAAAAGGGCCCAAAGGGCTGTCGCTCGTAGCCACACAAATATGTTCATTGCCACTATAATACATATAGAATTTCTTATTGACGGCATATACTTCCGGAGCCCAGAACCATCTTCCGCCCCATACATCTTTTTTATCCAGTGCCAAATCCGGAGCCGCCTTCCAACTTTTCAGATCAGTAGAGGTATATACCGCAATACCGTTTTCACTGTGAGTACCATACGCATAGTATACATTCTCATGCAGCAAGATAAACGGATCGCCGAGCGGCACCTTGCGGATTTCTTGTACAGATCGTTTAAGAGGATTTCCACCCGCACCATACTGCTCCAGCCTTGCCCTTAGCTGGGGCAGTGATTCATTGATCCGGGAAATATCCTTCTGTCCGAATGCTTCTTCCAGATGAATGATGGGTTCAATGTTTGCGATACTGGCCCAGGGTAGCCACACGGATACCGAGCGGAAGGCCAGATCAGCCACATTGGTAGCTTCGGGCATGAAGGCGCGGTATTTATAACCCATCCTTCCATCAAAGTCGGTATTTGATTTCGTATTGTTCTGTAACAGCCGGGCCATGTGAAGATAGTGTGCATTCCCTGTCTTTACATAGAGTGTATACATTTCATAAAACATGTATGAAATGAAGTTATCCGCTCCGGAATGGCCTGTGGCTATGATTGAGAATCCTACTATGCCGCCTTTGGTGAAGGGATTCTTTCTTGCATCCTCTTCATTGCGGTTGGGTATGGCAAAGTCATAGCAATACGTCCAGCTCATGGCCGAACATGCAGCATGCTCAGCAGCTTTCAGGTATTTTGCATCTCCCGTAAGGGTATGTGCGGCATTAAAACAGTAAAGGGCATAGATGGCTGCTTCCTTATCCACGGTATTGGGGTTATCAGGCGTTCCGCCTACATACTTTCCCAACTTCAGGTAAAGCTCGTTGTAGGAAAAATCGGCCGCCCGTATGGCTGCTTCCTTGTATTTTTCCTCGCCCGTATGCTCATGCATTTTTACCAGAAAGCGTACGGTCAGGGGGGTGTTCAGTTTGGATGTTCCGCGCGTGTTCCTGTCGCCACCGGTTTCAACCTCTCCATTGGTTTTGTAGGCGCGGTAAAAGGAGCCGTCTTCATTCTGCTTCTCCACCAGATGGGAGGCTACCCGCCTCAGCGCCTCATCCCACTTTTTTTGAGACTCACCGTATGCTGCGGATATACGGCAGGCATCAAGCAGGCCTTCCATACCGTCTACAAAACAGCGCAGAAAGCTGGGATAATCTCTTCTTTGTCCAGCTGTTTCATTATTGGCAGGGTCCCACCATACGGTAGGGAAGTAAGTATTCATAATGGCGTCGGATACCCAGAAGTCCACCATCGCCTTCCCTTTACGCCGGGTTTCCGCGTCCTTATTGTCCAGGCCGTACCGGTACATGTGGTAGCCCACGGCCATTTGCTGCCCTACAAAACCCATCTGAAAGGAAACACCCTCACGATTGGCGCCACCCGGCAGGTCAAGCGACCAGGGTAATCCGGCTGATTGTACCGCACCTGTACCATATTCCCGATATTCAGCCTTGAACAGGTCCATGTTTTGATCATAAATCGCACTCATATCCATCAGTACTATTTCAGGATTTTCCACACTAAAGGCGGTGCGGAAAGAAGTGATCATTGCTTCCTGGTAAGTATTATTCTTGTCAGGAAGCAAAGCTATGGCATAATTATGCTGATTGCCTTCTCTGACCTGATGATATCGCTTGGACCATACTGAGGGTGGGCTTCCCTTTCGCCTGGCAACGTCATAGGTTCGGGGGCCCTCCGCACAGGGATAACAGAAATCTACTGAAAGTATTGGCTGTATGCTATAGCCGATTGATCCGTATTGCAATTCATCATTCACCTCTCCGGGAACGCCTCCACCCGGATTATTTTTCACATCAATGAGGGGCTTATAGTGCATTAGGGTCAACGTATTGCCGGATGCCTTTTCGCGCAACATGGCCAAGGGCAATCCGGATCGCGTTTCTTTCACATACATCCGGTCCACGTTAAGATCTGCCCCAATGGATGTTTCCCGCACTTCCGATGTATTCCGGTATAAAATGGAAGGTATAAAATACTCATAATCCTCTTGAGAAGCCGAACTCTGTTTCGGGAGGAAGGATACTGTACTGGCAAAACCTGCATCCCCCGTTCCTGCGCGGTTCACCGTCACATCCCTATATATAACGAAAACATCGTCCGTCAGTAAGGTATACTTATCTTCTACCGTAAAGACTGAACCGTTTCCCGACTTTACCCGGGCGACTGCACGGAAACCATACTTCTCCCGAGTTACAGAATGATAAGCCTGAGAGAAGCTTTCCTCTGCATAATTACCGGCAGACAACGTATCATTACTGCGAACAGTAATCTGTGCAGGGCAATCCTGATAAAAGAGTTTATCTTTCCCATCGCTGATCTGTACCTGAAAATCTCCATCCGTTTTCTTAAGAAGAAGCGTGTGGTTAAGCCCCTTAATACGTTTCTCCGTTTCTGTTTCTGCAATACATTTTCCTGATACTTCCTTTATGCTCACCTGAGCAGCCAGAGAGGCACTATACCCCCAAACCGCAATGAGGATTATGAAACAGAGTTTATAAACCAAAGCTGACCTTTGGTTATTTTCTGGGTTGACTTTAAGACTCATTACCATACTATATACACGTTTAGCATCTGCAATATTCGCACTATTTATGCACCTATGCAAGAGGTTCCTCTGAAAAATGTGCGCTAATGCACGTGCGCTGTGCGTTTTCGCACGCTAAAAAGCAATGCAAAAACACATTCAATACACTAACAATCAATATATTATATTTACTGGCACAACATTTGTATTCTTATTCGCAAACAATCCGCCTCATGCGAAAAAGAATCAGTACATACTGCATAATATACCTCATCCTGTGCCTCACCCCCCTCCTGGCGCAGGAGCAACTCAAACTGAGTCTGACGGAAACCATCCGTCGTGCTCAGGCGCACTCGCCCGAAGCCGAAGCCGCCCGACATACACTGCGCGCAGCCTACTGGAACTACCGCTTCTACCAGGCCAACTACAAACCCTCCGTAACCCTGTATTCCAGCCCCAATCTGAACCGGGAAATCAACAGCATTCCCCAGCCGGATGGTACTCAGGCATTCAAACGACAGAACGAGCTCAAAACAAACCTCACCCTTGACATCCAGCAAAATGTAGCCTTTACCGGAGGATATTTCTTCATTACAAGCGCCACACAGCGCATAGATATATTGGAAAGCAAAACCAGCTCTTACAATACTACCCCCTTTACCATTGGATATAAGCAGTCGCTCTTCGGATACAACTACCTGAAGTGGGACCGCCGCATTGAGCCGGTGCGCTACCGCGAAGCCCGCAAGGCGTATGCAGAAACAGTAGAACTGGTATCGGCCCGTGCCGGAGGCCTGTTCTTCTCACTGGCAGCCGCACAGACCAACCTGGACATAGCCAATTCCAACTACGCCACCGCCGACACGCTGCACCATTACGCCGCCGGGCGTTATAATATAGGTACCATTACCGAGAACGAAATGTTGCAACTGGAGCTGAACAAGCTAACCGAAGAAACCAACCGCCTGAACGCCGGGATGCAAGTAGACGATGCCCGCCAGCAACTGCTCACCTTCTTGGGATTGCCGCACGATTGTGTAGTAACCGTACTACCCGATGATTCCGTACCCGCCTTCGAGGTACAGCCCGACAAAGCCCTGGAACTGGCTCTGGCCCACAGCCCCGACATAGAACAACTGAAGCGCCGCCAGCTGGAAAGCGAAAGCAGCCTGGCCTCTGCCAAGGCCTCCTCTTCACTAAAGGCAGACCTGTACATGAAGTTCGGCCTCTCCCAAACAGCGGATGACTTTCGCGACTCCTACCACAACCTGTTGGATCAGCAGTACGTAAGCCTCAGCCTCTCCTTCCCCCTGCTGGACTGGGGGCGCGGCAAGGGCAGAGTACGCGTGGCACAGTCCAACCTGGACCTGACCAACACACAGAACGAGCAAAGGATGAACGACTTCCGCCTGAATGTACACAATACCGTGAAACAGTTTAACCTGCAAAGCCAGCGCGTAAGGGTAGCCACAAAGACCGACCACACCGCTGCACGTCGATTCGATGTAGCACGCAGGCTGTACGTGCTAGGCAAGTCTACCATTCTCGACCTCAACTCCGCCATTACCGAAAAGGACGCCGCGCGCCGCAACTACATCAGCGCCCTGAGCACCTACTGGAGTCTGTACTACATACTGCGCAGCATTACGCAATACGATTTCGAGCGCGGCATGGAGCTGGCGGATGTTATTCACTTTGAAATGTAACTCACTATGGATATACCACTTAAAAAGAAACCCTGGTACCTGCGCTACCTCTATCCCCTGCTGGGCGGCATCTGCCTGCTGGGCATCCTGACCTGGGCATTACTGCAAGCCGCAGGCCCCCGCAAATTGCGCATTGAGAAAGAAAGCTGCCGCGTAGAGGAAGTGAAGAGCGATAAGTTTATGGAATACATTGATGTAGAAGGCCTGGTACAACCCATCCTCACCATCAAGGTAAACTCCCGCGAGGCCGGTTCCGTGCTACGCATCGTAGCTGAGGAGGGCAGCATGCTGTCCAAGGGCGATACCATCCTACTATTGGAAAACCCTGAACTGATGCGCACCCTGAGCGACCAGCGCGATGAATGGGAGAAACAACTCCTCACCTACCGCGAAAAGGAAATAGAGATGGATCAAAGTCGCCTGCTCCTGCAAAAGCAGGCTCTGCAAACCGACTACGAGCTGGCGCGCCTGCAAAAAAGCAATGCCCTGGATCGCGAAGAGTTTCGCATGGGCATCAAGAGCAAAGCCGAGCTGGAAGTATCGCAGGATGAGTACGAGTTCAAACACAGCTCTGCCGCACTGGAGCGCAAGCGCCTGCGCCAGGATTCCGCCATGGCCGTGCTGCGCCGCGACCTGCTGCAAGGCGACCGCCAACGCGAAGAGAAGAAATACGCCCGCTCCCTGGAGCGGAAGGATGACCTCGTGGTGCGCGCACCCTACAACGGTCAGCTGAGTTTTGTACGTGTGACTCCCGGCCAGCAGATAGGCTCCAACGAGGGAATCGCCGAGATCAAGGTGCTCGACCAGTTCAAAGTACATACCTCCCTGAGTGAATACTACATAGACCGGATTACCACCGGCCTGCCCGCCTCCATCCTTTATCAGAATAACCGCTATGCTTTGAAAATCACGAAAGTGCTGCCCGAAGTGAAAGACCGGACGTTTGATGTCGATCTGGTCTTCACGGGCACCACCCCCGAGAACATCCGCATCGGGAAGAGCTACCGTGTACAAGTGGAGCTGGGCCAGCCGGAACAGGCGGTAGTCATCCCCCGGGGCGACTTCTACCAAGCCACCGGAGGTCGCTGGATCTATAAGGTAGATGCCTCCGGTACCCGTGCCGTACGGGTGCCCATTTCCATCGGCCGCCAAAATCCCCGGCAGTACGAGGTACTGGAAGGCCTCTCACCTGGTGACCGGGTTCTCACCACTGGGTACAATTCCTTTGGCGAGGCGGAAGAATTAATACTGAACTAAGCATTATTGCCCTTCAATTTTGCGTTATATATAAGTATTTATAAAGATGTTTCTTCATTACCTTAAAATATCACTCCGCACTTTGCAACGCTACCGCGTACAAAGCGTACTGAACATATTGGCATTATCCGTAGGACTAATGGCTTTCTCCCTGGGGAGCTATTGGTTGTATTGGGAGCATCATTTTGATGACTTTCACCCGGATTCCTCACACACCTTTGCCATTACTACCCTCGGTTTATTCAAAGATCAAAAAGGACGCCAGGCTGAGCTGAATCAACTACACGGAGCGGATGCCCAAATATTCACCACACTACCCGAAGTTAAGAACTGTACGTTTGTAAATCGTGGCGGAGGACTTATACAGCATAACGAAACGGAAATTCCGGTCAACAGTTTATTGATAGACAGTGCATTCAGCTCCATATTCCGGATGGAGTTGCTGGCCGGAACCTTGAAAAACGCCCCCTATAATTATGAGTATGCAGTACTATGCCGTTCTTTGGCTGAACGACTTTTCGGAGAGACTGACTGCACCGGAAAAACCTTGGTCCTGAACCCTAACAGCCGAGGTGAACAGAAAGTAAAAGTAGCGGCTGTGATGGAGAACTATCCGGGAAATACGGAATTGATCTTTGACATCCTAATCCTGGGTCCTTCAGGTATTACCAATAACCGGAAACGGAGTACCTGTTACATTCAACTCCGGGAAGAAGCTGATGTTACAGCCTTTTCCGAAAAAATAACTATACACAAAAGCGTATCACACGACCCATACGGTGTAGATTATTCCGGGTTATGGAGCTTCCGGTTAAGATCATTACCCGAAGTGCATCTGAAATGTAACTACCAATTAGAAGAACGTTTCCAAAATATCTACATCCTGTATTACACAGGACTGGCACTTCTGCTTGTAGCCCTGATGAATAATCTGGTTCTATTCATCGCCATGCAGCAACGCAGGCAAAAGGGACTCCTGACCTACCGAAGCATAGGAGCGAAAACGACTTCGCTCCTTACAAAAGGTCTTGTGGAATTACTGGCTCCTGTGGCTGCTGCTTGGATACTATCGTGGCTATGGATGGAGTTGTTATTCCCATTCTTTGCGGAATTTTCCGCACTACAGGAATGGCTCTTCGTACAATACGTAAAACGGACAATGGAATACTCCTCCCTCTTGCTACACAGTCTTGTACGGGAATCTATACTATTAGGAATGTATGTAGTAGTATGTACACTGCTCATTGTATTATTACTCAAACAAGGCAGGAAAGTGGGCAAGCAGGATGCCGCCATCCTGTCACGTCGCATCCTGGTGACAGGCCAGATTGCCGTAAGCAGCCTTTTCCTGCTTATTTCTCTGGCTCTTTACACACAACTTTATTATCTGCATACCTGTGACAAAGGTATCCGTCCGGAACACATTATACAGATCGACCTTGGTTCCAATACCTGTTGGGAGGTAGACGCAAAGGCCGCAAAACAAGCACTACTGCAAGTGCCAGGCGTAAAGGATGTCACTCTGTTGTGTGAATCCCTGCTCAAAGGGGATGGTATGTTCGAGAATATTGGGATCGTCCGCATAGAAGGACGCGACCGCGAGAAGGTCAAACAAGAACAAGAAGAAGATAACCTGTTGTATGTGGAAGAAAACTTCTTTTCCTTCTTCGGCATGCGTTTTCTGGAAGGCAGTGAATTAAAAGATGATGGGGTACACTCTTATGTGGTGAATGAAACTGGTGCCCATCAACTGGGAATGGATCATTTATTGGAACGCCCGGTCGGTAATTCTTCAGAACGAATAGCCGGAATTATTGCAGATTACCACTATGCCCCTCTGCGTTTCCCGGTACGGAAGATATTTTTTACGATACCCGACAAAGAAACCATACAATACACCCCTTTCCGCTATCTTTATGTAATGGCATCACCCGGACAAGAGGATAGCATCCTCCCTGCCCTGCGGCAAGCCATGCAGCCCTTTGACCGGGGAGAGGTAAAGGAAAGCGAGAACTACCAACCACTCACCGAGCTGCTCCGTGCCTTCAATCGTCCGGAAGAAATTTTGTTCCTGATTTTCTCCCTCTTCTCGTTATGCTCCATCCTGATTGCTTCCTCAGGCATCTATGCCCTCGTAGCCCTCTCCACAGAACAGCGCCGCAAGGAGATAGCCATCCGCAAGGTGAATGGCGCCTTGTACCGGAATATTCTCTACCTCTTCCTCAGGGAATACCTCGTACTGGTTGCAGTAGGAAACCTGATAGCCTTCCCCTTGGCCTATTACGCGCTGCAATTGTGGCTGAATACATTTACGTATCATACATCCTTTGGCTTCGGCTGGTTTGTGTTAGTATTCGTGCTGACTGCCGGAATCGTCTTCCTGTCTGTGACTCTGCAAATACGCAAAGCCATCCGTGTACAACCCGCTTCCGTTCTGAAAACCGAATAATAAAAAAGCCGCATGATACGCCACTATATCACCATCGCCCTGCGCCACCTGTGGAAATACAAGGTGCAAAACCTGATCGGCATTATCGGCCTGACAGTGGGTTTGTTGTGTTTCAGCGTATGCTTCTACGGCTACCGTTTTGTGGAAACTACGGATGAATGTTTCCCTGAGCACGAACGCATTGCGATGATGTATCTGGATGACGGCCGGGGTTGGACGACGCCTCTGTCTTCGTCCGATCTGGCTGAAACGCTTCGGGGGATGTCCTTGTCGACCGCGGAAACATTCTGTACAGTGACAGAGAATCGCGGAAATTCCCGTTCTTATGAAACCGAAGTAGAGCCTGGAAAAGTGCTGCCCTACGAGCTAAATACCTTGGAAGCAGATACCTTCTTCCAGAAGATCTTCAAGCCGGAATTCTGCGCCGGTACCTGGGAAACCACCCGTCATACGTTGAATGCCATCCTCCTTTCCGAGTCTGCTTCCCGGCGGATCTTTGGAAAAGAGATGAATCCGGTAGGGAAGACGATGCGACTTTCCCGCAAGCTTTCCTCGTCTCCGGAGGCTACCCCGCCGGAAGGAGGAATCATCTATACCATTTGCGGGGTAGTGAAGGATCTGCCGTTGAACAATAGCCTGTCTTTTTTGCAACCGATAGATCTGTGGGTCTTCAACGATACAGAAGGATGGATTCGCAGCGACATGAAGGAGTTTGTGAGTAGTTCAGGTACCTATGCCCTGCTGCGCGAAGGAAGTACGGCAGAAGATCTGCAACGGGAACTAAAAACGCAGAAAGTGAAGTATCATAGCTTCGAACAAGAACGCACCATTCTTGCCACACCACTCCATACTTTGCAGAAACGAAATGCCTCCTCTTTGCAATGGACCCTATTCTGCATGGGAGTTCTGGTGGTGTGCGCCGGGCTATTGAACTTCTTCTATTTTTTGATTGGCTCTTTCCGGAACCGTATGCACGAGTACGCTCTTCGGAAAGTGGTGGGAGGGAGCAGTTTGCAATTGTGTGCATTGCTGGGGGTACAAATCTTTTTAGTGTGGGGAGTGGTACTGCTTCTGATGAGAATCGGGATGGAGCTCGTGTCTCCGTATCTGCGGATTGCAATCGGCGAATACTGGTTGTCTCTAGATGCGAATGTATGGTCCGGCCAACTCTGGGAATATGGCGGGGTATTAGCCGTGCTGTGTGCAGTGGTATGTGTCTGCACTGTGTTCTCTTTGCAACGGAAGACGAGGTCTAAAGGTCTGTCCGGGATCGTGCAGAAACGGGATACGCACTATTTGCGCAACATCATGTTAGGCGTTCAATTCTTTATTTGCTGGGGCTTTGTTGCGTGTACCGCCGGGCTTTTCCTTCAGTCACAGAAAACGTCAAAGACTCTCTTCTCCACTCTTTCTCCGCTTGAAAAAGAAGCGATCTTCCATGTCGATCTGAGTTACGCTTTTCTCACTCCTGCCGACAGGGAGGCACTGATGGATCGTATAGCCCGGCATTCCGGGGTACAGGTCATTTCGGGAAGCCTCTGGGATTTCGCCCAGTATTCTTCTGCACAAACCCAACTCCAGGAAGTCCGCGAGGGAGAACCTGATGGGAAGAGCTTGCATGTATTCTTTTTCCCAGTGGATTCCTGTTTCTTCGAACTGATGAACCTCCCGCTTCTCTCCGGACGAAAAATGGGGCGGGGCGAGATGGTCGCAGACCAGCAATTTGCAGAAAAGAACGCGGCACTATTAGGGCGTGCGTATGACCAGTATCACAAAAGGTTTAGGCTATCCGGTCTTACGGAAAACTTTATCAACAGTGTGGATCTCTATTATGCACAGTTGGCCGGCGTGGTTTTTCTCCCTATAGAGCGTCCGGAAACCATTATGCACTATTATATAAAAGCCACTCCCGGCCGGGAAGAAGAAGTGAAACGTTTCATTGAAAAGGAATTGCATGAACTGCTTCCGGAGACTGTGGAGCCTCGCCTTTCGACCTTTGCGGAGGATCTCCATACCTGGCACTTTATGGAGAATAAACTGAAGAACGGTGTGTTGTTCGTCGCAATCGTAAGCCTTCTGATAGCATTGCTGGGAGTCTACTCTGCTGTGACCTTAGACACGGTACGACGGCAGAAGGAGGTCTCCATCCGGAAAGTACACGGTGCAAAGGCCCGCCACATCTTGTTTCTTTTTGTTCGCTTGTACGCCTTGCTGTTGACGATTTCGGCTCTGTGTGCCTTTCCTTTGGTATACCATCTGTTCAAAAGATGGCTGGCCACTTATACCGTCACCTTTAACTACGGACCTTGGTTCTGGATCATCCTCTTTGTATCCCTCAGTGCAGTAACCGGGCTTACGGTACTATTTAAGATCCTGCACATCGCCCGTACCAATCCTGCTAAAACTCTTAAAAACGAGTAGACTATGTGGATGCATTATATCACCATCGCCCTCCGTCACTTGTGGAAATACAAGGTGCAAAACCTGATCGGCATCATCGGCCTGACAGTGGGACTGTTCTGTCTGAGCATCCCCTTCTACATATTTAATGTAATATACGGGGTAGATGAATGCTATAGCAACTCCGACCGTTTGATACGGGTCGAAATAGAACAAGGAAAACAAGGACATTCCGGTTCTGAAGATGGCGGAAGTAAGCAATACGAGAAAGCAAACCTCATCTTGGCGCAATGCTTGCGTGAAATGAGTCTCCCGGAAGTAGAAACTGCATGCACCCTGATTCCGTCAAAATTCCCTCTCCCCTATGCATTGTGCCAGGACGACGGGAAAGAGAAAATGCCGTACAGCCTGTATACCGTGGAAACGGACACTTGCTACAAGCGGGCTTTTACTCCACACATTGTGTATGGTAGCTGGCAGGCCGCCGCACGTACCGGAAATGCGCTCGTCCTTACCGAATCAGCCGTACGGCTGATCTTTGGAAAGAATGTAAATCCGGTGGGCAGGCAGTTACAGAGACTCCGGCAGTATATAACTGCTAAGGATACGCTTCAAAAGCAGGCGGGCTCACAGCCTATCTATACCATACAGGCTGTGATAGAGGATATTCCTCACACAGCCAGCATACGTTCTTTTCACCCACTCCACGCGTTCATCCTCAATGATGCAGCCGGCTATCTGGGAAACCCACAAAAAGAATACATTCCTTCCAACGTGCGGACAGAGATCCTTTTACGGCCGGAGGCTACACTCTCCGCACTGCAACATCGCCTTCAGGAAGGAGTTTCAATCGATTCCCATTCAGAAAAGAGGTATCATCTGACGTATGAAACACCGGGAGAAAAGTTGGGCGAAGGCGGAATAGCGCCTATGCCGATACTTATCATTGTAATTGGTGGCTTGATTTTTCTCTCCGGGCTGCTGAATTTCTTCTATTTCCAATGGGCTACTTTCCGCAGCCGCCTGTTGGAATACAGCCTCCGGAAAGTTACCGGTGCCACCGGATGGCATCTTTTCGGCCTGCTGACTACCCAATTGTTCCTAACCACTTTCGCCACAGGAATATTCCTCTTTGCAGCAATTGAACTCACAAACTCCTCGTGGTATCTCACCTTGGGGCCTTACAAGTTTGAACTTGATCCGGGCTTCGTGAGGCACTGTGCACTCATCTACCTGCTTTTCCTGGCAATGGCCGAGGCTACGCTGAGTGGATACGCCGCATGGAGATTCCAACGGGCCAATATAAGGAAAGGATTATTTGAGGGAAGAATCAAAAGAAAATATGGATGGAGAAACCTGATGCTGGGTGTACAGTTCTTTGTGTGCTTCCTGTTCACCGGATTAGCCTCCGCGTTTTATATGCAAACCACATACACCAGCCAAAAGTTGTACAGCTTCCTTTCTAAAGAAGAAAAGCAGACCATTTTCAGAACTTATACAAACTACCCCGGTCTGAAAGAGGAGCAAAAGCAAGAAATCCTGAACCGGATACAAGCCTGCCATGCCATAAAGGAAACCACCATTCTTACCAGAAGTATAGATTACATTACCACCCTTCCCGGCGAGGACGACTCTGAAAACAATGTAGAAGTGGTCTATGTAGATCGCAACTATTTCTCCTTCTTCCACATCCCGCTAACAGAAGGCAATCCTATAAAAGGCCACAACCAGATGGTCATCGATGAAAGGCTGGAACAACAGGAACAGCTCCTTGGAAAGGCTTGTTACCTTCATGGAAAAGTGCCGTATGAAGTGTGCGGGGTAAGCACCCCTGTCATCCAGACCGTACACCACAACCTCCCTCCACAGCTGTATATACTGAAAGAAGATGCAACTCCCTTAGGCTATTGGGTAAAAGCCTGGCCGGGAAAAGAAGCAGAGGTAAAAGCCTATCTGGAAACTATGTGGAAAGAATTGTTTCCTGGCGCGACCTTTACGGAATGCAATTCTCTGTATGAGGAATTGAAAGTACAAACGGCGCTTGAAGACCGCTTGGGGACACTCTTCCTGTTTCTTTCCGTTACCTGCTTATCCATCACGCTGCTGGGAGTGTATTCCGCCATTACGTTTGACACAGACCGCCGCCAGAAAGAGATGGCCATCCGCAAGGTAAACGGGGCAAAGGTGAAGGACATCACTTTGCTGTTTGCCAGATTGTACATCGTATTACTTGCAGTCTCAGCCGCTGCCGCTTTTCCCCTGTTAGGCCTGATGCTGGGGTATTTGAAACAGCTCTATACTACCTACTTTGATTACGGAGCATGGTACTGGATTGCACTTTTTGTTGTAGTAACCGCCTTTACCACACTGACTGTAGGTTTTAAGATCCGGCGCATTGCCAGGCTGAACCCTGCGGATATTATTAAAAACGAATAACCTTTTTGCTATGATACACCATTACATTACCATCGCCCTACGCCACCTGTGGAAATACAAGGTGCAAAACCTGATCGGCATCGTTGGGCTTGCCGTAGGTATGCTCTGCTTTAGTATATGCCTGTACTGCTACCGTTTCTTCAATGACTTGGATGCCTGTTTCTCGCAACAAGAGCGCATCGCCATGCTGTGGCTGGAAACAACCAATGAAGAGGGCGAGAAATGGAATACCACCCTCTCTTCCTCTGATTTCGCAGATATGCTAAGGAAACAGCCGCTATCTACTGCCGAAGCTTTCTGCTCGGTGATCGAGGCCAGAGAGCCACGCTCTTATGCGGTAGAGGTAAAGGGAGGCGCACTGCAACCGTATGAGTTACTCACAATAGAGGTGGACACCTTCTTCCGGAAAGTATTCACTCCGGTACTCCTGTATGGCAATTGGGAGGTAATACAGCACGCTCCGAACACGGTACTCCTTTCTGAGTCTGCCTCCCGCCGCATCTTTGGTAAAGGGGTAAACCCGGTGGGTAAGAGTATGACACTGTCGCGCAAGCTCCGCTCCTCCCCGGAATCGACTCCCTTTGAGGGAGGAATCACCTATACTATCCAAGGGGTGGTACAGGATCTGCCGCTGAACAACAGCCTTTCTTTTATGCGACAGGTGGATATGTGGACGCTCAATGATTCGGAAGGATGGATCAACTGCGAATGGAGAAACTCCAGTAGTAACGCCTTTAACTATGCCTTGCTTCGGGAAGGATGTACTTCAGCCGACTTAGATAAGGAACTGAAAGAACGGAAAATCACATTCCGGGAATTCGAAAAAGATTTCGTAGTATGTGCAACTCCTATTAATACAAAGTATAAAGAAGGCACAAAGATGGTACAACAGATAGTTCTTGCATTGGGAAGCCTCATCCTGATCGTGGGGCTGCTTAACTTCTTCTATTTCCTCATTGGCTCCTTCTACAGCCGCATGCATGAATACGCGGTACGGAAAGCGATGGGAAGTAGTGCGCTTCACCTATTCTGTATGCTGGTGGTGCAGGTTTTCTTTCTCCTGTGTATGGCGGGAATGGTCATGATGAGCGGGATAGAACTTGTGGCACCGCATCTGCAGTTTACGATGGTAGAATTCGTCCTGAGCATAGATTCGGAAATACTCTACCATCAGGCGTGGGGATACTGGGGAATACTGTCCGTTCTATGCATATTGGTATGTGTCTGCACGGCCCTTACCTTGCAGTATCGCACGAAATACCGAGGTATCAGTGTGATAACCCGTAAAAGGAAAACAAACTATCTGCGCAATACCCTGTTCGGAGTACAGTTCTTTATCTGCTGGATCTTTGTGGTGTGTACAGCAGGCCTGTTTATGCAGTCGCAAAAGACAGCCCACGCCCTGTTTGAAACGCTCTCTACAGCAGAGAAGGAATCGATATTTCACCTCAACCTGGATTACGCATTCCTTACTTCTACAGAAAGAGATGCACTGATAGGACGCATCGCAGCCAGTTCCGGAGTAAAGACCCTATCACGCACAATGAACGAATTGATAAGCGGCCAAACGATCACAAGCGTGCGGGAACCTCGTTATGAAGATCCGCGCGAAGGATGGGAACAGGCAGGATACTATGAGGTGGATACCAGCTTCTTTAGTCTGATGAACCTTCCTTTACTTTCCGGACGCATCATGGGCCCGGGCGAAGCGGTGGTCAACGAAGCTTTTGCCACACACTATGGCAATGTACTTGGAAAGCCCTTTGATAATTATTCCAGCCTGTATACCATATCGGGTGTCACAAGAAACTTTATTATTACCACCCACCCTGTAGAAAAAGCATACAATCTAAAGTTCTTCTGCCTGATCCAAAGGCCGCAATACGCCATGCACTGTTATATCAAGCCTTGGCCGGGACAGGAAGAAAGCGTAAAGGAGCATATCGAAAAGGAGATGCGAAGCATCCTTCCCGAAAGTGTAAACTTGAAGCTAAGCACTATCTCCGAAGACCTCCGAGAGTTCTATTTCCTGGAGTACAAGCTTCGTGACCTGATTCTGTTCCTCTCCATCGTAAGCATACTGATCACCATGCTGGGTGTATACTCCGCCATCACCTTAGATACCGCCCGCCGCCAGAAAGAAGTGGCCGTGCGTAAGGTGAACGGGGCAAATACCGGAAAGATCCTGTTCCTCTTCGCACGCCTATACATCCTGCTATTGGGAATATCGGCTCTGTGCGCCTTCCCGCTCTTGTACCTGTTATTCGGGGAATGGACCAAGATGTACACTGTGACATTCAGCTATGGCCCGTTGTTCTGGATCTGCATATTCCTGATAGTATCTGCGGTGACTGCACTGACAGTATTCTTAAAAATACTACGCATCGCCCGCATCAATCCGGCCGAAATTCTCAAAAACGAATAACCTGTTTACTATGATCACGCACTATCTGAAAGTAGCCTTCCGTAACCTGTGGAAATACCGCACCCAGAACGTAATCAGCATTCTGGGGCTGGCGGCAGGATTTGTCTGTTTTACATTGTCAGCATTGTGGATCCGGTATGAACTGACATACGATGATTTCCACGACGGGGCAGACCGGATCTATTACATTTGTACGAAGTCTGATTTATCGGAAGGTGGTTTGTCATCAATAACTCCGAATCCTTTAGCAGGATATCTAAAGAGCACCTACCCCTGGGTGGAAGCTTCCTGCCCTTTACAACCGTCAGCTTCCATGATAGAAAAAGACGGGGTGAAAGAAGGCGCTCATGTGCTCTATGTGGACTCCTCCTTTTTGCCGGTTTTTCAAGTAAAACTTGTAGAGGGGAGCTGGGATTTCCTGCAAAGAAGCTCAGGAAAGATCGCATTAACAGAGGAATATGCCCGTAAACGGTTCCCTGCCGGCGATGCTTTGGGAAAGAAATTGACAATCAATGGATCAGAGCAGGAAATATCTGCCATTGTAACGGGCTGGGGCACACACACCAACCTGCCGTATGACTACTTGCGCCCTTTTTCTTCCAGTTGGAATGAGAATTGGGGTAGCTCCTCACTTTCTACTTATATAAAACTAAGGCCCGGAACAGATCAAAAGGCTTTAATCCGCCAACTGGAAGACACCCCCATTGAACAGTATATACATGACAATTTGAAGATAACTATTCAGTTAAAGTGTATCCCTCTGATTAAGAAACGCTACGAGTACCCGGAAAAATGGTGGGGAATACAAGTTCAACTACAACATGTACGCTGGTTTACCCTGGCGGGAGGATTATTGATTGTATGTGCTCTGCTCAACTATCTGGGGGTTTTCATCAGTCAATTCCGGATTCGTAGCCGGGAGATGGCCCTGCGAAGGATATGCGGTTCTTCTGTTCTGAATTTGGCGGGATTGTTGTTAACAGAGTTATTTGTATTTCTGGGGATTTCCATACTGCTGGGATTGGCATTAATAGAAATATTGCTTCCATCATTTATGGAATTGGCACAAATCCAGAGCAGCCGAAGTGCTATTTATGCAGAAACGGCCGTATATATAGGGATGATAATCATCCTAACCACTCTTTTCTCTCTTCTGCCTATATTCCAGTTTCGCAAGCGCACTTTATCAATGAATCTTTCTACGACTCTAATTAAAAGAGGAAGAAATGATTACTTCCGCAAAGGCTGTTTGTTAGTTCAATTGATTATCAGCCTGGGCATTACATTTTGTACAACAGTGATTGTCAAGCAACTGCATCATTTAACTCATACAGATCTTGGTATTGAACGAGACCACCGAGCCACAGTCTGGGTACAATCTGAAAACGTACATCCTGTACAGAATTGTCTGAAAGAAGTAACTCAGATTGTTCGGGTAGTAGACGGAGGGTTCTCATTGTTACCAGCTCCCCCATATAGCTTTGGAAATGGTTTTACCGATTGGCCGGAAAAACCGGAGAACATGAAGGAGGGAATCTCATTCGGAGTAATTCAGGCGACTCGTGAAATGATTGATTTCTATGGTATAAAACCACTCAGGGGAAAAATACCCGATTTCAGTATTGGCTCTCATGGAGTACTCATCAACGAAACCTTAGCCCGCTTATTACAGGTCAAGGAGCCGCTTGGAATGCAATTGGATAAAGAAATAATCATCGAAGGCATTGTACCGGATTATTTTGTACAAGCACCCACTCTTCCTGCCAAACCGGTACTCTTCGAAGCTCCCCTGGAGGAGTTGAACTATAACCCCGTTGCCCTTCTGGTAGAATATCAAGGTGACTGGAATGTTTGTAAGGAGGCTATTCTCCGGCAGCTTACCCGAAAACATCTTCCGGAAGATGTGGCCCGGATGGAAAGTACTGAAGAAGTATACAACGAATACATCCGGAGCGAACGTACTTTGCAGCATCTTCTATACATCGTTTCCGGCGTATGTGTATGGATCTCGCTCTTTGGAGTGTACTCTTTGGTCACCCTCAGTTGCGAGCAACGCCGCAAAGAAATCGCTATCCGCAAAGTAAACGGCGCCACCACCCGAGAAATACTTCGTATGTTCTTCCAAGAGTATCTGATCCTTCTGGGCATAGCCGCACTTGTGGCTTTCCCAATCGGATACCTTATTATGAGTTCCTGGCTGGATGGGTATGTAATACGGACCACTATCTCCATCTGGTTATACCCCGCCATCCTGGGAATAGTATCTCTGTTTGTAGTAGCTACCATAAGTTGGCGTGTCTGGAAAGCCGCCCGTCAGAACCCGGCAGAGGTAATTAAAAGCAATTAAACGAGCTATAATAATTATGATCACACACTATTTTAAAGTAGCTTTCCGCAACCTGTGGAAATACCGCACACAGAATATCATCAGTATTCTGGGTCTCGCAGCGGGCTTTATCTGCTTTGCTTTATCTGCATTGTGGATTCGGTATGAGCTAACGTATGACGACTTTCACAAGGGGGCAGAACGGATCTATTACGTCCGTACGACAGAGAAAACCTCAGAAAATGGGTTGTCATCCGTGACTCCGCTCCCGTTGGCGGGTTATCTGAGAAGCGTGTATCCGGATATAGAAGACGCCTGCTCTGTCCAAAGCTGGCCGATTCAGGTGGAACATCCGGAGACGAAAAAGCTCGAAGCTGCTTCTTTTCTGGCAGTAGATTCGACAACTCTGCGTTTCTTTGGAATCAAAATAATGGAAGGCAGTCGGGACTTTCTGATACACCGTTCCGGGAAGATCGCACTGACGGAAGAATATGCGGCAAAACTGTTTCCCGATCAAAGTCCTTTAGGACAATATCTGAATGTCGATGGAGAAAAAAAAGAAGTCTGTGCCGTAGTCGCTGGCTGGAGCCGGCATAGTAGCCTGTGTTACGATCTTCTTTCTCCGTTGCCTACGGGCTGGGCTATGAACTGGAACATCTCGCTCGTTTATACATTTCTAAAGTTCAAACCGGGTGTGGACCGGAACACCTGTATCAGGCGTTTAGAAGATAAAGTGATAGAACAACCTGGAGATGACGGGCAGAAAGTCCTGCTGGAACTTCAACTGACCCCATTGAACAGAAAACATTCCGATCGTCCGGGAAAGTATGATGATGCCGGGCCGGTGAAGCTATACCACGTACAGCTGTTTGCCTGGGCGGGTATTCTGCTTATTGCCTGTTCGTTGCTGAACTATCTGGGAGTCTTTATCAGCCAACTTCGTCTCCGTAGCCGGGAGATGGCGTTGCGGATCGTATGCGGTTCCTCCGGCCTGAATCTGTCGGGCCTGTTACTGACAGAGTTGTTGTGGCTATTGGGGATTTCTTTGTTACTGGGCTTAGCCGGTATGGAGTTGTGCCTCTCTTCTTTTATCGGATTGGTTGGGATTGTAGACAGCCGGGCCGAGATCTACCAGGAGGCACTTCTTTATCTGGGCGGAGTGATTGGGGTGACATTGATTGCCTCGTACCTCCCAATCAGCTACTTCCGCCGACACAATTTGCAGACCTTTCTGCACACTGGAACGACCGGAGCTTCTGGAGAAAACTGGTTCCGCAAAGGATGCCTCTGGTTGCAATTAGTGATCAGCCTGGGCTTTATTTTCTGCACCGCGATCATGCTGAAACAATTGTATTTCCTGAACCATACCGATCTCGGAGTGGAGAGAAGTCAACGCGCCACTGCATTTATTAATACGGAATACGAGCCTTCTTTGTGCGCACAGCTCCAACAAAGGCCAGAGGTAGTCCGGGTAGTGAACAATGGCGCTTCGTTGCTTCCGCCTACCACGCATCAGTATTGGAGAGATTTGACCAACTGGCCCGGAAAACCTGAAGGGGTACAAGAGGATCTTTCCGTACGACAGATTGAGACCAGCCGGGAGGTGATGGACTTTTACGGAATCCATTTGGTACAGGGGGAAATGCCTGATTTCCGGGAAGGCAGTGAGGAGATCCTGATTAATGAAACGCTGTGTCGTAAGTTGCAACTGGACGATCCGGTAGGCGTTCGTTTGTGGGACAATATGGTCATTAAAGGAGTCGTGCGCGATTTCCAGGTGCAGGAACCTACCTCGCCCGTATTTCCAACCTTCTTTCAATACCTGCGCAAATCGAGTAAAGTGCCTGCTTCCGTATTGATTGAATACCGGGGTGAATGGGCACCCCTCAAAGATACTTTATCCCGATGGGCGGAGCAAGAAGGCATTCTTTCAATGAAGCTCATTAGCACAGAGGAAGCCTACGAGAATTACCTGAAAAGCGAACGTCTCCTCATGCATCTGTTGGAGGTCGTGTCGGGTGTTTGTATCTTAGTCTCGCTTTTTGGCGTCTACTCCTTAGTGACACTCAGTTGCGAACAACGCCGGAAAGAGATTGCGATCCGTAAGGTGAACGGCGCTACAGTAGAGGAGATTTTCCGGATGTTCTTCCGTGAATACCTACTTCTCTTGGGCTTGGCCGCCTTGGTAGCCTTTCCTGTGGGAACACTGATTATGCGGAGCTGGTTAGAGAATTATACGATGCAAACTTCGTTGAGTTTCTGGTTGTACCTGCTCATCCTGTGCGGCGTGGCTTTGTGTATGGCCTCCGGAATGGGATGGCGTGTCTGGAAAGCCGCCCGTCAGAACCCGGCAGAAGTAATTAAAAGTAATTAAACGAGTTCTAATAATATGACCATACATTATCTGAAAGTAGCCCTCCGCAACCTGTGGAAATACCGTACTCAGAATATCATCAGTATTCTGGGCTTGGCAGCAGGGTTTATCTGCTTTGCACTCTCGGCACTGTGGATCCGGTACGAGCTGACATACGATAATTTCCATGACGGAGCAGAGCGTATCTATTATGTACGCGTGAAATCAGAGATGAGTCAAACACATCCCGATTCCTTTACCCCCTACCAATTGGGTGGATACTTGAAAAAGCACTATCCGGAGATTGAAAACTATTGTTTCTTAAAGATCTGGGAAGGAGAGCTTGAAACAGGTGATTCAACACATACGATCCAGAGCCTTGTGGTGGATTCATCCTTCTTCAGGATGTTCCATGTAAAGGTGATTGAGGGTAGCCCTGATTTTATAGAACCGGAGTCGGGTAAGATTGCTCTTACTGAAAGGTATGCCCGCAAGTTGTTTCCTGATGGGCAGGCGTTGGCCAAGAAAGTAAAGCTGGACGATGAAGAGTATGAAGTGGGAGCTATTGTCAGCGGATGGAGCGGCCATAGTAACATTCCGTATGATCTGCTTTGTCCTGCCAGTGAGTCCTCTATGGAACTGGGGTGGGGGTATTACCACTGGACCACTTTGGTTAGACTGAAAACTCATACTGATCACAAAGCATTTATCGCACGTTTGCAAAAGGCTACAATCCACTACGAAGATGAGAAGAATCGTGAGATGAGAATTATTCTGACTCCCTGGACCGAGAAACGACACGATAATCTTGATCTTGGAGTAGAAGAAGGTTATATGCGCCTGGCGGAACTGCGTTTATTCCTTTGGGCAGGATCATTGCTCATAGTAGCTGCGCTTCTTAATTATTGGGGCGTATTTAGCAGTCTGCTCCGTATCCGCCACCGGGAAATAGCATTGCGTTCTGTGAATGGCTCGTCCTGGCGGGAGGCTTGGAAGTTACTTTGCACAGATGTACTCCTGTTGTTGGGAATAGCTATGACTATAAGTATGGCCGGTATCGAGTTGCTTATGCCCAAGTTCACCGAACTGGCACAGATTGAAAGCTGTAGATTGGATATCTATATAGAAACACTTCTATACATAGGTACAGTAATACTTACCGCACTTACATTCCTTTCTATCTCTGTATACTATCTGCGAAGAAACAGCCTATACCGCACGCTCTCTCGAAAGACCTCGGAACGGTACGGAAAGAATTATTTCCGAAAAGGATGTCTCTTGTTGCAACTGGTAATCAGTCTGATAATAATCTTCTGTACCTCCGTCATGCTGAAACAGGTATACCACCTGAGATATAAGGATATAGGGTTTAAACGTGAAAATCGGGCTGTACTGGCTATTGAAAAGCCATACGGAGAGGCCATATTCCAAAAGGTAAAACAATTGCCTCAGGTGGTCAGGACTTTAGATAAAGGTCCTTCACTAATTCCACTTACAGCTTTTGCCAGACGAATCACTTTAGACAACTGGGAAGGAAAGCCCGAAAATATAAAAGAACCCATCCTTCTGCGAGCCATCGAAATGAGTCGGGAGATGTTCGATTTCTATGATATCCACCTCATTGAGGGAGAAATACCGGATATTATACCCAATGGCCAAGACGGACTTATTAACGAAACGATGGCCCGCCAATTACAGGTGAAACAACCTATAGGGCTGGTCCTAACTGAATTAGGGATAGTGGTAAGAGGTATCGTACCGGATTTTCATGTACAACCGCCTACATTGCCCGCTGTAGCAATGATTTTTGAAATGCCTAATCCGGAGAGGCCCAAAATGTTTGATGAGATTGCGCTGGAATACCGCGGAAACTGGGAAGACTGTAAAAAAAGCATTGAACCAATCTTCCAAACACTATATCCCGAAGAAGACCCTGAGGGTAAGATTGTAACAATAGGTGCAGATGAATGCTTCAACTACTACCTGGAAAATGAACAAAAGCTTATCAACCTGTTAAGCATAGTATCCGCTGTATGCGTCCTGATCTCTATCTTCGGAGTATACTCTCTTACCACCCTCCAGTGCGAACAACGACGGAAAGAGATTGCCATCCGTAAGGTAAACGGGGCAAAGATGGGCGATATTCTGCGTTTGTTCTTCCGCGAATACTTGTGGCTATTACTTGCCGCTGCAACTATTGCGTTTCCCATCGGTACCCTCCTGATGAAGCGATGGTTGGAGCAGTACTCCTTGCAAACCGCTCTCTCCCCATGGGTGTACCTCTGTATCCTGGTGGCTGTAGCAGCCGCTCTGTACGGCAGTATGGCCTGGCGTGTATGGCTTGCCGCACGGAAAAACCCAGCAGAAGTGATTAAAAGCAATTAAACGATTCATAATAATATGAACATGCATCACCTGAAAGTAGCCCTCCGCAACCTGTGGAAATACCGTACCCAGAATATCATCAGCATTCTGGGGCTGGCGGCAGGATTCATCTGCTTTGCATTGTCGGCATTGTGGATCCGGTATGAACTGACGTATGACAACTTCCACGACGGGGCGGAACGGATTTATTATGTACGCATGAAGCCGTTTGATGATCAAACAGCTCCCGGCAGTGTAACTCCCTATCAGTTAAGCGGGTATTTGGAGACACACTTTCCGGAGATTGAAAGAGCCTGTTACTTAAAGAGTTGGGATGAAGAAGTGGAAATAGAAGGTTCAAAGAGTATGATCCATTTGCTTGTCGTGGATTCTTCTTTCTTCAAAACGTTCGATGTAAAGCTGATTGCGGGTAGTCTCGACTTTGTACAACCAGGATCGGGCAAGATAGCACTTACCGAGAGTTATGCCCGCAAGCTGTTTCCTGACGGTCAGGCATTGGGCAAGAAAATAAAGATGGACGAGGAGGATGAGTATGAAGTAAGAGCTATTGTCAGCGGATGGAGTGGCCATAGCAGCATCCCGTATGACCTGCTTTGTGCTCCCAGTCAGTCTTCAATGGAGCAGCACTGGGGAAGTTATCAGTGGTATACCTTTGCGAAGTTGAAACCTCGTATTGACAAGGAAGCATTTATCACACGCCTGCAAAAGACTACACTTCGTCCGAATGAATATACTGAAGATCAAATTGTGCTGACCCCTTTAACCGAAAAGCGGCACGATCAGCCCCAACGCGAAGATGTGGGTTATATAGACCTGATGAAGCTACGCTTGTTTCTTTGGGCAGGAGCGTTGCTCATAGTAGCTGCGCTACTTAATTACTGGGGAGTATTCAGTAGTCTGCTCCGCATCCGCCACCGGGAAATAGCATTGCGCCTGGTGAATGGTTCGTCTTGGTGGAAGGTCTGGAAATTACTTTGTACGGACGTACTCCTGTTGCAGGGGATAGCAATGGGGATAAGCATGGTGGGAATTGAGTTATTCATGCCTACACTAATTAAACTGGCACAGATTGAAAGCAGCAGATTGGACATTTATATAGAAACATTTCTGTATATTGCCGCAGTAGTATTAATCGCTCTTGTATTCTTATCGATCTCTGTGTATTACTTACAAAGAAACAGCCTGTACCACACGCTTTCCCGGAAAACCTCCGAGCGGTACGGAAAAGATTACTTCCGAAAAAGCTGCCTCCTGTTGCAGTTGGTAATCAGTCTGGGATTCATCTTTTGTACCTCCGTCATGCTGAAACAGGTGTACTACCTGAAACACACAGACATAGGGATACTACGTGAGAACCGCGCCACACTACGTATTGAAAAAGGGCACTTAGAGCCCGTATTTGATAGAATCAAACAATTACCGCAGATAGTCAGGATGGTAGACAAGGGCACCCCGCTATTCCCTTCATGTGTTCGCAGAAAGAAAACCTTGGAAGATTGGAAAGGAAAACCTGAAAGTGTGAGAACTCCTCTCTACGTACATCTTGTTGAGATGAGTCACGAGATGTTCGATTTCTACGGGATCCATCTCATTGAAGGAGAAATGCCGGAGATTATACCGAACGACCCGTCCGCCCTCATCAACGAAACTATGGCCCGTCAATTACAGGTAGAACAGCCCATCGGGTTGGAGATTCCTCAATTAGGCATAGTGGTACGAGGAATTGTACCGGATTTTCATCTACATCCTACACTGCCTCCTATGCCTATGGTTTTTGATATGCCCAATACAAAAAGATACAATGGGCACGCTGAGATAATGGTGGAATACCGGGGCAGTTGGGAAGAGCTTGATAAGAATATTGTGCAAATCGTCGAAACGTTATATCCGGGAAAATATGTACATGATGTGGTTGAAGGAAGCTATGCGGACAATATATTTGAAGACTATCTGGAAAGCGAGCAAAGACTCATCAACCTGTTGAGTATCGTATCCGCCGCGTGTATCCTGATCTCCATCTTCGGAGTATATTCCCTCACCGCCCTCCAGTGTGAACAACGGCGTAAAGAAATAGCCATCCGTAAGGTAAACGGGGCAAAGACGGGCGACATCCTGCGTATGTTCTTCCGCGAGTATGTAGGGATATTGCTGATTGCCGCAGCCATTGCATTTCCTATTGGAACCATCCTGATGAAACAATGGCTGGAACAGTACACCCTGCAAACCGCTCTCTCGCCTTGGGTGTACCTCTGTATTCTGGTAGTGGTAGCAGCCGCCCTATACGGCAGTATGGCTTGGCGCGTAGGCCGCACCGCACGGAAAAACCCTGCAGAAGTTATAAAGAGTAATTGAATAAATTGGAATAGTATGAACATACATTATCTGAAAGTAGCCCTCCGCAACCTGTGGAAATACCGCACCCAGAGTATCATCAGCATTCTGGGGCTGGCGGCAGGGTTTGTCTGCTTTGCATTATCTGCTCTGTGGACACGGTATGAGCTAAGCTATGACAACTTCCATGATGGGGCAGACCGGATTTATTACGTGCATGGAAAGGAATTTGACCAAGGTAACGTCTGGAACTTTACTCCCACCCCTTGCCCTTTGGCCGCTTATCTTGAGAAGAGCTATCCAGAGGTGGAAACAGCTTGCTCTCTTAACAGTAGAAGCGGTGAGATAGAGAAAGAGGGGTATAAGAGTAAAGCTAAATGGCTGGAGATAGACTCTGCTTTCTTTACGTTCTTCCGCGTAAAGGTGCTTTCAGGCAGCCTTGAATTTGCACAGGCAGCATCCGGCAAGGTCGCTTTGACTGACAACTATGCCCAGACACTGTTCCCCAATGAAGAAGCATTGGGAAAGATAATAAATGTATGGGATGAAGAATATAAAGTAGGAGCTATTGTGAGTGGATGGAGTGGCCACAGCTTCATTCCATACGACCTGCTTCTTCCTTTTAGCGTATCTTCAATAGAAAAAGGATGGAAAGAAAACAGAGAGGTTACCTTTGTAAAGCTGAACTCCAATACTGATAACGACGCATTCATAGAACGCCTACAAAAGACTACAATCCATCCGGATAAAGACTACGAGACTCAGCTTTCACTCACACTTCTCACTAAAAAGCAATACGAGCGCCCCGAATCCTGGCGGATCAACTATATGCACCTGATGGAGCTACGCCTGTTTCTTTATGCGGGGGCTTTATTGATAATAAGTGCGCTCCTTAACTACTGGGGGGTATTCAGCAGTTTGCTCCGCATCCGTCATCGGGAAGTGGCGTTGCGCCTGGTGAATGGCTCGTCTTGGTGGAAGGTATGGAAACTATTTTGTACAGATGTACTCCTGTTATTAGCCATAGCAATGGCGATAGGACTGGTGGGTATTGAACTGTTTATGACTAAATTTATTGAACTGACTCAGATTGAAAGTAGCAGATTGGACATCTATTTAGAAACCCTTCTGTATGTGGGTATAGTAATACTCACCGCACTTATATTCCTATCCTTCTCTGTATGCTATCTGCGAAGAAACAGCCTGTATCACACACTCTCCCAAAAGACCTCGAAACGGCACGGAAAAGACTATTTTCGAAAAGGATGCCTCCTGATGCAATTGGTCATCAGTCTGGGATTCATCTTCTGTACCTCTGTCATGCTGAAACAGATGTACCACCTGAAACACACCGATATAGGACTCAAGCGTGAAAACCGGGCCACACTGCTCATTGTAGAACGCTATGCAGCACCTTTAATCCAAAAGATAAAGCAACTGCCGCAGACTGTCAGAGTGGTAGACAAAGGCTCCGCAATATTTCCCAACACCGATTATTCCGGATGGATCACTCTGGATGAGTGGGAAGGAAAACCCGAAGATGCAAAAACGCCCATCGAAATACGCTGTTTTGAAATGAGCCGGGAGATGTTTGATTTTTACGGCATCCACGTGATTGAAGGAGAAATGCCAGACATTGTACCGGATGATCAATCCATCCTCATCAATGAAACACTGGCCCGCCAATTGCAGGTAAAGCAACCTGTCGGCATAGCTCTTTTTAAATCAGGAATGGTAATAAGAGGCATTGTGCCTGACTTCCATATACAGTCGCCCACATTACCTACCCAAGCCATGATATTCAAGATGCCGAGGACAAGCGGATACAAAGGACACATAGAGGTAATGTTGGAATACCAAGGCAAATGGGATGAATGCAGGAAAAGCATTGAAAATATCCGCCAGACAATGTATCCGGAAGAAGATAATGTGATTATGGGATTCAATTCAGATGATGCGTTTGAATACTACCTGAAAAGCGAACGTAACCTAATGAACCTGTTGAGCATCGTATCCGCCGTGTGTATCCTGATCTCTATCTTTGGTGTATACTCCCTCACCGCACTCCAGTGTGAACAACGCCGGAAAGAGATTGCCATCCGCAAGGTAAACGGAGCAACAACAAGTGATATTCTGCACATGTTCTTCCGTGAATACCTGTGGATATTGCTGATTGCCGCAGTGATTGCATTCCCCATCGGTACTATCCTTATGAAACAATGGCTGGAACAGTATACTCTTCAAACCGCCCTCTCCCCTTGGGTGTACCTCAGCATCTTGGTGGTAGTAGCAGCCGCCCTATATGGCAGCATGGTGTGGCGCGTAGGACGTGCCGCGCGGCAGAACCCCGCAGAAGTAATTAAAATGAATCAATAAATGGACATACATTATCTGAAAGTAGCCCTCCGCAACCTGTGGAAATACCGCACCCAGAATGCAATCAGTATTCTGAGCCTGTCGGCAGGGTTTATCTGCTTTGCACTCTCGGCATTGTGGATCCGGTATGAGCTGACGTATGATAACTTCCATGACGGAGCGGACCGAATTTATTACGTACGCACAAAGCATTATGCCGATCATACAGGTCTTGATCCCAAGACTCCACAACCTTTAGCTGGATACTTAGAGAGAAACTATCCGGAGATTGAAAGTTCTTGTTCTTTCATTTCAAAGAAAGAGGTACTTGAAACAGGAAATTCTAAAGACACTATCCACAGCCTTGTCATGGATTCTTCCTTCTTCAGGGTATTCCATGTAGAAGTGATTGCAGGCAACCTTGACTTTGTGCAACCAGAGTCCGGAAATATAGCCCTTACCGAGAACTATGCCCGCAGGCTGTTCCCTAACGGCCAGGTGCTGGGCCGGAAGGTAAAGGTGGATGGTGAAGAATGCGAGGTAAGTGCTATTGTCAGTGGATGGAGCAGTCATACTACTATCCCGTATGATCTGCTACGCCCTGCCAGCCGGTCTTCTATGGAAGGAGGATGGGACCTCTATCAATGGACTACTTTTGCGAAACTGAAACCTCATACTAATCACAAAGCGCTTATAAAACGCCTGCAAGAAAAGCGGGATGAAAACTACGGAGATGGAGCCACTTTGACTCCTCTGGCAGAAAAACGATACGACCGGCCCGCACCTTGGGAGTCTGGTTATATGCGTATGGCAGAACTGCGCCTGTTCCTTTGGGCGGGGGCATTGCTCATTATCGGCGCGCTTCTTAATTACTGGGGCATATTTAGCAGTCTGCTGCGCATCCGCCACCGGGAAATGGCATTGCGTCTGGTGAATGGCTCGTCCTGGTGGGAAGTCTGGAAATTACTCTGCACGGATGTACTCCTGCTACTCGGAATAGCAATGGGTATAGGAATGGTCGGCATTGAATTGCTTATGCCTAAGTTTACTGAACTGGCACAAATTGAAAGCAGCAGGCTGCACATTTATATAGAAACATTACTGTACAGTGGTGTGGTAGTACTTACCGCACTTATATTCCTATCCTTCTCCGTGTACTACCTGCGAAGAAACAGCCTGTACCGCACGCTTTCCACCAAAACCTCAAAAAAACACGGAAAAGACTACTTCCGAAAAGGGTATCTCCTCTTGCAGCTGGTTATCAGTCTGGGATTTATCTTCTGTACCTCCGTCATGTTGAAGCAGGTACACCACCTGAAACATACTGACATAGGACTAAAGCGTGAGAACCGGGCTACGCTGTTTGTTCTCGCACACTATGCAGAACCTGTACTCCAAAGGATCAAACAATTACCGCAAGTAGTCAGGATTGTGGATAAAGGCAACCCGCTATTCCCGAGGGGAATGGAAAATAATGAATGGGCATATCTAGATGACTGGCAAGGAAAACCCGAGAATGTGAAAGATCCCATCTCTATAGATATCATTGAGATGACCCAGGAGATGTTCGATTTCTATGGTATTCAGGTCATTGAAGGAGAAATGCCGAATATCATACCGGACGATGACTCCGGCCTCATCAATGAAACACTGGCCCGCCAATTGCAGGTAGAACAACCTATTGGCATGGTTCTTCCCGAAATAGGGATAGTGGTAAGAGGTATTGTGCCCGATTTCCATATACATCCCACTTTACCTCCCACGGCTATGGCTTTTAAGATGCCGGAGAAAGGAAAAAGATGGCCCACCATTATAATGCTGGAATATCAGGGAGACTGGGAAAAATGCAAGAAGAGCATTGATCAGATATGCAAGACAATCTATCCAAAAGAAGAACAATCAATGCCAATGCTCAGTGCCGATGAGAACTTCGAAAATTACCTAAAAAATGAGCAACGCCTCATGAACCTGCTGAGCATCGTATCCGCCGTATGCATCCTGATTTCCATCTCCGGAGTATACTCCCTCACTGCCCTCCAGTGTGAGCAACGACGAAAAGAGATTGCCATCCGCAAGGTAAACGGGGCAAAGGCAAACGATATCCTGCACATGTTTTTCCGTGAATATTTGTGGCTACTGTTGATTGCCGCTGTGATTGCATTCCCCATCGGCACCCTCCTGATGAAACGATGGCTGGAACAGTACACTCTGCAAACAACCCTCTCTCCTTGGGTATATCTTGGTATCCTAGCCGCAGTAGCAGCCGCTTTGTACGGTAGCATGGCGTGGTGCGTGGGGCGTGCCGTACGCCAGAACCCCGCAGAAGTTATTAAAAGCAATTAAATAAACCATATAGTATGAACATACATTATCTGAAAGTAGCCTTTCGCAACCTGTGGAAATACCGCACCCAGAACATAATCAGCATTCTGGGATTGGCGGCAGGATTCATCTGTTTTGCACTCTCGGCATTGTGGATCCGGTATGAGCTGACATATGATGATTTCCACGACGGAGCAGACCGAATTTATAATGTCTCTACAAAGTTTTCTCCTGATCCGGCATTTCAAATTACCACTACTCCACGCTCATTGGGCGGGGAATTAGAAAAAAACTATCCGGAGATTGAGAGTTCTTGCTTCTTATTACAAAGGCAAGGGGATGTTGAAAGAGAGGAGCATGTCGCTCATGCCCGATGGCTCGTCGTAGATTCCTCCTTTCTCAGGATGTTCCGTGTAAAGGTGATTGCCGGAAACATTGACTTTTCACAATCGGAATCTGGCCAGATTGCCTTGACCGAAAGCTATGCTCGTACACTATTCCCTGAAGGAAAAGCATTGGGTCAGAAGGTGAAAATAAATGGTATGGAGTGCGAGGTAAGGGCCATAGTAAAAGAGTGGAACGGTCATAGCACCATTCCGTATGATTTGCTTCGTTCCGCCAACACATCTTCATTAACGGGCTACGCATGGACTACTTTCTTGAAACTTAAACCCCACATAGACACAAAGTCGTTTATAGAGCGTTTGCAAAAAGCAGAAATACAGGATTACTCCGGTACAGTAGTCCTGACTCGCCTGACCGAACAACGACGTAACGAATCTCCCAAATCCAAGGATGCCGGGTATCTGCAACTGACGGATTTGCGTTTATTCTTTTGGGCGGGGGCATTACTAATTATCGGTGCACTTCTCAATTACTGGGGAGTTTTCAGCAGCCTGCTCCGTATCCGTCGCCGGGAGATGGCACTGCGCATGGTAAATGGTTCGTCCTGGTACGAAATCTGGAAACTACTCTGCACAGATGTACTCATACTGTTAGGAATCTCGCTGATAATTGGAATGGTCGGCATAGAACTGCTTATGCCTAAATTCATTGAACTGGCACAAATTGAGAGCAGTCGATCAGATATTTACAGAGAAATACTCCTGTACTTTGGTATAGTACTATTTACCGCACTTGTATTTTTGGCATTCTCGGTATACAATCTGCGAAGGAATAGCTTGTACCATACACTTTCTCGTAAAACCTCCGAACGTGACGGAAAGAATTACTTTCGAAAAGGATGTCTTCTGTTACAGTTGATCATAAGTTTGGGATTTATCTTCTGTACAACCATTATGTTGAAACAGGTACATTATCTGAAGCACACGGATATAGGATTGATACGTGAAAACCGGGTTACACTGATAATTACAGAACAATATGCAGAACCTATACTTCGCAAAATTAAACAGATACCTCAGGTGGTCAGACTCGTAGACAAAGGATCTCCATTGTTCCCACAGGTACGCTTCACTACCAGCACTTTGGATGAATGGGAGGGAAAACCCGAAGATATGAAAGAAGCGATCAATGTACGACTCTTAGATACGAGTACAGAGATGCTTGATTTCTATGGTATCCGGATCATAGAGGGACAAATGCCGGATTTTGCAACCGAAGACCACGCTGTCCTCATCAATGAAACACTGGCCCGCCAGCTGAGGGTAACACATCCTATTGGCCTCTCTTTCCTCTACCCCAAGATGGTAGTGAAGGGAATTGTAGCAGATTTCTATTCTGAATCACCTACATCACCCCCTCAGGCTATGCTCTTCACAACACCCCAAAAGGACAGGCCCAAAGAGTACGCAGAAGTAGCGCTGGAATACAAAGGTGATTGGAAGGAATGTAAGGAAGCTATTGAGCGTATTTCCCAGACAATGTATCCGGATGAAAGTAATTTAATACGAATGCGCTCTGCGGATGAAGAGTACGAGAAGTTCCTGAAAAGCGAACTCCATCTTATCAACTTGCTAAGCATCGTATCCGGCGTATGCATTCTGATCTGCATCTTCGGAGTCTACTCCCTCACCGCCCTACAGTGTGAACAACGGCGGAAAGAGATTGCCATCCGCAAGGTAAACGGAGCAAAAGCAAGTAACATTCTGCACATGTTTTTCCTTGAATATATGTGGATACTACTGGGTGCAGCGGTTATCGTCTTTCCTTTGGGAACTATTCTTATGAGAAGGTGGGTCGAAAAATACACCTTACAAACATCTTTTGCTCCCTGGGTGTATCTCATTATCCTGATAGCAGTAGCAATCGCTCTGTACGGCAGTATAGTCTGGCGAGTAGGGCGTGCCGCACGCCAGAATCCCGCAGAAGTTATTAAAATGAATCAATAAATAGAAGTATGAACTTTAAAACGAAACGAGTATGATTAAGACAGAAAATTTACAGAAGATCTTCCAGACAGAGGAAGTAGAGACATGGGCACTGAACAATGTCAGTATTGAAATCGGAGCAGGTGAGTTTGTAGCCATAATGGGCCCTTCGGGTTGCGGTAAGTCTACACTGCTGAACATCTTGGGCTTGCTGGACAATCCCAGCAAAGGACAGTATTGGTTGAACGGTACGGAAGTGTCCAAGTTTACCGAATCGCAACGCACCTCCATCCGCAAGGGAGTCATCGGTTTTGTATTCCAGAGCTTCAACCTGATCGATGAGCTCAATGTGTATGAGAATATCGAACTCCCCCTGTTGTACATGGGACTGCCCTCTTCCGAGCGCAAGAAACGTGTAGAAGCCGCCATGGTACGGATGGACATCAAGCACCGCGAGAAGCACTTCCCGCAACAGCTCTCCGGCGGTCAACAGCAACGTGTAGCCATTGCCCGCGCCGTAGTGGCAAACCCCAAGCTGATCCTGGCGGATGAGCCCACAGGTAATCTGGACTCCAGAAACGGTAAAGAGGTGATGCAACTCCTGTCCGAGCTTCATCAGGAAGGGACTACCATTGTAATGGTAACCCACTCCCGCCATGACGCAGGCTATGCAGGAAGGATTATCAACCTCTTCGACGGAGAAGTCGTAGCACAAGTGGAGATTTGATGTTCAGCGGGATGTTAGACATCCCGCTGGAGGAGAACGGGGGTGTGTCAAAAGTGACACACCCCCTTCTTTTTTTCTGTTACTTTCTTTGACGCAAAGAAAGTAACCAAAGAAACTTTTCCGCTGTGTTCTCTACGCTACTCCGCTTGCCCCTCGGTCACTGAGCGAAAGAACTCGCTACGCTCAAACAGCTTTCACTCTGGTCGTTCCCTCAAGGCGACGCTGCGTTTTACGCTGCGATAACAAGGCGGAGGCACGCTCCGTTGGAGCGTTTACAGACGTCACAGAAGGCTACGCATAGATAAGGAAGGTTTGCTGGGTCAGCGGATTTACTCCTCTTCCTTATCAGCTTGCCTCTTCAGTATAAAATGAATGATAAAACAACCGATACCCATTATCAGGCATAGCAGGGTTATGCCAAGGAAACGAAGATCTTTTCCTTGGGAGAAATACATAAAACCTCCCCAGACGGCTCCCATTAAAATGACGCCGCAGCCGCGACGTATCAGGTTTACAGGCTTATTCATGGTGACAAAGGTATAAAACTTTCTTAAAAAAAATAGACTTCAAACTATCTTTATCTGTATTTCATGCATGCAAGATATGACGAAGGCCCCTTCTATTCCCTATTCCATGTACCGGCAGTATCTGGCGCCGCATTAGTGCCTGAGCGTAAAACGGAGTGCAGCCTGGCAGAAGAACCAGAGCGAAAGCTGTTTGAGCGTAGCGAGTTCTTTCGCTCAGTGACCAAAGGCAAACGAAGTAGCGAAGGAACGTAGCAGCTGTTTCTTTGCGTACTTTTGATAAAAAGCTTCCGCTCTGCAAAGTAAAAGCAAGCTTTCCCTCTGCTCTCGCTTACTCGCTCTTTTCTTGCGCCAAGAAAGTACTTAGAATAAGGTATTCTTTGTTCTTTTAAGGTCTTTTCTTACAGTGCATCACCATACAACGCTGCATTTTTCGTACCTTTGCGGCGAAAAATAGTAATCATTTAAAAAGAATACAAAACTATGAGCCAGAAAGCCCTCTTAATGATTCTCGATGGATGGGGAATCGGTGATCAGAAAAAAGACGATGTAATCTTCAATACTCCTACTCCTTACTGGGATTACCTGGTAGCAAACTACCCGCACTCGCAGCTGCAGGCTAGCGGTGAAAACGTGGGATTGCCCGATGGACAAATGGGTAACTCCGAGGTAGGACACCTCAATATCGGCGCCGGACGCGTGGTGTACCAGGATCTGGTAAAGATCAACCGCGCCTGTAAGGATGGAAGCATCCTGAAGAACAAGGAAGTGGTATCCGCCTTCACTTATGCCAAGGAGAACGGCAAGTCGGTACACCTTATGGGGCTGACCTCGGACGGCGGCGTACACAGCTCACTGGATCACCTCTTCAAACTGATTGAGATTGGCAGTGTATACGGCATCAGCAACACATTTGTGCACTGCTTCATGGACGGTCGTGATACCGACCCCCGCAGCGGCATCGGCTTCATCAGGCAACTGACTGAAGAGTGCGAAAAGTACAATGCCAATATCGCCTCTATCATTGGCCGCTATTACGCCATGGACCGCGACAAACGTTGGAACCGTGTAAAAGAGGCGTATGACCTGTTGGTAAACGGTACCGGTAAGAAATCGACCGATATGGTACAGGCCATGCAGGAAAGCTACGACGAAGAAGTAACCGACGAGTTCATCAAAGCCATCGTAAACACCAATGTGGACGGCCGTATCAAAGAAGGCGACGTAGTGATCTTCTTCAACTACCGCAATGACCGCGCCAAGGAACTGACCGTGGTACTCTGCCAGCAGGATATGCCCGAGGAAGGTATGCACACTGTTCCCGGTCTGCAATACTACTGCATGACTCCGTACGATTCGTCTTTCCAGAATGTACATATCCTTTTCAATAAAGAAAATGTAGAGAATACCCTTGGCGAATACCTCGCTGCACAGGGCCGCACCCAGCTTCACATTGCCGAGACGGAGAAATACGCCCACGTAACCTTCTTCTTCAACGGTGGCCGTGAGCAACCTTACGAAGGCGAAGACCGCATCCTGGTACCCTCGCCCAAAGTAGCCACTTACGACCTGCAGCCCGAGATGAGCGCCTACGAAGTGAAAGACAAACTGGTAGCCGCCATCAAGGAAGACAAGTACGACTTCATCGTGGTTAACTTCGCCAATGGCGACATGGTAGGCCACACCGGCGTATACGAAGCCATCGAGAAAGCAGTGGTAGCCGTAGACGCCTGCGTGAAGGAAGTGATTGAAGCTGCGAAAGCTACAGGCTACGAAGCTATCATCATTGCCGACCACGGTAATGCCGACCACGCCCTCAACGAGGACGGAAGCCCCAACACCGCCCACTCCCTGAACCCCGTACCCTGTGTATATGTAACAGAGAAGAAGGACGTAACCGTGAAAGAAGGACGCCTGGCAGACGTAGCTCCCTCCATCCTGAAGATTATGGGCCTGCCCCAACCCGCTGAGATGGACGGCAACGCAGTAATCTAAACTGCAATTTCTCAATACCTAACCGCATAGAGACGCAATACCCTGCGTCTCTATGCGTTCTTATACTAAGATATGATTCAAATAGACGATGTAATAGTATCCCTCGACCTCTTTCGGGAGAAGTACTGCTGCGACCTGAGCGCCTGCAAGGGCACGTGTTGCATAGAAGGAGACGCCGGCGCCCCGCTGGAAGCAGAAGAGGTAAAAGCGCTGGAGGAAGCCCTGCCCTTTATAGAGGAGCGACTCTCCCCTGCCGCCCGTGAGGTCATTGCCCGTCAGGGCGTATCGTACATAGATGACGAGGCCGACTGTGTCACCTCCATCGTGAACGGCAAAGACTGTGTATTTACCTGCTACGATGAAAAAGGGTGCTGCTACTGCGCCGTGGAACTGGCCTACCGCGAAGGGAAGATTCCTTTCCGTAAACCCATCTCCTGCTACCTGTACCCCGTACGCATCAAGCAGTATCCGGAATTTCGCGCCCTTAGCTACCACCGCTGGGACGTGTGCAAAGCCGCCCCCATCCTAGGACAAAAAGAAAACCTGCCCCTCTATCGCTTCCTGCGCGATCCTCTTATCACGAAATTCGGCGAAGCTTGGTATCAGGAACTGGAAAACGTAAATGAGGAGCTCACCAAACATGGATACTTGTAACTTTTAACCCCAAATAACATGATACGTCACATTGTATTATTCCAACTGAAAGACTCTTCCGAGAAGCAGTATGTAATGAGCCACTTCAAAGCAGCCATCGAAGCCCTGCCCGCCGTGATCCCCTGGATCCGTCACATCGAAGTACGCTTCAATACAAACCCCGAAGAGGCGTATGACGTGGCTCTTGTCAGCGAATTCGACTCACTGGACGATGTAAACCGCTACGCCGTACACCCCGATCACCAGGCCGCCGCTAAGATCATCGGGCCACACAAGGAGAACCGTGCCTGCGTGGACTATGAATTTTAACAACATTCCGTAGGGGCGGATTGAATCTGCCCCTACAGGAAACCACATCGTTCAACAAGCCACCACCTAAACCCTTTCGTCCATGAAGCGACTTTTTCTTCTTTCCCTTACCCTGCTGGTATGCGGCCTATTGTCCGCACAAATCCTGAACCCCGTACAAAGTACAACGGAATGGGTGGAACTGTCCCCCGAGGAAGCGGAGCTGCACATACAGCTCACCATTGAAAAAGGATGGCATGTGTACTCCACCCACATGCCCGAAGGAGGGCCTATCTCCGCCGCACTGAAATGGAGCGAAACGGAAGGCATCACTTCACTGGGTGATTTGAAAGGCCGCGGCAATGAAATCGCCAAGTTTGACGACCTCTTCGGCATGGATGTCCGCTATTACGAAGGCACCGTCACCTTTGTACAACGTGTGCGCTACACCGGCAAAACCTACAATGTGGCCGGAAGCCTTACCTACGGTGCCTGCGATGACAAGACTTGCATCCCTCCCACCAAGGTCCCCTTTGCCTTTACCGGCGAGGTAAAGCCCAAAGAATTTTCGCCCGAAGAACAGGAAGCACTGGCACAGAAAGCCGCCCTGGCCGCCGCCAGGAAGCACGAACGGGATTCACTGGCACACATTGCCGCCATGCAAGCTGCCGAGAAAGCCCGACTGGCGGCTGCAAAACACACCCTGCCCGACTACTGGAACCCCGTTACCCGGGAGCTGGAAGAAATGCAACAGCAGGAAAGCGGCGCTTCGCACACCTTATTATATGTACTACTGGCGGGATTTGTGGGGGGCTTGCTGGCCCTGCTCACCCCCTGCGTGTGGCCCATCATCCCGCTTACGGTGAGTTTCTTCTTGAAACGCAGTGCCGACCGGAAGAAGGGCATCCGCGATGCGGTGTTGTACGGGATATCCATTTTCAGTATCTACCTGTTCTTGGGAATCGCCATCACCCTCCTTTTTGGAGCTACAGCGCTGAATGAACTCTCTACCAATGCGGTATTCAATATTGTATGCTTTCTGCTGCTGATCGTGTTCGGTATCTCCTTTCTGGGCTACTTCGAGCTGGAACTGCCCGCCTCGTGGAGCAGCCGGATGAATGCTCGCACAGAACGTGCCGGGGGGCTGCTGGCCATTCTTCTGATGGCCTTTACGCTGGTAGTGGTATCCTTCTCCTGCACAGGCCCTATCATCGGTTTCCTTCTGGTAGATGTGTCCAGTCGGGGCGAGATACTGGGCCCGGCCCTCGGCATGGGTGGTTTCGCACTGGCACTGGCATTGCCCTTTACGCTCTTCGCGCTCTTCCCCTCGTGGATGAAGAAGATGCCCAAATCGGGCGCCTGGATGAACCGCATCAAGGTGACGCTGGCATTCATCGAGTTTGGTTTCGCCCTCAAGTTCTTCTCCGTGGCGGATCTGGCCTATGGATGGGGGCTGCTGAGTCGCACCACGTTCCTTGTACTGTGGATCGTACTCACACTGGGACTGCTGCTGTATCTGGTAGGAGTAATCCGTTTTCCGCACGACGAAAAGAAGAAGAGACCCAACCGCGCCATACAATTGGGTGGGGTACTGATCCTGGTCCCCTTCCTGGTCTACCTCTTCGGTGGCTTAAACGGCAACCCACTTCATGCCATTAGCGGCTTCCTCCCTCCTGCGGAATACCGTAATGCAGGCAGCGAACAGCCCAATCACTTCCGCGATTTCGACGAGGGAATGGCCTACGCCCGCAAGCATCACCTGCCCGTCATGCTGGATTTCACCGGATATGGCTGCGTGAACTGCCGCAAAATGGAAAGTTCCGTATGGCTCGATCCGCACGTACAGCAACTCATGGGGCAATACGTCCTCATCTCCCTCTATGTAGATGACCGCCAGGCGCTGCCCGCCCCCATGTATGTCAAAGAAAACAACGCCCCACTCACCCTTGAAACCGTGGGCGAGAAATGGAGCTATCTGCAACGCATGAAGTTCGGCGCCAATGCCCAGCCCTTTTATGTTCTGACCGATACTGACGGGATGCCCCTCTCCGCCCCCATGGGATTCACAGAACGAACTTCTGAGTTTCGGGAGTTTCTGAGTAATGGACTGAAGCTTTTCTCAGAAAACCACAGCGCTACGCTTCACTAACCTCAGGTCTGAGTTTCAAAAAGACAGGCCTGAGATTGCTCAATTTCAGCGCTGCGATTTCAGAACTCGAGCGCACGACTTCAGAAGCTGGTGGGCACCAGTTTTAAACTGATGGGCACCAACCATTTGACTGATGCGCATCAATTTCAAGAGTTACTAATGAGGAGAAAAGTACGGAAACACTCACCCTCCCAGAGTGTTACTTCCTTACCCTTCACACTATCCACCCCTTCTGTAACCCTTTACCACAAAGGGTTTGCGGGTGAAGGGTAGCTGTGAAGGGTGTGAAGGGTAAGGTTCACAATGCCCGAATGGGCTTTCATTTGAATAACCCCCAGTAGTGCGTAACGAAGTGAAGCTACTGGGGGCAAGAGCAGCTCTCTCTACAGGTACCCCGAAGCGGGTTGAATCTCTGTTCAACCCGCTTCGGGGTAGTACGGTGTGTAGGTGTGATCCTCCCCCAGTAGCTTCGCCGCGGACTACGTCCTTGCTTGCCCAACTGGGGGTTATTCAAATGAAAGCCCATTCGGGCTATCCGTGCGGATCACTTACAAATCGTAACTCAGCAAAAGGTTATTTAGGCTTTTGATACAGCCTCGTTTTGACGCGTTGGGATGCCTAACATCCCAACGAACGGTGTGAATGAGAGTGAAGGGTAACCCTTCACACATACATCACTGATTATCAACCCGATGCAGGAAGCTCGTGAAGGGCGGGGTTCACCCATAAGAAACTGTATAACAGCAAGTTGCATCAAAGGTGAAGGGGGAACGCTAATAAGACGCTTCTACAAGCTCTTTTCCGATCTGATAGGTGCTAAATCTAATACCCACAAGCAAATTGGAACTAAAACGAGATTTTTCTTTCGCAAATGTTTGGCGTTTCCAATATGAAGACGTATTTTTGCACTGTATTTGAATGAAATATGAGAATAACATCTATACATCATCATCACCATGGTACTCGCGAATAATTTCGGTGGGCTGTGAGGTGTGTAAAGATGACACAGAAATACAGAGGGCTTGCCGGAATGGTGAGCCTTTTTTTGTTGCATAAGAATCATTAATTAAAGAAATAACAATATGCTAAGAATTGCAGTACAGGCCAAAGGCCGCCTTTTTGAGGAAACAGTTGCCCTGCTTCAGGAATCGGACATTAAGATACCTTCTTACAAGCGCACGCTGCTGGTACAATCACCTAACTTCCCGGTGGAAATCCTTTTTCTGCGCGACGATGATATCCCCCAGACCGTAGCTACCGGAGTAGCCGACCTGGGTATTGTGGGCGAGAACGAATACGCCGAAAAAGACGAGGATGCAGAACTCATCAAACGCTTAGACTTTAGCAAATGCCGCCTTTCGCTGGCCATCCCTAAAGATATCGACTACAGCGATCTGAAATGGTTCCAGGGCAAGAAGATCGCTACCTCCTACCCCAATATCCTGCGCAAGTTTTTCGCCAAGAATGCCATAAATGCAGAGATCCACGTCATTACCGGATCGGTAGAAGTAGCGCCTGGTATCGGACTGGCAGACGCCATCTTCGATATCGTAAGCTCCGGATCTACCTTAGTGAGCAACCGCCTGCGCGAAGTGGAAGTGGTAATGAAGAGCGAAGCCCTGCTCATCGGCTACAAAAAGATGAGCGAGGAGAGCCGGAAGATACTGGAAGAACTCCTGTTCCGCATCGAATCCGTACGTGCCGCCGAGGATAAGAAATACGTGTGTATGAACGCCCCGAAGGATAAATTACAGGACATCATCGCCATACTTCCCGGTATCAAGAGCCCCACGGTAATGCCTCTGGCCGATGAAGGCTGGTGCTCGGTACACACGGTGCTCAACGAGAAATGCTTCTGGGAGATCATCGGAAAGCTCAAAGCCATGGGTGCCGAAGGCATTATAGTAACCCCCATTGAGAAAATGATTCTATGAACATCATCAAATATCCCCTCCGCCAGGAATGGCCGGCTCTGCTGACGCGCCCCGCTATGGATGTGAGCCTGCTCTTCGACAAAGTGCAGGAGATCATCGACCGGGTAAAGACAGAAGGCGATGCCGCCGTGCTGGAATATGGAGCTGCCTTCGACAAAGTGGAGCTCTCCTCCCTGCAAGTGAGTAAGGAGGAGATAGCCCAAGCGGATCCCTTGGTGCCCATCGAGCTGAAAGCCGCCATTATGCTGGCAGCCCGAAACATCACCTCCTTCCACGAACAGCAGAAGTACAAAGGCTATTCCGTGCAAACCATGACCGGAGTAACCTGCTGGCGCAAGGCAAAGGCCATCGAGAAGGTAGGCTTGTATGTGCCCGGAGGCACTGCCCCGCTATTCTCTACCGTATTGATGCTGGCCATCCCGGCTCGCATTGCCGGATGCAAAGAGATCGTACTGTGCACTCCACCGGGTAAAGAGGGAAAGGTGCACCCCGCCATCCTGTATGCCGCCCAACTGGCAGGTGTGCACAAGATCTTCAAGATCGGAGGCGTGCAGGCCGTAGCCGCCATGGCTTACGGCACGGAAAGTGTGCCGAAGGTGTACAAGATTGCCGGCCCGGGCAATCAATACGTCACCGCTGCCAAGCAACTGGTATCCCTGCGGGATGTAGCCATCGACATGCCCGCCGGCCCTTCGGAAGTGGAAGTATTGGCGGATGCCACGGCCAACCCCAGTTTTGTGGCGGCCGACCTCCTTTCGCAGGCGGAGCATGGAGCAGACAGCCAGTCGATACTCATTACCGACTGCGAAGCCCTGATTGACAAGGTGGTGGATGAGGTAGAGCGCCAGCTCAGTCGCCTGCCACGCCGTGACATCGCAGAGAAATCCCTGAAACACAGCAAGATCATCCTGGTACACAACCTAGATGAAGCCCTTGCCATGACCAATGAATATGCCCCCGAGCACCTCATTATCCAAACCGCCAACTACATGGAGCTGGCAGAAAGGGTGGAAAATGCAGGCTCCGTATTCCTCGGCCCCCTCACCCCCGAGAGTGCAGGCGATTACGCCTCGGGCACCAACCACACCCTTCCTACCAACGGATATGCCAAGGCGTATAGCGGAGTGAGCGTAGACAGCTTCCAGAAGAAGATCACTTTTCAGGAGATCACCCCCGAAGGTATTGCCCAACTCGGCCCGGCCCTCGAAGTGATGGCTGCCGCCGAACTGCTGGACGGACACAAAAATGCCGTCACCGTTCGTCTGAATGAAGTACAACCTCCCAAAAAAGAAAGGAAATGAAAACCCTGCAAGAACTGACACGCCCCAATATATGGAGCCTGAAACCCTACTCGTCCGCCCGCGATGAGTATCAGGGCAAGGAAGCTTCCGTATTTTTGGATGCCAACGAAAACCCTTATAACGGCCCCTATAACCGCTACCCCGACCCGCTGCAATGGGAACTGAAGAAGATGATTTCACCCATCAAGCAGGTGAAACCGGAAAGCATCTTTCTGGGAAATGGAAGCGACGAAGCCATCGACCTCGTGTTTCGCGCGTTCTGTGAACCGCGGGTGGACAATGTAGTGGCCATTGATCCCACCTACGGCATGTACTCCGTATGTGCCGGAGTGAACGACGTGGAGTACCGCGGCGTACTACTGGATGATCAGTACCAATTCTCGGCAGAGCAGGTACTGGCTGCCACCGATGCCCATACGAAAGCAGTGTTCCTCTGCTCCCCGAATAACCCCACCGGCAATCTGCTGGATCGTGAGGAGATCATTAAGGTAATCACCTCCTTCCCCGGGCTGGTAATACTGGACGAAGCCTATATCGACTTTGCCGGAGCTCCCGGCTTCGCTGCCTCGCTGGAAGAATACCCCAACCTGATTATCCTGCAAACCTTCTCCAAAGCTTGGGGATCGGCAGGGATCCGTCTGGGGATGGCCTTCGCCGCACCGGAGATTATTGCGATCTTTAATAAGATTAAATATCCCTATAACGTAAACCTGCTTACCCAGCAACAAGCTGCGGAGATGCTTGGTCAGTACGACCAGATAGAGCGTTGGGTACAGACACTCATCCGGGAACGGGAACGCCTGATGACTGCCTTTGACAACCTACCCCTTACGGAGAAGATCTATCCCACAGATGCCAACTTCTTCCTGGCCAAGGTAACCGATGCCAAGGCCATCTATAACTTCTTGGTAGACCGCGGTATTATCGTGCGCAACCGCTCCTCCATCGCCTTATGCCGCGACTGCCTGCGCGTGACTGTAGGTACTCCCGAAGAAAACAACATACTTCTTGAAACCCTTGCCACCTACGCCGTATGAAAAAAGCCCTCTTTATAGACCGTGACGGGACACTGGTGGCCGAGCCGCCCGTAGACTATCAGCTTGACTCGCTGGAGAAGCTGGAGTTTATCCCCAAAGTAATGCGCAACCTAGGCTTCATCCGCTCAAAACTCGACTTTGAGTTTGTCATGGTGACCAACCAGGACGGGCTGGGTACCCCTTCCTTCCCCGAAGACACCTTCTGGCCTGCCCAGAACCTGATCCTGAAAACACTTGCCGGAGAAGGCATCACCTTCGATGACATCCTCATCGACAGAAGTTTCCCCGAAGAGAACGCCCCCACCCGCAAGCCACGAACCGGTATGCTGGGCAAATACATGGAACCGGGTGCCTATGACCTAGACGGAAGCTACGTCATCGGCGACCGCCTCACCGATGTGGAACTGGCTAAGAATCTGGGTTGCAAAGCCATCTTCTTCAGCGACTCTGCCGAAGCTTTGAAGCAAAGCGGAATGGAAGAAGTATGCGCCCTGATCACGACCGACTGGGATCGTATCGCCGAGTTCCTCTTTGCCGGAGAGCGCGTGGCAGAAGTAAAACGTACCACCAAAGAAACGGATATCCATGTCTGTGTAAACCTGGACGGCAACGGAGACTGCCGCATCCATACCGGCCTTGGCTTCTTTGATCACATGTTGGAACAAATTGCCAAGCACGGTGGCATAGACTTGAACATCCAAGTACGAGGCGACCTCGAAGTAGACGAACACCACACCATGGAAGACACCGCCATCGCACTGGGAGAATGCATCTACCAGGCGCTGGGCAGCAAACGCGGCATTGAACGCTACGGCTACTGCCTGCCTATGGACGACTGCCTGTGCCAGGTGGCACTCGACTTTGGCGGCCGCCCCTGGCTGGTATGGGAGGCAGAGTTTCGCCGTGAAAAGATCGGTGAAATGCCCACGGAGATGTTCCTGCACTTTTTCAAATCTCTCAGCGATTCCGCCAAGATGAACCTCAACATCAAAGCCGAAGGCCAGAATGAGCATCACAAGATCGAAGGAATCTTCAAAGCTTTCGCCCGCGCCCTGAAGATGGCCATCAAACGGGATATTTACCACTTTGAGCTACCTTCATCGAAAGGGGTACTGTAAGAAGAAACCTTCTTTCCTTATATTATATAGAATGGGGCTGTATCAAAAGTCTAAATAACCTTTGTCTGAGTTACGATAAGACTTTTGATACAGCCCCATTCTTGTTTCCCTGTTTTTGTAACACCTGTTGCCTGTGAAGTAACCGTCCCTTCACAGGATTATAATTTCTCTGTACTCATCTTGTTACCCGAAAGCGTGTATTTTGCAGTCGCTAATCAAAAGCCAAATTCAAGATGAAAAAGAAATTATTCTCGTACATACTCCTGTCATGTCTGGCAGGGTATGGAGTTCTGAAAGCCCAACAGCCCGCTTCTATTACGGGGAACACATGGATGGGTATCAATGACACGCTGACGTATTCCGTTCCGGAGGATGCGTCCGTAGCAAGCTATCAGTGGATGCCCCCGGCGGGGTGCAAAGTACTTTCCGGACAAGGCAACCCTTCTATTCGTTTGCGCAGTACCTTTCTGGCACAGGAAGGACCTCTGCGTGTGATCCGCGGTTTCTCTGACGCACATCGCGACACTCTATCACTGGCACTTACGGTATATCGCCCTATCAATAAGGTAGAGGATCATAGCATCACACAGGGACAAACCATTACCCTGGCCGGAAAAGAAGTAAGTGAAGCAGATATTTACTATGAGCAAACCGGTGAGCAAAATGGTATGCCACTGTATACCGCCCACCGTCTTACGGTAGGCTATCCGTATGTAGAGATGACCAAACCGTACCTGCAGACCGTGACCGACAGTTCCGTATGGATCTGCTGGAAAACATCCACTGCCGGCTCAAGCACCGTGTACTATGGAGCAGATACCCATGCACTCGCGCATGAAACAACAGGCGAATCGGCTCAATTGTCCGACACCTATTACTGGCATTCCGTGCAACTGACAGATCTGGAAGCCAATACCTTGTACTCATACAAAGTGGCCAGCGACGGAAAGGAAAGCGAAGTGTACCGTTTCCGTACTGCTCCCCGGCAAGGCGGCAACACCCCGATGCGAATCTTACTGATGGGTGACCATCAGATCAAGACCCGCAGCGGATACGAATGGCTCATGCAGGCTGCCAAGCGAAAGGTAGAAGAGCTCTACGGTAATGTGGAGGAGAATATTCAGATGATTATGAACATCGGCGACCAGGTAGATGTGGGCTCACTGGATCATTATGAGACAGTACATCTTCAGAAATCAGCCCTGCTATCACCCTACCTCCCCATTATGACTGCCATAGGCAATCATGAAACCTACAGTGATCCCGGCATGGCCACCTACGCCGCGCACTATCATTACGAAGACCTTTCCTACAAAGGTATCAGCAGCGGCACAGAAAATTACTATGCCTACCAGATAGGCCGTATCCTATTTGTGGTACTAAGCACCGAACATACCGGCGCCACACAGAAAGCCTGGGTACGCCAGGTGGTAGATGCCGCAAAGGTGGATGACAGCGTAGACTTTATCATCAGCGTCAACCACCGCCCTATCCAGGCAGAGCAGTACATTGGCGACATCTCAGCCTGGTCGCGCAACGAGATCGTACCCATCCTGAGCGAAACGCCCAAACACGTGCTCAACTACGGCGGGCATCATCACCTCTACCATCGCGGCCAACTGACCGACTATCCCCTGTACCACATCATCAACGGAGGGGCCTCCTGGGATCAGCTTTGGGGCATGTCGTCCGAACAGGATTATGACGATGTACAGAAGACTATCGATTACTGGGGATACCAGATCCTGGAATTCGACTTCGACCAGAAGACAATGAAAGCCGAATGTTATGCCATCGGAAACCGCGACATGGTGACAGATAATATCCTGATCGATTCCTTCCATCGCAACTTGGGACAGACCGTCCCGGAAACTCCTTCTCTGGAATCCGTAAACGATACGATTACCCTGCCCTATACTTTCACAGGAAGCAACTACTCCTCTCCTGCCGAAGCTCCGCTGAATACCGTGGAGTTCCAGATTGCCGCCTCCGAAGATTTTGCCACACCCGTACTTCAATCGGTACGTGACGTAGAGGATTTCTATGGCTCAACCGGACAACCATTACACATTCCTGTTGACAAGTATGAAGGCTTGGATATTACCTGCCTGGCGATTGGAGAGAACCAGTTAAAGAACGGCGCTTATTATGTACGTATGCGTTATCGTGATGACAATCTTGAATGGTCGGAATGGTCGGACACACAGGCATTCACCGTAGAAGGCAGCATTGACGGAGATCCGGGTATTTCTATCAATATCAAGCACATAGAACCCGGACAATCATTCACTGTAGAGTATGAATATGTGCCTGAAGGAAAAAACGCCTGGATTGGTCTCTATCACAAATTCCAGAACCCGGGCAGTAGTACCCCCTCTGTGAAATGGGCATATACTAACGGTTCTGCCGGTAAGCTTACATTCACCCTGACCGACTCTGATGAGTACTATGCCGTTTTGTTTGAAGACGGAGGGTATACGGAAGCCGCACCCCGCGTTCCTTTCTTCGTAGGAAGTACGGCCTCATTTAGCACTAACAAGACCGTATATGAAGTAGGCGAACCCGTACAGATTACCTACACAAACGCACCAGCCCTGGTCGACGACTGGCTTGGAGTGTACCGCATGGGAAAGACTGCCGGAGGAAGCGGAGTATATTCCGACTCGTGGCTCTACATAACTACCGGAACTGCCGACGGTGAAATGACACTTTCCACCGGACAAGGTACCGCTTACAATCTGCCGAAAGGTTACTACTACCTAAACTATTTCACACGCGGTTATTACTTCGAGCCATTTGATCCCGTGTATTTCTCAGTAGGTAGCGAGATTGCTTCCGTATGGACAGACACCCTACAATTTACACCGAGCGAAGACATCCGGATACACTATGCCGACGGACCGGGCACCCCGAAAGACTGGGTAGGTTTCTTCCAGGAAGGAAAAGTTGTAGGAACAGATGAGTTGGATGCTTTCTATTACACCTATGGAGCCACTGACGGAACCATTACAGTACCCACCGGAGCACTGAAAGCAGCGGATTATTTCATATCACTCTACATCAACGACTCGTATGATGAAGTGTCCGGACGAATCCATATCTCCATCGGTAAAGCCCCCGTACTAGCCTCGCCTATCGCTGCGGACGGTACCCATCTCCGCTTTACATTCGATGACAATGCCTCCTGGCGTGATTCAATCCGCACCGTTTACATAGATGACGAGACTTTAGACGCTTCCCTCTATGAACTTTCTGAAGGAGCAATCACTGTAGACGCCTCATCCTTATCTCTCGGAGAACACAGCATCCGCATACAAGCCGCCGGCTGGCAGGATAGTCAAACAGAGTTTGCATATACCCCATCCAGCCTCCAAACAATCACCATTGAACTGCCCGTATACTGGGAAACCAGCACAGCCATCCTCTCAATCCATAATGAAGATGCCCGCTATCATACTGCGCGCATCCTTACTCCAAACGGGATCGCCATCAGAAAATACGCTCTGACCGAAGGATTAAATACCCTGAACCTCTCCCATCTGCCTGCAGAAAAAGTAATACTTCTGCTCGACACAAAGACAGGAACAGAGTCTTGCATTCTGATGCGTTAACCGCTAAAAGGAAAACGGATATACGTCCGCTAAAAAGATAGTGGCCGGCACTCACAACAGTAGCCGGCCACTGTTTCATCACATAATTCCGGTAAATAGTTAAGCAGATTTCATATTTTTCCACATTAATCTTGTCAAGTATTGTGATATAGTGTATATTTGCCAAAAGCCCTATTATATGATAATACCATCTGATTACATCCATCCTGAAGACGAAGAAGCCCTAAACAACATGCGGTCTATTCCTGGTTTCCAAACCTTGGTCAAAACCTTCCTGAAAATAGGTTATGAGAAACTGATCTATGGAACCAATATGGCTTCTATGATAAAGCTCTCCCCTGTTCAGTTGCCTGAAATTTATCACCGCCTGCCTCCCATTTGCAAGAAATTAGGAATTGAAGAGCCTGATTTTTTCTTAGAAATGAACCCGGTACCGAATGCTTACACATTTGGAGATACAAGAATATTCGTTGTGGTCACTTCCGGTTTATTGGAATACCTGGATGATGAAGAAATCAATTCCGTATTGGCGCATGAATGCGGACATATCGCTTGCCGCCATGTGCTTTATCACACAATGGCCGACATGATGGTCAATGGCTTGGAAGGTATTTTAGGAACCATTGCTACTCCTTTCAAGTTACCACTCTTGTATTGGCAACGCAAAAGTGAGTTGTCGTGCGATCGGGCGGCCGCTTTAGTTACCAGTGTAGAAGCTGTATTGCAAACCCAGGTGCGCTTAGCAGGAGGTCCCAAAAGCATTACAGGGAAAATAAATATCGAAGAATGGGCCAAACAGGCCGACCGGTACGAAGAGATTCGCAGCGGTGGATTGTGGAACAAGACTCTGCAAACTATTGCTATTGCCGCTCAGTCCCATCCTTTTGCTGCAGTTAGGGTCAGGGAGATCTTGAAATGGGGAAAAAGCGAGCAGTATCGCACCATCAAGAGTGGTGGTTCTGCTTCTTCTGATCGTTGCCCGAGCTGCGGCACAATGATCGACAAGAATTGGAAATTCTGCCGCAATTGTGGTCATTCACTTTAAAACAATATAATTATGTTTTTCAACGAACAAGGATTTATCAATATCGACGAGTTGATTGCCCGGCAACCCTCGTTTCAGAATATCATGTCGGACGGCATCGTTACCAACGAAGAGCTGCAAGAACAATCTCTGCGGGTGATCGACCTTTTGCGTGAAGCTGAGACGCGTTTCAATGAAGAGGACCTGCAATTCATCAAGTCGCTCTTTGCAGAAACCAATGTCTTATCTGCAGTCTATCATTATTATGAACTCCAAAACACAAAATCACATGGCAACTTATAGTTCAAAGAAACTCCTTGCAGCATCACCAGCGCAAATCCCGCAGATAGCTGAGGCCATCCGTCAAGACTTTGTCAGCAATGGATTTGAAGTGAACATTGACACCTTAATGAGTGGCGGTCGCGACATCAGCATCACCAAAGGCAATATCTTCAAGGCCGTCCTTGGCATGCGCTCCGCCCTGAAAGTAACACTCACCCCACAACAAGGCGGTGTCTTCTTTAATGCCAATGTGGGCATCTACGGCCAACAGGCCATCCCCACTGTGATCTCCATGCTCTTCTTCTGGCCAGTGCTCATCACCCAGATCTGGGGGCTTGTGAAACAGGCCTCACTCGATGACCATGCCCTGACAATAGCAGAGCGGGCAATTCTCAGAGAAACCCCACCCAGTAACTCCGAAAGTATACATAAATTCTGCACCGATTGCGGAAGCAAGATAGAGAGCCCGGCAAAATTCTGCCCGGAGTGCGGTAATAAATTGTAAGAGAGGACCAGGATGGCAAATGAAAATCAGCGAAAACAGAAATCCAGGATCCCCCTTTCGGCATTGCTGAAAGGGATCTTTCTTGCACTATGTATCATTGTATTATTGGAGTTATGCAGTAACATTGCACTCTCTTGGACAATCATCAGCATAGCTGCTTGTTATGCCTTATGGCATGTTGTTAACCAAGGACGAAATTGGTGGCTGGGGCGAGACTGCAAAATAGCTCAGCGTGAACGTTTCCTGAAACTGTTGGCCAGCCTGATGGGATTATTCCTCACCACAGGAAGCATCCTTTTTTTACTGGCATTCCAACATGAACAGAACATGATGTGGGAGACTTACCAATTTGTCAATGCCGAATATCTATTGCGTTCGATAGTCTGTTCACTCGACTTGTTTATGCTGGATATCGACAGTAATGTATTGGACACCATCAACGATCAGAGATTCCTGAAAGGGTTGATTTCTGTTCAGGCAATATTATCGTTCGCTTGTACAGTAGCTGTATTTATCAGTCTGGTATATGCCCGGATGATGGCATATATAAAACTGCACAAACAGACAACTATCGATAACGAGCATAATCATCTCTTTTTATTCTTCGGGCTGAACGAACCTTCCAGGCAACTTGCAAAAAGCATCAAGGACAAAGAAGGTGAACGTGCTCAGATTATAATTGTAGAGAATAGCCGTATCGATGAAGAGGATCATGGTGGCTGGAACAGCATAGTAGGATTATTCGCTCATCGCAAACAGGCTTTTTCAGATGTGGAAGAGTTAGATGCACGAATTACGTTTACGGAATCCCGGTTGTGCGATATCGACAAGGATCAGACGCAACAATTCGATGTATTAGGCGAAATGAATCTTAGAAAATTGCGAGAGTATATTCAAAAACTAGGGTCTGTCAAGGATGGCAAACTACATGTATTCTTCCTCTCCGAGAATGAGGATGAAAATATCCATTCGTTGTCAGTATTGGCACTAGACAAGACTATCAATACTTTGAAGAATCAAAAAACCACGCAACGGTTCTATTGCCATGCCCGCCGCAACGGTCTGAACAAGGTTATTGAAGATATTGTTGTCAAACAGGGACTAGAGGTACACACTATAGATTCTTCACATCTCTCCGTAGAATTGTTGAAAGTAAATGAATTGTACCATCCTGTCCAGTTGGTTGAAATAAACAAGGAAAACCCTACTACGGTCGCTTCTGAATTTCATAGCCTGATAGTTGGTTTTGATGAGGCGGGACAGGATGCCCTGCGCTTCCTCTATGAGTTCGGGGCTTTTGTTGATAACAAATCTACCACCGGAGAGGTAAAGCGAAGTCCGTTTTATTGCACCGCGGTAGACTTGCGGATGAAGCAACTCAGTGGTGTGTTCAGAGCTTTTACTCCTGCCGTTATGAAACAGGTAAATAGTGATGGCAAGGCTTTGCTACGATTGGAAGAATATGATTGCCAGAGCGGCGAATTCTATGAAAAGATATTGAAACCTACGCTCACGAAACTGAATTATGTCGTGATTGCTGTTGGAGACGATGAATTGAATATGACGTGCGCTATTCGTATTTTCAATTATGTCAGACGAAGCCGGGAAGATTTAAGACATTTCCGTATTTTCGTCCGTTCATACCGTTCGGATAAGGAAGCCTATATGCAGAATATAGCTGATCATTACAATGAAGGCTACAATACTGACTGTGATACAGACCGCAAGAAGGAGTATAAAACAGCACAAATCATTATTCCGTTCGGGCAAACCGAAAAGATCTATTCTTACGATATGATTGTCAATGAAGAACTGACAAAGAAAGGCAAAATGTTCCAGGAAAGTTATGCCCGGATGAGAGGGGAAGATTTATGGGATAATCGACGCACGAAATTGCTAAGCTCAAAGATTTCACTAAATGCCATTCGTAGACTTCGGCGCCAAGAATCGCAAGACCTTGCCAATGCGCTTCATGCCGGAACCAAGCTGTATTTACTCCGTCAGACACAGCCTGATGAGTATGACTGGAAAAGCTTCCTATATCGTTATTTCGAAGAAGACGGCAAGAAGCCAAAATGTGAAGGAAGCCGTGCCCTCATTACTTATCCGAATCTTTCGAACATTGAGAATAAAGCAATATTCAACCTTGCCTGTTTAGAGCATCTGCGCTGGAACGCTTCTCATGAAATGCTGGGATATGAACGGGCTGGGAATAATCTACATCGTTGCGATGAACGTACGCGGCAGCATAACTGTCTCCGCCCATGGCAAGAATTGGATGAAGAATCAATTGCAGCATCCACCGAAGGCTGGGATGCAGACTATAAACTCTTTGATTTCGGAGTAGTTGACAATACACTACTCTTACACAAAGAGAAACTGCTTACGCCATTGGAATCAGAAGAAAAAAGAGAAGAATAGTATGACTGACCAAGAAATTATACAAGGGCTGATTGACAGAAACAATCGGGTGACGGAGGAGTTTTTCTTCGTCAAATGCCAACCGCTCTTCCATAGCGTAATTCGCCTCGTGTTTTCTTACGAAGTGGATTATGATGAGTTTGTAAACGAGCTGTACCAGTTTCTGATGGAGGACGATGCTGCCAAGCTTCGCAGCTTTCAGTATCGTAGCTCGGTGTATCAATGGTTAAAGGTGCTGGCTATCCGTTACTTCATAAAGAAACGAAACGAACTGATAGATAACACCACCCATGAGCCTCTTTATGAAGAGAATGACTCTATAATAGTCTCAGACACAAGTATTTCGGCAAAGGCTGACTTGGAACGTTTCTTTGAGCGAATGCCTAACAAACGACATGTATACGTAATCCGAAAGCTGATTCTCGAAGACATGGAACCGGAACTATTGGCACAAGAGATAGGCGTGACAACCGCAAATCTATATAACATCAAACGGCGTGCGATGGTAGCATTAACTCGTGTAGCCCTTAAAGATATTCAGAACTATGGCAAATAATATATATATATCAGACGAACTGTTGGCAGCATATTTAGACGGTACCACCAATGAGGAGGAAACCCAACAAGTGCTACAAGCCTTAAAAACAGATGCCACCTTACAGGAGACATTCGATATAGCCCTGAGCCTTGATACCGAGGAGCAAGAAACATCTATGGATATTCTCCCGATGATACAGTTGGCAGCCGAGAGTCACGAGAATCTTTGCAGCGTACTTTGCGAAGCGTATATCCTCCGTCGACGCGGCATAGAGTTTAAAGAGAAAGCATTGCTCGAAACGGCTCGTGAGAATTATTGGCTGAAAGCCGAAGGCTCTCCACTCCACACTATCGGCCAGCTATTGGCCAATGAAGGATTAATGGTAACACGAAAGTACGATGCCACCCTTAATGACCTCATGGAAGCGCTTGCACTCGACAACGACCTCATCGTCGCCGTAGATTGCGACAAGCTCTATCCGGGACGAGTGGACGAAGAGGATGCTTCCAACCATGCTGTAGTCGTTACCGGTATCGATCAGGAAGCCGGAACCATTACGTTATATGATCCGCAAGAGCCATCGTCTGTATCCATTTCTTTAACAGATTTCCTCCGAGCCTGGCACGAATCCCACAATTACATGGTTCGCGTACTCCGTTTTCCCGAAGAATACAATCCGCAACCCATTAATCTCAATAGTATAACCCTGTCGGATGACCTTCTCGAACTCCGTGAAGCCATTGCCGAGAATGCCCATGACGTCTGGGCCGCAGCCCGCATCAAAGAAGGCTGGACGTATGGCAAGGTCCGTGATGACGAGAAGAAGCAGCACCCTGACCTCATCCCATATTCAGCCCTCCCCGACAGCGAAAAAGAATACGATAGACTGATGGCATTGGATACCATCAAGCTCGTGAAGAAGTTGGGATTTGAAATTACGAAAAAGGTATAATTGAAATAAAACTGAATATGACACCGAAAAAAGATATTCTAAGCAAAGAACTCTTTGAAACCATCATCTCAGAAGTGATTAACAAAGATGCTTCACCTTACAACCAATTGACGAAGAAAGCAAACGATATTGACACTGACTACTTCGAAGATATTACGAGAGACGAGGAGGTTTTGGCTCTAGAATTAAATCCAGAATTGAAAGAAAAAGTGGTGGCTCAATTTAAGAAGATGGCGGATGAATTGTTGTTTGAATCCAGTCTAGAGAATCGGATTTTATCGGATATCTGTCAACGAATTGAAACCGCAAAACAAGAACACGGAGAAGATGTAGCCTGCGAAGCATTGGAAAATTCAGTAGCAACACTTCGTAAATATGCTCAAGACAGGTTGTTATTTATTACAACGCCAGAATACAGAGAAACCGAATTAAAAGAATTGTATAATCATGCTCAAAAGATTACTCTTATAGAAAGGGTGATGCGGAATAATAAGGCTGATGTGATAGATTTCCATCATTCATTGATGAATAGAACCGAATGGGAATGCAAGGTGCTAATTGAACGACGAATCTCGCATTTTTTGGAGGGGATTGCTCATCGTTTAGAACAGATAATTCAGATCCATTAAAAAAACAAGACCTAGTAAAAGACACATATTATGAATATGTTCATTCTCATCATAGCCGCATTATTACCCGCCATACTACTTTGGTTTTATATCTGGCAGAAGGATTCACAACCGGAACCCACTTCTCAGTTGGTCAAGGCGGTTTGCTTTGGAGTTGTAATCTGTATACCTGTTGCGTTCTTGGAGGTGGGTATCAATTCCATCCTGTTTGGTGCAGGGGATGGACCTTCAACTCTTGCAGGAGTGGCCATAGAGGCGTTCTTTGTCGCTGCGATTCCCGAAGAATGTGTTAAGTTGTTGGCGTTATGGCTGATCCTTCGCCGCAACCCTTACTTTGATGAGCATTTCGATGGTATTGTCTATGCAGTCTGCGTAGGTCTGGGGTTTGCGGCAGTCGAGAATATCTTCTATCTATTTGGAAACATCGATAACTGGCAGTCGGTTGCTATCACTCGGGCGCTACTGGCTGTGCCCGGTCATTATGCTTTTGCGGTATTGATGGGCTATTATTATTCGCTCCACCATTTCGTTGAGCATTCATTCCGAAACTGGATAAGCATCCTCCTTATTCCTATCCTTGTCCACGGTTGTTACGATGTCTTAGCCTTGACAGGTAAAGTCAGCCCAATCTTAGGAGGCCTTTGTTTCTTTGCTCTTATTTACTTTTGCATCAAGATACATAAGGTATGTCGTAAAAAGATCCTAGCACATCTGGACAGAGATGAAAAACAGGGATGCTAATGAGTATCGGGAGAAATGATTGAAAAGAGAAAATAAAAGAGGTATTGCTAAAGGAGAATTATGGAATCATCGTTTCAATATTACGCTTTCATAAGCTATAAGCGCGAAGATGAAAAATGGGCGAAGTGGCTGCAAAAAAGATTGGAAAGCTACCGACTTCCAACGACAATCAGAAAGTCTAAATCCGATCTACCAACCAGATTGCGTCCTGTATTTCTGGATCAGACTGATATTCAGCCAGGGTTCTTAGAAAATGAGTTAGGTGACAAATTGAAGCAATCGCGCCACCTGATTGTCATCTGCTCCCCTCTTTCGGCCGAATCACCGTGGGTAGGGAAAGAAATTTCCCAATTCATTGCATTAGGACGAAAAGACAAGATTATCCCATTTATTGTCGACGGTTCTCCATACAGCAATAATGCCGATACTGAGTGCATGCATCCGATACTGAAACAGGAACTTCCGGAATTACTGGGAGTGAATGTGAACGAACAAGGAAATGAGTTCTGGTTTATCAAACGAGAAAAGGCAGTTACACGGCTCTTATCCAAGATACTGGATGTTTCATTTGATGCACTTTGGCACCGGCATCGCAGAAGAAAAATACGGCAGGCGATCGTTTCCGGGATTTTTGCGTTGTTGATGGTGGCGGTCATAGTGGGCGTTTGGAGGTATAACCAGCCGTTTGATATGGAGGTTAGGTTGGAAGAAAAGACGCCTCATAATCCGAAACTTCCGTATGGCGAAGGGAAATTAAGACTTATCTTAGACAAAGACACATTGCTAAAAGACGTGAATAGCAATCAAGAACCAATTTCATTCAATAATATACCGGGAAAATTCAGGCAAAAAAGCTCTAAACTATTCTTTGAAATGTATGGTTACAATCCGATCGACACCCTCATTACGCTTACGCCTCAAACAGTTCTTACCATTTGCCGAGATAATACATGGGGAGTTTTCAAAGGCGTTGTTATAGATGAACAGGGTACACCAGTAGAAGATGCTCTCATTACGATAGACGAGCAAACTACAAAAACAGACCAGAGCGGTCAGTTTTACATTAAAATCCCTCCGCTTCAACAGTCTGCAAAGAAAACGATTTCCACCTATAAAAGAGGATATAAAAACAAGAAATACGAAGGAGCCCCTTCCGACAAGCATGAACGAACCATTTTATTAGAAAAAGAATCATAGAATCATGAAAACAATATTTACTCTTATTTCGCTACTGCTACCAGCATTATTGTTTGCGCAGAATATAGAAACCATTCAAAAGGGAAAAACGGTAGAGTACCAAGGCAAAAACGCAAAAACGCCCTTGGCAAATGTAAGCATCGAAATCGGAGCTGTAGAAGACGTGAGTAAAGAAGACGGTTCTTTCCAATTGGTTTTTCATTCATTAAGACCGGGAGACCGGATACCCAAAGGCCGAATCAAGAAAAGTGGTTTTGAAGTGTTTAACAGCCAGGCCTTAGAAGAATGGAGGATTTCTCAGAACAACGAACCATTCACAGTGGTACTCTGTCGCTCGGATAGATTCCGGGAATTGGTAGAAAAATACTACAACGTAAGTAACAAATCTTACAAAGAACAGTTCGAAAAGGAAAAAGGAAAATATGCCCAGTTACTGAAAGAGAAAAAACTTAGTGAAGAGGAGTATAATACCAAATTAAAAGAATCACATGAGCAGCTAATTCAATTGCAGGAAAGACTGGATGAGCATGCTAATATGATGGCTCGGATTGATGAAAACCTACTGAGTGAAATTGAGCAAAAGGCCATTGATTTAGCCCAGGAAGGCAAGATTGACGAGGGCATTAAGTTGTTGGAATCTCTACAGATTGGCAAAGAACTTAAAAAGGCAGCACAAAAACGGGATCAAAGCCAGCAGCAAGTGGATGAGGCGAAAGAAGATATAACTGCACTTATCCCCAAAGCAAAAACAGCGATTAAGCTTTATCAATCGATGGGGGGAAAAGAAAATCTTGACAAATGTTGTCAGCTTTATATGGATATTGCGTTGGCTGATACAACGAATTTTGAGAATGTTTTTGAATGTGCTCATTTTTTGCACGATCAAAACCGTTTTATAGATGCAGAGCATTTTTATTTAATAGCATCGAATTTACCAGTTAAAGAAAATCAAAAGGGAAGTATATTGAATAATTTGGGTAATTTACATAGCAACCTTAATAATTATCCTCAAGCGGAAAAGGAATATAATGAAGCGTTAAGTATTAGAAGAAAATTAGCGGAAACAAATCCTGATGTGTATTTGCCTGATGTAGCTATGAGTTTGAATAATTTGGGTATTTTACATAGCGACCTTAATAATTATCCTCAAGCGGAAAAGGAATATAATGAAGCGTTAGAGATTTACAGAAAATTAGCGGAAACAAATCCTGATGTGTATTTGCCTTATGTAGCTCGGAGTTTGAATAATTTGGGTGATTTATATGGTGCCCAAAAACTATATAAAAAAGCAATAGCTTGCTATGAAGAACTAGAAAATTCTTTTAAAAAAATATTTCAGAATAACCAAATAGCACCCATTTGTGGCAGTATTTCTTATTACTATCTACTCCTTTCCGAATTTAGCAAAAGCAAAGAATATGCAGAAAAAGGTTTAAGTTTCGATCCCTCTCAAAAATGGATAAATACGAACCTGATTACAGCATTACTATTTCTCGGTGAATACGAAAAGGCGGAACAAATAACAAAAGAAATAATGAATGAGGAATGGAACGGTAAAAAATTAAAAGAGTTCATATTAGAAGACTTTGCCGAATTTGAGCAAGCCGGAATCATTCCCGAAAACGCCCAATCGAATGTAAATAAATTGAAAGAGCTATTGGCTAAATAGAATATATAATCTAAATGTTACGATTTATCAAAAGACAAAACAGAGTAATGTGTTCAAGGTGCTTATTATCATTTATAAAGAGATTTTATAAGCGAGAAAAAGCTAAATGTCTTCAATGATAAAAGGTAATAACTATGCATATAAATCAATGAAAACTATAAAAAAAATTTTAGCTTCTTCCGACGAGTTGGAAATTGACAGAGCTAGGTTTGGCGATTTTATTCGTCGTTTGGATGAAATCTATGAAAGAAAGGGGAATCGATGGTATCGTCTATGCCGTTTGCGTAAGTCTAGGCTTTGCAGCTATTGAGAAGGTATTCTATCTCTTTGAGAATATTGACGATTGGCAGTCGGTTGCAGTTCCACAGTCTCTCGTGCATTGCTAGCCGTGCCTGGTCATTATGTTTTTGGTGTGCTAATGGGCTATTACTATTCACTCTATCATTTCGTCGACCGATCGTTCCGAAACTGGATATTCATTCTCCTCATTCCGGTTTTGGCTCACGCTTGTTACGATACTTTGGCTTGGGCTGGGAAGGTTGACTTGGGTTTGGGAAGTCTCAGTTTCTTTGACCCTGTATTATTCATACTCTTTCGTAGCGAGAATGTCAAGTATTTGTTCTCCAGTGTGAGCACAGCGATAAATCACGCAGAATGTAGTGAGTTACATTCAAGGGGTGAAGAGCGAACATTAACGCTGAAGGGTGGGCAATTGGCGTTCGCAGCAGATAGAGCATGAATAATACAGGCTAGGGTTTTCTGAATAATCTCAATCCCATTGATAGAAATACCCCTCCGCAAATCTCATTAATATAAACAACAGATGCGTTAAAGGAGTAATAAGTCTAACATTAAAAGATATCTGGTTATGGATGGGAAAGAACTGTATAATTGGCTGAGGAGCAAGGAAAACTTGTTTGATTGCGGGGATATGGGCTGTGGTATGTGGGGGCATGAGCAGGTGATTGATGGTTATTGGCGTACCCGTTACCTGCTTAATACGGAAACAGGGGTGGCCTATGAAATAGTGGGTGGTGATTTGAAGTTGAAGGCATTTGGCATAGATGATATCGACTTGGAGAGCATCGAAAAATTTGAGTACTGTAACAATGCAAACCGACTGGCTGCTCATTATCCATTCTCTATTTACCGGTTCAAAGAAGGAGTGGCATATGTGAACTGGGTGCTACATCCGGATGGGATGTATTTTATGGATGAAGATGGGTATGGTATGGAGCCGTGTGAAGAAGAGTCTATAGGAGCGTATATTGACACGAATTGCAAAATCTTGGTCAAATTTCAGGATATGGAAGATGATAAATTACGGGAAGAACTGTACGAGGTGGCCTTAAAAAGATCCAGTGAAGGAGAAAGATTTCAAGCCCAATAGACAGAACCTAAAAAGACAAGCCTGAACTTTAGGAAAGGTAGGCCTGAGATTTAAAATTACAGGCCTGAGCCTGCAGAACTCATGCTCTGCGTTTCGAAAAAATGGTGAACATCAGTTGAATAATTGGTGCGCACCAATTGAAAAACTCGTGCCCACCAATTGGTAAATTGGTGGGCACGAGTTGAGATGAAGGATCTGATGCAAAAAGACCGCTGAGCCCAAAGAAACAATCTGCTTCCACGTTCCACTTTTTAGATTCCACCTTCCACTTTTTTGAGGAATTTTTTCACAAAAGTGCCTTGAGTGGAGGGTTAAAAAAGCAAGATTTCACCTCAAAACGCCTTTCTACAAAGGATTTCAGGAGGTTAGTGGAACATGGAGGGTTGATGATTGAAATGGTGGGACGTGGAGAGTTGCCTCCACTATTTCCCGGGTTGATTTTATCACATTACATCGCTCCTGGTTTATCTTTGCACTGCCTGTCTAAGGAGAAAGCAGATCGGCAATGATCATTTCATTGGCTTTGTCCAGTACAGACTGCTCTAGGGAAGCCAGATAAATCTGCGTGGTACGGATAGAGGTATGGCCCATTCCTTCACTGATTACGCTGATGGGGATTTCCTTGTTCTTGGCTACCGTAGCCCATGTATGGCGGGAGACATACGAAGTTATGGGCTGAGGAAGTCCCAGGATATCCGTAATGCGTTTCAGCTGCATATTGTAGTTCCGGATGGCGTTGTAATGCTGCAGAGAAAGGCCACGGGAATCCTCTCCTTTAAGTATGGGCAACAGATAGGAAGATTCCTTGGCAAGAGACTCATACTTATTGATAATATTCATCATACACGGTTCTACCTTTATGGAGACCCGTTGGCCGGTTTTGCGACGGTTATAGTGTATAAAACCGTTCACCAGATCCTGCTTACGCAGATAAGCCATATCCACGAAAGCCATTCCGCGGGTATAAAAGCTGAAAAGGAACAAGTCGCGCGCGTAATCCAGAGATTTATGCCCTGTAAGGTCCAGTCTGACCAACTGATGCATAATCCCCTCGTCAATAGCTCTTTTCCGGGTTTTCTGTACACCGGTATACACGCTCTTAAACAAATCGGCCTGCCTCATAAGCCCCCTTTCCACTGCCCGGTTATAAGCAGCTCGAAGAACTCTCATGTAGAAAGAGATGGTATTGAGCCCAATACCTTCCCTCTTCAGCCAATACTCGTAAGCCTGAATTACATCAGAAGTCAGAAGACGCATATTAATGTCCTCCGTCTCCAAAAACCTGACAAAACTATTCCGCGTACACCGATAGGATAAAGAAGTTTTCATCTGCCCATTCTCCACTAACTGATCTTCTAACTCTCTCATAAATGCCATGAAAAACTTCTTCCCAGATCTCTTGGAGCCCTTTCTGCTCCCGCGCTCATTTTTTTTTGTACTCATTGTGCAAAACAATTAAAAATAGAATAAAAAAAAGTGCGTCTCTGAAAGAAACGCACAAAAGGTTAAGTTCGTATATTTGCTCTATTGCTTTAGCATGAGTAAACAACCTTAGAGTCCGTCTATTTCTTTAAGCCAGATGGTAGGGTTCGCGTCGCTTGGCATACGCCAATCCCCTCTAGGACTGACTGCTACGCTACCCACCTTGGGTCCATCGGGCAGGCAGGAACGTTTAAATTGTTGCTGAAAGAAACGGCGAAAAAAAACTGCCAGCCATCGTTTTATTATTTCATCCTGATACTGGGCACGGAAGGCAGTCTGGGCAAGATAATAGATCTTGGCCGGTCTGAAACCATGCCTGAGAAAATGATACAGGAAGAAATCGTGTAATTCATAAGGGCCTACCAAGTCTTCAGTTTTCTGGGTTATTTCCCCATTCGTATCAGCCGGAATCAGCTCCGGACTGATGGGGGTATCAATAATGTCATAGAGAGTTTCTTTGGAAGATTCGTCCACCTCGGCATCGGCCACCCATTGCACAAGGTGCTTGACCAAGGTCTTGGGTATTCCGGCATTTACGCCGTACATGGACATGTGGTCGCCGTTATAGGTAGCCCAGCCCAGGGCCAGCTCGGACAAGTCGCCTGTCCCGATCACCATTCCGCTTGTCATATTTGCCAGATCCATCAGGATCTGCGTACGCTCACGCGCCTGGGCGTTCTCATAGGTCACATCTTGTACGTTGATATCATGACCAATGTCTTTGAAATGTTGGGTTACCGACTCGCGGATAGACACTTCGCGGATGCTCACACCCAGCGATTTCATCAATGCCAGGGCATTGTTATAGGTACGGTCCGTAGTACCAAATCCGGGCATGGTCACACCCAGTATGTTTTTACGTGGCCAGTTTATTTTGTCGAATGTCCTTACACACACCAGCAATGCCAGTGTAGAATCCAACCCTCCGGAGATACCGATCACGGCGGTACGCGCCTGGGTATGCATCAGTCGTTTGGCCAGCCCAGCCACCTGAATGCCGAAGGCTTCTTCGCATCGCTCAGAGAGAGCTGCGCCTTTGGGCACGAAGGGTAACGGATCATACGGGCGGGTCAGATGGAAATCACGGTGCGTACTAGTGAGTTCGGTGTGTACATGCACCGCAGGTTGCGCACGGTATGCAGCGCTATTAGCCGCAAAGGTGGTATTGACACGCCGCTCGGTTTGAAGTTTCTCTACATCAATCTCACTGATAACCAGCTGTTCTTCAATGCTGAAGCGCTCTGATTCTGCCAAGAGCTTCCCGTTCTCGTAGATCAGGCCCTTACCATAAAACACCAGATCAGTGGTAGATTCCCCAAATCCGCTTGAAGCATATATGTATCCGCTCAGGGTGCGGGCCGACTGCTGCGCGATCAACGACTTCAGATAGGCATATTTCCCTATCACTTCATTACTGGCAGAGAGGTTGAATACCAGCTGCGCTCCTTTCAATGTCAGCTCGCTGCCGGGAGGAATGGCTGCCCAGAGGTCTTCACAGATCTCCACGCCAAAGCAGGTATCCGAGGTATTGAACAAGATATTTGCCGCCATCGGTGCGATCTGTCCGCACAGGCGTATGCTATGTTCCGTTTGTTCATTGGAAGAAACAAACCAACGCTGCTCATAAAATTCCTTGTAATTAGGCAGATAGGTCTTAGGTACTATTCCCAGTATCTTCCCGTGCTGAAACACCACTGCGCAGTTATATAAGGAGGTTCTTTGCACCACGGGCATCCCCACGATGGAAATAATGTCAAGCTGACGGGTGTTGTTCATGATCTGCATCAATGCTATCTCAGCTTCGTGCAACAAAAGCTGTTGACCGAAAAGGTCGCCACAGGTATATCCCGTTATACTAAGTTCCGGAAAAACAATGACTTGCACCCCTTTACCATCCGCGATGGCTATCAGCCCTTCGATCTGGTTGGCATTGTATTTACAATCGGCCACACTCAGGCGCGGAACAGCTGCCGCCACCTTTACAAACCCGTAATTCATCGTACCTTTCTATATATAATAATGATGTATAGATGCAAAAGTAGGCAATAATATCAAATATAAGTGAAAAAGCTTCCGAAAAGTTTGCAGGTCACAAAGATTTGCGGTAAGTTTGCATTAAATATAAAATTGTAATTATTACAATTCCGTATTTATTATGAGTACATATGAGTATTTGCTGACGCACGAGATCAAGCCCTCACAGCAACGAATCTGCCTAATGGAATTCCTGCTGAAACACCGTATTCACCCTACGGCCGAAGAGGTATACTCACGTCTCAGTCCCAGTATGCCCACCCTATCGAAGACTACAGTATACAATACACTGAAACTGTTTGTACAGAAAGGAGCAGCGCAAATGCTGACTATCGATGAAAGAAATGCCTGCTTCGATGCAGATATTACAAAGCACGCCCATTTCCTATGCAAAGAATGCGGAAAGGTGTACGACCTGCACGAAGTACCTTCTCACTGGCAGCAATTGCCGGAGGATACACTAGGGCATCTCATTGACGAAGTACAGCTGTACTACCGCGGAACCTGCCGGAAATGTGCAGAGAAGCAAGCAAAGAAGAAATTGAAACCAACCAAATAAATACTTAACAATAAAAAGAAAACGTTATGAAAAGATTTAGATGTGCAGTATGTGGTTACATCCACGAAGGCGACAGTGCTCCTGAGAAATGTCCGTTGTGTAAAGCTCCCGCCAGCAAATTCGTAGAACTGGTAGAAGAAGCAGGTGGAGACCTCTCATTCGTGGATGAGCACGTAATTGGCGTAGCCAAAGGATGTGACGAAGAGATGATTAAAGACCTGAACAATCACTTCATGGGCGAATGCACCGAAGTGGGTATGTACTTGGCTATGAGCCGTCAGGCCGACCGCGAAGGATACCCCGAGATAGCCGAAGCCTACAAGCGTTATGCCTGGGAAGAAGCTGAGCATGCTGCTAAATTTGCAGAGCTGTTGGGTGATGTGGTATGGAACACCAAGACCAACCTGGAAAAGCGTATGCTGGCCGAACAGGGCGCCTGCGAGGACAAGAAGCGTATTGCCACCCGTGCAAAGGCTCTGAACTTAGATGCCATTCACGACACTGTACACGAAATGGCCAAAGACGAAGCCCGTCACGGCAAAGGATTTGAAGGTCTCTACAAACGCTTTTTTGGAAAATAATCAAGTAAGTCCCTCTAAACAACGCAACACATACACAAACATAATTCCCAACAAGGGTGCGCTCATGGAGTGCACCCTTGTCATTTTTACTGGCGTATAGATCTGTTATTGAGCCATTTACTCTCGTATATCCATCTCTTTTATAAGGTGCGGGCTTTGCCCGTATTTCTCAATAATGAATAACACATAGCGGATGTCCACATTAATACAACGCTGCAGGTCGTTATCAAATTCAATATCACCGCTGAGCGATTCCCAGTTGCCGTCAAAGGCACAACCGATCAACTCCCCTTTCGCATTGAGCACGGGCGATCCGGAGTTACCACCGGTAATGTCATTGTTCGAAATAAAGCATACGGGCAGCCTGCCGTCGGGCAGAGCGTAGCGACCGTAGTTCTTTGCCTCATATAGTTCCTTCAGGCCGGCGGGCACAAAGAACTCAGAATTGTTAGGATCTTCCTTCTCCATAACTCCCTCCAGCGTGGTGTAATAATCGTAGTGCACGGCATTGCGGGGGGTGTATGACTTCACATTGCCATACGTCACACGCATGGTAAAGTTGGCATCCGGATATTGCGGCCGGTCGGCATTCATCTCGCACAGACCACGGATATAGATCTTATGATAGCGGTCGAGCTGGCTTGACACCAAGGACATCTCCTGCATCAGTTCATAATATTTCTCCCATTTGGCGGCCACAAACTTATTCATCATGTCGGCCTCTATGGCTTTTACGGTAGGCTTCTTCTTGAACTTGTCATAATTGGCCTTCGAGCTAAAAATGGACGTGGAGTAAAGATCGTCAATGTAGCGGTTGTAATCGCCCTTGTACTTACCATATATCGTTTCATAGAAAGCGGGCAGGCGACTTTTGTCGGGCGCCATCTCCGCATACAGCGGCAGGATGACTTTGGCCACGGCGCGATCCAGGTCATGGCTGTAGTTCTTTCCATGGATTCGCTCAAAGGTAGCATCTATATTTGCCAGCAGGGAATCCTGTTTTGCCTTATCCTTCGCCTTTACCGCATCCTTCAGGGCATCAAAAGCGGCATAAGGAGAGCCGAATTCAATGCTAAAGTACATAGCTTCCATCCAGGCAATACGCTCATAGATCATTGGCGAAAGGCTCTTCATACAAGAGTCGATCCCTGCCACCACCGTTTGGTACACCCTTTCCTGCACAGAATCGGCAAAATGCTGGAAATGACGTTCCTGCTCCTGCTTCTTCTCCACAATTTTATTATTGCGGATGGCCAGGTTCATACCGATGGAGTTCTTCCAATAGTTGGACGACTGGGAGTATTTGGAGGCATACATAATACGGATGCTGTCACTGGCAGCCATCGCCTTTTTCAGCACCTCCTGCCGGGCCTCACGGAAGCGGATGCGGGGTTTGTTTTCATCTTCTACACGAGAAAGCACCTCGGAGGCCGTAAGGTAACGCTCCGTACTGCCGGGAAAGCCAAAGATCATGGCGTAATCATCCTCTTGCATGCCCTTCAGCGAGATGGGGAGGTACTTCTTTACCTTCAGGGGCACATTCTTCTCGTTATACTCCGCAGGCTGGCCTATAGAATCGGCATAGATGCGGAACATGGAGAAATCGCCCGTATGACGGGGCCACATCCAGTTGTCGGTCTCATCACCAAACTTACCGATGGAGGAAGGCGGAGCAGCCACCAGGCGCACATCGTTGTATTTCCTCGTATATATAAGGTAGAAAGAGTTGCCGGCAAAGTAGGGTTGTATCCCAGCCTCGATACTGGGCTGCCCATACAGGTCGCTATTCTTGAACTGCACCTCGGCTACCGAATCCAGGTAATAGGAAAGCAGGGCACCGGTTTCGGTAACCTTTCCGCTGTCGATATCTGCGGTTATCTGTTCCGTTACATCTACAATGCGCTCCACAAAGGTGAAGTAAAGGCCCGGTGTGGGCTTTTCCTCACTGCGGTCTTTTGCCCAGAAGCCATGCCTCAGATAGTCGTGCTCCACACTGCTGTGTTGCTGAATGGCCGAATACCCACAATGATGATTTGTAAGGATCAGCCCCTCCGGCGAAATGATTTCACCCGTACAGTATCCGCCAAAGATACCTACCGCATCCTTTATGGACACGCTGTCAGCACTATATAATGCATCGGCCTCCAGCTGTAGCCCTTGCTTCTTCATTAAATCAATGGAATGTTGCGCCTTCATCAGTTGCAACAACCACATACCTTCATCGGCGTACGCCTTTTGACTCACAATACTCAGGAGAGAGAAAAACAGAATGTAAAATAAACTTCGCATTACAATGGATCATTTATAAAGTCTGCTCGTTGTTAAACAGACCGCATTTTTAACGCGGCAAATATAGAACTATTATTTTGGACAATAAAAGAGAAAGTGAAAGTTTTAAATAATAATAATTTTTCCATCCCTCTGTTGCTTTACCAAAAGTTTGTTCCCATCTTTGGGGCATAAAACGTATAATCATGAGTAAACTATACCCATTATTTCTATTTATTTCTCTTATTCTCGTCTCTTGTGGACAAGGTTATCGTATCAATGGATCCTCTGACGTGGCAGTTATTGATGGTAAAATGATCTATTTAAAAGGCGATAAGGAAGGCAAGTTAACGATTATCGACTCCGCAGAAATCATCCACGGAAAATTCTCCATGAAGGGTAATGCCGACTCAGCCCAACTAGTATCCATCTTCATCGATAACGAGAGCTACATGCCCATGGTATTGGAAAAAGGAGACATTGAAATTTCCATTACCCCTACCGGATTCGACATAAAAGGCACCCCCCTGAATGAACAGCTGTATAAGTACATACACGCCAAAGATGAGCTGGACGCTCAGATAGAAGAAGCCGTACACGCCGAAAGCCAGCTCATCATGAATGGTATCCCAGCCGAAGAGGCGCATGAACAAACCCGGATTAAATCAACCGAGCTGACCAAACAAATCAAAGATCTGACCAGCGAGTTCATACGAAGCAATTATCACAATGTATTAGGTCCATCCATATTCCTGATGGTATGTACTTCCAGCTTCCCCTATCCTGTGCTTACCCCTGACCTGCAGAGCCTGTACGAGAACGCCCCCGAATCTTTCCGCGAAGACAAAGAGCTAAAGCAATATATCGAAAAGGCTCGCGAAAACAATGCATACCTAAAAGAGCTAAAGCGAATGCAAGAAACCCAGGACGTGGTAAGAACCAATGTTCCAGCCATTGTGGACCAGCTTGCAGATTAAACCCCAGCCTGTATAGAAACAAAGCGCTATAGGCGTTTTACAAATACGACGAAGGCGTGTCAGGAGACACGCCTTTGTACTTTTACAGTTATCTCATTTCAAGGCCCTTATATAAAACTTGAATACAAAAACAAACACATACTGGTATAAAAAAAAGGCGCCGCTGCGCCCGTTACTATTTTTTATTACTAACTAAATTTATGAAAACACACCTCCTTTTCACAAAGAAGCTTTTCATTAAATAAAAATATGTGAGTTTTTTCATGTGATAGACAGGTCTGTGTCTTAAGGTTACACTTTGCTGCATATGTAATGCAAACACATTAGATTAATAATCACTATTTTTCCGCTTAGCGGATATCATACTTTTTGAAAACCCAAAAACTTGCAAGAAACAATACAGTGATGGTGATGGCAAACGCAATCAGATAACCATTGATGAACCGTACCCTCTCTCCGAAAGAAGCAATTTGTTCCTGGTATTGGGGAACGAGGCTGACCTCCACAGGTTTCTTGCTGGTTGAAAAGTCTTCGTAGGGGTTGTACCAATGCGGACTATCCGGGTCTTTCTCATCAATGCCCTTGAACCATTGAAGGAATTGGGTCTGGAAGACATGCAGGTCGTCCCAGTTCTTCTGGAAACGCAGGTATCCCCCACCCTGCAAGGCTTCGTTCATATAGTCGAACTGCGCGATGGGAGAAAGCAGAGTCAGCATGCGAGTCTGTTCAAACTGCCAAAACATCTGGGCATAATACGCATCCTTGTGTTTCTTCTCACAATTCATCAGATTGGTCTGGTTTTGGGCCCGCAACTGATGCCTGGGGAAAAACGCCCAGCCACTATTACTCGACCAACTCCCCTCCGGAGCATTTTTATTGATGTCTTGCTTTTCCTCCGCAATGATCCGGGTTACTTCGTCGTAAGAAGGTATCTTGAATAATTTATTCGCCCAGAATACAGACGTATTCGGAATCACCACGGCGGATACCAGCCAGAAACATAAAGAGATGAGCAAACTCACATTGGACTGCCTAGTCACCACCGAGGCCAGCAGGCCGAACACCGAGAATGTAGCAATCAGCAACAGGCCCACTCCAATAAATGCAATTACATTCACCAGAAAGGGGAGATCAAATACAATCCTCCCGGAGCAGGCAAGGATCAACAGGCTAAGTATGATTCCCACCAATGCCATCAGAAAGACCACCGTAATAATGCCTGCCAATTTACTGAGAAGGAATACCCCTCGCGGCACCGGATTGGAGAAAACAAGCGATAGTGTACGGTCTTCCTTTTCTCCCGAAACCGCATCATACGAAAACAGGAGGGCTATAAAACTGAGGAACATGGAGAAAATAAACGCCCAACTCAAGCTCTCCGTTTTTTTAAGCAACGGATTATTGCTGTCATAGCGGATGGAAAAGCCGAACACATTATATGCGCTGTATTCGAAACGGTTGGGAATAACACTTTCCTTGCAATCCGCAATCACACTGTTTTCACGCGGGATGAGGATATACTCATACCAGTTAGTAGCCACTCTCGATATATTAGGCGAAATATCAGTCAATCGATCTTGCTGGCTGGTTCGGTATTGAGTGTAGCTATCCTGCGTATCTTTGAATGAATGGACAAAGGATATGGCACCGACTCCAAACACTAATATAGTAATAACCAGTGCAATCTGGAATCGCATTCCGTACAGGTACTCCTGAATTTGGTGAATATATAAGGTAATAAACATAATCAAAAAGGTTTGGTAGTATACAACTAATTAGAGATTCAACGGATATCGTATTTTTTGAAGACTAAGATACTTCCGAGTATGAGTATAATTGCCAGAGCACACAATGCAGCGATACGCCCCAAAGCCTGATGAAGGGCTCCTGACAAAGAGAAAGCAGGCTGGACGTATTCCGGGAAGCCGGTCCGATCAGCTATCGGAGTCACGATACTCCAATCGTTGAACTCTTCGGAAAGATTACTTTCCAACTTTCCTGATTTAATGTCTTCCAGTTCTTGTGCCGTAGGAAAGCGGTCTTCCGGTTGTATGGTGAAATAGCGGTAAGAGTGGAACAAGTTGCGCTTCACAAAGTAATCGATAACTTCTTCCCGATACTGGCGGATACTTTCCATGTACTTGTTAAATGCATCCACATCGGTTCCGCAAAGAATATCCGTGGTTTGCGTAAACAGCTCGGAAGGCGAAAGCCAGGCTATTGCTTGTTGCAAGTGTTGCTGGCGAAGCAACTGGTCCAGATAGTCTTTCTGCACAGCCCATTTCTTATCAGCGTATTCAATGCGGACCGGTTCCGACCAGGTATTCATCAATTGATGATAGCGGGTCATTTCTTTCAGGCCGCCGGATACTTCGTGGTATCCATCATCGCCACTGGAGAAGTTCCAGTGACTAACTCCACCACCACGAATATCCAGATCTTTCCTAAGGACTTCCTCTCTTTTCTCATTGTACCTTTTGTTATACTCCTGATTGTAATCATAAAAGGACTTTTGCACATTCTCGTACAGAGCCGTTTTCACAAAGCTCTGAGTCAAGTATGAGGCCACATTGGGCATCAGGAATAGGAACCAGATCCAAGCCAACAGGCTTACAATAATTGCAGAAGACGAATGTTTCATCAGACAAGATACGAAGGTTCCTAACAGTACAAATACCAGCATATATACGAGGGAAGTTACAAATAGTAATCCCACTCCCATCCACTCCTGCGGCGAAAAGCTGACTTCCGGATTAAAAACGACGATCAATACGGCCAGCAGGTAGCAGAACATCAGAATCGGTAACAGACTGATCAGCAACCCCGTTATTTTGCCTGCCAGGAATGTGACACGGTTCATTGAACCGGTAAATGCAAGTTTCAAGGTTCCGTCTTCCCGTTCCCGCGAAACTACGTCGTACGAAAACACCAAAGCAAGTAATGAGATCAGGATCGCAATTACAGTGGAGAAATCGATCGAAAAGAACGCATTCAACAATGGGTTGTCACGCGTGCTGGCATGTCCCTTTGGGAAAAGCGGATATTCACCCAGTTGGATTGTCACCTTGTTTCCAATATTCCCGCTGATTCCGCTACTGAAGATGCTTAGCGCTTCCGGCTTTTGTACAATAGTAGGACGTAAGCTGGAATATACCCGGGTGGATTCTAATCTTTCCTGCGCCTCTTTCTGTTCGATCTTATAGATTCTCTCCTGATTCTGGTAATTATCCACACTGACCATCAAAGTAAACGGAATAATCACCAGACATAGCAGGAATCCGATCAGAAACCTGGCTGAAAGCAAGTTCAGCAGGAAGTCTTTTTTTGCAATTATCCAGATCATAATACGGCCTCCTGCATGTAATCAAGGTAAATACGCTCCAGGTCATCCTGCAAGAACTCATCGCGGGAACGCAACATGACCAATCGTCCTTCTTTCATGATCCCCACACGGTCCGCCACCGCCTTGGCTCTGAACAGATCGTGGGTACACATCAGTATGGATTTGCCCGCATCGCGCAGGTGACTCAGTAATTGCATCAGTTCCCCGGCGCTTTTGGGGTCAAGGCCGCTGGTAGGTTCGTCCATCAAAATATTGTCGGCATCCTTGAGGATGGCAATGGCCAATCCCACCTTTTGCCGCATACCCTTCGAGAAGGTCTTTAGCTTTTTCTCGAAAGCTTCTTCTTGCAGGCCTACCCGGCGCATGACGTCGTAATAGTCCTTCTTGCCCAGGTTAGTCTTTCCTCCCAGGCGGGCAAAGAAGTCCAAGTTCTGACGGGCCGTAAAGTTCCCGTACAGCATTACATTTTCGGATACAAAGGCCACGTGTTTCTTTGTTTCCAGCGGTTCTTTCGCTACATTGATGCCATTGATCAAAGCCTCTCCTGAAGTAGGGTTGATGAAGTTCAGAAAAAGATTGATCGCTGTTGTTTTCCCGGCGCCATTTGCGCCCAGCAGGAAGAAAATCTCTCCCGGTTTGATTTCCAAATTAAGGGCATCCAATGCCAGGTACCCGTCTTCGTACCGCTTGGTAAGTTCTTTTGCTTGTAACATACTTTATTTTTTTATCGTTTACTTAATTTAATTCCGAACCATATAATTCCGCCGGCTAATCCGAACAGGGCCAGTATCAATAAAATAGCCCCCCACACCGATGTCTTTGCATTGACTTGGATACGAACTGTTTTGTCTTCTGTGGCGACTTTCCGGTTGTCGGCCATAGCTTCGGTCTTGATCTTCAATTCCTGAGCTCCAACCAGTCCCTCAGCAGGCGGAATAATCTGCAGTTTTACTGCAACCTCTTTCCCCGGATCCAGCGATTGGATAACGGCAGGAGTAGCAACGGCCTTCCATCCTAACGGATTTTCGGTGCTAATCTTTATATTGTCCAGTCGGCGGCTTCCTCCGTTGCGAATAGTCATCTCCATCGAAACCTCCTCTCCCACCGTGATTTCATGGTACAGGGTATTTGCCCTTACCTCGATCTTACCTTTTCCGCGGGGAATGATTTCCAGCTGCTCACTTCCGCTGACTGTGACCTTTGCTTTCAATTCGCCTATGGAGATCTTCTCCAGATCCTGCCCTTCCAGTTTGCTGAATTCCGTATTGGGAATGGCCAACACCTGAAAATGGATCGGCTGGTCGATCACCACCTGTGCATCATCCCGCTCCGGAAGGTACAACCGTAAGGATAGTTTCTTTACGTTCACCCCTTGTGCAAAACGAATCTGGGATACTTTGCTTCCTTCGTCCGAGAAGTCATAGGTGATCTGACGAGGCAGGTTCAACACAAGCAGGCGGTACATATCGTTCGAGGTGGCGAAACGCTCCAAGGAAAGCTGGTAGGTTGCGCTCGAACTCAGATCGGCTTCTTGGGAGAACTGCATGGCTGCAATGTCAAGCATCGTGGAGCTTCCGCCTTTTTCAAGGTAAATGTTCTTCTCGTCCTTTTTGTTGTTGTAATTCAGTGTAACGGTTAAAAGCTCCGCATCCTTCAACAAGTCAAAATCAGCCGTGCGGGTTTTTCCAAGTTCAATAGATGGAATATGATATTCGTAAGGAGAGCTAATGATGGTTTTCAAGTCATTGTCCACCAGTGACACATAGATATTGTAGATCTTGCCCGAACGCATCTCCGGAGTGAAGATGTCAAAATGTTCCTTGAACTGGCTGAGGTATTCCTGGTTTCCTTCCAATGCGCTTTTCAGTGTGACCCGGACCTTCCGTTCTCCCTTTTCGTTCTGGTACTTTACGGCCTTGTCAATCGTGATGTAGCTTTGTTGCGAGATCAGTTTCAGTACCAGTTTCTGATAATCGACTTCCTTGCTCAGGAGTTCATTTCTGGAGCGGTTGTAGTCATTGACCGAAATTGCTTTTTCTTCAAACAACTTCGTATCATTCTGATACTTCTGGCGAGCTACTTCGTAATCGGCACGCGTCTTTTTCAGGTCCAACAACAAGGCTGCCTCTGTATCCCCTTGGGAATACAATGCCGTAGCACCCAAAAGGACTGATAAAATGAGTAAAATCAATGGTTTCATTCTTTATTCTTCTTTTATTCGTAGGGTTCTCTTAATTAGTCAAGTAGCTTCTGCTGTTCTCAAAATCATACAGAGTTCTTCGGTTCAGGTCGGCTATCGACAAACGGTAGGTGCTATAACTCTCAATATAGGCCAACTGTACCTGGGAAAGTCGTTCCTGTTCGATGGAAAGTTCCTGGCTGGTCATGTCACCGTTTTTAAAACGCATCTGGCTGATCCGGTAACTTTGAAGGGCTACCTCTTGGTTTTTCCGGTTGATCCGGTAACGCTGCTCGGCTTCACGCACACTTCGCACAATCTCCCGAATCTCGCGTTCAATGTTCCGCTTTGTATTTTCGAGACTTAATTGTTGCTGCTTCATACGCGCCTGCTCACGGTGTACCAAGCTTTTACCTCTTCCCCAATCGGCTATGGGCACTGAAACGGTAAATGCAATGCCACGGTTGGAAGGGCGATCCTGCATATTTCGGAAAGAAGAGCCCACCAATTCGGTGAACGATCCATCCTCCAAAGTACTAAGCCCCGTAAAGTCGTAATACGCAGAGATGTTTCCCTTCAGCTCCCGTTCCCGTTTAGCTCGTTTGATCTGGATTTCCTGAAGCTCAATATCCAGGTTCTTCTCCTGTATTTCCATTCGGTTCTGCAATGCCTGATGGATAGCGGTCTGCAAATCGATCAGAAAGGCTTCGAATTCCATCTCTGCATCCAATTCTATCTCTTCTTCAAGATCCAGACCGATGAGTAATTTGAAGTTGTCCTGTGCAGCAGCCAGTTTACCAGCACTCTCCATCACTCTCACCTCGTTCTGAGCAATCGTTATTTCTGCGATCAACAGCTCTCCCTCCGGCAAGTTTCCGGTTTCTTGTTTCAAACGGGTGATGCGATAGGCTTCTTTCGAATTCTCCAGACGTTCCTGATTGATCTTGTGCTCGTACGCCAGTTTATACACCTGATAAAAGCCAACCGTTACATTGTACACAATGTCCATTTGGGTACGCGTAAAGTAACAGGTAGTGCGCTGGTAATCCAGCTCGGCCACCTTCATATTCTCTTTTAGTTTGTTGGCAGTAAGTATCGGTTGTTCAAAAGACAGGGCAAAACGGGAATACACCTGGTTCCGGGACAACTCTTTGTTCGCTTGCTCCGAGAGGGTGGTGCGGTAATTTTCCCAGTACATTTTGGAGGTTAATGCCAAGTTTCCACCAGTGGGCAAAACGTAGGTGAAACCCAGATTACCTCCGGTCTGTAATGTGCCGGTTGAATTATACACTGGCAGACCGTCCACTTGCGAAATCTGTGTCAATACTTCATTCCATGAAGGCGCAAAGAGATTCATGTACATATAAGGTTTGAAGTCGGCCTGCGTATGCTGATACGAGAAACGCGTCGCATTGACTTCCTCTTTATAGTATTTCATGGTATAGCTCTCACCTAAAGCTATTCGTATAGCTTCCTCGTATGAAATCTTCCTGGAAGTGTCTGCCCAGGCATGAATCACACACAGAAAAGATAAAAATGATATCAGTGTAATTCTCATAATCGTATTTAGGATTGGGTAAAAGATTCCCAATATTTTCATAATGTAAGTTTCACGACTATACTAATGCAAATGTCGTGCCAAGTTTTATAATACCCTAATCTACAACACAATACACCAAAATAGGAAAACTTCAACATTTCTAAGCGAGAAAATAGTTTCTCAATTTGAGTAATTCATTACCCAAACCTATTATCTTTGCGCCCAAATGATTGTATAATCTCTCCTCTATATTACTCATATGTCGTTCCTGAAGAGAAAAGCCCCATCGCCTCAACAAGACTTCAGACAGTTATTGTCTGAATTTAACCGTTCCCTGATGCTTATTGTGGACAAGCATTTGCTCATCCAAAATTTCAGGGTGAAAGTGAAAGAGATTTGCCCGGTTGAATCGCTGTACATCTTTCTGCTTGATGAAAATACCGGAAAGTATAAACTTTACGACCAAGAAGAAACACCTTCCGTGGTGCTAACCGGGGATGATAAGCTCATCAGTTGGCTTTCGGTCAATGAGAAGGAGCTGGCTTTGTCTCAATATCCGGATATTGTAGAATATTTATCTGAGAAGGAGCAATCTATAATCCACCAACTTCAGGCAGAATTGATCTATCCGTTGAAAGTCATGAACCGCATATCGGGGATTATCTTCTTGGGAAAGAAAAGTAATCAGGCCGCTTTTACTCCGGACGACCTCCATCTGTTCTCCCTGATCTTCACTCAGGCCGCATTTGCCATTGAGAATGCTACGCTGTACGAGATGCAGTCGGACCGTATAAAGAAGATGTACCGTTCCGACCGCTTAGCCACATTGGGCGAGCTAGCTGCCGGTGCGGCACACGAGATACGCAACCCGCTGACAGCCATCCGGAGCACGATACAATACCTGAGTAAAGACTTTCAGAATGACCCGGTCAAGTCGGAAATGATGACAGAACTGATTACCGAAGTGGAACGGATCAACAAGATCGTACAAGGGCTCATGTCTTTCGCACGCCCCTCGGAGCTGAACATCTCTGCAATCAACATCGAGCAACTGATAAACCAGACATTGGTACTGATCCACGCCACGCTTCGTAAGAACCGGATCGAAACCCAGTTCGAATACTTCACGGAAAACACCGATATCATGGGAGATGCAGAACAGTTGAAGCAAGTATTCCTAAACATCATGCTGAATGCAGTGGAAGCAATGAGTAAAAATGAAAGTGACCAGCCGCGCACATTGATCATCGGTATTGAGAAGGGAATGGCGTTTGATACACACCGACGCTTCCTGATCATCTCGTTCGAAGATACGGGAGGCGGAATCGGAGAAGGAAATCTGGAAAACATCTTCAACCCGTTTTTCACCACCAAAGAAGAAGGTACCGGACTGGGCCTGGCTATCAGCTACGGAATTGTAAACCGGCATGAAGGAGAAATCGAAGCAGAAAGTGTGCCGAGCAAAGGCACCGTATTTAAAATCAAATTACCACAACGTATATGAATCCAAAAGTCTTGATTGCGGATGACGAAGCCGGCATCCGCCGTGTGATAACCCTATTACTTAAGGATCACGGATATGAAGTAAAAGCCGTGAGTAACGGGCGGGAAGCTGTAGATTCTATTCTTTCCTTTCGCCCGGATGTGATTTTGCTGGACCAGCAGATGCCCGTTCTTACAGGAACGGACGCATTGGAAGAGATCAAAAAGATAGATCCTGAACAGGTAATCCTCTTTATTACGGCCTTCGGTTCCATCTCTTTTGCTGTGGATACGGTGAAGATGGGAGCGTACGATTTTATAGAGAAGCCCTTTGACAATGACAATCTGTTGTTTAAGGTCGGGAAAGCAGTTGAACATTCCCGGATGAAACATGAAATCAAATCATTAAAGAGCAAACTACGTAAAAATGCCCGTCTTAATATTGTAGGAGAGAATTCCGGGCTGAGGCAGGTGGTTGCCCAGCTTAAACGCGTAGCAGAGACCAATGCAACTGTATTGATCCACGGAGAGAGCGGAACAGGTAAAGAACTAATTTCCAAAGCCATTCATACCCACAGTTCAAGGTCAGACGCTCCTTTTGTAGCCGTGAACTGCGGAGCCATTCCCTTATCCTTGATGGAGAGCGAACTGTTCGGCTTTGAGAAAGGGGCGTTTACCGATGCAAAAGAAGCACAGGCCGGCATTTTTGAACGCGCCAACGGAGGTACCCTTTTCCTGGACGAGATTGGTGAGCTTCCTATGGATGCGCAGGTGAAGCTGCTCCGCGTGCTGGAAGATAAGAAAATACGGCGAATCGGAGGAAAAAAAGAAATAGGGATAGACCTCAGGATTGTGGCAGCCACCAACCGTAACCTGGAAGAGGAAGTACAAAAAGGAAACTTCCGTCTGGATCTGTTGTATCGCCTGAATGTATTTACACTTTCGATTCCGGCCCTGCGAGAAAGAAGGGAAGACATCCCCTTGCTTGTGGATTTCTTCATTGCGAAGCACAACGAAACGCTAGGTCTGTCTGTACACAATATTACACAGAAAGCAATGGAGCGGATCACCTCCTATGACTGGCCGGGAAATGTAAGAGATCTGGAAAATGCCATACAAAGTGCAATGATCCTAAGCATGGATGGGGTTATACATGAAGAGCAACTTCCCACCCGAATCAAAGGTTACGAACCTGCTGAACTTTTCAGCTACGGAACCGAAACCGGTACCATCCGAGAAATGAATGCCCAAGTGGAAAAGGAAGTTATTGTAGAGGCGCTGAAAAGCAACAACTTCAACCGCACTTTAACGGCGGAGGCGCTGAACATAAGCCGAAAGACGCTATTCAATAAGATGAAAAGGTACGGGATAAACACCTGAGAAAAGATGGCACCTCATATCGGGTACAATTGTATGCGATATGAGGTGCGACTTCTTTTCTACTCCTTTTCCTGATCTTCGTTCTTTATCATCCCCCGAAACCCGGGCTCAAGGGCGCTTTCTATGATCGCATAGGATTCAGCCATAGTGGCCTTGATATTATCCATCCCTTGCCCTTTGGGAAATATAGGCGGGTGGATGGTCAATGTCAGCGGATGGCAGTTTACCATCTTTCCCGTACGTGGAAGTACACGGAAAGAGCCGTTAATGGTGAGGGGGACTACCGGTAGCTGTAACTCGTCGGCCAACTGGAACGCACCCTTCTTAAAGTAGCCCATATGGCCGGTAAAAGTACGCGCACCCTCCGGGAACACGACTACAGAGGTACCATTAGTCAGCGTTTTCTCGGCCTGACGGATTGTTTCAAGCACTTTCTTAGGGCCAGAACGATCCACAAAGATATGCCCTGCCTCCTGACAAGCCTTCCCTATAAAAGGAATCTTGCGAAGAGATTTTTTCATCATCCACTTGAAGTTACGACCCAGATAACCATATACCAGGAAGATATCGAAAGCTCCCTGATGATTGGCCACAAATACGTATGAGGTTTGCTTATCTATATATTCTCTTCCTTGTACCTTTACGCGCAGAAGCAATACGGTGCACATCACACGCCCCCATATCTTTCCGGGGTGATACCCCCAGAAGTGGGCGCTTCCCAGCATAGAACCAATGGAAGTGGTAAGCGCTGTGAGGAGTGTGGCCACCAAGAGAATGGGTAGCGCGATACAGACTCCGTAAAGATAATATAAGTACCTCATTCTAACTGATCGTGCCCGTCACATCAATATTCATCGTTGGCGTACAAATAAGGAAAGGAGCACTGGTCATACTCAAATAGTTCTTCGGAACGGAAGAAGCGGCTCAACTCCGTGGCTGCATTCTCGGGAGAATCCGACGTATGCACGATATTTTCCTGAAAGCTCATACTATAATCACCACGGATAGTGCCGGGAGCAGCCAGGCGTCCATTGGTAGGACCGGCTAGGGCACGCACCGCCTGAATGGCATCCACGCCTTCATAACAACAAGCTATTACAGGCGAAGTCATCATCGCATCCTTCACGCGCTGAAAAAAGGGCTTCTCGCTCAGGTGGGCATAATGCTCACTCAGCAGCTCATCAGTCAGTTGCATCATTTTCATACCAGCCAGGCGCAAGCCTTTCCGTTCAAAGCGATTCGTAATTTCGCCGATCAGCCCTCGCTGAAGAGTGCAGGGCTTCAATAACACCAAAGTCTTTTCAATACTCATAATAAGTATAAGGTTAAAATTTGAATCATCAAATATACGACTTTATTTAACGAGCAAAAAGCCCAGGGGCCGAAAAATGCAATTATTCTTTCACCACCACCCCCAAGTAATGAGCCAGCTCTACAATCTGACGAGGAGTCACTATCGCCTGGCGCAGCTCATGCCCACCCAGGTGAATGCGGGAGATGGTAGAACTACGCAGGTCAATACCCTTCAATGGAGTTTGATAAAAATCCGCCTCCGTCAGGTTGCACGAAGTGAGAGTCACCTTTTGCAGGCGGCAATTGTCAAATGCCATTCCCTCAAGATGGTTCGACAAGAAATGTACCCCATTGAACTTACCTCCGGACACGATGAGATAGCGAGCCTGATTTCCGGAAAAAGACACATGCGAGAATGTGCCGTTTTGCAGATGCGCTCCCATCAGTTTACAGTCTGTAAACTCTACACGGGTAAAGCTGCATTCCTGCCAGTCCACATTCGCCAGGTCGCAATTCACAAAAGCTACGTCACAAAAATGAGATCTCTTAAAACGACTTCCTGCAAAGGAGCAGCCTGTGAAACGGCATGATTGTATGGTATAATGCACCTTGTCTGTCGGCGACAATGCTGCATTGCGGAATGAATATTCTTCCAGTTCCTCAGGGAAGACTGAAAGCAGTTCATCCCATCCGGCAGCTTCCCTAAGGTTTTTCGGAATTCTTGGGGAAGCAATTTTCAAAGGTTCTTCTGTCGTTTTCATACGTTTGCACATCTAGTTTAGAAGTTCATCATGACAGCTATTCGGAGTCCTTGTTTGTGCACGTCGGGATGATCCAGATAGGTCAGGCGGCGCACATATTCCAGATGGATAATCTTGAATATATTGTAGATACCGAATGAAAGCTCCATATAGGGTGTACTTCCCATAGCAAAAGAAGTAGTCTTTCCGTTGCGCGACGGGAAAAGGAACAGATCCTCATTACCAGCCACAGAAGGGTCATTCTTAGAAGAGAGATTTCCCCATAGGCCGCTGAATTTCACCACCTCACGCAGCTTCAGCTTGCGCAATAGAGGGATACGGTTAAAGAGTTTTCCGTTCAGATCATACGTTACAAACAGTGAGGCGTATTCATCATTGAGGAACTCCATGTTTGTCATCAGGTTAAACGTACCTTTCTGCGCAATATAAGATAAGTTGGTTGCCGGCATAATAAGCAACGGAAAGGGCACTTGATCCCACTGCTTCCCAGCCTTGGCATCAATATCCAATCGGCCGAAGGACGACAGCCAGAAACGCTTCCATATCCCCACTTCCGTCACATTATAGGTATAATCTCCACCTAATACGCCATTGATTCCAGTACTGTGCGACACAGTAAAGACGGGTGCATCCTTGGAAATCGTAATCCTGCGCTGCTTGGTATTGATAAACGCCTCACCGGGAGAATAGCGCAGGCTAAGCTGCACCTGCGAGGTGGTAATATCCGGCACCAGCTCGCCCGACACCTTGCGGTATTCCAGCGCTCCGGTCGGCGCATCGTTTATATTGGAAGTGGTCAGGCTGTATGAAAAGCCATTGCGCAACTCGCGATCATACTTCGCCTCAAAACGGCGTACGTATGACATTTGGTCCACCGTACTACTCTTTAGTGCCAGGAATACATTGTCCTTATCCGTTTTCAAGAATTTGGTGTCAGCAGATTCCAGATCGTACATTCCCATCAGGGATACGGAATGCCGGGGGTATTCACGTGCCAGGAATTCTTTTTTATCAAAGGTATACTCCAGTCCCAGCTTACCTTTGGAGCGATGATCCCTGAATCCATACGCATAATACCCGTTCATAAAGAACTGGGGAAAGAGGTTGGCCGTAGTCTGCCCACTGATACGGGTACGGAATCCTTCTATCGAGTTGCCCCCCACCATCGTGTTAACAGGGCCAAAATCAAACTTACTGGGATGCTCCTTCGTGCCTGTTTCCACAAAGTTCTCTATCAACGCTTTGGCAAAGAAGATGATATACTTAAAACCGGGCATCTCCTCTATATTCTTGATAAACTGGCCCATGGCCGTTTCTTTCTCTGTAAGAGGCACATCCCGCACTCCGGCCCAAAACTTCTCGTCGCGCATCATGACATTGTCCTGCTTCACCACATCGCCCTTCATATCAAAGAGGTGTGGATCAGGTTCAGAGAACTTAAAGTTAGAGTAACGCGTCGTTTGCCGCACCTGCATTCCAGTCACGGATTTAAGCACGAAAAGTTCCACGATCATATCGTTCTTCATCAGACTCCAAGCCCCTCCGGGCAGTTCCTCAAAGTCCTGTATCACATCCAGGCTCTGCACAAAGTTCACAGCAGCATTACGCGGCAGGTTCAGCTTCACCCGCTTAATGCGATATGTGCTGTCATCCAACACATACAAGTGCCCTGTGAAACCAAAGTCCTGTGAATTTTGAGGTACAAAGGTCAGGTGAATACACCGGTGGTTGTCCATTTCCAGCGTATCCATAATGTAGTATTTATAGAATGAAATAGCCTCCACACTGGATATAGGGCTGAGGAAACGCTGTTGTAGCAGGCGGATATTATCATCGTAAATATCCACGTCTGTAAACACATCCGCCAACACCGTATTAAGGATATCCCCCGTAGAAAACAGTTCACTGATACCATCCGTGCTGATACCCTCTACAATCGTTTTCTCCTTTTTAGGATTCTTCCGATAGATCTTTGTGGAAGCTATCTCCTGAATGGAGAAAGGAAGAATAAACTTATTCGTTTCAGGGCACGCCTCTATCTGCTGGATCAGAAAGGGCATCTTCTTAAAGATCCCCTTGTCCATATCTTCCCTCTTGATATCGTTGAGCGAGGTGGTAAGTTTCTCGTATTTATTATAGGAGTAGAAGGCATTCTCCTCCAGTTTGTAGCCTTTTTTGTGTGCTATCACTTTGCGCATCAACTCTACCGCCGGATTATCCTTGCGGGAATACTTCTCCTTCTTCGGTTTCACCACCACCTCTGTCAGCAGCATATCCACCGGAGTCATCGGGATCTCCAGATGTAAATCCATATTAGGGACTATCGCCAGTTTACGCGTAGCATATCCTACTGCTTTCAGCTCAATCTGCGTACCGCTCTCCCGCGCCCTCATCCTGAAACGCCCCAGGCTGTCCGTGAGTACCCCCGAGGAGCTACGCCCCATTAACATCACCGAGGCATACGGAACAGGCGCCTGTGTCACAGAGTCTTTCACCACCCCGGTAATCACCTGCGCCTTGAGTACTACAGCAAAAAGCAGAAAGAGGATCCCAAAAACAGCTCGCTTCAAATACATATACATCTAACTATCTGGATTTTCAGCCGCAAAGATACCCTTTTCACCGCCACCCCACTAATTTGCCCCCTCAAATAGCGTGATATTTAGCGTTTCTTCCGAAATACGGAACAATAACAGGTGCGTTATCCTAATTCTAATCTACAAGCAAGAAAATCCATTTTGCTACTGCCGGATCAAAGAAGCCCACTCTAGGTGCGTATAGGAATACTTTCACTTTCTGTTCGGGGTTGGATTTTAGGTACTCTCTCACTTTTACCACACTTTGAATAGAAAACCAAACCTTCATATAATCAAAATCCTCTATTTCATACTCTTTGAAGATATTCTCAAATCCATTCTGAGGAATCACAACATCCTCTGTCAGAGTCGCATCAAACTCATCTGCATCCAGCCAATTCTCCGGATACTCTATTTTACCATTCCCAGTCCAGATGATAGTACCATAAAATAGAGGTTTGTCTATTTGAGGATAATAAAACTTAATGCTGCCAAAGTCACCAGGAGAAACATATTTCTTCGCTATCGTGAACGTGTCTACAGGTACATCGTAAACCACTTCTGCTCCGCTTATAAATTTATGACTGGTATAATCTATTTGCAACAACAGCACTTTGTTTCCTCTTTCCGGAAGAACCGGAACTCCTTCTGCCCGGGCAAATGTGATGCTATCCACATTAGCCAACAGTCCGCTAAATACAATCTTCCCTTTACTATGGATGTATATACTGTCATTCTGCGCAAAACCAGAGTAAGGAAGAGTAATAAACAGCAATACTGCCAAGCATATAAAACCGATTGTTCTCATAACTATTCTATTTTTTAATGATTCTTTGTTGAATGGATGCCCGGGAAGTTATGACCTGAAGCACATAATATCCTTCGGGAATGCCTGATAGATCTAATTTCACAATTGGGTCCATGAACGCCTCCTGCTTCACAATCCTTCCGTTCAAATCATTAAGAAGGAGTTTCAAAATCGGTTCATCAGCCTCTACCGTAACCTCATCCGTCACCACGGTAGGAAACACTCTCACATTTCCCTGCGCCTCATCCACGAGGGGCTGAGAAGTAGGAGCAATATAAAAAGACAAGTATTTGGTATCTGACAAGAAATACTCCTGCCCTTCCACCTCACCGACAACCACAAATTTTTCCGGAGTAAACACGATCTTCTTTACCCCGTTCAGTTCAAAGGCCTCTTCCGCTGAAGTACTTGTATTTACAATCAGCTTATTCTGGCCATACAGATTCGCTGTAAACAATAAAAGAACAGCTACAAAACAATAAGTAAATCCAGAATTTTTCATTTGCATTGAGTTTTATTATTCGTTCCTACTTCGCCTATATTATAAAAGCATATTCTACCCAGTGCAAATATATAAAATCAGCAGATAGTATCCTAATTTTCAGCATAAAAAAACAGGCCTACAGTTAGAGCAAAACAGGCCTGAGATTTTAAAACACAGGTCTGAGATTATCCGATCGCAAGCTTGCATTTTAGAAGGGGCTGATGCGTGGAGGCGAGTACAAAACGCTCCAGTTTGGAGTCGTCGGGATGCCCAACACCCCGACGAACAGTACCTGTTTTTGGGTTTATTGCAACAACCCTCCACGTTCCACCAACCGTTGGAAAGCCTTTATGAGAAAGGGTTTCAGGAGTGGAACGTTATTTTTTAAACGTTCCACTCAGGGCTTTTTGGAGAGGGATATTCGGGGACAGTGGAACGTGGAGGGTTGGTAAAAGATTGGTGCGCACCAGTCAAATAATTCGTGCCCACCAATTTAAAAACTCGTGCGCTCCGGTTGTTGAACCGATGCGCACGAGTTTAGCGGGCGGAAGCATTCCGCCCCTACAGGGCACTGCTACTTTTGCGAAACAAAATACCTCTCTGCATTAATTACTCCATATCATTAGATCCCAAGATGCCATCCTTTGTGACTGTTTCGGCACTGACATTCATCTCCCTACAAGAAGCGTTATTGTAAAAGCTTACGGTAGCTTTCCCCTGTGGATTTGTTTCTACATTCGGATTCCAGTACAACGTACGGCGGAAATCCGGTTCATCGGGTAGTTTGTATTCTCCATAGTTCGGATTATAAAAAGCACGGGGGATAGAGAAGCCTTGCAGGGAGGTAAGGCGCACTCCGATAGGTTCACGGTTTTTAGCGGTGTTATTGGTGTACCGCTTTATTCCGATGCCTACACCATAAGGATATTCCGTAATTGTAATATAGGAAATATCGGCAGAATGAACCATGCTGAAATCTACAGTGCCAATCTCTTCAAGGGCACCACTGTTTCCTGTCTCTGCCACATTGGTGGCCTCCATCATGGCAATACCGGGTCTTTCAGGCATTTTTAGTCCGGTGGGGATATTGGGATTATCTTTGATATCATAAAAAGAAGCGTCCTTTGACTTATACTTGGTGGTGTATTTGAATCCTCCCCCATAAGATCTACCATCACCACTCAAATCCAGATCGTAGCGAAAGTAGGGATTGATGCGTGCCAAGAATTCAAACAGCATCTCATTATATGCCTCCGCATTATCTTCCAATTGGTCAGCTTCTTCCTCCACGTCATACACTATGTTTACCCGTTCATTCCAATCAGCCCAGCTTTTTCTTGCTTTAACCTCCAACTCTTTTAGAAGCTTTACATTGGAGGGCAGTGAATCCAGTTCGGGGGTATCATCGGGCAATTCCTGATCCATCTTTTCCTTAGTCAGCAGGAACTGGGTTTTGCTCTTGTTAGACTTCATTTCCGGGATGTATGTATCATAGAATGAATAGGATCTTCCTTGTGGGGAGAACCGTCTGTTAAGAGTGATCCAGTATTCTTTGCGTTTGTTTTTCTTCTTGGACTCAAGTTGCAGATTCCATTTCCCGTAGAAATCGGAAGCCAGATAGTTAAAGCTACCTATACTGTCTGTGGAGCAGGAAGCCTGTTGGTATCCGCTGTCGGAATACATCGTTATTTTGACATCAATATCCTCCCGGGCGGTTCTTCGCACAACGGATTTTACGGAACCATCCACCACAATCCCCTTTTCAGTGGGGTGCAGAGCCTCGAAGGGAGTAATCCCGGCCATCTGCTCCCACGAATAACGGCGATAGCCCTGGGTGAGCATCAACAGATCGAGAGCCATGCGATGTGCGCGGTCTTTGTTCTCAAAATAATAACCGGGACTCTCAATGTACCCCTTCAGATCGGAAGAGAGCAGCAGATTGGTATAAATATTATCCTGATAGGAAGTGGGGATCTCGGCTTGTTTGTCACGTACTGCCAGAGAGAAAGTGGTTTCCACAGGATCTCCAGCCGCATCTTCCACTGAGAATTCCATGCGGACCTGCTCAAAAGGACGATAGCTTGACTTATCCTGTCGAACAAAGATTTCCAGAGGTTCACCACCGTGAATATAGGCCAGTCGCTCAGCAAGAATCTTCCCATCTGCCGTAAAAAGCGTCAGTTGGTTCACCCCGGCAGAAAGTTCTGATTTGGGGATATCAAGGGTCTGGATATCCGAAGAGTTCAACACCTTAAAATACCCCACCTTTCCGCGGCAGGTGACTGTAATCCCCAAAGAAACCACGGAGATAAAGGAAGGAGTGGAGGATATCGTTACCCGAAGCAAATCCGGATGCAAGTTCTGCACCTGCATTACACAGCCGGCAGCTTCTGCCTCCGGCATCACAAAATCATATTTCTTATTATCTTCGCGACACAGGATCCATACCTTGTCCCGGGCGCTATCATTCGGAGTGTACAGGAATGAGCCCATACCGTCGTGCAAAGTGGAAAAAGTAGAAATAGTATCTCCTTTTATGCTACACACAAAGCCATCAGCCTCTAGCGGTCTGCCGTCCTTATCGGTTAGCTTAAACGCTACGGTTGAAGTGACTCCTTTTACTAAGTGGCCACCTTCTGGGAGCAGATCCAGAGTCACTTTTTTAGCACTAGACGTTTTTTCTCTTTTGAAGGGTATCTTCAGTGAAGGGGGGCGCAGTCGGATCTTCTTTCGGGAATAGTCTCCATCCTTATCGGGTACGTCAAAGACCGGGAATACGCGGGAGTATAGATTGTCGGTACTCCAATTCAACATGGAACGCGTATAAGCGCGCACTTCATAGAACCCGCTTTTCATCCCCAGCTTATTTAATGAAAGACCACCATTGGCCTGCCCATTCTCTATCCGTAGTTTTTGGGTAGAGGTCACATTTCCGTCTATGTC
>JAVBMN010000016.1:0-46138 GCA_031552405.1 Bacteroidaceae bacterium | reverse complement strand
AAAGCCTTTAGAAGGGTGTTCAGGGGAGTAAAAGACAAGGCGTTCTTTCTGTTCAGACTAAGTAAATTATATGCCTAAATACAAAATCCCTCAAGTTTTAACGGTGATCCCATATTTAGGGTCTGTCCCGTATCTGTCCCGACTATATCAACGGAACAAGGCTTAACAGTCTGTTATCCAGATGCTAAGCCTTATCTTAGTTGCGGAGGCTCGAAAATCTCAATTATTTTTGAGATAATCAAAAAGCTTAACTGCTTAGTAATAACAATCTGCACTCACCTTTGTGATTTATACTAATTGTCTTATATATGGCCTGAGCAATATCCTTAAAGCAGCTCCAAGTTGCTATCTCCAAAAATCATGCGCAATACCTGTTCTTTCTTGTTGTTTCGTAGCTTTATTTGAATCACCGCCTCAATAGGCCCATCTGTTCCGTCTGCTTTTACATACACATCCGGATAGGTAAAAAGGTCAATAGGCCTGAGATTTAGAAGATTTGCGATAATCTCAAGCTCGCGGACCTTGAGTTCTCGTTTTCCTGTCTTCAAATTGCTAATAACAGAATTGTGGCAATTCAAAACATCAGCCAGAATTTGTTGTTTTATGCCCTTTTGGAGCATAATTTCAAAGATGTTGTCTACTACATTCATATTTATAAATTTACTACATAATAATGAAACTATTGCTGTGGAAATCGCAGAAGAAAATATTATTTCGCAATTTTATTTGCGATTATCACATATTTATATCTATATTCGCAGCATAAATTTATAATAAAGATTTGTATGACTGCTAAACAGATTGCACAAAAAGATTCATTGGCGCTTAAAGCCTATATTGATAGTATTCCGTTCTCTGAATATGCAGAGGTGAAAAAGAAGATTATTGAAGGATGTTTGATTAAAGCTCATACGCTATCAAATTGGCAATATGGTCTTTGCCGAATTCCAAATCTTCATAAGGCGAAAATTGAAGAGATCATTGGGAGAAAGATATTTTCATAGCACAGGAATCCCACACTATGAGATATACTGATATCGATAAGGATCGGATAACAGATGCGGCAGATGGAAACCTGCTACGGGTAATCCGGGAGTTCATTACGCTTGATAAAAAACGGACTGGCCCCGTCTATATTGGGGAGTGTCCGCTTTGCAAGAGTTCTCAGGGTCTGGAATATAATGATGGGAAGCAGGTTTTTAAGTGTTTTCGGTGTAATCAATTTGCAGGGACGAATGCAGTAAGCTTCCTGATGAAGGGATTTAATAAATCCTATCCGGAAACATTGGAATATCTAGCACGTCTCTTTAATGTTATTGTAGAAGAATCGGCTTCGATTCCGAAAAAGAAGGCTGTTAAAATGGCTCCGGCCAAGTCTAAGAAGCTAAAGGGGGAGGATCCTGATACTTTCTGTTCTCAGATGCTGGCTACCTCTGGGCTGACGTATGAAGATGTGATGTCCAAGGTCTACAAAAGTAATGATAAAAGTACTAAGTTTGAATGCAAGACTTTTAGCCCTGGAACAGTCAATCAGAAAGGTGAAATTATCACTGGGAATGATGTAATCATTGAGTATTATGATTTGGACGGAATGCCGGTTGTCTTTGAGACTAAGGATGCTAAAGGTCGGCTTACTGGCAAGAATAAAGAGTATTTTCGCGTTCGCTGGCAATATTCCAATGAACACCTAGACAAAGAAGGTAAGCCGTTCAAGTACAAAAGCCCTCCTGGAAGTGGTACTCCTATTTATATCCCAGAGCGCATTCGTTCGATCTATAAGGAAGGAAAAGAAATTCCAAGGCTCTTTATTCAAGAAGGGGAAAAGAAGGCCGAGAAGTGTTGCAAACACGATATTCCATCAATTGGGGTTAGCGGTATTACCAATCTAGGGTATAAGGGAGCGTTTCCGGAGGATTTAATTCGGATCATTGAGCGTTGTCATGTTCAGGAGGTTGTGTTCCTGTTTGATTCCGATTGGAACGAGATATCTGAAAACATTAAGATTACTGATCAGGTAGACCGAAGGCCACGCAATTTCTTTTATGCAGCTCGGAATTACAAGGAGTATATGCGTTCTCTGAAAGGTCGTAATCTTTATGTCGAAATTTACATTGGTCATGTAAACAAGAATCCAGCAGGTAATAAGGGCATTGATGATTTATTGGCTGACACATTGAAGTCTCGTGAGGCTGAGCTGTCCGATGATATCGAGAAGGCAATTGTTGAGAAGGATAAAAAAGGAAACTTTGTAACACTCTACAAGATCACTTCTTGGACTGATCACAAGCTGGAGGAGTTGTGGTCACTCAATAACCCACAAAAGTTTGCGGAAGCACATAAAGAGGTTTTGTCTGCCCTTCCGGAGTTTCGGATAGGGAGGCATCTCTGGCGCTTTACGGAAGATGGGAAATTTGTCAGTGCTCAACCTATTGAAAACGATGAGCAGTTTTGGGAAGAAGTTGTAAAAAACCGGAGAGACCAGTCTTCGTATACTGAGTATGAGTTCCGCTATGTACGTAGCCGAACCTTTCTACAAAATCGAGGATTTGGACGTTATCGCCTACTTGACAACTCTTGGTGTTTTATCCACTTAACGCCTCCTTTTGTTCGGCAAATAGAAGCTTCTGATGCCAGGGATTTTCTATTTGAATTTTGCGAAGCCAACTGTAATGAAGGGGTTAATGAAATGATTTCTAAAGGAGTGTCGCAGTATGTGGGACCTGATAAATTATCCATTCTAAAATTTATTGAACCTAACTTTCTGAATCTCAACCGGGAGGAACAGTACCTCTATTTTGATAAAACATGCTGGAAGGTTAACAAGCAAAAAGTTATTGAATCCGGATATGAGCAAATCAGTCACCATGTATGGAAAGATCAGCAATTGAAATACTCTCCAAAGTATTTTGGTCACCCACTTATTACTTTTAATCCTGAAACTTACGAATACGCAATTACACCTGCTGGGCAGAATTGTCATTTCTTGAGGTTTTTGGAGAATGCTTCCAATTTCACCTGGAGAAAAGAGAAAGCAATCGAGGCTGGTGAAAAGATTGAGATCACGGAAGATGAAATCCGGGAGAACCGACAGCATCTTCTTTCCAAGCTCTGCGCAATAGGATACATGTCAATGGAGAGTAAGGACCCAAATGTATCGCGAGCTGTGATTGGGATGGACGGTAAGCAGAGTGAAGTTGGGGAAAGTAATGGGCGATCTGGAAAATCCTTGGTTGGGGAACTTATGAGACATGTTCTTCCCATTGCGTATATTGATGGAAAGAAACGTGATATGTTTAATGACACATTTCTCTGGAATGATGTTACCGAAAAGACAAAAATAGTCTTTATGGATGACGTTTTGCAGAATTTCCAGTTTGAAAGTTTATTTCCTTGTTTAACAGGAGATTGGAGTGTTAATTATAAAGGTGGACGACGGATAACTTTGCCGTTTGACAAAAGTCCTAAAATATACATCGCCACCAATCACGCCGTCAAGGGAGGTGGTGGCAGCTTTTTGGATCGCCAATGGCTACTAGCTTTTTCAGACTACTATAATGACACCCATAAGCCAACTCATGATTTTGGTACTCTGTTTTTTAAGGAGTGGGATTTCGAACAATGGAATCTTTGTTGGAATCTTATAGCCAATTGCATTCAGATCTATTTACAGTTCGGAGTGCTTCAGGCACCTGGAGAAAGACTGGAACAGAGGAAACTCCGGCAAGAGATAACAGAAGGATTTATTTCTTGGGCAGAAGAATATTTTTCTTCCCCAGAAAAACGAAATATACGGATATCTAAAAAGACGCTAAAGGATTCTTATGGGGATTATGATCCGATGCAACGCAAGTTTGTAAGTCCTACAGAGTTTAAAAAACGCTTTATTAAATACTGTGAGTGGAAAGGCTATACTTTCAATCCTCAAAAGTTTGATCCAGTGACCGGTAAGCCTTTTAATTTTGATAAAGACGGCAACCCCATAACAGATGATAAGAGTGGCGGTGTGGAATATTTCACATTGGGAGATGATCATTTCAGGGAAGACAATGCTCAGGAAGATGATGATTTTCCTGCGCAGGCCAATATGAATTTCATAAATTACTAACCAATAAATAATAGAAGTATGGAAACAAAAAAATGTAACAAATGTGGGAGAGATATTCCTTTCTCTGGATTCTCCAAGAATAGATCCTTGAAGGATGGACTTCAGATTCATTGTAAAGAGTGCCAGTCCCGGAAGAAGAAAGTGGGGGGGGGGGGGCAATCCTAAGCTTGCCGAATTTAAACCGAGAGAACTCATGGATGAATTAAGATTCAGAGGCTATAAAGGAAAACTCATTTATGTACAAGAAATCAATCTGTAATTATGGAAAAGAAAGAATTTAAAATAGGTGACATCTTCATGCACAGGGGTACTTTGCTAACATGCCAGAAACACGAACCTCTGGGAGGATGCTCAGGGTGTTTCCTCCTCTCATGCACGGAGGGTGAAACAGAATGTGAAGCTATAATAGGCACTTGTGTGGCTGACTGTCGAAAAGATGGGATTAATGTTGTTTTTATAAAAACCGAAGAGAGAGTATAGGGATTATGGAGATAACAGTGGCGAGAAAAAACAATCGCGAAACAAAGGTGTACTCATTGGATATTCGTGCTTGTGATGTTATGAGAGAAAGTGATCTTATAGAGATTGCTAGCCTGCTTCGTGTAGAAGCTGAGCGTCTGGAAGCCAAGGCGGGGTGCCCTCCTCCTTCCTATGTGTATGTATCAGGGCGTTCGAGTGGTAAAAGTTTGATCTGCGTGGAATGCGGCGGTGAAATGAAAGCACAAACTGATATGGCTTACACGAGTAGCCCACCTCAATACAAGTGCATTTGTTCGGCCTGCGGACATACCACGTATCGTAGAAGGGATGAGTTGTAATGAAGCAATTAGCACTAACAATAGATCAAATGAAGCGCCTGAAGGAACTGGGCGTGGATACGAGTACGGCTTCTTTTTATTGGGTATTTCCAACTGAGCCTAAATATATACCAGAGCTTATGCTGGTGGGGAAATATGGGAATCTGAAATCCTTTGAGGATGCGGGGCTTGGAATAGGAGGTTTTGATTTACAGGATACATTAGCAGCTCTCCCGCATAGGCTAAAAAAGAAATACATGTTGTTATTTTACAAGGTTGATGATATGTGGCTGGTTGAGTATAGCTACTCTCATGACGAAAATACCCTTCACACGGTAACAGATGAGTCACCTCTATTGGCAGCATACAATATGCTTTTATGGTATTTAGGGGACTACGAAAAGAATGCGAGGCCATGAAGGATGAGTATGTAATAAAACTGGCTAAATTGTCGGGTGTTTCCGAACGCCTTATCGAAGCAATAACTGCTGCAACGGCGTATTCCGCTGAAGATCTCTATCACTATTACTGTGTGTTAGGCTGTTTCCCTACGGTGGAAATAATGGAAGCATACAACAAAATAAGTGAAAGGCTTACAAGCAAACCTATACTTGATGCCTGTTGTGGTAGTCAAATGTTCCGAAACGAAAAATACACCCTCTGTGGCAGGCATGCCCTCACCATCAGCCCAGACGTGATCGCCAACTTTAGAAATATGCCTATTTGGGAACAAATCCGGAAGGCTATCGAAAACGCACTGGATATGTTTCATGAAAAGTGATAAATGAAATATTGTTATAAGAAGCAAAAAACAAGCAAAGATGTCTCATATAATAAAAACAACCGGGGAAGAGATTGAGGTTTCTCCTCAAAATGGTGAGGTATTCACCCTAGAAGAGCTACAGGGCTTTGTAGGCGGATATATTGAAATGATACCGGCAGGCAGACACCATGTGATGGTGGTCAATGAGGAAGGGAAGCTTAAAGGCCTGCCATCCAATCCGAGGGCCACGGCTATTGCTCGTGAGAATTGCGTCTATGGCGAAATTGTAGGCGATGTAGTGATTGTTAATGATTACGAGATAGACTGACTGTATGGGGCGTCCGGACCTGAGCAAATTCGCTTTCACCCGTTTTGATGACTTCCAGCCGTGGATCGACAAGGACGAAGCCCGGCTATGGGATTTTCAGGAACGGGTGGAAGCGGTGCTGGATCGGATTCCTCCAGGTGGACAACTTGATGTGCTTCAGGTGACCCGGCCAGAGAACTACCAGATATTCACTCTGGTGGCAGACTATTATATGGAAAAGGAGTTTTTAGCGAAGGGGTTAATATCTAACCGGACTTATTACAGGGATGATAACTATACGGTCATTGCCCGGCTTAATCTTGAAAAGTGATAGCTAAGCTATATATTACCCCTAATTTAATTACTCTGTAAAGATACGTATTTTATGTGTAACTACCAAATTTTCAGTGAGAAATGATACGAGAAAAAACGGTTTTTTGTTGCGTTTCCCCAGACCTGGCCACACGCCGGAAAATGATAGCCAGATTAGCGGTAAAGATGAAGCTGGCCACAATCCCCAGTGATGCCATGAAGCTGATACAGGGGAACATTTATTCTATGGACCTCATGAATGACTATATCATTTTGTGTGATACGGTGGACGTCACAGAAAGTTCCTGGGTTGCCAGGACACTACTCCGTAGGGCGTTGATGGGGGCACCGGTGGTGATTGGCGTAAAAAGAGTAACTAAAAATTTGGATGTGTTTTGCTCCATTCTTCATCCGGAAGATTTGCAAAGACATATTGGGTAAGGCTGGGAAGTGTTATTTTTGAAGTGGGTGTGTTGTTTGGATCGTACACCCACTTTCGTTTTTACGCTTCCCCTTGTACCCCTTCTATCGGTAAAATTCCATTTGAACAATTGTTCGGTTCGGGGGTTGCGGAGAAAAGGGGGCGGGGGAGTGGCATCTCCGGGAGCAAGGGAATAATGTGTTGCCATCAGCGAAAGAGAGGGGGGCATATATATTAATTCTTCTTTTTTCTTATTATTGTAAAAGTACCCTACCCTAAAAAAGAAAATAAAATCGTGCAATCGAACAGACATACTTTAACACGCTGACAGACAGCGCATAATGTGCGCACGATTTTTGCACGATTCTGCACGATTTGTTCAAAACCTCTTTTTTAGGCAAATCGTGCGCAGTCATGCGCAATCGTACAAAAATCGTGCGCACGTAAGTTGTTGATTATCTGATTATTTCGCAAATATGAAAACCATTTGTCCAGTTGCACGATTTTTCCCCTATGATATCGAAAGGCTAGGCTTAGCAGGTCGTTTTATTGTTTGTATTTTGTCCTAAATATTTGGAAATTAGATGTTTATTTTGTAACTTTATACCAAATACACCTTTTGAAATGAAAGATAAACGCTTTAAAATCACACTTCGCGTGAAGCCATACGTAGGACAATACCTCCTGAATAACTTTTCGGATGAAAGAAATTCGGGTGGGAATGTGGTAAATCTGCGCAAAGATGCTGAACTCAATAATGTCTTGAAGAATATCCTGTGTAAGAAAAGTCAAAGATACGACCAGCGCTATCAGAATCCACGTTCCAGATACAGCCGGGCGATCCATGTGGTAATCAGTCAGGACGACTTTCAGCGCTATGGCTGGGAGATATCTCCGACTGACGCGGTCCAGTTTGGGCGGATCATTGAGCGACGGGCAAAATATGAACTGTATTCCTATATTGATATCTACCGGTCGATCGGATGCTCTCTTCAGGATGCGATCCTCCGGGCACAGGAAAAGTACAACTATTGCGAGGAGGTTTGGCCGGCTGATAGCATCCGAAGGGATTACTCCAGGCGAAATTTAACGGATCGGGACTTCGCTGACACACTATACTCACAATTAGATAAAATATTTGTGGGTAAGTTGTCCCGAAAATAGGACAACTTCAAAAATGAATGAAAATGATACAAGTTAAGCAAGAATCAGACAACTTAGGGGGAGTTTCCAGATTGGTGGCAATTGCTCCCAGTGCATTCCGGAGGGTACGTAGGGATTATGTCTCCGGCTACAATTATTTAGAGGTGATCCCTACGGATGATGTGATTGATATTCCGGATTCCTTCTTCACCCATACTGTGGATGAGAAACGATCGGTTACGGATGATGGGTATATGTATAGAGTGGAGTGTGTGGGTAAAATGGTACGTTGCCCGCAGAATGAAGAAATAGCAGATCGTCTCCAGCGTGGACAGTGGATGGTGCTTTCGGTAGATTCTTTGGGAGGTGGGCGCTTGTTTGGTGAAAAAGAACAGCTTCTTTTCTTTGAATCGGATTCGAGTACCGGGACAGCTGCTGGTGACAGCTCCAGGATCAGCTTCAATTTTACCGGAGAACTTCCCAAACGAGGGGTAGATCTTCGCCCGTTTACAAGTGATTATATCTGATTCACACGCTTTTATTTTGATTTAAGCCGCTGCGTTGTCCTGTCGTAGCGGCTTTTTTTAGGATAATATTGCCAAAAAATAATAGTATGAATGAATATGTATTTGAATTCTTTGGCGAAATAGGGAAATGGTCCTATGGGGCCAGCTATCTGAAATACTTTCTGAAACAAGCAGGTGAGAACCCGGTACGCATGCGCTTGTCTTCCTGTGGAGGAGAGGTGCATGAAGCACTGCTTTGTGCGGATGCGATTCGTAAACATGGAAATGTAGTGATTGAAATCGTTGGGAAATGTGCTTCTGCGGCCACATTTATGGCATTTTCGGCCAAGTCAATAGAAATACAGGATGATGCGTTTTTTCTGGTTCATAACTGTAGCCAGTGGATTGAGGTATGGGGACGCATGACAAAGGAGCAAATCCAGCAAAAGATAGAGGAACTTCAGTCTGCCAAAAAAAGCAATGAAGCCATTGATATGGTGATCACCCAAAAATATGTGGATCGTTCCGGGAAGTCATTGGAAGAGGTGACAGCCTTAATGAAAGAAAATCGCTGGATGACTGCTAGCGAAGCCCACGAATGGGGGTTCGTTGACTCTGTGATTGAAAATCAGGATAAGAAAAAGCCTACAACAAATCAGATACAGACAATGATGGCCATGGGGCTCCCGGCATTTCCTGAATCAGAGTCAGGAGATGCCGGTTCCAGACCGGATGAGTCTTTTTGGAATAAGCTCCTGAACTATATTAAGCCAAAAGCGGATGAGGGTGGACGTATTAATAATAACAATAGCGTGATGAGAACGGAAGAAAAGAGTGTGTGCCAGTTACTGAATGTAACCGGGCTGGAAGAAAAGGACGGCAAGATCTCTCTCACCATTGATCAATTGAAAGCAATTGAGAACCGCTTCACTCAGTCTGAAACTGAGATGCAGGCGACCATTGGTGAGCGAGACCGGTATGCCGGAGTGTTGGATACGCTAGGGGGAGACATCAGGAATGCAGATACGGTAGATGGTAAGATCGCCGCATTCAATGCATTCGTGGCGAGAATCCCCGTGGCTGGTGTGGTAGTTAGACATGAGTATAAAGAAGGTGAAACGGACTACAGCAGTGTGGCCACGGATCCTGTTAATTTTGCGGAGGAATAAAAAATGGCTTTGGATTTAAAGCAACCGATTGACATAACCGCAGTAAACGGTTATTTGCGTAAGTTTCAGAAAGAACTGATTGCCCTGGATAAACAGGATGCCAATGAGTTCCTGCAACATCTGACTCCTTATCCGGGGATTACGGACAGTATTGAATTAAGCCGTGTAGAAGGAGGACAAATCTCCAGTCGCTACAACGGTGTGTTTATTGGCCAGACCGATCTTGGAAAGATTGTTCCCCGACGTTTGATTGTGCGTCCGGTGGTTGCCGAAATGGATGACGAACCGGAACGATATCGTCGTGCCTATATTACGGAGGTACCAGGTGACCTGCGTAAGAAGCATCCTTTTGAGGGATGGCTGATTCAGCACGGTATTAATATTGCTTCTGAAGATTTGCATGGTGTATGTATGGTGGCTAAGCACGATACCAGTGATCCAAACAACAAAGGTATTGAAACAGCCTTTGATGGTCTTGGCACAATACTGGAGCAGGACAAAGCTGCAGGACGCATCTCTTTTGCAAAAAATAATGTGTTTGCAACTGGTGAAATTACCCGTGCCAATGTAGGTGATAAGTTACTGGATATGTGGCGCTCAATGCCTACTACTTTCCGTAACAAGAAGGATGTGAAGATGTTCATCTCCGGTCGTATAAGTGACATGTATCAGGATTGGTTGAAAGATGAGTCTGTACTCTTGATTGGTGATGATCCTGGTACAAAGGGCATACTTCGCGGCACTGATAAGAAATGCCGCCTGGTGGTGATTGATAATCTTCCGGAGGGTTCACAGTTTGTATTGCTGACTACAAAGCGTAATGCATTCTATGGATACGACAAGGCTTCTGATTTTAGAAGCATGGCCCCGGTAGAAGCGGGTAAGGTGTATCATTTTACTGCAGCCATGAAGTACGTGATTGGTTTCCAGGTTGCTTCTGTGCACAAATCCGAGCTCTGTATGAACGATCAACCCTTGTTCCCTGAAACAAAGGGTTCTATCAAAGTTGTGATTGATACGGCAGCCGCTATCACAGCTGGTGCACAGTGGCGTTTTGAGGGAGAGACTTTCTGGCATGCTTCCGGTGTTTCGGTAGAGAAACCATCAGGAGCACATACCATTGAGTTTAAGGATGCGACAGGTTTTGAGACACCCTCCAAGGTGCAGGTACTTGCAGTATCCGACTCGGTGATGAACTTTAACTTTGAGTACATTCAAAAAACGTAAGCTATGAGTACGAATGATTGTATAGGATTGGAGACACTTGAATTTGGCCAGAACTGTGCCGATCAGGATAATATGGGAGGTATCACCCCTTCCGTACATGCATTTAACTGGCATGATGTGGCCAGCTGGCCGGATCTTCCCTCTCCTCCAGCTGAAGGTGCAATGTCGTATGACACGGCAGGCGCCTGGAAAGGAGATCTGATCATGAAATCCGGTAAGAAGGCCGTAAAGATTGATTTTACGGAGGATACGGGTCTATTGTCAATTTCCGACCAGGGTGAAACTGGTGGCATCTCATTCAAATATGAGTTGAACATGGTGTTTGCCAAGATGCGTTCACAGGTGTTTGGTTTTGAGAATGCAACCAAGTCCCGCCGGATGGGGTTCATTGTGACCGACAGTAACGGGACGATGTATCTCCTTGGCGACAAGAATCGCGGGGCTGTACGTGAGGCTGGAGATGGAAGTACCACGGGTACGGTATCCGGCGATCGCAACCAGAGCTCTGTGAAGTTCACATATCCCTGCCCGCGTAAACTGGTATATACCGGGGATGTGGATGCGCTGTTGACGGCAGCGCCATAGGTCTTGGCATTTGTAATTTTGAGTTTCTATATTTTTTAGGTTAGTATTTATTTAGGTTGGCGGCTCCCTGCGAAGGGGGCCGTTTTTTGTCCTTCATGCCGCAATGAAAATCGCATAGATTTGTGCAATACTAACTTCATATCATTATGAAATTAACAGATGCATATTACAAGGCCCGTACGGAAGCCATTAAATGGCTGAACGGGAAAAGAGATTTCAAACGGGGTACCAAACTTCTGATGGACAGTGGATACAAACCTCATGTGGCTGCAAAAATCGCGAAATGGGGACCAACTTCTCATGCAATTGAAAAGCTGGAGCATGAAATTCGGATGATGATTCAGCTCTGGAGCGATCCGGAAGCTCCGGAGCATGAAGATGAAAGCGAAACTTCGGAAAACGAGGGCCTTTTGGCTTTTATTGGGCAAACTGAATCCGAAGGAGAGGAGGACTCGCTGAAAAAGGCTCGCATTCTTTGCGGGCAGAAGTTTCGTGATCGCGGGGTACTCCGCAATCAACTCATTGAAATTGGTGAGTCCAACGATGAGAAGAGTGTAGAGAGTCGTAAAGAACTGATTGAGCAAATCAAGGCGCTTAGTGTGGAAATTGATGAAATCTATCAGGAAGTGAAAAAGGGTGAGCCGGAAGATCTTCAGACGGGTAAGCAAGAAGGACCTGGCGAAGAGGAACCCAGCAGGGAAGCTCTGAACAAGGTCAAGGGGAATATTAAAAGCAAACTGACTCGTGCCAGGTGTATGTTGGAGTATCAGCAGGAGAAGAAAGGGAAAACGCCAAATCCCATGCCTGAAGGACCGAAACGTCTTTCTTATGAGAATAAGATCAGCCGGCTGGAGTCAGATCTGAAAGAAATCGAATTTCAACTGGCTGCATTTGCATAGTGCTGGTTACCTGCAATGAGATACACTTGAAGGAGGCAGAGGAGCAGTCTGCAGATACTCTCAGGCGCCTGGATCTTACGACTCAGGAGCGTTATGATGAGTGTCTGGTGAAGCTGCTCCGCCAGCCTTCCCAGCTGGGTGAGGCAACACCGGGAATAGCTAAGCATTTTTATTCCAATGGAGCGTTCAACCTCATCCAGCTCGTGGTGTATCTGCTTTCACAAACAGGACCTGCACATGTGTTTCTTTCTACGTATAGCATTTCCATCGAGAGCCTGACTGTATTAAGAAGACTTCGAGAAAAAAATCAGATCATTGATATTAAATTCCTTATAGACAATCGTGTAAAGAGTATCAGCCCGATACCTTTCGAGCTGCTTTCGGTTTCTTTTCCCGGTCAGTTTCGCAGTTGTGCGCTACATGCGAAAGTGGCTTTGATATGGAACGAGCGATGGAATATCTCGGTGGTGGGAAGTCAGAATGCCACTCATAACCCGAAGCTGGAGCGTGGTGTGATTCATACGGATCCCAGAATATGGGAGTTCGATTTTACTATGTTAAGCGATGCATTTGACAAAGGAGCAGAGTGATATGGTGGAGGAAATGGCTTATCGTTTGATTGAGCCGTCTTTGATTGCAATCAACATCGAAGCCGATGAGATGCAATTTATCGAGGAGCTGGGCATTCCCGGCAGTGAAGTACGCCAGGCGTTTTACAAAGGGTATGTGCGTCAACTGGTGGAAACACGGGAGGCGGTGATTAAGTCGGCCCGCAACGGCAGCAATCCTTCTCTGGAAATGATGATCCAGTTCTTTAAACAACTCAAAAATTATCTGTAATGGCCAAAGCACTACTCGACCAACATCACAGCCTGATCAAGCAGCATGTACTGGATCCGGAGAGTTCTCCTCTTCCTGATCAGCTTCGTCCCCAGCTGAACCGGGTGATTCAAATCGCCAAACTTCTGGATGATTATCCCGGTACTGCGCAGATCGTTACGCTGATGCAGTATAAGTATCCTGTTACCAGGGCGCAGATCATGCGGGATATCGCCATTGCCAAGGACCTGTATAAAACCCAGCATGAATTTGACTGGGACTTTTGGTTTGCCTGGATGATCAAAGACCAGGTAGAGCTGATTCGCCGGTGTAAAGAGTCCGGCGACTTTAAGAACTGGAACAATGCCAAGAAGACGCTGTTTGCCATGATAGGGGATAAGCCTACTACCTCGGAAGACCCTAAGCGCATGGAAAAGAATGTGTTCTATATCCAGATGAATTACGATGGCCGGGTGATCAATGTGCCGCGTGAGGCGCTTCGTAAGTTGAATCCGGACGATATGAAGGTACTTGCCGATTCCTGTTTTGAAGAGATCAATGATCAGCAGGCCGATGAACTAATGAACTCATAGCCATGAAGGAAGAGAATGTATGGGAGGAAGACCTGATTGTCAATCCTGCACAGCTTCAATTCCTGATGCTGGGAGGGAAAGACAAAACGGCTATTTTTAGCCGTGGTTCGGGAAAATCATTCCTGAATGGTGCAGAGATCGATGAGAACGTGCGTGTAATGCCGCGTGGGGTCACTACACTGACTCAGGCAACCTACGGACAGGCGCTCACTAAAACACTCCCCTCGTCCTTTAAAATGCTTGGCATGCTGGGCTATCAGCGCTGGGACCCGGTAACCAAGACCGGTGACTATGTGGTATGCCGGCAGCCGCCCTCGCATTTCTACCGTCCGCACGAGGAGATTCTTTCTTTCGAACACTGCATTACCTTCTCCAATGGGCACATTTTGTACATACTCTCTCAGGATAGTAACAGCCGCGGTCCCAATGCGGATTACAACATTACAGACGAAGCGCTTACACTGGACAAGGAGCAGTTTGATCAGGAAGTAGCGCCGACCAATCGCGGTAATAATCACATCTTTGGTCCGGCTTCACCTGCTCCGGTATTCAAACACCATGGTAACACCTTCTTCTCTTCCATGCCGTATACCTCAGAGCAGAAATGGCTCCTGGAACCAGCTAAGTATTACGAAGAGGAGAGGGGAGTGCGGCTGTTTGAGGTCTGGAACAAAATGGTGCGGTTACAGATGCAGCTGATTGATGCAGCGGAGCAGAAGGATTCTTCCCTTTTTCGGGATATATGGAATGAGGTGTGCCGGATGCGCAAGACAATCACTCCGTTTGTATCTGAGAAGGGGCATTTCTTCATGCTGGGATCTATCTTTGACAATCTGGCCAATGTGGGCATGAGCTATGTGCTCAATCAGAAACGAATCATGGATACGCTTTCCTTCATGATTGAGATTCTGAACTATTATGTGGATAAGGTAGATTCCTGCTACTATCAATTGGAGGATAAGCATCTGTACTACAATGCGGTCAACAGCAGCTTCATTCGAGACTTTGCCGAAGATACGGATTTTGACTGGAAGAAGCTGGGGGATAACAACGACAGCCGCCGGGATATGGACTGCGATCCGACCAGGCCGTTGGAGATCACCACCGACTGGGGTTCGGTAGCGGCGTTCATGGAGGTGGCTCAGCAGCGCAACTTTGATTTCCGGACGCGGATGCTTAGCCGGTGGCCTATTGACAACAACATCAATGAGTTCTTTGTCAAGCGTGATGAAGTGCCGGATACCATGATCAATGCCCTGATTGATGACTTCTGCCATTACTACCGATATCACACGAAGCGTCATGTGATTTTCTACCGGGACCGCTATGGGGATGCACGCCGGGCCAATAGTAAGAAGAGTTACAATGAGCTGGCCATCGACAGGCTGACAGGCAAGGGATGGAAGGTAGAGCAGAAGGTGCACAAGGGCATGGAGCCACCGCAGCATGACAAGTATCTGCTATGGGCTTCTATCCTGGCGGAGCAGGATTCCCGGTATCCTATCAAGCGCTTCAATGCATCCAAGTGCAAGTACACGCTGATCTCCATGAACAACACACGCGTGATCGAAGGGCGTGACGGGCGCTTTGAGAAAGACAAGAGCAGTGAACGCCGCAAGTCTGTGCTGCCTGAAGAAGCCACACACTTCGGGGATGCAGTAGACAAACGTATCTGGACCAAGTACGGTCACCTGATCAATCGGAAACATTCTTTCGTAGACGCTCGGTACTGAGCAGCTGCACACGTCAGGCGGATGGGTCATTGCGCTATGGTGCAGGACAGCCTTGAGGATTGAGAACTAACTTTGCTGGTTCGGAACTACCCCCTGCGCTATTGCATATTTCATTGCGGTTTTGAAACTAAGTTTCACGTCACAGGTAGGGCGCGGTTGTCCCTTCTGTTACTTGAACCTTCGGTTCTGAAATCTCAGAATGTTGTTTTCATTGGTAATCAGTAGATTGACTATGTTTTAACATTCTGAGATTTCAGGGCTCCCCTGTCATGCAATTGCGGAAAATTGCATGCAGCTTCGGTCGCTGTACGGAAAAGACGCCTTTCAGGCAGAAAGGTACTATTTTGGTATTGCACTCAGTTTCCTGATTCCTCCATCGCCATTTTTCTCATCCTTTATCGAACGCTGTTTCGCTTTTTGTGCAGCAAAGGTACATGCAGTTCCTTCCTGGCTCAAGTTCAGGCTTGGGTTTCAGGGAAAATCTCCACACCCGTTCGGGGTAGTATTCTTCGCACTGTTGTTCCCAGAAAAACTTGCGTTTGGTCGTCACTGCACCTTTGAAAGCTGCGTAAAAAGGCGAAACATACCGCGCACGATAAGTGACGGATGAAAAAAAAAGCTCTGGTCAGGGAAATTGAGAAAAGAAAAGGCTCACACCCGGCAGGCTCCAAGTTCAAGATAATAAGTAAAACCAAGGGATATGAAAACATTTAGCTACAAGCAGGCAGTACAGGTGATTCAGGAGAATTTCACAGGGGCAAAGATTCTACAGGTATGGGATACGGTGAGAGAGTTGGACATCTTTTTTGAGGACGCAGCGGGCAGGCGCTGGGAGTTGCTTTCTACGGCCGATGGATACTTCCAGAGCTATGAAGAATTTATAATCATGGAGTGTAAATAGTTGATAAGTAGGAAGTATGAATACAATGTTTGAAGTGGAAAAGAGGTTGCTTTCAGAAAGCGAGCTTATATATGCCCTGAGTGGCAGACAGGAGTTTTCGTTGAAGGCGGTGAGGGATGAGATGTGTTTTGATGAAGTGATTGAAACGCTGACACCTTCACGCAGAGCGGTGGCGCTGGCGGCGGTAGAGCTGTTCCGCCGGACGCGGGAGAAAAAGCCTGTGCAGGTGTATAGCAGTCGGGATCTGTTTTCTCTGATGTGTCCGGTTATCGGGGTGCTTCAGGTAGAGGAAGCTTGGGCGGTTTTCTTGAATCACGGGAATCGTATCATCAAGAAGGTGCGTGTGTCGGTGGGTGGGTTAACTGGTACGATGGTGGATATACGGGTAGTAGCGGCAGAGGCTTTGAAATGCGGGGCTACCTCTGTGATGCTGGCACACAACCACCCCAGCGGAAGCACCCATCCCAGCACAGAGGACGACCGACTAACCCGGAGGTTGGCAGAGGGATTGAAATTGATTGATATTCGTTTGTTGGATCATCTTATTATCTGTGAGGAAAGCTATTACAGTTACTCAGATGAAAGTAAAATAATATATTAACCCTTTAATAAAAACAAGTATGAAAAAAGAAAATGTAAACGAAATTGAAGTGAAAGAAGTGGAAGTTATTAACGCCGAAATGATGCAGGAAGAAATAGACCGCAAAACGGCAGAGTTGGAAAAATGCCTGAAAGTGCTGGAATTTAAAAAGGAGCTTTCAAAGAACAGGAAGACGTTTATACAGACGCTTGACCAGTTGCAGAATGCGGAGGATTGTTTGGCACAAGAGCCGGGGTTTGATTCTGAGCAGTATAAAATGAAGTTTGTAGAAGCCGGGTACCGGGAAAATGAGGTGTTCAGCCTGGGGAACAGGGATATTATTATGGAGTTTATCCAGTTTATACGGGTGAGGATTCACCGGAAGATAGAAGAGATTGAAACGCAGTTGATTGGTTGATTGGTTTGCGCTGCGCCCTGCTTGTTAAAGTGGAGCGCTTTTTTTGTGGTGAATGAAAAATTTTCGTCCGCTGGGCGGACGGTTCTTTAAGAGGGTACGCTAAATAAAGTTAAGATTCTTAGATTATTCATTGAATACTTGCACAATAATCAGATGATGATTATATTTGCATCGTCTGAAGGAAGACAGTGATGTTTGACTTGGTGAAAGGGTTAAATGCCCGGGAGGAACTACTCGATTATTTGAGATTCCTTCTCCGATATGAAGAACAGCTTTTATTAGAAGGCTGGTATTCTGAATCGGATTTCGAAGAGGAGTTATTCAGTACGATCAAAGCATTGGCTGAATTACTTCCCGAGGAATGACAGTTTGGGCAGCCCTTTAATGGGTTGCCCTTAACTATCACCAATGAGACTTTATTTTTAAATTGAATCATTATGAATGAGACATTGAAAAAGAGAGTTGAATCTTTGGCCAGCAATATGAATTTGCTGGGCACTGAAGAGGGCAAGAAGCAGTTTGATACACTATTTCAGGAATTGAACGGCTCACTGTCTACGGAAGACAAAAGGGAAGCAGGAGCATTTTTGCGCGAATTACGTCGCGCAAAACGCTCTCTTCCGAAAAGAAGAGATGTGAATGTGAAAGAAATGTTAACAGGAATACAGGAATTCATCTCTTTGTCGTATATTGCACAAAAATACTTTGGTAAAGATCGAACGTGGCTTTATCAGCGTATAAACGGCACACTCGTAAATGGAGTACCTGCTGCTTTTACAAACCAGGAACTGGATATACTAGCCAATGCTCTAGAAGAGATTGGTGCTATCATATCGGAAACATCATCAAGTTTTAAACAAATCCTTTAGACAGAGAAAGGCTCCCACGGGTTGGGAGCCTTTTTTTATTGCCTCTTCTTTGATTATTTAGAAATTGTTTGATATATTTGCAATTGTAAAATAAAATGCGATATGAAAAAACTGATTTCCATCCTCTTATGGATTGTCTTATTGGCATCATGTGCATCTTCAAAAAAGGAAGATATCGGATCTTTAGCCAAAACCTCTTGGTCTTCTATTGATTATAGTGTTGTTATTCCACAAAAAACTATTCTCAAATTTATTGATAAAGAAAAATGCAACTTTATTTTGTCTGGAGGAGGGCATGCTGACTTTACAAGCTTGTATACATATGAAATAGTGAAGGATAGAGTATATCTTACAAAGATAGTAACCTCTAATAATAACGATCCGCTTACATATGTAGGTGAAATTAATGGAAACATAATAACTTTAGCAGGATTCGAGAAAGATATCTATGTGCATACAATTATGCTTAGCAGAGTTAAATAGACTTATCAATAAAATTCGTGTACTATTGATAAAGAAGACGATGAAATTTTCTTTGTCTAAAAAGGCATTTGCAATCATTTTTTTCTCTTTGATATTCCTCATATCAATATTGATACTTTGGACTATAAATACAAATGGAGAAAAAAGGATCGTTTATCTTGATACTAGTACGTATAATATTGATAATATGGAAATAGAATGTAAGTTTTTCATGGGAAATAAAAGCGATCGTATTCAATTGTCGATTGAAGGAGAAACAGTCATAAATAAACTATCTGATGACGGATGGAAAAAATATGGACATTATCTCAAAGCGGATTCGCTCATTTATGAATTCCCTTTTAATAATATTAGGCGTCGTTTGCCTATGGGGTGGCATATTAACAGTGGGAAAATAGAAACTACTATATTTTCAAATAAAAAAATAGAAAATATAAATTACTCTCAACCAATAGAAACAATCGAAGAAGAACCAAACGGTGTTAAAATCAGATCTTTGTCATATATAGATTTTAACAGCCCTCAAAAAGATGAAGAATATATATTTATGCTGCAAGATTCAAGTAGAATCTTGGCCAAACACATAGTGCCACGACCAACTTTGGTTATGTCGAGTGGTGTTCTACGTTCATTAGACGCAAATTGTCAAAATTTCAATAAATATTTAGAATCAACACTATTTACTGAAAAGAACAAAAGATGCTCTTTTTTAAAGTCTATGGATTTTAATCATTTGTTTAAGGATAGATTTGGCAATTATAACTCTGAAATCTTTTTTATACTTAATGAAAAATCATTGCAAGGTAATAATAAAATATGCCTAACCTTTATTTCGATTCCTTTTTTAAATAGCGTGACTTTCCGCCCAGAGCCTGATGAGAAAACTTTTAATTTTATAACATATTATTCTGATGACAAACTTAAAGAAATCGTTAAAAATGGAATTTCAATCAATGGAATAGATGGAAATATAAAACAATATATTCAAAACATAAATATTGTATTAAGCTTATTGATTGGTTGCATCTTATCCTTCTTTATATCTCTATTTATTGAATGGTTAAACAAATAATCACAGCTTTGTGGTGATTCGATTTAAATATAATGAAGAAATTTTCCTATAATGTTTAAATACCCCTTTGAGATAGAAAAAGCTTCCACAGGTTAGGAACTTTTTTTATTGGATTTTCTTTGATTATTTAGAAATTGTTTGCATTTTTGCAGAAAATAAATAAAATGCGATATGAATAAACAATTTCTTCCTTCCATGTTGTTAGGTGTATTTCTTTCTTTCACACCTGTAATTCTTTTTTCAGAGAGTTATTCTAAAGCCGAAATCGATCTAATGATGCAGCTTCAACAAAAAGAGTCTGAGGCAAAAGAATCAAAAGCAAAGATAGAAAAAGAGTATGCCAGAGATATTACTTCACGCCAAGATAGGACAATAGATGCAACTCATAATTATGTATTAAATCAAACTGGCATGTATGGATGGTGGATGACATTCATCAGTATAGGAACTGCTATTCTTATTGCTGCAATAGGGATGTTTGTAAATTCTAAAATTAGAAGAGCATCAGGAAAATTAGATAATGGATTAGAAGAATTTAAAAAAAAAGTCGAAGAAGATTTAAATGAAATGCATTATCGTTCTAAAAGAACAGAAGAAAAAATGGAATCAGTGATGTCTCTATGCGATCAAATAATAAGAAATATAGGAGATAAAGATGATAATCATAAATAGTATATGAAAAAGTTTCTATTAGCAGTTTTGATGAGTCCATTTGCGTTTTATAGACATTCGCAGACTCATAGTGGTACAATTAGAAATAGAGGGAATTTCTCCTTTATTACAGTGAAAAAACTCAATCTGTTATTTTGTGTGGCAATATCATTGATATTTGCTTCTTGTAAAGTGCCACTACCACCAGCTTCATCCTATGTTGACTATACAGATTATTCTGTATTCAATGATGAGGGTATTTATTTTGATTTATTAAATTCTCGAAGACCTGCTTTTGATTATGTCGTATTAGGTGAACTTTCAATTGAAATGAAGTCAGGCGCAATAAGCAATTCGACAAAAGAAGATGTGCGAAAAGGGATTGATCCTACAACTCAGAATGAAATGTTAAGTGTCCGTAAAAATAAAAGTGTCCATAATAGCAAAACGAAAACCGGATCAGATTCTGAAGTGTTTTATTCAAAAGAAGATGTGATGAAAGAAGCTTGTAAGAGGATTAAAAAAATGGGAGGAAATGGAATAATCAATATAACATTAGAGAAAAACTGGAATGAATACCTTCTTGGTTATTCGCTAAAAGGAATCGTGATAAAGAAGTAAAAACTGCAATCGGTAAATACTATTATAGAAAAATCCCCCGCAAAACTTGCAGGGGATTTTTTTTTGCTGCATCTTTGCAATGCCAAATAAACAAAGTTGTGTAATCAACCCGTGGAGTATCAGGTTAATGCTCATACGAAAGTACGGGCCTTTTTTGTGCCCGTATAGCTCGCAAAAAATGCGAGGTTGCACGAAACTAAGATTCACAGGAGTTTATCTCTATAGGATAGGCGGCTGTCATTTTCCGTTCATTTTCTCTTCGCTCCGGCGTTGACGACTTTGTTTGTTTGGCGACACGGGATTTGACAGCCGTTTTTCTGTCTATATGCCAAACAAACAAAGTCGTATGAACAAGAACCAATTCACAGCACCAATGCCCTCAGTGGGGGCACGTGCTTTAGCCGGAATAATCGTTTCCGGTGGGAAGGCCATCACGTGGATGGCTGCGTTATTTGCCGGGGTACTCGGTGAGTCTGTTACTAATAAGCGGGCAATTTGGATTGCTGCTTCTGTCGTTTCTCTCTGTCTTTTATTTATTTGTGCAGCTGGAAATAGTGTCTTAGGGGCGCTGATCAGCGTGGGTGTGTTGTACTTTACTGGAAAACGGGCAGATGTGCTCTATAAGGATTAGGAGGTTGGGAGTATGGAGACATTTGTAATACATGGCGTGACGCTTAACAAAGAGATTGTAGAAGCAATCGGAATGATTCAGGATTTGAATGCGGGGAACTGGAGTGATGAAACCTTGGATAAGGTGTTGTGGACGTATTTTAATGGTGGGCCGGATGCAACTCTCTCTGAAGGGGATACCCTGAAGCAATGTGCTTCGATTCATAATATGAAGTCGCTACTTCAGAAGATTCGTCCGGTGGAAGTTGAACCCTCAAAGAAACAGAAGTCATGAATAAAGAACAGGAGAAGGCCGAAAACAGGCTGGGTGTAGTGCTGCGGGCATTGGATGCTGCCTATAAACCATTTGGAGTTGTGGAGGAGATGGAGCTGCATGGGACAATGACGCTTGCCGGTAAGTTGGAGAATGCGGCTTCTTTTAAGAAAGAAGAGCTGGAAGAGGCGCTGGAGCTTCGCAGGTTTGAGCGTAGGATGTGCGAGGGGCAACTCTGTTGGGTGGTCTTCTCGAAGGAAAGTAGAAGATTGTAGATGGAGATAGCAGATAGCGAGTAGCTATTGTTTGTATTCTGTGAAAAGCAGGTAATGCCTTGGGGTGTTACCTGCTTTTTTTGTCCTATTACTGCTGTGGGGGAAGGGTTATTTTTGCTTTCAGAATAAGATATAATCGTATGATCAGGAACTATGTAAACAGGCTGGTTGGTACGTATGCGTACCAGGATGTGAGTGACTTTCTCTTCTCACTGTTTCCCAGCTTTAAATACAGGATACAAAACTTATCAATAGGAATTAGCATGATCGCAGCCGGTATTAATGAGTTTATAGGGATTGGCCCGGTGTTGTGTTCGGCAATGACCTTAGCCATAGTGGTGGAAACTATTACGGGGATCCGGGCTTCCTCCATTCGGGGAGAGAGCTTTGAGAGCTTCAAGTTTTCCCGCTGCGTGTTCAAGATTGCGGTATGGCTTTCCCTGGTGTTCTTTACCCATTCATTTTACAGGGACTGCCTGGATGGTACCAGCTGGGTGGATGAAGTGGGAGAAGTGTTTTTCTATTTCGTGAAATTCATGATCCTGACTTACTTCCTGGTGGAGTACATTACCAGTATCCTGGAGAACCTGGCTGTAATTGATGGAAAACCCAAGGATACGCTTGTGAATGCGGTGAAATCGCAATGGAGTTTGTTTGTGGACCTTTTAAAAAATAGGAATCATGGAAAATAGGTTTTTAAGCTTTCGGGATATGGTAGGGATATTGGCAGTAGCTGCTATAGCCTTTGCCTGTATGGGTATATTGCGGAATTGTACGGGTAGTGAACCAGATGAGAAAGGATATTATGTGGATACGGTAGAGATTCGTGACACGGTGACTCTTCCGGCGCCTGTAAGGGTGGAACGCATCCGGGTTCCTGTTCCTGCAGATGTGGATACTTTAGGGGTGCTGCGGGATTACTTTGCTAAAAATGTGTATCAGGATACGGTGGTAAAGACCCCTGTGCTTTCGGTGGTGATACGTGATACGGTTCAGCAGAATGGAATCTCCGGCAGGGAGGTGTATTATTCATTGAAGCAGTCTGTATTTCGGGAAAAGAGTAACGGGCTGAGCCTTTCTTCTACATTTGCATGTAAGAGTATTCCTGTGACTTTGAATTACGAGCGGGATGCATGGAGGGTTTCTGCCGGGTATGACGTGGTGAATAAGATGCCGGTATTTGGTGTAGGGTACAGGTTTGTAAGATGGTAATTCAGGGATTGGCAGATGGTATGCTGATTGGCGATATCGGGGAGGTGCGGATATACGATCAGGCAGGGGATATCACTACAGGAGAGGAGGTCGGTGTGAAGATCTTGCTTGCCGGGGTGGTGGTGCTTGAGGAACGGTACAATACGGTAGGCTCAGAAGTGGTGATCCGGGACCTGAGGCGTGTACTCCTGGATAACTGGACACATGAGGAGTTTCGCTTTCAGGAGTACAGGATGTTTATCTCCGGACTTTTGACGGTGAATGTGACTCTTCCGAATCGTACGGGCAAGAATGTTTCAAAGATGTATACACTTCTGTATTGTGCGGTCCGGGGAAACGGAATGCTGCTTACGGATCGTTTCCTTACCCGGTTTCTTGAAAAGGAGGTGAATCCGGAGAGTATTGAGGTGGTGCCGGTGACACCTTCTTGGGGCAGTATATGTCGTATTGATACAGCATACATGAAATCAGGGAGGGTATTCTTTTCCCAGGATGAACAGCAGCTGAAGCTGGAGTCTCGTCAGAATGGTTTGGTATATGTATTCCTGGTTACAATGCGGGAGCAGCTGGAGAAGTATGATGCGGATTCACTGATCTATGTGAGGGTTTGTATGTTGAATGCTGCACGGCAGGAAACGGATCGGATTACGTTTAACCTCACTGAGCCCTTGCCTTTACACCGGGCCACGTACGTGTATCGTAATCCTTTTGGGGTTCCGGAGGTGATTTCCTTCTTAGGGCGTGTGACGGAAACGTTTGATCCGCAGAATGAGCTGGCTTATACTCAGGAAGGGTATGTAAAGGTGAGTGATGATCCGGTGGAAACCTGTAAAGTACGGACAGGAGCGCTCACAGCTGTAAAGCGGGAATCGGTGAAGGATCTTCTTCGCAGCTTCGAGGTGTATGAATTGCAATCCGGAAGGCTGGGTCAGCGGGTGACGGTCATTGAGCAGGAAGCGGAACGCACGTATCCTACCAATGGGATTACCGGTTATACACTGACTCTTCGCAGGGTGGGATATGGAACGGATGAGTTTAGCAGGGAGGTGTATACTCCTGCAAATGTGTTTGATAAATCCTTTGATCAATCTTACGAATGATGAATACAATTACCAGGCAGGAAGTATTGGCGGAGATGGATATCCGGGAAAAGCCGGACGGGTCCAAACGCCTGTTTTCAATCAAGTTTGTGTCGGCCGCCGGCAAAGTCTATTTTGTGCCTAGAGCGTACGCGTGTGGAGCGGGCCGGATGGATCAGAAAAAACACCGCAAAAGAGGGGTTCAGCCCTGTGATTGCAAAGGGAATCCGGAGGGGCACGTGTATCCGGTGGATATTGATTTGATCTTGGAGTACAATCAGTTAAAAGTGATGATGTAATGGAGATACTATATAACGAGAAGGGGGTACCCCTGTTGATGCAGAGTACTGCGATCTTTGGGGAAACGACCGGAACTCCCAGGCATGTGATTCATCCGTTTGACAAAAACAACCGGCGTTTTATGCCTGTGGATGAGTATAAAGTGCTCCCATGGGGACCGGACAACGATTTTCCGCAGGTAGTCTGTGAGAAGATCCGGGGTACCTCGGTATTGAATACCGGGTTGAAGTTCTTGCGCAATCTTACCCTGGGCCAGGGGATTTACCCCTGCTCGGTAACCGGGTATGATGATAATGGGAACGAGGTATTAAAGCCCATTGAAGATGCGAAGCTCCGCACGTTTCTTTCTTCCCGGCAGGTGCGCCGGTACATGGAAAAGGTGCTGCGGGATTACCTGAAGCTGGGGCATGGGATTGTACAGTTTGTACCTAATTCCATTGGTTCTTTTTCTGGGTTGAATCCGCTGAATGCTTTATATAGCCGCCTGACACGTCCGGAGGATAACGGTATGCAATACTGCGTGCTCAGTGGGTATTGGCCTGTGGTACCACAGGAATACACAGTGCTTCCGGTACTCAGTGAGTATGACCCTGAAATGCATGCTGCACTACTGCGCAATAGTGCTAAATCCGGCTTTGTGTTTTGTGTCAAAGACAGCTGGAGTAATGAGGATGTGTATGCAGAGCCGATTTGGTTACCGGCATTGTTATCCGGATGGGTAGATATCGCCCAGATGGTTCCTTCGTTCCTGCGCCGTGCTTACAAGAATCAGATCACTTGGAAATGGCACGTACAGATTCCCTATTCCTATTGGGATAAGAAGTATCCGGAGGCGGAATTTCAAGATGTGGAAGCGCGTAAAATGGCTATTAACCGGGATATGGATAACCTGGAACGGAATCTTTGCGGTCCGGAGAATGCGGAAAAGCCTTTGTTCTCCAATTACTCAGTCAATGAAGCCAATGGAAAGATTGAGGAGGAGTGGAAAATCACTGCCTTGGATAACAAGTACAAAGGGGGTGAGAACCTGGTTACATCCGCAGCGGCTAATAGTGAGATTTTGTTCTCCCTGATGGTGAATCCCAATGTACTGGGTGCAGGTATGCCTGGAGGAACGTATGCCGGTAACCAGGGAGGCAGCAATATACGTGAGGCATTTTTGGTGAATCTGGCCAATGCCTGGATTGACAGGCAAAATATCCTGGATCCACTGGAGCTGTACATCAACCTGAATGGACTGCCTGACTGTGAATTGCGCTTCCGTAATACCATATTAACCACGCTGGACACGGGTGCCGGCACTAAAAAAGTATTGAGCTGATGATATTTTCAAGTGAGAAATGGAACAATGGAGAGGAACTGAAGCAGCATGTGAAGACCTCTAAGGCGCTTTCATTCGAGGTGATGGCTACTCCTCTTTGCAATGCCTTTGAAATCTATCTGGAGCCTCTGTTGGGTGAAGAGATGACGGAAAAACTGATTCAGGTCTACGGGAAGGAAGAGCCTTCTGATGAAGAGAAAAAACTGCTGGCCATCGCTCAAAAGGCCAACGGGAACCTGGCACTGTATTATGACTTCTATGAAATCAATACACGGGTGACAGATTCAGGATTCCAGCGGCAGGAAAACGATGAGATGAAGTCGCTGTACCAATACCAGGAGAATAACCTGCGACAGTCGTTCCGGAACAAAGGATTCAATGCGCTTGACCGAATACTGGAGTTCCTGGAAGAGAAGATTGCGCACTTTGAAGAGTTCAAGAAATCAAAGGCATATTCCTTTCGCAAAGAGCATATTGTGGCTTCTGCTTCCCAGGCCAATGAGTTTTATTTCATTGCTTCCAGCCGGATCGTGTTCCTTCGGATGCTTCCGCATCTGGATTTTGTAGAACAGGATCTTGTACGGCCTACATTGGGAGAATCACTGTACCGGCATTTTAAGGAAGAGATGTTTGCGGAAGGCTATAAAGGAGAAGACGACAAGTTTTTTGATACCCTTCGAGGTGCTGCATCACGGGTGATGGTGCTTGGAGCGGCCCGCCGGTTGATGATCGACGGGGGAAGTCTGACGGATCGCGGGCTTTACTTCTCTTCGGAAGAGCCTGGTACAAAGAGCGGGTCAAAGCATTCTAAAGCGGAGGGGCCGGTATTGGAAATGCAGCTTGCCCAGCTGAAGGTTGATATCGAACAGGCGGTTTCCATACTGGCCAGCGTGGCGAAACTTTGCTTTCCACAGTATGCGGCCAGAAATCCGCGCGATGCGTACAATCGTGATAATACAGGTAAACGCACTTTCTTCACATGAAACGGGTAGAGTTTAAATACAAAGGGTTTAGCCCGGTACTCCGCAGTACGGTGGTAAGAATGCCGGAGCGGTGGAATGAACTGAGTGAGCGGCAATTCAGGGCGGTTGCAGATCAGATGTTTGCAAAGCTGTCGGTAGAGCGGTTCTACTGTATCTTTTTCGGGATCCGGATGGATATCTTGTACCGGATGGACGGGTTTCAGGTATTCAAGCTTTCTGAAGCGATCCAATTTGTTTCTGATACGACATTGCCCTGTAATGTGTGGTTACTAGGGAGGCTGGGGGTATTGCGGGCACCGGCGGCCAATCTAAGCGGAGTGACGCTTCAGCAGTGGATGACGGCAGACAGCTTCTTTTCCCGCTATATCAGTACCGGGCGCGAAGAGTTTCTTAATAATGCGATCGCAGCTGTGTATCTTAAAAAAGGATATCATTTCTCCGGAAAGAAAATAGTGAACCTGCAGAAAGAGGCGGAGTATATTTCCCGGTTTGACCTGGTGCTGCGCAAGGCCATCGCACTGAACTTTGTATTGGTACGAAACTGGTTGAGCGTGTCATATCCACACCTTTTCCCGGTGGTGGTTAAGTCTGCTCCTGGTTCCAAGGGCAAAGGCACTGACTGGCTGGAGATATTTGATCGTCTGGTGGGTGATAACCTTCCGCAAATTGATGAGTATAAGAAAATGTCGGTGACGGATGCGTTTCGCATTATGAACCGGCGCATTAAGGAGGCTAAGAAATGAAAGAGTTTAAAGACATCACAGAACTGGTGAAATACCTCACAATGTATCACCGGGAAATCCTTCATTCGAAATCTAAGAAGCATTTTGTGTCGCAGGCGGATGAAATGAGTACCTCTGTGGATTCGGTATTGCATTATCCGGCTGTTTTCCTCTATAATCAGGGATACAGAATCACAGGTGAGCCTGGAGGATATTCCATGAATACCACTTTTTCTCTTTCCGTATTGGAGCATGTAACGGATACCGGAGATTATGTACAGATTGGTCAGGTTCTTGAAAAGACAAACAGGATCTTACTGGAACTTCTCAATCTGCTGGTGCTTCTTAGAAGGAAATACCCTAAGGTGTTGGCGGGCTTTTCGCTTACTAATGTAGAAATCGAACCGGTAGACAATGCCTCGAATTCTCTCTATGGCCAGATGGCTATGATCCGCATTATGAATCCATACAATGCGGTGAACTGTGAGGATGTGTTACAAGGTGATCATAATTTGTATTGATATGGCAAAGACATATGAAGAACTGAAATCGGGAGCCGAAACGGTAAAAAACAATGTGCTTCCCGAATCAAATACCGCCCCACTGGTGGGTGGCGAGTTCCTTAATATCATTGAGAAGTTAGAACTTGAAGTGCGTACCTTGTTACTATCCATCTCTACGATTGATGGTGCGCAGAAAAAACTGGCCGTGCGAGTTGAGTCAACAGAAAAAGCAATCCTGGACATTCATAAGGAATTAGATATCCACGAGGGAGCTATTGAGCGGCTGGAGGGTGAAGTACAAACGGCGCTGGACCAAAACACGGCTGAAAAGAAACGAGCCATTAAAGAAGAGGCCAGACTGGAAGAGCTAATTCAGGGCCTTACCGGGCAGGTTGAAGATGAGAAAAAACGGGCACAGAGCCAGGAAAAACTGCTGGCAGACCGGATGACTGCCAGTGAAGCGGCAGCCGGGCAGCTGACCGAACGGGTAAATGGTATTGGGTTATATGTCCAACAGGTGCTCCGGGTCTTAGAGGATACCATCAAACAGCTGGATGACGAGAAGAGGCGGGCAAAGAGCCAGGAAGATGAACTGAGAGCACTTATCGCTGCACTGGACAGCTCACTTGGGGAACTCATTAAACAAACTCAGGATCCGGATATAGAGGTTACTCAGATAGCGATCTTCGGTAATACTTCTATAGAGGTAGGCAGTACCTGTCAACTGACTGCTGTCATTACCCCTTCGATTGCTGCCGACAAGACTGTCACCTGGACCAGTTCTGCTCCTTTGACAGCCTCGGTTAGCAGTACCGGGCTTGTCACAGCCTTAAAAGTGGGCTCCTGCCAGATCACAGCCAGAGCCTCCAACGGAGTAGAGAAAACCGTTGCTTTCTCAGTCAACAATACTAAATTAACGATTACACCTGTCCCCGGTGAAGGATATACGATTTCTCCTTCTGAAGCAATTGCGGTAACAAAAAACGGATCGGCTTCATTTACATTTACGGCAAAAAGCGGCTATAAGTTAGTTGCCATTCATGTAGATGGTAATTTTGTGAAAGCTATCGACACCCAGAGCTACACCTATACCCTTGAAAATATCTCAGCCAACCATTCTATCTCTGCGGTTGCAATACCCGTAGTTACAGTCCGCACCTCTGTGAATAACTCTCTCTGGGGCAGTGTTACGGGAGAGTTTCTGGTTCCATGCAACTCATCTGTTAACATTACCGCTACGCCTCATTCGGGTTACGAGGTTGAAAAATGGGTGATACTTAGTAATGGGGACGAACACGACCTGCAAACCGGCGGCAATACATTTGTAGCCAGCACGAGTGATAGCGATCTAAATTTCAAGGTCTATTTTAAAGCTACGATTAAGAAGTACAACGTCACGGTGTCATCCACTCCTTTGGCCGGAGGTACAATAAACCCTAACGGCACCATGTCTGTTGTGGCCGGGAATAATTTTGAATGTGAGGCCTTTCCATCTGAGGGATACCGGATCAAACACTTCCTTGTAGACGGGGTGATAGACGCTTCCACTGATGCCTATTACGCCATCAGCAACGTCCAGAAGAACCGGACTATACAGGTGGTATTTGAGTCCATAGCCGAGAATACGATGTATCTGGGCTATCTGGAAGCCGGTGACCTGTCTAACCTGAGCGAGGTGGTTTCCGGTGGATTTGCCCTGATAAAAGGAGCCGATATCCTTTCATCTGCCCACCTGATACAGCACAGACCTTCAGCCATGACAGTCCCCATAAACCCCGCCAGTGGCAGTGTCATGTTGTTTGCTGTGCCCGATACGTGCGCCTATAAGGTGACAAAGGATGACGGGTTTGGCGGGCATGTATCCTTCTCATCCGCCTCCGGACAACCTGTGATGCAGGCAAACGGAGATAAAAAGGTCACCATTGGCGGTGCATCCTACCGTATCTACGGGGAGGACGTAACGGTAGTAGGGCAAAGAACCATTTATGTAGAATCAAAATAACAAGATAGTATGGATACGGTAATAGTTGCAGGGGCACTTGTACCCTCGGGCAGTGACACCCCTTTGGACGGGAGATCAAAAATAGCCACACTGGCAAATTATACAGGTATTGTCAACCCTTACGTGGGGCTTAACTTTCGTACCGATGATACAGGAATATGGTATGAGGTAACTTCGGTGAAAGAAGTCACGGAAGGACTCACAAAAAAGAAAGTGATTGACACATACAAGAAGCGTGATCTGAGTGTGGAGATCCTTCCCTCGGTGGAAGAATACAATGCGCTACCCAATAAGGATGACAATACGATGTATGTATGGTGACAAGAATAGGCTCTTTAAAAATCAGGGGGATGGCCATCGGTTCAAAGATGATCTCCAAGGCCATGTTTCAGGGAAGGGTTCTTTTTGACTCTTCCGGGTCGCCATCGCTGCCTGAACCGGAAGCTACCGGCGGGGTAGAGATCTATATACCACTGGAGGATTTGGGAATCACCTCGGTGGAAGAGATAGAGGTATCCATCCCAAAGTACAAGTATAACAAGAGGTTTGCCTTCTCCTATGACTGGGACGATGGAGGTGTACACCCACTTATGAATATGTTCGAGTATATACTCGGGCACTATACCGATTATGCGCAGAAATGGCATCCCGGTTACATGGACGAGACGGGCGGCTCTGACAGGCTGGCCGGGATTACCCCCTCCAGACAGCTTTGTTATACGGATGGGTGCGGCAATGACATACCTTTCCGGGTAGGATCGAATGCCACCCCCTTAAGTACCTCTACCAGCAATCCCATCCCGCAGAACGCAGAAGGAAATAAGACATCTTCCAACACCTGGGAATCAGAGATACAGATCCTGAGTGATACCATGCGCTCGGTCAATAACCATGGATACCAGCAAAGCGTGCCGGATATGGAGGGTGCCCGCCTGCAACTCGTGGCCGTCAGTGATTACATTGAAAGGATCACTACGGACAAGAAAAACGGGTACAATGTGATTGGCGCCCGTCCCTTTTTCCACAACCGCCCGGCAGATGATGAGCAGTACTATGAAGCCATGAAGCTTGTGGAGGATTTGTACGTCTGTCAGGCCAACGGGTATAAAGACTACTGGGTGAATAAAGAAGGTGTCAGGTTTGAACCTGAGACGGCCACCATCGAGGACTGGATCAAGAGTAAAAGGGGAAGAGGATTCTGGATTAGTACACTGGATAACAATGAGGCCAGAAAACAGCTGATCACAGAAGCTTATAATACAGGGTACTGGGAAGAATGCGGGTCCCACAATACCGATGCCGGGACCGTGCAGGATACGTTCATCCCCATGTTCGAGTGGATCTACAACACGTACGGGAAAGGCGGGAACGATTCCATCTGGTTTGGATCATCAGCAGAGATTTTTGAATACCTGGTTACAAGGACAGGAAGCACCATAGAAAAGCGTATAGAGAACGGGAATTTGGTTATAAAGGTAAATCCCTATATACTGGCTAACTTCCGAGAGAAGGATTTGTCACTGCTGATCAGGCGCAGGGATGGGAATGCCATTACGCCCAATGTGTCAATCAGGGAATTATCCGTATGTCCATACTTTGCCTACAGGGTATATCCCAGTGGAGATTACGCCGGGCAGGCTCTGGTGAACCTGAGCTTTGACACCCAGCGCTTTGAACTGTGTGAGAAATACACCCAGAAAGTAGAACAGTATTATACGGACCGGGCAATATCTTTTGCCAGGTATCACATAAACAGGCTGTCGGAGAAATACAGGGATGAGTACATGCTTCGCATAAACCCGGATGCACCATTCTCGCTGGTTGGGATCTCGCTCAATGACGGCGTGGGCGATACTACATCAAGGGTGGTACCGGTATTCTTCAAATACGTAGGAAGGACGGCCCCGATGTACTACCGGATCTCAGAGCAGCCGGACATGAATGGTGCCGGATGGGAGCTGTTTACCTCTAAAACGGTGAACTACATACTCTCTTCCGGCTACGCGGCCAAAACTGTGTATGCACAGCTGAAGTTTGATGATTCCGCTGAGCCTACGGTTATCTTCAGCAAGGGGGTAACACTCAGCAGGCCGGAAAAAACAAGAAAGGCGGTTCTCTCAATTGGTGGCAGTTACAGTGATGTAGGCTTTGATGCAGAGTATAAGATGAATAAGACCTACTTCTCAGGCACTTCAAAGAACTACAGCGATACCGAGGGCATCGTAATGGGAACGGTGATAAGTAAGCGCAAAACAATAACCGCATCCAGTGAGTACTACGGCCAGGTGCCTGCCCCTGGGACAGAGAAGCTGCCATACCCGGATTACGCTTTCGAGCGCTCGGCAATCAACCGCGGATCAGCAGCCTCAGGTCCTACTGATAACTCCAATGTGGCCACAATGGCCCTTACCCTTCCTCCGGGGCAGTATACCGTAAGGCTGCTGGGTAACTGTAACCCTGCAGCCGTTGCGGGGATATCCATTGGAGACTGTAAGTATGCCGTATCCTCTGATGATGTCAGCCATACTATAAAGGAGTACCCGTTTACAGATAAAGCGGAATATGGAAGCAACTTCACCCGGCAACTTGTATTTAAGGGGGTGTCCTGTGACAAAGGGCTATTGTATATTTCGTGGTACCCTACCAAGTCCGGAAGCTCCACGCCTCTTAATGTGGTGGAGATAGAGGATTACGTACCGGGAGAGATGTGTATCGTTGGTTGCGGTTCCAGTCATCCCGATGCTTCTCTTGTACGTTTCGAGGGTACTTCATCCGATGAGATCGCAGTAGAAAGCGGGGATTCTGTCACCGTTGTATGTGACATCCAGGATGTGGCTACATACAGTTTGCAGTGCTGGCGTATTTATCAGGGATTGGTAGAGGGGGAAATGGTCCCGCTGTACGATATACCGGCAAGTGGCAATTCATTGACGCTGAGTATAACAGAGGCCACATATATACGGGCTATGTTAACGGTGGATGAAAGACCGGTCTATACAATCACCTCGTCTGTGGAAGGGGAGGGTACCATCGAACCCTCGGGGACGGTTTCTCTAAAACAAGGGGAAAGCCAGTCGTACCAGATTACAGCGGGCGTGGGATCATTGATATCAAAGGTTCTTGTGGACGGCGTGGATCAGGGTGCGTTAAGCGAATACACATTCTCTAATCTAAGCGGGAATCATACCATCAAGGCGGTCTTTTCGGTAAAACCGCGTTCGGCTAAATTGTCTCTTGGATGGGATTACAAGGGGGATTATTATGATGCCACCTCCGGGTTCTATATGTGCCGGGTTCAACCAGCCGCGAAGAATTACACCGATACAGAAGGGGTGGTAATGGGCACATTCCAGCACTTGGGAAGAGACCTCCAGAAGAGCAGTACCTACGGGGGTGTTGTTCCGGATACGGGCGTTACGGATAAACTGCCCTATCCCGATACTGTATTTGGGCTGTCCCTTGTATGCCGTGGGTCTGCCGCCTCCGGCCCTATGGATACGGAACAGGCTGCTGTAATGAAAGTATCGGTACCGGCGGGTTCATACACTGTCAAGTTATTCGGTAACTGCAACGCGGCATCTGTGAGTGGCATATCCATAGGTGACTGCAAATACGCTCTTTCCCTTGATGGCGTCAACTGGGATATTGTAGAGTATCCATTCACTGACAAGGCTGAATACGGGACAAACTTTACCAGGCAGCTCATCTGGAAGAATATAAATGTAGCCGGAGGGTTTATCTATATCTCCTGGTATCCTACAAAGAGTAACAGTTCAACTCCTCTTAATGTGGTGGAGATTGAATCGTATGTGCCCGGTAAGATGTGCACGGTTACGTGTGGGACTACCAGCCCGGGGGTGTCCTCTGCCAGCATAACGCCGGGCGGAGTATCGTCCGTGACGGTTGAAGAGGGAGAAGAGGTGAAGGTGCAGTGTGTGATCAGCGACACGTTAAATTATGCGCTTATTGGGTGGAATGTGTATCAGGTCAATTCCGACCAAAGCAAAACGTATATACAGAACCTGCCTGCCGGTGGTGGCATTCTGAGCGGAACTGTCAGGTATGATACATACATAGAAGCAGTGGTTCAGGCAGATGAAAGGCCTGTGTATTACATACAGACAGAAACAGAGGGAGGAGGTATGATAGAACCAGCCGGACAGGTGCCGGTAAAGCAGGGGGATTCGGTCACTTTAACGATGACTCCCCAGTCGGGCACGTATGTGGTATCTGATGTGATCGTAGACGGTGTTTCTGTAGGAAAGCTGTCGGAGTATACATTTGACAGTGTAAGTGAGAACCATACGATAAAGGCTGTATTCGGCATGCGTGAAGGGCTGGACACTTCCGGTATTCCGGTGGTGACATCTCCTGCAACCCTGAGTATCACACCTGAGGGGGAGGGCATTGTAAACGGAATGGTCGCCATGGGGGCGTCTGTCCGGTTCAATGTGACTATTGACGGCGCCGGGTATAGTGCAGACAATTGTGTCTGGCTGCTTGAGAACTGTGTGATTCAGGGAACGGGCGGTGTGACAGCCACCGGGGCCTCCCAGACCATCACATTCGATACGGACAAGCCTGCCATTATAAGTGTGTACAATAAAAACGGAAGCTACATCGGAGCAGAGGTGTATCTGATACCGCTTGATCCGGCCAAGCCGTCGCCATCGGTTCAGATAAGTTACCTTCCAAACAATGCGGATGCCGGTAATGGGGGCGGGAGTCTTCAGTTTGTTACATCAGGGCAGAGCCGGATCCCCAATGAACTTCGGTGGGGAGATGAAAACGGATACTTGAATGAATATGATTTCTTCTGCAAATACAAGGTAAGGGATTATCACATGAACTCATTCAACAAGTCCAAGAACTGGATACTGCCCTCGAAACTGACTATTCCGGAAGGGGCTACGAGGTTGTATCTGGTAGGTAATACGCCCAATGCACAAACGCCCTGTTACGTATCCATCCCCTCAAACAAGAGATGGGATGAGGGGCGTGTGGGCGCATTGCGGCTCCGGATCGGGGTGTATTCGGATGCCCACGTAATGGAGAACAATGAGGTACAGCCGCACCAGTTCGGCTTGCCCAGGCTGTTTAACTGGTTCAGGGATAATCAGGTCAACTTTGTGGTAACACTTGGCGACCACTTTACGAAAGGCCCGTCATACACGTACGAGAACACCTTCATACTGGATAAGGCCATAAGTGACAGGAGCGGGATAAAGACGTATAAGGTCAGCGGGAACCATGACAAGGCTTCCAGTGATCCCTCCGGTACGGAGTGGTTCCCGGCAACCGGATACCCGATTAACTATATAATAAGGAAAGGCACCTCTGCGGCAACTGTAGATGAAACGTACACCTTTGGTACATACTACAACAGCTCCCTGACGGATAATGTGGTAATCGTGTGCCTGGGGCTGAGTGCGAGCAGGGATACGGAAGTCTGGGTTTCTGCGGAGAGTCGGACTTGGTTCCAGCAGGTATTGAGTGAGTATGCAGATAAGAAAATCCTACTGTTTACACACACCGCCATCCGGGGTACTGTCGGGGAAGAAGACTTAAGCGGCAGCCAGTTCCCGGAGCCGGGCGAGTCGTTCTACGACTGGATCTACCCGTTATTGCAGGGAAAAACCAATGTGGTATACTTAAGCGGCCATTCGCATGTGCAGTATCAGGACTCCCTGCAACAGCCACAGATACCGTACTATGACGGGAATGGAGCTTTTGCCAAAATGATCCACATTGCGGCAATGGGGCGGTGTGGCAAGACGGATAAATACCAAGGGCGCGCAGGCAGTATACTGTATGTATACGATAACTTCATACGGGTGAAATCGTATGATCCGCTAACCGGTAAGCTTATACCCTTTGGAGATATGTTGATTGAATTATAATTTTGGGGGGTTATGGATAAATTTAAAGTTTGTGAGAATGTGTGGATAGGGAGTCATAATTCCCTGAGTTATATGAGGCCACGGCAGTGGTGGCTAAGGCCGCTGGCGTGGACGGCGAGGTGTCAGTCTATGGATCTTATACAACAGTGGAATGCCGGGGTACGGTTCTTTGATATAAGGGCTAAGTATCGTGATGGATGCTGGATCTCAGGTCATGGGATGATGGATTATAATGTGGAAATAACCTATGCCATAGGCTGGTTGGAATGGACGGCTAATGATCAAGATGAGAAATGTGTGGTGCGGGTTATGCTGGAGGATTCTGGTGGAGTACACTCAGATACTGCATTTGCCAATCTTGTGTATGAATGGCAGTGTATGTTCCCGCATATCACGTTTGTAGGCGGGTACCGGAAGAACCCCTTCGAAGTGATCGCTAAGGTAGAGAGTGTTCCGGAGCTACATTGTTACCAGTTCTTTCAGGACTATGGGGCAAAGACCTGGTGGCAGAAGCTGAAGGGTCTACGGTTCCCGTGGCCGCGGTACTGGGCAAAGAAAAAGAATGCAGGATACTGGCAGGGGGTGAATGGTGAGGTGTATACGATTATGGATTTTGTGGAGATTAGATAATGGAACAAATGAAAGTAACCAGAGAACAAATAAAAGCAATATATCCATATAAGAAGGCTGGTATGACGGATACATCGGTAAACCAGATGATAGACAAGTATATAGGGCCTCTTAATGCTCAAATGACTAAGTATGGAATTGATACCCCTCTAAGAATGACTCATTTCCTTGCACAGCTTCTTCATGAATCGGGTGGTTTCCGTTGGCCAAAGGAGCTGGCAAGCGGTTCAGCGTATGAAGGAAGAAAGGATTTAGGCAATGTGAAGGCCGGAGATGGCATAAGGTACAAAGGCCGGGGTTTGATCCAGCTCACGGGGCGTACCAATTACAAAGCCTTCTATGACTGGCTGGGAGGTGCTCCGGATGTATTGAATAATCCCGGACTGGTGGAGCAACCAAACCTTGCCGTACTGGCATCCGTATTCTTCTGGGTCACAAAGGGGATAAACATACTGGCAGACAGAGATGATGTGTTGGCTGTGACAAAGAGAATAAATGGGGGGACTAATGGACTTGCAGAACGCAAGGAGCTGCTTCAAAGGGCAAAAGAAGTGTTGTGTACCGTATAGAGTTGTCCTGTTAAGGGTTGAAAATGGGCTTTAGTTTTGCAAAGGACTAAAGCCCATTTTATTATGCAGGATGATGAGAAGAACTTATTGACAAAGGACGACTTCAATAAAAAAGTAGATTATTGGAGTATACTGGTGCAGTATGGTGCCAAAGCAAATCTGAAGATTAGGACATCTGGTGATGGGGGATTGTCTGATTCTCTTGTCGATGATTTGGGGGATACACAAAAGTATGCAATCAACCGAATTGCCTTTCATTTCAAGAGGTACGGTGTGTTTCGGCACTATGGTGTAGGAAATGGCTACGTTCGGCAAGGGGGAGTTGTGGTGCGTGGTTACAGATTGATGCAAGGGGTTAAGGTTCATAAAAAGAGAACCGAACTCTATAATATCCTGTGGAAGAAAGGGTATTCCCGCAAGGAACTCAGCAAGTATAAAGTAACTGTGAGCGAAAAAACGATCAGGAGGGTTCCGGTGAACTGGCTGGATTCGGTCATTGAACAGAGAATATCTTCCCTTGCAGATTTGGCAGGGGAGTACTACGGAGACAGAGCGCTCCGGAGTGTGCTGGAAAATAAGAGTAAAATCAAGATTGATAAGAAATCATAGGTATGGCAAGGGACGGAGAGAAAATCATCAAGAGAGGGATTTACCTGTATATTGACGGGAAGCAGGTTAAGAATTCCATTACCGAGATAGAGAAAGAAATGCGGGCCATCGAGAGGGCTCAAAAGAAAATGACTGTGGGCAGTCAGGAGTATGTGCATGCCGGTGAGAAGATTCGGTCTCTTAATGGTATTTTATCGGAGCACCGGGCACAACTGCGGGCTGCTGCTGTAGAGACAGAAAAACACTCTTCTTCCATTGGGAAGCTGGCGGATGGATTTAATCGGTATGCAGGTATGGCAGCCGGTGCATTGGCTACTATTACCGGAGTTACATTCACTGTCCGGAAGGCGGTTGAAGCGTATGCGGAAATGCAGGAAGCACAGGCTCAGGTGATCAAATACACAGGGTTCACTAAGCAAGTTGTTGAAGAATTGAATGAAGAGTTCAAGCAAATGGACACCCGAACTGCACGTGACAGGCTGAATGAGTTAGCTGGTGATGCAGGACGTTTGGGTATCAAGACAAAAGATGCAGTTCTCGAATTTGTGGATGCTGCTGACAAAATCAACGTGGCACTGGGTGAGGATCTGGGCAAAGATGCGGTAAAGGATATCGGTAAATTGGCGCAGATGTTTGGTGAAGATAAGACCAAGGGCCTGCGTGGAGCGATGCTGGCCACTGGTTCCGCAATCAATGAGGTGGCACAGAATTCCTCCGCTGCAGAAAGATACCTGGTAGACTTTACCGCTCGTGTGGGTGGAGCTGCTAACCAAGCGCACATTAGCCAGGCTAACATCCTTGGGTTTGCATCGGTTCTTGACCAAAACATGCAACAGGTAGAAATGGCGGGTACTGCATTTCAAGGGGTATTGATGAAAATGTATCAGAAGCCGGCTAAATTTGCAAAGATGGCAGGAATGGACGTGAAGGCGTTCACCAAACTGCTGAAAGAGGATGCAAATGAGGCGGTGCTGCAGTTCTTATCCACTCTTTCCAAAAAAGGTGGGTTGGATAAACTGGCACCCTTGTTTGAGTCTATGAAGTTGGATGGCGCGCGGGCTTCCGGAGTACTGAGTACATTGGCTAAAAACATTGATCAGATTCGTATCGAGCAAGACAGGGCCAATAAGGCGTATGAGGAGGGTACAAGTATTCTTGAGGAGTTCAATGTACAGAATAATACGATTAAGGCTGACTTGGAAAAGAAAAAGAAGCTCTTCAATGACTACATAATTGATTTGGGTGAGAAACTTCTTCCGGTGGCCTCTAAGTTGGTGTCTACCGGTGCAATGGGCATCAAGGTGCTGGGAACTCTTACCACATTCCTGATTGAGAATAAGGGGGCTGTTATTGCCGCCGGGCTGGCTGTTGCAGCGTATTATGTTGCAGCTGAAAGGGCTACGATCGCATTGAGGGCTCTTTCGGCGGTTCTGGCAATTTTGAAGGGGGGAATTATAGCATACAAAGGTAGTGTTCTTCTTGGACAGGCAGCCTTTTACTTGTTGACCGGTCAGGTACAGAAAGCTACAGTAGCAATGAGGGCCTTCTCCATCGTTACCAAGATGAGTCCGGTAGGCGCTCTTGTGGCCTTGGTGGTTACGCTTGGTTCAGCCTTTTATTTCCTTACCCGGAAGATGGATGAGAATGAACGTGTGCAGCGTAAACTGCTAAGTCTTTCCAATGAGGCAAAAGCAGCTGCGGAAAGGGAAAAGGACCAGGTGACAGAGCTGCTCCGGATTGCACGGGATTATTCGAAATCTTATGGGGAACGGATGCTGGCCATCAAGAAGCTGAACGATATCTCTCCGGAATATTTGGGAGTACTCAACTCTGAGAATATCAATACTGACAAGGCAAAAGAAGCTGTGGACCGATACACCCGTAGCCTATTGCTCAATATGAAGATGAAGCGCCTGGCTGCTGCTATCGATCAGAACCAGGATAAATTGAATGAGTTGGCGGCGGATCCAACGAAAACTCAGAAGTTCTACGATGGGTTTTTGAAAATGACAGCTGATACGTTTGACCAGGTATCCACTCTGTTTTCCGGGCATGGAAGCCAAGTAGCAGCTGGTTTATACGATACGATTTATGGCCGTTATCGTGATGCTACTGGTGCTATTAAAGCGGAAAATGAGAAACTGGTGCAGGAAATGAATAAAACACAAGAGGAGCTCATAAAATTGGAGAGTACCAATGCCCCTACTAACAACAATAATAATACCGGTGATGGAGATGATAAAGAAGAACTGACTGAAAAGGAAAGGAAAAAGAAGCTTCAGGAGGCAATCAACAAAGTCATGGTGGAGTATGGAAAAAAACGCAATGCTTTACGCAAGGAGTATATAGATGGAGATATTGCCACTCAGGAGGAATATGAAGCCAGACTGAAAGCACTGGAGTTGGAAAGCCTTCAGGCGTTGATGGATGTGCATGGTCTCAAGGAGAAGGAACAGGAGGAATACCAGGCTAAGTATTTTGAGATTCAGGTGGCCCTCCGGAAGAAGCTGGAGGATATCAATAGGGAAATCACTCAGGATGAAGAAGATGAGTTTGATAAGCAGCTTAACGCACTTCGCAAAAAGCAGGAGGAGCAAGAGTCTGAGATTCGTATGGCGTATGCTGCACTCATACTTACAGAGGAGGAAATGCAGGAAAAACTCTTGGAGATCAAAAAGTACTATGCAAAGAAAGAAGGGGAAGTTACCACTAAAAAACTGGAAAAGGAGAAGGAAGCACATGAAGAAGCCAGCGAAAGGCTAAAAAAGGCTCTTCTGGAAAAGACAGCCGACAGATTTGATGCATTAGATAATCTCAGCAATGATAATTTGTATGGGATCTTCCATAATATTAAGCAACTCCGAGAGGTATATCAGGATGAGCTTGAGGAATTACTTGATTCCGGCTTGGATGGTGAAAAGTTAGGTGAAGCTCTCGAAGCCTTGGAAAAAAAACTCAAGGAAAAATCAGAGGCTATTCAAGAAGGAATAAAGGCTCTTTCAATCAGTATTGGTCAAGATGTGGGGAATATGTTTACTGAGCATGAGGATATGTTGAAGTCATTTCTTAAATACAGTCTGACTCTGATGCTGGATGCTGTAGAGCAATATCTTATGATCGCCAGGGTGAAAGCGCTTGCTGAAGCCATGACCTCTTTTAATTTGGGAGCAATAGCAAAAGCAGCTGCTAATATGGCTATAGTTACTGCTGCATTTCAGGTTGCCAAGAACATGGTCAAAGGTTTTGATAAAGGTGGATACACCGGAGATGGCCCTTGGAATGAGCCTGCAGGTGTTGTCCATCGAAAGGAATTCGTGGCGAATCGTTTTGCGGTGGCCAATCCTAACCTGAGTCCGGTGCTGAGCCTTGTGGATGCTGCACAACGTAGTGGGACCGTATCTTCACTTACGAGTGAGGATATTGCAGCTGTGGCGGGTGGTGGTTCGGCTGGCCGCTCTCAATCGTCTGTAGCCAGTGCTCCGACCAGTGCCGCTCCGGACCCTGGTAATTCCGCGCTCCTTCCTGTTCTTATCCAGGTCAATCGAACACTTGAACAAGTGAAGAAGCGATTTGATGAACCCATTGTAGCCGAAACGTATGCAACGGGTAAAGGGGGAGTTAATGATGCGCAAAAGCTGGTAAGTAGAATGGAGGCAAATGCTTCCCGTAAACGATAATAGATATGACAGAGTTATATATTGATAGCAATCCCATTGTGCTAAGCACCGATGTGAGCTTTGATTTCTTTCAGAAGAATCCGGCGTTTACCAGGCAGGGAGAATACACGTATGATATTGATATTGACCTTAAAGTTCCACAGAATGCGAAGGTATACCATCATCTTTATCGGCTGCATGTGTCAGCTCCTCAAAAAGACAGGCGGGCGATTTTGATTGTAGATTGCAAAGTGCTGGTGGTAGGCACAGAGATTGTATTGAGTGTGGAGAGTCATTCTGCCAAGATTCAGGTAGTAAGTGGATACTCCGAGTTGAATTATCTGGCTAGTGATGGCCGTAAAATACGTGATCTGGACTTTGGGCAGATTCCGGAGATAAATGCAGCCTTGGCCAGAGAGTCGCTGAATCATATCTATCCGGAGACGAATTACAGTTTTCCTCCGGTCTATGATCAGTACTTATCTGTGTCACAATCTACAGACAGGAACTATTTCAATGAAATGAAGCGGGTTGCTGCTACACCTAATGCATTGTCGTATGCCAGTAATGCCAGATTTGTGGCACAGCCCTTCTTAATGTATTACGTGGAAAAGGTTATAAATTTGCTGGGCTACACGCTGGATTCCAATGATTTACGCAATGATGAGATTGCTTGCCGGCTGATATGCATAAATGGGGTCACAACGAAGAATTTTAATGAGATGATTCCTAATTGGGAGATCAATAAATTCCTGACAGAGATAGAAAAGTTCTTCAATGTGGTTTTCATCCTGGATAAGATAGAGAAAACCGTACGGATCAGTAGCACCAACAGTTATCACAATAACTCTTCAGAGACAGTGGTTCCGGGAACTGATGTGTTGAAGGAGATGGAGAAAACATACAATGTGGAAGAATCTGTGAATACGGATTATAGCAATGTGGAGTATGAAGATGCGGACTCTGACATTTATAAGTATTACCATATCAATAAGGAAACGTTGAAGGCATGCGAAAAAATTGAGGTAGGCAGCTATTCTGATTTGATGGCCTTGGATTTAGCCAGCTATTACAATAAACTGGTGATCTTCCATGTATTGGATATCGATGCTGATTTTGTGGTTTTACGAGGTAATGGATTCTCTACGCAGTACTCATATTACGTGTATCCGGTTAACCAGTTTGCTCCCATAGAAAATGATCTCTCCGGGAATACGGTAAAACTGTCTATTGCCCCTGCAGAAGTTTACATGATCAATAATACGAGTGTGCTTGATTGGTATGAGCAGCATTCTGTTCTTTTTGCTCCAGTCCCTTATGCCAGAAACAAAGGGACTTCTCTGACATTGGAAGATAAACTGACTGATTATATACAGAATGGTATATCTGAGAATGAATTGACAGGGCACTTATACATAGCCATTTATGCCGGTATCAAGAATTGTTGTGCTCCGTATGCAGAGAATGATTCTGCAAGAACTGCTTATTTCCCGGTTTGTGTCAACTATCCGTATATGTATGGCAGCGGACGCTGGAGTACTAATAATTACTACACTGATTTTCTGTTCAAGTTTGCAGAGGATATGTATACTCTATCGCTGAAAGGAAAGAAGGGGCTGGAAAGCAGATATTATAAGCTGGATTCCAAAGTTGACACTTCAATTGAGTACACGATTAGATTTGTTTGCAAGAAGGCTATTGACCAGCTGGACATCTTTATCATTGATAACAAGAAATTCCTGTGCAAGCAGCTCAAACGAGTTGTCCGGGCCAATGGGATGGATGAAGTGGTGGAGGGGGTGTTTTACGCAATGTGATAGGGGGAGTACCCCCGCTCCATCAGCGAGGGTAGTTTCATCTTCACAGGTCTCCTTCCCAGTTCTTCAGCTTCTCATTGGCACCTTTCACATCACGGGGCGTATATATGTTTGTGATATCGATGCTGCTGTGGCGGGCCTGGTCACGAACGGTTAACACATCATGCTTTTTGAGCATGGCAGTAATCCCGGTGTCTTTTAAAGAGTAGAATTTGTACTCCAGTCCCCAGCTGAGCTTTTTGCGGACGGTGAGTGTCCAGTAGTCACTGAACCGCTTCTCGGATACTCGTTCTTTATCCGGGCAAAAGTTCTTTCCGAATAGGAAATAGTTGGCCGGACTATCGAAAATTTGCAAATCCAGCATTTGATGAATGATTTTCCGGGGAAGGGTGACAGTAGCATCTTTGGCATTCTTTGAGAAACGTCCGGAAATAAAGATTGTCTGTTCTTTGATATTGAAATCACCTATTTTCAGATAGCTCATTTCTTTGGGGCGAATGAATGTATAGTACAATATGTTGCATGCCAGCAGGTAGTGCGGGTTATTTTGCTCCAGGAACTCGTGTAGCTCCAGCAGTTTGTGATCCGGAATCACGTCTCTGTTCTTTGTGTGCCGGTCACGGCGGATCGCCTCTATTCCTTCGGTGGGTTTTTCCTTGATGTACAGATGCTGCACCAGGTAATTGGCAAAGGTAGAAAGCCAAATGAGATAGTTGTTCCGGGTGCGAGGAGAATTGTTTTTCTCAATGTATACATACTCAAGGAAATCGACGCAGAAGCGGCGGTTGAATTGGTAGATATAAACAGCCGGTTCTTTCTGGGATTCGTTCCACCGCTCCATCATCCTGCATTGATTGGTATAGCAAACCAGTGTCTTTTCACGCAAAGAGCCGTCCGCATTCAGTTTTGTGAGGTACTCTTTATATCGGGAGCAGACCTCCCTGAAGGTGTGATAGGTAACTGCAGCTTCTTCCCGGATGTAGGGGTTCCATCCGGACTCCAGCTTCTGGATAATCCTTCCGATCAGCCCGCGGGCATACTTTCTCCGATTTGGGATTTTCTCAATATGATTGAGGCGAATACGCTTCCGGCAGAGCTTGCCTTGTGCCGGATTGAATGCATAAAATGAGATAAACCAGACCTTCCCTTCGGTGAGTCGGGGGTAGGTAAACGACACTATTTCTTGTAGAGTATCGGTCTTAATTTCTAATGGCAACATTTTTTTTACATTCTTTCTTTTCGAAGGAATGCAGATCATACATTGTCGGACAGTTGGGATCACCGTCATAATTTGAGGGGTTAAAATTATAATTTTATCTTTGTACTTGAAACAAAATAGGATTATTTTTATGCATCAAGATGGTTATCGTTTGCTGTTACCTTCTGGTCTTTTGGATTATTTTGAAATTACAAAAGTCGAAGAGGGTTCTATTGAGATTGTTATTTATTTAGAAGAACAGAATAACTTCCAGCCTTCTGATTCTTCTATTAAATTGGAGAGTAAGGGTTTTTATCCCAACGTTTTAGTGAATGACTTTCCTATTCGTGGAAAGCGTTTAATCCTTAATATCCGTAGACGTCGTTGGATTAACAAGGATACGGGAGAGTATCTGAAACGCAACTTTCCTATTGTAGCTGATGGCACCCGTATGACGCAAGAATTTGCGTCTTTTTTAAAAGAATTACATTGATAATCATCCGGTAAGCTGCAAACTCATTGGAGAACTCTTTGGCGTGGATGGCGATTTACTGGAGCGTCAATATAGGGATCATTTGAGTGAATACCTTTGCTGGAAACAGAAATCTCACGCGGAAAACTGGATTCTATTTCCTGAGAATATGGGCAGTTATATCGGTATTGATGAAGTGGCCTTATCCCAAGGTGAGTTATACACGGTTATAATCAATAAAGCGAAAAAAGGAAAACGGGGTAGTATCATTTCCATTATTCGAGGTACGGATGTAGCTACGGTGAGTGAAATACTTCTGAAGATGCCTCGTCGACGTCGGTTTCAGGCTCGTGAGATTACTTTGGATATGGCACCTAATATGGAATTGATCGCAAAAACATGCTTCCCCGCAGCCAAACGGGTTATCGACCGATTTCACGTACAGCAATTAGCCTTTGAAGCAGTACAGGAAATGAGAATTAAAGCACGCTGGGAAGCCTTGGATCAGGAAGCCATTGAAATTGCACTAGCCAAAGCAAAAGGGGAAAAATACATCGCCCCGCTATTCGAAAATGGAGATTCTTTGAAACAACTCCTGGCAAGAAGCAGATATCTGCTTTTCAAGAAAGAATCTCTATGGAGCTTCACACAAAAGCAAAGAGCAGAAATACTCTTTAGCCACTATCCCAATATAAAGAAAGCCTATTATCTGGCCATGCAGTTGGGATTGATCTATCATCAGTGCTACTTCAAAGATGTAGCATTAACGCGCTTGGCAAGATGGTATGAACAAGTGGATAAATCAGGGTTTTTATCCTTTGGAACCATTGCAAGAACCATACAATCACACTATCAGAATATCATTAACTTCTTTGAAAGGCGCTCCACCAATGCCGCATCAGAATCATTCAATGCAAAAATCAAAGCCTTTAGAAGGGTGTTCAGGGGAGTAAAAGACAAGGCGTTCTTTCTGTTCAGACTAAGTAAATTATATGCCTAAATACAAAATCCCTCAAGTTTTAACGGTGATCCC
>JAVBMN010000024.1:0-19108 GCA_031552405.1 Bacteroidaceae bacterium | reverse complement strand
ATGATACAAACATAGTGAATTACAACAAAAAGAGCCCCAGCCATGGACAGAAAATTTAACCTACACCAATGACTAGGCTTCTCGCCTTTTCAAATAAAAAGCATACTGTTTATTAGAACACGTAACTGAACACCCTACCTGAAAGGGATAGAAGATACCCCTGATAAATATCCGATAAGCCTAAATTAACAACCTGTTTTTCTGCTTGACCCGAAATTCCCTGATTTGGCTATTTCTTATTCCCTGATTTGGCTGTTTTATATTCCTAGATAAAGTTTTCAAGGAAAATCAATACTGTTTTTAAATGCCGCTCCCACCATCTCTCGTTCTGATTTGGATATTTGGTATTTGGCTGCAACTTCTTTCCACTCGGATACAACAGATCTGATCTTTTCAATTATAGTAGCGGCTTCCTTATCTGTTAATCTGAAATAAGGTGCCACACTTAATGCCAAATCGAAATCCAATGAATTATCCTCTTCTGAAATATTAAGTTTCAATCCTGTTCCGTATGGATTGGGATTAATATCATAGGCAGGAGATAACATCCATCCTTGTTTTGTTAAGATAAAGCCGTGGTTTCTTAAATGGTCATCCGTATTACTAACAGCAATAGAAAATACGATCCTTCTGAATAATTCAGTCAGATCTTCTTTCACATGAACTCCATTCTGAATAATAAACTCAACCAATTCAAGATAGCTGATCCCATCTTCTGCTCCAATTCCATCCGTATAGCCCAATAGAGTCATTGCTGAGGAAAAATGGATGCGTTTTCCATCTCTAGTCCGGTCAAAACGTTTCGTCAGGTAGGTATGATGCACTTTATTGTATCTTTTTACCATAGCATCCGCCATGGTTATTCCCGACTTTTGCGCCAATTCGTTTACCACCATTTCCCAAGCGCCCATATCCGTATCGTCATTATTACTGGGAAATTTGGCTATCCAAAGAGATCCATCTGCATGCTGAACGCTTGCCTTTGGTCTGGCTCCTCCTAAAGAAGAACCGGGGGCCATTAAGATATTCAACCATTTCAATAAATCGGGATTGTCTTGCTCAATATCTTTCTCTAACTCAAGACTTGCATGTTCCAACTCTCGTATGGATGTCCAGGGTGGAGCAGAATAATCTTTATTATTATCTAAGAAATCCCCTTCAAGAGTAAGCTTAAATCGCAATGCTCCCATACGATGAAGATCATAAACTCCTAACAAGAAGTCCGACTCACGAAGAGTTTTGAGGGTTCTTTTTTCAGATCTCGCCAGAATGGCTTCTCTCCGCTTCATCAATACCCGCCCCCATCGGTCAGGAGAAGAATCCAGAAATAAACCAAAGTTTGCTTTTTCATCTCTCAAATATTGGACTCCTGCATAAAGACTTAAATCAGAGTCTAACAGTTGTGTATTACCGGAACTTAACCATTCATCTGTATACTCAAAAGAAAAGATTTCTTTTCCCCTTGAAAACTCAACTGCAAGAGTGCCCATCAACACAGGAGTCTCAAGTTCTGCCCAATCAGCATACACATATATCTTTTTCTTTTCGCTACTCATACTCTATTACTTTTTAGGCGCGCGTTTTCCTGTTGTTAAATCTGCATCTTGCAATTTACGACCTAATATATCGTCTTTTGCAATCAATTGCAAATCTTTTTCCAGCCCTAATATAAATAAAACCTGGGCATAAGTTCCCAATGAAACGCTTGCTAATCCTTTTTCTACTTGCCACAACGTAGAACGGGATATTCCGGCACGCTCGGCAATCTGTTCTGTAGTTAGCTTTCTCCGTAAACGCGCAAGCTTTATGTTTTCACCCATTTCTCCCAGTATTTTAGTCAGTTTGGGTAATAATATTGTCTTAGTTCCCTTCATAATGATTTATATTTTGGACAAAAATAATAATATTGATTGAAATATAAAACATTATAGCAGATATATTGTTCTTTCTTAATAACTCATTCCCAATTGCCATAACGGAACCACATTCAGATATCCGTTCGCAGTGCAACAACAGGAATCAGGTATTTCTGTTGTTATACGACACCGGCTTGGGGTTCAGTGGATTTTCCAGTTCTAACACCGCAGTATAGAGCTTTTTTCCATGCTCGTCAGCCAAATAACCGGAAAATTGCTTGCAGACTTCAATTATTTTTTCGAATATTGCAATTGTGCATAAAATGATAAGCGCCAATAAATAAGTCCCAATAACGGGTTATGCAAATAGAAAATGAACTCCATTACATTCATTGATACCGAAATTGAGCCAAAGAGCCGGAAGGTCCTTGATATTGGAAGCGTCAAGGATGATGGGAACTATTTTCATAAGGCCTCTTTGCAAGAGTTCATTTCGTTTCTTCACGGGACACAATTCGTTTGCGGACATAATATTCTCAACCACGATATAAAGTACATCGGCGAAGCTTTGCATCGTGCAGGAATAAACCCGGCACATATCATCGACACGTTATTCCTATCCCCTTTACTCTTTCCTACGAAGCCCTATCATGCGTTGTTAAAAGATGACAAGCTGCAATCAGAAGACACAAACAATCCTTTGAATGATTCAATCAAAGCGAGAGATTTGTTTTATGATGAAGTGGCTGCCTTCAGGCAAATAGAGCCTGCACTTCAACAGATCTTCTACTTGCTGTTGAATGACAAAAAGGAATTCTATTCGTTTTTCCGTTTCATCGCTTATACAAGCGAAAAGGCTGATACTGAGACGCTGATTCGCCAGACTTTTGAAAATGAGATCTGTGACCAGGCCAATCTGGCAAAACTCATTTCAGTACATCCGATTGAACTTGCCTATTGCCTATCGCTGATCTATTCCTTTGTTCGCAATAAGAAAGTGCATTCCATTACCCCTTCCTGGGTGCTGAAGAATTATCCGGAAGTGGAACGGATCATGTTTCAGTTACGAGGTACCCCCTGTATCGGCGGTTGTGCCTATTGCAACAGCGCATTGGACATACACAAAGGTCTGAAACGGTTATTCGGATTCGATTCATTCAGGACATACGAGGGCGAACCCTTGCAGGCAAAAGCGGTTCAAGCCGCTGTTGACAATAAATCCATACTCGCTGTTTTTCCAACCGGCGGCGGGAAATCAATTACTTTTCAGCTACCGGCCTTGATGAGCGGAGAAAACGCAAGAGGACTGACGATTATAATCTCTCCTTTGCAATCGCTCATGAAAGACCAGGTTGATAATCTCGAAAAGATTGGAATCACCGAAGCAGTCACCATCAACGGTTTGCTCGACCCTATTGAAAGGGCGAAATCCTTTGAACGGGTGCAGGACGGTTCAGCTTCCATTTTATACATCTCGCCCGAATCCTTACGTTCCCGAACCATTGAACGGCTGATTTTAGGTCGGAAAGTTGTACGCTTTATCATCGATGAAGCGCACTGCTTTTCCTCGTGGGGGCAGGATTTCAGGGTGGACTATTTATATATAGGTGACTTCATCAAGAGCATTCAAAGAAAGAAAAACCTCGAAAACAGCATTCCTGTGTCTTGCTTTACGGCCACAGCAAAGCAAAAAGTAATAGAGGATATTCGCAGCTATTTCAGGGAAAAGCTGTCTCTTGAACTTGAACTGTTTACCTCAAAAGCATCAAGGACTAATCTTCAATACAAAGTTTTTGAGAAGGGAAACGAAGAAGAAAAGTATCAGGCAATACGTGATTTGATTGAAGAAAAAAGATGCCCGACGATTATTTATACCTCAAGAACGTACAAAGCGTATCTGCTTGCCGAAAGGTTGACACAGGACGGATTCAAGGCGAAACCGTATCACGGGAAGATGGATGTACGAGAAAAAACGGGCAATCAGAATGCCTTTATCTCGGGCGAAGTTCCCATCATCGTGGCCACATCGGCTTTCGGAATGGGGGTGGATAAAAAAGATGTAGGAATGGTCATCCACCACGATATTTCCGATTCTCTCGAAAACTATATTCAAGAAGCAGGCAGAGCCGGACGGGATGAACACATGGTGGCAGATTGTTTCGTGTTATTCAACGAGGAAGACCTTGGCAAACACTTCATCCTGCTGAATCAAACCAAACTTTCTATCAAAGAGATCCAACAGATCTGGAAAGCAATTAAAGAGATAACCCGGCTTCGTTCCACTGTTTCGAATTCCTCTTTGGAGATTGCCCGAAAGGCCGGGTGGGATGACAATGTGGTTGAAATAGAGACAAGGGTGACTACCGCCATCGCAGCATTAGAAGATGCCGGTTATCTAAAACGGGGACAAAATATGCCGAGAGTTTTTGCCAACAGCATCCTTTCCAGGAATGCTCAGGAAGCCATCGACAAAATCAACGCCTCGGAAAGATTTGAAGAAAAACAGAAAGAAAAAGGAGTACGGATTATCAAGAAGCTTTTCTCAAGTAAAAGCCGGAAACAATCAAATGAGGAAACGGCAGAATCGAGAGTTGACTATATCAGCGACCATTTAGGAATCGTAAAAGAAGAGGTGATCAATATCGTGAACCTTCTTCGCGAAGAAAATATCCTGGCCGATGCCAAGGACCTGACTGCATTCATAAGAAAGGGAGAAAATATAAACCGTTCACTCAATATCGTTACAGCATTCAAGCATGTAGAGGATTTCTTATTTCCACTTCTCGAAGAACAGGAGAAAATAATCCATTTAAAAGAGGTGAACGAGGATGCCGAGGCAAAAGGGTACGAAGATATAAGCATACACAGCATCAAGACGATTCTGAACTTCTGGGCAATTAAGAATTGGATCAAGCGCAGGAATCTGGAGCATTCCAACAATCACGTAGGGGTGCTCTGTCTTCAGTTAAAGGAAGTACTGAAAGGAAAATTGGAGAGTCGCCATGAACTGGCCAGGTTCATTGTGGAATATCTCTACGAAAAAAGCAACCTGAATAGCTCCAATGAGGATGCAGGCAAAGAAGAGGTGTTGGTTGAGTTTTCAGTCCACGAACTGAAAAAGGCTTTTGAAAATTCAATGTACAGCTTTGGGAGAAAAGTCTCTATCGAAGATGTGGAAGACACTCTTTTCTATTTGTCGAGAGTGGATGCAATCAAGATTGAAGGGGGCTTCCTTGTGGTGTATAACAAGCTGACGATTGAACGGCTCGAACAGGACAACAGAAAGCGTTATACGACTGAGGATTACCAGAAGCTAAATCAGTTCTACGAAAACAAGGTACAACAAATTCATATTGTAGGTGAATACGCAAAGAAAATGATAACAGACTACAAAGAAGCGTTATCGTTTGTGGAGGATTATTTTCAATTAAACTATTCCTCTTTTCTCAAAAAATATTTCCCGGGAAGTAAGGTGGACCATCTCAAACTCAAGATGACTCCCTCCAAGTTCAATCAACTCTTTGGCGAGCTTTCGCCCACACAATTGAGTATCATTAAGAACCATGACGAGAAATACATCGTGGTAGCCGCCGGTCCTGGAAGCGGAAAGACCAAGGTGCTGGTACACAAACTGGCTTCATTGCTCCTGATGGAAGATGTGAAACACGAGCAATTGCTTATGCTCACTTTTTCGCGGGCGGCAGCCACTGAATTCAAGAAGAGATTGATTCAACTGATTGGCAATGCAGCCAACTATATCGAGATTAAAACATTTCATTCATACTGTTTCGACCTGCTGGGGAAGGTGGGAAGCCTGGAAAAGTCGGATGCGATACTGAAAAAGACGATTGAGAAAATCAGAAACAAAGAAGTAGAAGCAAACCGGATCACCAAAACAGTGCTGGTTATTGACGAGGCCCAGGATATGGACGAAGATGAGTTCGGCCTGATAAATGCCCTGATGGAGCAAAATGAGGAAATGAGGGTTATCGCAGTTGGGGATGATGACCAGAATATTTATGAATTCAGAGGTGCAAGTTCAAAATACCTTGAAGAGTTCATTCAGGTAAACAGGGCTGTAAAATACGAGTTGGCAGACAATTATCGAAGCAAAAGCAACCTTGTCGACTTTACCAATCAGTTTGTAAAAAGTATCAGCCACCGGCTAAAAGAGACTCCGATTGTAGCCAAACAAAGCGATCATGGGAGAATAAAGTTGATCCGCTATCAAAACAACAACCTCATTACCCCACTTGTACATGACCTGCTCGCAACTGAGCTGAGGGGAACTACCTGTGTATTGACAAAGACGAATGAGGAGGCATTGCAAATTACAGGATTACTCTTGAAAAACAGGATGCAAGCCAAGCTGATTCAGACCAATAGCAGTTTTAGCTTATATAATCTTATAGAAGTCAGGTTCTTCTTAGACCGGTTAAATCTGGCCGATGACGCCTTTATTATCAGCGATGATATATGGGAAAATGCCAAACGACAATTGACAAGCCAATTCAGCCACAGCACCAACCTAGAGATATGCAGCAACCTGATTAAGGATTTTGAAGCGACTAACCCCAAAAAGAAATACAAGTCGGACCTGGATGTCTTTATTAGTGAGTCCAAGCTGGAAGACTTTCTCCATGAGGATGGGGAGACAATCTTTGTTTCAACCATCCATAAGGCGAAAGGGAAAGAGTTTGATCATGTGTTTCTGATGCTTGACAACTTCAATCCGGCCACCGATGAAGCCAAACGGCAATTGTATGTGGCCATGACAAGAGCCAGGAAAAATCTGACTATCCACCTGAACTCGAATCTATTGGATCACCTCTCAGCTGCAAATATGGAACGAATGGAAGACCCTCACACATACTCGGCACCAAGCGAACTTTTGGTGCACCTTACTCACAAAGATGTGTGGCTAAACTACTTTACTTATAAACAGCATCTGATATCTCAACTTACAAGCGGAGACAATCTGATTCCAGATGGAGAGCAGTGTGTGAATGTGAATGGACAGCCTGTATTGAAATTCTCCCGGAGTTTTATGAAGCAAATTGAGACTATGAAAGAAAAGGGCTATGAATTAAAGAGAGCCAAAATAAACTTCATTGTGCATTGGCCGAGTGAGGAAACAGGAAAAGAAATCAAAATAGTCTTGCCGGAACTTTACTTTGAAAAGGAAGATCAAATCCACAAAGTAGACCCACTATAACAGCAATCACAACTTATTTCGCTATTTTTGCACACAAAATTTAGGTAAAGAATCAATTACGATAATCCCATGGCACAGAAAAAGAAGGATACCAAGAAGAAAAAGGATACTCAGCCCAAAGTTTCATACCACTACAAGGAAGAAGGGATGAAAACAGAAGACTGGCAAATCGCCCTCCGCCAACAAATAGCTACAAAAGAACAGTTTGAAATCTCACAGACGGACGAGAAAAATGCTCCCGGATCATACCGTGTACGCAATGCTTCCAGCCACAGGGAATACAAGGTAGTGTTTCGTGGAAAAGGAAGCGTGTGGAATTATTGTTCGTGCATGGACTTCAAGACCAACCAGTTAGGTACCTGTAAACATCTTGAGGCTGTAAAGCTATGGATGAAGGAGCATCGCAAGAAGACTCATTCCAAAGTGCCGGCCTACTCTTCCTTATACCTGTCTTATAAAGGGAAACGAGAGATACGGCTGCGTATCGGGACAGATCAGGAAGAGGAACTCCGGGAATTAGCTAAATCCTATTTTAACTCAGACGGAAGCCTGAAGCCCGAAAGCATATATGCCGTAATTGATTTCATGCGCGAGGCTACAAAGATCAGCGATTCCTTCCGCTACTATCCTGATGCACTGGATTATATCCTTGACCAGCGCGACAAGAGAAAGAGGGAATTCATCGCCGGAAGAATCTCCGATAAAGACATACAATCCTTGCTCAAGACCTCCCTCTACCCCTATCAGAAAGAAGGAATCCTCTTTGCCTTCCGCGTAGGAAAAGCTATCATTGCCGATGAAATGGGCTTGGGAAAAACCATACAGGCCATAGGAACTGCAGAGTTGCTGAGAAAGGAAAGACTGATCTCCACCGTACTCATCCTCTGCCCCACTTCACTGAAATATCAATGGAAGAAGGAGATCGAACGCTTTACCGACTCTACCGTCCTGGTAGTGGAAGGAAATCATCTTCAGAGGAAAGCACAATACAAATCGGAAGAATTCTACAAAATCGTATCCTATAACAGTGCCTGCAATGACATCAAAATCATGGGATCGCTCCATACCGATCTCCTGATCATGGACGAAGTGCAACGCCTGAAGAACTGGAATACGCAGATAGCCAAGGCTGGTCGGCGTATTGAATCACCCTATACCGTAGCCTTGTCGGGTACTCCACTGGAAAATAAGCTGGATGAGCTTTACTCCATCATGCAACTCGTAGATCAGTACTGCCTTGGGCCGTACTATAAGTTTCAGGAGGAAACACAGATCAAAGACAACCTTACCGGAAAGCTTACGGGCTACAAAAACCTGAATAAATCCGGCGAAAAGCTGACTTCCTCCCTCCTACGCCGCCGCAAGCGCGACGTGGCCCTGCAACTTCCGGAGCGTACAAACAAAGTCCTGTTTGTACCCATGACAAAGGAACAGCGGGGTATGCACGAAGATTTCCAGTGGAGCGTTTCTATGTTGGTAACGAAATGGAAACAACACCGTTTCCTGAGCGAAACGGATCGTAAACGACTGCTCCTCTTGCTCAGCCAGATGCGCATGGTGTGCGACAGTACTTACATTCTGGACCAGAAGAGCCGCCATGATACCAAGATTGAAGAAACCATGCAGATCCTGCACAATGTCATTGAAAGCGGAGACGAGAAGGTGGTCATCTTCAGCCAATGGGAACGCATGACGCGCCTTGTGGCACAAGAGCTGGACAAACTAGAAATACGCTACGAATATCTGCACGGCGCCATCCCCTCAAAAGAAAGGAAAAACCTGGTAGAGAACTTCACTGAAATGGCGGAAAGCCGCGTATTCCTCTCTACCGATGCCGGAAGCACAGGCCTTAACCTACAGGTAGCCTCGATCCTCATCAACCTGGACCTCCCTTGGAATCCAGCGGTGCTGGAACAACGCATCGCCCGTATTTATCGTATCGGTCAGAAGAGCAATATACAGGTTATCAACATGGTAGCCAGCGATACTATTGAGGAGCGCATGTTATCCACCCTGAACTTCAAGAGTTCCCTGTTTGAAGGTGTATTGGATAATGGGGAGGATACCATCTTCCTGGAAGACAGCAAGCTGGATAAGATCATGGAAACAATTGAGACCATGAATGAAACGGAGCACACCACAACCTCCGGTGAGACCATTGCCTCCGAAGAACCGGAGCAGAAAAGAGAACTAATCACACCTCCTGCTTCTGCCTCCGAAGAGAAAAAAGAAGGCAAAGAACACCCCAAACAAACAGAGCTCTTTACAGAAATGATGTTGGAAGAGCCTTATAGGGATGAAGAGGAAGAGCCTGAGTTTGAAGAAACACCTGAGAAAAGGACAACTGGCCCCAAAGTGCAATTTCCCGAGGAACTGGTTCAACAAGGCTTCTCCTTCTTTGGCGAGTTAGCCCGCACGCTACGTTCGCCGGAAGCCACCGAACAACTGGTCAACTCGCTCATAAAGGAAGACCCTGAAACCGGGCAGACTTCCCTGCACATCCCTGTAGCCGACAAAGAGAGTGTAACAGATATACTAAAGGTGATCGGTACACTGTTCAGCGGGAAATAATCAGAAGAAATTATCGCCCTCCTTGCAGATAAGAACTCATTCACGAGTCTTTCCTGCAAGAAGGGCGATAAAACAATCTACTCTGTGAGGCTACAAACAGAGGGAGTATAAGATGTATGTATTTTATACTTCGAGGGCGCCGATGATATCTTTGACGGAGGAGTAGCCATGACGCTTCAGGTAGTCTTCCATCTCATCAATAACCTTTACACATACGGCGGGGTCAATAAAGTTGGCAGTACCAAGCTGGATGGCGGACGCTCCGGCAAGCATAAACTCGATGGCATCTTTTCCATTCATAATGCCACCTAATCCTATTACGGGAATCTTTACAGCCTTTGCGACCTGCCACACCATACGCAGAGCAATGGGCTTCACAGCAGGGCCGCTCAATCCGCCGGTAATGGTGGAGAGAAGAGGCTTGCGGGTCTCCGGGTCGATGGCCATGCCCAACAAGGTGTTAATAAGGGATACGCTGTCCGCTCCGACAGATTCTACGGCACGGGCTATCTCGGTGACGTCGGTTACATTGGGCGAGAGCTTTACGATCAGGGTCTTTTTGTAGGCTTTGCGTACAGCGGATACTACTTCTGCAGCACCGCAGGCACTTACGCCAAAGGCCATTCCTCCTTGTTTTACATTGGGACAAGAGATGTTCAGCTCAATGGCAGGTATTTTCTCCAGATCGTTAATCATGGCGGCGGTCTCCACATAGTCTTCTATGGCTGAGCCGGATACGTTGACAATCATATTAGTGTCGATCTTACAGATATCCGGATAGATATTCTTTGCAAAATACTCTACGCCTTTGTTCTGAAGCCCTACTGCATTCAGCATTCCCGAAGGGGTTTCGGCCATACGGGGATAGGGATTTCCCTCACGGTGATAGCGTGTAGTACCCTTCACTATAATGCCTCCGATACGGGATATATCCATGAAGTCCTCATATTCAAGCCCATACCCAAAGGTTCCCGATGCAGTCATCACCGGGTTCTTCATCTTTAACTCACCAATATTGATACTTAAATCTACCATTTCAATTCCTTGCTATTAAATACGGGACCTTCCATACACACACACTTATGACCTTCCTTGGTATCCTCCACACAGCATAGACAGGCACCTACGCCACAAGCCATCTTATTCTCCAGAGACACCTCACAGGAGATACCCTTTTCCGTAGCATAATGAACCACCGCCTTCATCATCGGCTTTGGACCACAACAGTATATACGGTTGAAAGTACGGCTTTGTAAGATGGAGTGCTGGGTCACATACCCTTTCTCACCATGAGATCCATCTTCGGTGGTGGTAAAGAGCTCACCTACAGCGCGGAACTCATCCAGCTGAAGCAAATCGCCTTCTGAGCGGGCACCCAGCAGGAAAGTAGGCTGATACCCTTTCTTTTTCAGTTCGCTACCCAAGAAGAGCATGGGGGCAGTACCTACTCCTCCACCTATTAATAATAAGGAGTCGGAGGCATTGAATGAGGTAGAGAAGCCTTCTCCTTCTAAAGAGAAATCGTTACCCAGAGGAAGTACTACGTTGATGTAATTCCCTACGGGCACAGCAGCTAAGGCACGTGTACCATCGCCTACAAGCTGGATAAGGAACCATACCTCATTGCGAACCGGGTCAATAAAGTTTATAGAAATAGGACGGCGCAGGAAAGTGGTCTTTGAGCCATCCACTCTGAGTTCGGCAAACTGTCCGGGAAGTATCACCGGAAGGGGGCCTTTGGGGTCTGTCAGTTTCAACAATACATAGTTGGCATGAAGCTGCACAGTCTCCGTAACCACCAAGTCTAAGATGTATTTTTTCATACGAGTTACATGTAATCACATTTCAGATGCAAAGATAGCGACTACAAAGCAAATAGCGACTTGTCTCACTCCTTATTTTCAGGTTTAAAGATCTCATACCTGCCATCATCGAAGAAAATGCGTATTTCGGTGATTTTGCTGGGTTCTTTTTCCACATACTTAATTACCTCTTTTACAGTAGGCTCAGGTACGATATAAGGCGTTTTAGGTGCGATTTCCTTGGCGTATTTGTTTTCATCTGTATCTACGGGCGCATTTATACGATTCTCAAGACCTGAGAACAGGTCGGCCTGGTAGTTTTTGGCTTCTGTTACATGTGTAACCTTTGTTTCACTGATGAACATATCGCCTTCACCATCCAGCAACCATACAAGGCTCACCTTCGGGAAACGCTTGTGGATACTGCGTGTCACGTCTAGGCTCGGGTTGTTCCGTCCTTGCAGGATGTGGGTGATGGTGGCACGCCCTACACCGATTGCTTCTGCAAATTCAGAGTAGCTCATACCCTCATGTTGGCGTATTAATTCGATTCTGTTTTTCATACATCTGTCATTTTACATTTATAACACCGTAAATTAGCGCTTACAAATGTAATATATTAAATTCACATATCGAAACGTTACTGTTGAAAATTTGCACGTTTACAATTGTGCGTTACAATTTACAACGGTGCCTATACAGAACATGGATACATTTGAAAATCCTTGTTTCTATTATTAAAGTAATTATGTAATATTAAGACTCTGCAATTTGGCTATCAATAGGTTATATAGAAGAGATTTGCGCCAAATACCCTGTTTCATCTATAAAATAGGTTAATCTCTCCTGTTTTTTAATTCAAAGATTAAGAATTATAGTATATAATGCTAATAATAAGCAAATTAAGCTTCATAAATCAGAGATGTTAATAAATAATTTTAATCGTACGTAGAGGTTACGTTTGTGAACCGTCTCTTTATGCCTACTTGTTTGTCTTTGAAAATTAGGTTGACTTTTGTATAATACTAGCGGTTTGCATTTGGAAAATAGCGTTATTTACCTTTGTGAATTCACTCATGTGTCGTTTTTTGTGTTTACTTCTGGAATGTTGGCATTGAAAAATATTGCGTCAAATTTTACAAAGGAAAAAGGGAGAGAAAGAAGAGATAGGGAACGAAGAAGAGCTGGCTCCTATTTGGGAAGAAAAAGAAAGCCAAGAAAGAATAAGAAGAAAGCCGAGAAGGAAAAGGGAGAGGTTGAGAAGGCAAAAGAGAATTCAGTGCTTTTTTTGCGGACAAAGAGGCGTGAATAACAAAATACGCGATTCTCAGAAGGCTATTTTTGAGGTATCGAGAATTGTATCAGCAGATTAGGTCTAGAAAATAGATTCACTGAGAATGATGAAATAGAATTTGCAGCGCAGAAAAAGCTGAAACGAAATTAATAAAGGTTCAAACGGGACTAATGAAGAATGGGATGGGATTAATGAAGAATGAAGCGGGATTAATGAAGAATGAAATAGATGAGTTCACGAAGAAGTTCGCCGTCGGGCATGGCAGTCCCTACCCCGAATCCTTTAGAGCGGGCGTCGCAGTTTCGGATTTCACCAATGATCTGCATAACTTTCATACCGGAGTAGTTGCGCATAGCGGTGATATATTCTTCGGCTTGCCAAGGAGTACGAAGATCGAGCTGGGCAGATATTCCTTCAGGACTGCGCTGGGGAGCATAATAGGCAAGCATCAAATTAGAGAAAAAACCGAACAAGACAGACAAGTTCATCTGGATAGGGTTTTGCTTGCTATTCTTGGAGAAATAATCTACAATCTGATAGGCTTTCATCATATCGCGATGCACCAATGCTTTCCGTAGTTCAAAAATATTATACTCTTTGCTGATTCCGATATTCTTCTCAATCAGTTCGGGAGTGATGCGACGCTCGCCCTGAGGAAGGGATATTGTCAATTTTTCTAACTCACCAACGAGTCGGCTGAGGTCATTTCCTACGTATTCAGCAAGCAAATGGGTAGAGGCATCATCAATCCCCAGACTTTTGCCCCGAAGGTAAGTGGTAATAAAACCAGGTAGGGCGGTGTCACGCATTTTCTTAGCTTCAAACAGGACGCCCTGCTTGCCCACTTCGGTGGCAAACTTCTTCCTTTTATCCACTGTACCATGCTTGTAGCAGATCACAAGGATAGTAGTGGGCATAGGTTTTTGGAGGTAGGTGGCAAGCTCCTCAAGGTTCTTTACGTTCTGGGCTTCCTTGACGATAATGACTTGTCGTTCGGCCATCATAGGGTAACGCCGGGCGGCCATTATAATGCTGCCCACTTCCACGTCGGATCCATAAAGAACGGTTTGGTTAAACTCCTTTTCCTCTTCAGTAAGGATGTGTTGCTCCATGTAGGATGCGATTTGATCAATATAATAATCCTCCTCTCCCATTAAAAGATACACGGGTTTGAAGTCTTTGGCTTTGAGGCCTTGCATTACTTGCTCAGATGTAAGTTCTTTTGCTGCCATATAACGGATCAAATACGCTCCCGAAGGAGAAATAAATCCTGCCCAACAGTAGGCAGGCGGGAAATAATACCTATTTTTGCATGACAAGAAACAGGCTTATTCGCCGTACAAAAGTAGCAAATGTTATCATTAAACCTGCCAAAATACGAAGTAAAAGTTGAGCGCAGAGGTGAGAAAGCCTATATTTGGGACTCGCTTCGCCGCCAATATATCGCCCTTACGCCGGAGGAATGGGTGCGGCAACACTTTGTACAGTTCCTCGTGACGCATAAAAGCTACCCTGCGGCGCTGCTGGCCAATGAGGTGACGCTGCAACTCAACGGGATGAAACGACGCTGTGACACGGTGCTGTATGACCGTACGGTAAAGCCACGCATGATCATAGAATACAAAGCGCCGGAGGTGGCTATTACACAGAAGGTATTTGACCAGATCGGGCGCTATAACCTGGTTTTACAGGTGGATTATCTGGTGGTGAGCAACGGGCTGGAGCATTATTGCTGCAAGATGGACTATACCGGGCAGAGCTATGCCTTCCTGAAGGATATTCCGGGGTATGGGGATTTATACTAATCCTATGGCGGGCGGATGCAATCCGCCCCTACTTCAAATAGAAAGTCGCGGCATGAGATAAGCAGATTACGGCATGAAATAACAAAGGGAGCTTTTGGCTCCCTTTGTTGTATTATCTAACTATGTGAAATATCAGTCTTTCACTCCGGCAAGTTCTTTGTCTACCATGATACGGCCACAGTATTCGCATACAATGATTTTCTTGCGCATACGGATGTCGAGCTGGCGCTGGGGCGGGATTTTGTTGAAACAACCACCACAGGCATCGCGCTGTACATATACCACTCCAAGTCCGTTGCGTGAGTTTTTGCGGATACGCTTAAAGGCGGTAAGGAGGCGGGCTTCGATGGCTGTTTCCAGACTTTTGGCTTTCTCGCGAAGCTTTTCCTCTTCGGCTTTGGTTTCGTGCACAATCTCGTCGAGCTCGCCTTTCTTGGCTTCCAAGTCGTGCATGCGTTCAGTCAGGGCGTCGTTGCTACGTGCCAGTTCTTCCTCGTGCTCAGCCATGAAGCCGTTGAATTCACGGATTCTCTTTTCGCATAGCTCCACTTCAAGAGTCTGAAACTCAATCTCTTTCGTAAGGAAATCAAATTCACGGTTGTTACGCACGTTATTCTGCTGATCTTTATATTTCTCTACAGAGGCTTTGGCACGCTCAATTTCTATCTTCTTGGAAGCAATGGCTTCTTTAAGATGTACAATTTCCGCTTTGATCTTTTCGAGGCGGGTGTTGAGTCCGGCCACTTCATCTTCCAGATCCTGTACTTCGAGGGGAAGCTCACCGCGCAGGGTCTTGATCTTGTCGATTTCCGACAGCATGGTTTGCAACTGGTAAAGCGTTTTGAGCTTTTGCTCTACTGAGAGATCCTCAGGATTCGCACTTTTCTTTTCTTTCGCCATATTCTTGTTATAAATACTTTATGGGATTAGTGTTCACTTCACTGATGTACACATCGAGTTGTGGGCACGCTTCCGCTATGATTGTTTGTAATAATTCCTTTGTGTACTGTTCGCTTTCGTAGTGTCCCGTCTCGGCCAGAAGAATACTCAGCTCATGACCGAAGAACTTATGAAAACCGATCTCTCCGGTGAGGAACACATCCGCTCCGGCGCTTATGGCATCAGGGATGAGGAAAGCGCCCGAACCTCCGCACAGGGCTACACGTTCAATGATGCGACCGGTAAGCTTATTATGTCGCAGACAAGGTACTTCAAATACCTTCTTCACCTGGCGCAGAAACTCCGTTTCGGCAGCCGATTCCGGCAAATCGCCGATCACCCCCGCTCCCACCTGATTCCAGGATTGCGAAAGGGAGTAGAAATCGAAAGCCGGTTCTTCGTAAGGATGCGCTTCCAGCAGGGCTTTCAGCGCTTTGCTTTTCAGATAGGCAGGGAGTACGGTTTCGATGCGTACTTCCGGTTCCTGATGCAACTCACCCACTACCCCGCGGAATGGCTTTGCACCTTCCCGGGCGCAGAAAGTACCCGTTCCCTCCGCATTAAAGCTGCAGGAATCGTAGTCGCCTATCATCCCACAACCCGCTTTAAAGAGCGCCTGGCGTACTTTTTTCGCATGATCCAGCGGGGCAAACGTTACTAATTTCAGCAACATTTCCTCTTTGGGTTGCAGCACGCATACATTCTTCAGCCCCAGCTTTTCGGCCATTTTGTGGCTTACGCCGCGGGTGGCATTGTCCAGGTTGGTATGGGCGGCATAGATCACTATGTCGTTCTTGATAGCCTTCAGTATACACCGTTCCACGTAATCGCGTCCGGTGATAGACTTATACCCTTTAAACAACAGCGGATGGTGCGTCACCACGAGGTTTGCGCCGAGAGCTATGGCCTCATCGAGCACAGCTTCCGTCACGTCAAGACACAACAAAGCCCCTGTTGCTTCCGCCTCTGTCAGTCCGATTTGCAGGCCGGCATTATCAAATCCGTCTTGCAAGGGCAGAGGCGCGAACCTTTCAAGGGCGCCTAATACTTCCTTTATTTTCATATTTCCTATGAATAGAAAATTGCGGCAAAGTTACGTAATAAACAATGAATTAGCAAGCAAAATGACTATCTTTGCACGAATTTTAGAAAGAAATCCGATGATATCCATAGAGAACCTGTGCGTAGAGTTCAGCGCCACTCCCCTTTTCGACGAGGTCAGTTACGTAATCAACCCCAAGGATCGTATCGCCCTGGTGGGCAAAAACGGTGCCGGGAAATCCACCATGCTCAAGATACTGGCCGGGCTGCAGATGCCCACCCGCGGACAGGTATCCATCCCGCGCGAAACCACCATCGGCTACCTGCCGCAGGTCATGGTGCTGAGCGATGCGCACACCGTGATGGAAGAAGCAGAGAAAGCCTTTGCCCAGATCCACACTCTGCAGGCAGAGATGGAAAGACTGAACAGTCAGCTCGCCACCCGTACCGACTATGAATCGGAAGAATACCACCATATCATCGACCGCTTCACCCACCTGAACGAGCAATTCCTGATGATGGGCGGCACCAACTACCAGGCCGAGATAGAGAAAACCCTCATGGGACTGGGCTTCCGGCGCGAGGACTTCAACCGTTCCACCAGCGAGTTCAGCGGCGGATGGCGCATGCGCATCGAGCTGGCCAAGCTGCTGCTGCAACGCCCCGATGTGCTGCTGCTGGATGAGCCCACGAACCACCTCGACATCGAGTCGATCCAGTGGCTGGAAACCTTCCTCTCCACCCGCGCCAACGCCGTGGTACTGGTAAGCCACGACCGCGCCTTTATCAACAATGTAACCACCCGCACCATTGAAATATCCTGCGCCCGCATCTATGATTACAAGGTGCCTTACGACCAGTACATAGAGCTGCGCAAGGAACGCCGCGAGCAACAGCTGCGCGCCTACGGAAACCAACAGAAGCAGATACAGGACACCGAAGAATTCATCGAACGCTTCCGCTACAAATCCTCCAAAGCCATCCAAGTGCAGAGCCGTATCAAACAACTGGATAAGATAGAACGCATTGAAATCGACGACGAAGACAATGCCCTGCTCCGCCTCAAGTTCCCCCCTGCGCAACGCTCGGGCAGCTACCCCGTTATCTGCGAGGATGTGCGCAAGGATTATGGCTCTCACACTGTGTTTAGCGATGCGAACCTCACCATCCACCGCGGCGAGAAAGTGGCTTTTGTGGGCAAAAACGGCGAGGGAAAGAGTACGCTGGTAAAATGTATCATGAACGAGATCCCCTTTGACGGAAAACTTACGGTGGGGCATAACATACAGATCGGCTACTTCGCCCAAAACCAGGCACAGATGCTACGCGAGGATATCACCGTGTTCGACACCATTGACTATGTGGCCAAGGGCGACATTCGCACCAAGATACGCGACCTGCTGGGGGCGTTCATGTTTGGCGGCGAGGCTTCCGACAAAAAGGTACAGGTCCTCTCCGGCGGCGAGCGTACCCGACTGGCTATGATCAAACTCCTGCTGGAACCCGTGAATCTACTCATCCTGGATGAGCCCACCAACCACTTAGACATGCGCTCCAAAGATGTGCTGAAAGAAGCCATCCGCGCCTTTGACGGGACGGCCATTATCGTGAGCCACGACCGTGAATTCTTAGACGGGCTGGTAACCAAGGTCTATGAATTCGGTAGCGGAAAGGTAAGAGAGCACCTCTATGGCATCTACGAGTTCCTGGAAAAGAAAAAGATAGAAAGCCTGCACGAACTGCAGCAGGCCACTCCCTCCGGCCTGTCCTCGGCAGGATCGCCCTCGGGGATGGCTGCCACAGGCTCCTCTCCTGCTCCCGACTCCAACGAAGCAGCCTCATCCGCCGGAAAGCTCTCCTACGAAGAACAAAAAGAGCGTAACAAACGCCTCAAGAAACTGGAGAAACAAGTGTCTGAATGCGAAACGACCATTGAGCAGTTTGAGGCCGCCATCGCCATTCTGGAAAGCCAGATGGCTACCCCCGAAGGAGCCTCGGATATGGTATTGTACGAGAAGCACCAAAACCTGAAACGCCAGCTGGACAAGACTGTAGAGGAGTGGGAAACCGCCTCAATGGAACTGGAAGAGGCACAAGGATAAAGTATGATCTGCAAGAGTCTGAACGCCCATTTTTATTGACATCATATATATCAAAAAAACTGGTGCCCACCAACTGAGAAACCGGAGCGCTCCAGTTGAAAAATTGGTGGGCACCAATTATAAAAAAGCAGGCCTGAGTTTCCCAAAACTCAGGCCTGCTTTTTTGAAGCTAAGAACTGCGATTTAACCTGCTAATAGTCAGACTCCTGAAAATTACCAGACGGATATAACCCACCCCTACCAAAGAGAAAATAGTGGTATATGGGAAGAGAAAAAACTGTACACATCCACTCTTAAAAAGATACTCTATTATCGCTTAAAAAAACGAGGGTATATCATAACTGAAGTGCACCCCAAAAGTTGGACAGATTAATATTATTATTTTGTATAGAGGGCCCGGTATTGTACCGGGCTCTTTCCATTTAACTTTGTTTTAATTCTTTTATTGTTATAGTAATCAATATATTCTTCCAATGCCTTTAT